>NZ_AYMQ01000044.1 GCF_000633355.1 Serratia sp. H1w
TGTAGTGGTCAACTAATACTGGCCACCGCATTAGACTGTAAGTAGTACAGTCGCTCAGATTCGTTTGGCGTTAAGCCGCCGTTGTACCCGTGAGGCCGTACGGCGCTGTAATACCCCGCGATGTAGCGGATTGTCGCGCTTTGGGCCTCGCTGAAGCTGTTGTAGCCCTTCGTCGGCACCCATTCGGTCTTCAGGCTTCTGAAGAACCGCTCCATCGGGGCGTTATCCCAGCAGTTACCCCGCCGACTCATACTCTGCTTTATCCGACAGCGCCACAGTGCCTGCCGATATTTACGGCTGGTATAGTGGCTGCCCTGGTCGCTGTGGAACATCACGCCGGTTGGTCGACCGCGTAGCTCCCAGGCCATCTGCAACGCCTTGACCGTCAGTGCCGAACCCGGCGACGTCGACATGGCCCAGCCCACAGGTTTGCGGGCGAACAAGTCCAGCACCAACGCCAGGTAAGCCCAGCATTTGCCCGTCCAGATATAGGTCACATCACCGCACCAGACCTGGTCCGGTGCGGTAACCGCGAACTGGCGGTCGAGATGGTTCGGTATTTCAACGTGTTCGTTTCCGCCGCGTTTGTATTTGTGTGCCGGTACCTGGCAACTGGCGATATCCAGCTCTTTCATCAGTTTGCCGGCCAGCCAGCGCCCCATTTTGAAGCCAGAGTCCCTGGAGACGATAGTCGCTATACTTCGGGCGCCGGCAGAGCCGCCGCTGGCGTTCCAGGCCTCCATGA
>NZ_AYMQ01000045.1 GCF_000633355.1 Serratia sp. H1w
AAGAAACCCGGTACGGTTCAGATCGCCTGAACAGAACGCTTCACTACGGCTATGACGTGGAAGGTCATCTGCTCAGCCTGGATAACGCCAACGGCGGCATCTATCGCTTTACCCGGGATGCAGAAGGCCGCTTGCAGGAAGAACAACGTCCGGATGATACCCGCTACGGTTACCGTTTTAATGCTGATGGGCAGGTTACCGAAGTTGTGCAGCGTGGTACTACAGACGACAAAGGGCACCGACCGGAGAAAGTTAGCCAACTGACCTACGATGCGCAAGGCCAGGTGATTGTGCGCCAGACTCAGACCGAACGGGTAACGTACCAGTGGGATGCGATGGGCAGCTTACTCAGCGCCAGCCGTACGCCTACCGAGCAGGGTGAGAAACTGGGTATCCAGCCCAATACCGTCACTTTTGAACGGGATGCGCTGGGGAGGATGACCAGGGAGCATAACGGCGTCGAGGCACTCACCTACCAGTATGATGCATTGGGCAACCTGATCACGCTTGGCCTGCCGAACGACGACCAGTTCCACTGGCTGCACTATGGCTCTGGGCACGTCACCGCCATCCGTTTCAATGATCAACTCATCAGCGAGTTTGAGCGCGATGCGCTGCACCGGGAGACCAGCCGTACCCAAGGTACACTGACGCAACATCGTCGTTATGACCGCCTGGGCCGCCGCCAGTGGCAAACCAGTATCAGCAACCGCCTCACAGATGCGCTCACCTATCCAGAGCAGGGAATCTTGTGGCGAGCCTATTATTATGATGAGCTGCACGAACTGGCGGCGGTGGAAGACAACAACCGGGGCATGCTGAGTTACGGCTATGATGTTGAAGGGCGGCTGCGTAGTAGCTATTCGGCACAAACCGGCCAAACCGCAGTACATTATGACCAGGCTGACAACGCGCTGATACTGCCGATGCAGACCCCGGAGAATTCGGCGTACGTCCGTGGCAGTGAACCTTATCAGGACAACCGGCTGACACGCTGGGAGCGATGGCAGTATCAGTATGATGCCTTTGGCAACATGGTGGAGCGGCGAAACGACGGTCTGGTCCAGCACTATCGGTATGATGCGGATAACCGTTTGGTGGGAGCCAAAGGCAGCGGGCCCAAAGGGCTGTTTGAAGCGCAGTATCATTATGACGCGCTGGGCCGCAGGTCAAGCAAGGTCGTTACCCTTCGTCAGGAACGGCATGAAACCCATTTCTTGTGGCAGGGGTTGCGGCTGTTGCAAAGTCGCACTGACGATAATCAGCAAACCTACTGCTACGACCCGAACGAAGCCTACACGCCGTTGGCCTGTATTGAAAAGCATTACACCGGGGACCGGTTGTACTGGTATCACACCGATCTGAACGGTTCACCACAGGAAGTGACCGACGCGCAGGGCGAGATGGTCTGGTCGGGGCAGTATGGGATATTTGGGCAGGTCACCCGGCAGACCGATGCCATGTGGAGCAACCTCAGCAGGCCGTTGGGCAGATTCAGCCAGCCGCTGCGCTACGCTGGGCAATATGTGGATGAAGAGACCGGGTTACATTACAATACTTACCGGTATTATGCGCCTGAGGTAGGGCGGTTTATCACGCCTGACCCGATTGGTTTGGCCGGTGGGCTGAATCTTTATCAGTACGCACCAAATCCGCTGAGTTGGGTCGATCCGCTTGGTTTGAGCTGTAAGCCGAACCATAAATCGGGTATGAGCACTAAAAAGTATGGGCATGCACGAAATCGACATGGCTCCCAACATAGTGAACAATCGATGAGGGATAGAGCAAGGTCTACTGGCAATCCTCAAGGTCACTTTAGTGATAATAGAATGATCGAAGAGGCATTCGAGAAGGCTCCAATAACACCAGGTGTTCATGACGTTAAAGTATCGCAGTCATCAAATGTTTACTATCCAAATGGAGCGACGAAGGACACATATATAGTCAAAGTGATTATAAGTGAAAACAAAGGGCCAGTTACAGCCTATCCTTATGTATTAGGAGATTAAAAAATGCAGGTAAAGTTAAGAATAAATGAAAAAAAAGTTGAGTTAGATGAGTTTTTAGATGAGGAGGAAATGGAGTTGTCGCCGTTTCATTTTTCACTTATAGAGCTGTCACAGTATGTCAATGGCTATATTGATATTGTGTTCAGTGAGGCCGAAAAAATAACTTTGGACTTGTTTTCTGATTTCTCAGTGTGTTTTGATGATATCGTTGACTGTATAAAATCTGCGAAACTATCTTCTAAAAAGAAAGAAACAATATGGTTTTGTGAGCAAGGTTCTGATTTTTACCTAGATTATGAGGTGGAAGGAGATATTATGGTGTTATCTTTTAGGAAAGGAAAGGGGGTCGGAATGATAAATAAAAATGTATCTGACTTCACGGTAGAGGTTAATAAGTCGGAGTATATCCACCATTGGATGAAGATCTTTGAGGAGTTAGCTAGACTATTCGAAGCTAAGCTTAATAGAAAAAACGCGTTACCCTTTTGAAAGGATTATTCATCCTGCCGCAGTGCTGCGACAGGGTTTTAATGATTATCAATCTGAATTTACGTTAGTGAAATTGTTTTTCTCGATAACATGATTTATAGAAAAGTAGCTAAAGAGGGCCATGAAAACTGTGAATATACAGCCGCTTATTATGAATGTAATAAAGCTTTTTAAGCTATGCTCTATAGGTGATGTCATCATTGAGTAAAGTGCTGAGCAAGTTACACCAATAAACATCAATGTTGCGTAATTAAAGAATTTTGCCAAAATCATTTTGTGTCTAAAGTTTGATGGTTTAATTAGTACGGTAGTAGGTGAGTGAGCAAAGGTTTTTTTAATAAGCCATAAAACAAGGATGATAGCTAATAAATGAATGAACCAATCTGGTGGAGAGTTAGGATTCACCACCCTATCAATTATTGAGTATACCATGGCACCCAAAAGAGACATGCTTAATGCGCTCAGATATCCTTTCATATGGTGGTAATGAAATTTATTATCCTCGTTGATTGGTACTAGGTATTGTTTTAGCATTATAACCTCTTCCGTGTTGAGATAATTACTAGGATATATTTATATTATCGTGAGTGAATTTTCAAGTTTATTTTTTTATACTGAAAGTTGCAAGAAAAAGCATTAGGGGTACTTGGTGAGAGTTACTCAATTATCAATATTAAATAGCTCCTTTTTTATCATGTGATTGATTCTCTTATTTGACTCCTGTGTTCGAGCATCAGACACCGTGATATACCGGTACAGGGCGAAGAGTCGCCGTGAAACTATCCCACACCTGGACCTCTGAAGTCGCAATGCGCATCCCCTTTTTTCTGAGTATTGCCACATCGGCGGCGATCCGCTGCATACCAAACCAAAACAGACCATCCAGCGCCGTTACCGCCAGCCCGTTTTCCAGCGCCTGTTTAAGCCTCTCGCGCGGCATTTTTATTTCTTTGGCAATCTCCCGGTAAGGCGCTGCGGTATCACCTGACGCTTCTTCTCGGCGAATGCGAGTAGACAGACAGTATTGAAATTCATCCGGCACCTTACTCAAATCAGCCTTTACGCTGTAAACACAGCCAAAGCGCTTGCCGTTAAACAAGACGTTTTTCTGGCTGAGTTGTAGTTCATCTCGCAACCCGGCAATCAGTTGTGGGGCGCGCACCAGCAGCAAACGAAAAGGCAGCTCAAAGCTGGTGACATAATCCACATTCAGCAAAGCGATGCGCAGACGCTCGATACTTCCAGCTTGTCCCAGGCGGCATTCTTCGATGACTTCAGCCCACTGCTGCGTAATGCGCGGTGTTTGATTAACTTCCGTGAAGCTGTATTTTTCAATCTGGTAATCAATACGTTCGACCATGCTAGTTTCCCTTCACCTACCCATCGGTGACTTTATCAACAGCCTACGATAACCGGAAGTCAATTTGTTGATGGTAGTGAGGTGGCGCACAACGCCCGGCGCATATACAAGGCAGGCGCTATATGCAGTCATTCCGCAACGTAGGGAATGCACCGTACCAACACAGGTCTGCCTACAAAATAAACGCTATTCGTGTAATGAGCTTCAACATGGTTCTTTGGCATACTAAACGCATTACAGCGTTGTAAGTCAGATTAAAACGGAGGCGATATGACAGATGTGAATCTAACATCATCCCCGGCAGGCGAATTTGTCATGTTCGCTAGTGGCGATGGAAGAGTTCGCGTTGAATGCCTTTTTGAATGCGACACTCTTTGGCTATCTCAGGCAATGATGTGTGAGCTGTACGGCAAAGCTAAAGCAACCATTAGCGAACACATCAAAAATATCTTTGAAGACGGCGAACTGGTCGAAAATTCAGTTGTTCGGTTTTACCGAACAACTGCCAGTGACGGAAAAAACTATCAGGTTCAATATTTTAGTTTGCCGATGATACTCGCCGTTGGCTACCGTGTCCGTTCCACCCGAGGCACCCAATTCCGCCAGTGGGCCACCCAAACGCTTCAGGAATACCTGATCAAAGGGTTCGTGATGGACGATGAGCGGCTTAAAAACCCGCCCGTTGGCTCATCCGCTGTGCCCGACTATTTCGACGAGATGCTCGAGCGCATCCGCGATATCCGCGCCAGCGAGCGCCGGGTGTTTTTGCGGGTTCGGGAGATCTTTGCGCTAGCCGCCGACTACCAGCCCTCCCTCACAGAGACAACGCTGTTCTTTCAAACCATCCAGAACAAACTGCATTTTGCCTGTACCGGTCATACTGTTGCCGAACTTATCCATCAGCGTTCCGATGCCAGCCAGCCTCAAATGCCCCCAAACTCCAAATCATCTGGGGGCACCAGTAAACACCATTCCAACCACAACTCTTACATCAACGGCAGCAAACACTCATACAACTGCCGGAAAGTCTCCCGTCGCTCAGCATAATGCCGATGACGTTCAGCATCCGGCGTATGGACTTGTTCCAGCGGCAACGCGGGCAGCAGTTCCGCCAGCGAACGCTGCGGATTTAACGCAATCTGCGCCAACCGTGCCGCGCCGAGCGCCGGGCCAACATCCCCGCCGGTGCGGTATTCCAACCGCTGGCCGCTGATATCCGCCAGCATCTGCCGCCAGAATGGGCTACGTGCGCCGCCGCCAATCAGCGTAATGCTGATCGGTTGCAGGCCGCTGGCGTGCAACACATCCATGCCGTCGGCCAATGCGAAACCTACGCCCTCCAACACTGCACGGGCCAAATCATTCGGGCCATGCTGATGGGTCAGCCCCCAAAACACGCCTTTGGCATTCGGGTTGTTGTGTGGCGTGCGCTCGCCGGAAAGGTAGGGCAGGAACCACAGCGGGGCTTCCGCTGGTTCTGCCTGCTCGACGTTGTGTAGCAGCGTCGCAACGCTGTTTACATTGGTCAGTTTGCATACCCAGTCAAGGCAGGAGGCAGCGCTGAGCATCACCGACATCAGGTGCCAGGTATTGGGCAGCGCGTGGCAGAAGCTGTGTACGGCGCTGGCCGGGTTGCTGAGAAAGCCGTCGCTGACGGCGAAGTAAACCCCGGAAGTCCCGAGCGACAGCATTGCTTGCCCGGCTTGATACAGCCCAACGCCTACCGCACCGGCAGCGTTGTCGCCTCCCCCTGCCACCACCGGTACTGGCGGCATACCCCAGCGTAGCGCCAGTTCATTGTGGATCCGGCCGGTGATCTGGTTGCCTTCAAACAGTGCTGGCATGTGATCGCGCGTCAGCCCGCAGGCGGCCAGCATGTCGTCGCTCCAGTCGCGTTTGGCGACATCTAACCACATCGTGCCTGCCGCATCCGACATATCGCTGGCGAACTCGCCGGTGATGCACCAGCGCAGATAGTCTTTCGGCAGCAGCACCTTATCGATCTGGCCGAAGACTTCGGGTTCGTGCTGTTTTACCCACAGCAGTTTGGGTGCGGTGAAGCCCGGCATCATCAGGTTGCCGGTGATTTCACGCGATTTCGGCACCGACTGTTCCAACGCCTGGCATTGTTCGAAGCTGCGGCCATCATTCCAGAGGATGGCGGGGCGTAGCACCCGCTGGCGCTTGTCCAGTAGCGTGGCGCCGTGCATCTGGCCGGTCAGGCCAATGGCCTTCACCTGTTGCAGGGCGTGTTGTTTGCCGAGCGCCAGCATGGCGCGATCGGTCGCCTGCCACCAGGCCTGCGGATCTTGTTCAGACCACAGCGGCTGTGGGCGGGAGATGTCCAGTGTTTCACCGTGGCTGGCCAGCAGTTGGCCCTGCTCGTCGAGCAGGATGACCTTTACGCCGGAAGTGCCGAGATCGATGCCGATATACATAGGGGCTCCTTTTGCTGAGCGGCGGGGTTAGCCGCCGCTGCTTACCCATTAACCGAACAGGTAACGGTTCACCAGATTTTCATATTTCTCTTGATGCCCGCTGTGGTGCTGCGGTGCCAGATTATGCTGTTCGGCATACTTCGCCAAGGCTTCCAGCGGTAGTTTTCCCTGCAAAATCTGCTGGCCCAGCTCGCCGCTCCAACCGGCATAGCGCTTGGCCACCTGTTGGTGCAGTTGGCCGTCTTCGATCATTTTCGCGGCCACCTTCAGCGAGAGGGCCATGGTGTCCATTGCGCCAATGTGGCCGTAGAACAGATCGTATTTATCCGTGCTCTGGCGGCGGACCTTGGCGTCGAAGTTCAGGCCGCCGGTGGTGAAGCCGCCCGCCTTGAGGATTTCGAACATCACTAGTGCGTTTTCTTCCACGCTGTTCGGGAACTGGTCGGTATCCCAGCCAAGCTGTGGATCGCCGCGGTTGGCATCGACGGAGCCGAAGATTCCGAGCGCAATTGCGCTGGCGATTTCATGGTGGAACGAATGGCCGGCCAGCGTGGCGTGGTTGGCTTCGATGTTGACCTTGATTTCCTTTTCCAGCCCGAACTGTTTCAGGAAGCCGTACACCGTGGCAACGTCGTAATCGTACTGATGCTTGGTCGGTTCTTGCGGTTTAGGTTCGATCAACAGCGTGCCCTGGAAGCCGATTTTGTGTTTGTGCTCGACCACCATTTGCATAAAGCGGCCGATTTGCTCGCGTTCCTGGCGCAGGTCGGTATTCAGCAGGGTTTCGTAACCTTCGCGGCCCCCCCACAGCACGTAGTTTTCCCCGCCCAGTCGTTGGGTGGCGTTCATGGCGGTATAGACCTGGGTGGCGGCCCAACTGAACACTTCCGGATCCGGGTTGGTGGCTGCACCTGCACCGTAGCGTGGGTGGCTAAAGCAGTTGGCGGTGCCCCACAGCAGTTTCACGCCGCTGTTTTGCTGTTGTTCAGCCAGCACGTCGGTCATCACCGCAAAGTTGTTCAGATACTCCTTCAGCGAAGCGCCTTCCGGCGAAACGTCCACGTCGTGGAAGCAGTAGAACGGCACGTTCAGCTTGTGGAAGAATTCGAATGCCACCTCGGCCTTACGTTTTGCCAGCCCCAGGGCGTCGCCCGGCTGTTGCCATGGGCGGTCGAACGCGCCAACACCGAACATGTCTGCGCCGTTCCAGCAGAAGGTGTGCCAGTAGCAGGCGGCGAAGCGCAAATGCTCGGCCATGCGTTTGCCCAGGATGATTTCATCCGGGTTGTAATGGCGAAACGCCAGGGGGTTGTTGCTGTGGGTGCCTTCGTAGCGAACTTGTTCCAGCTGATCAAAATAAGATTGCATTCTCAACTCCTTGGTAGCGGGGCCCGGCTTTACGGGATGAGTTAATCCTAGGAGTTCAAACCGGCGGTCACAATTACGTTATTTCACACTCAAATTCAAAGAATTATTAAATGTGCGGTAGATCTCATATTGGAGGTTAATTTGCTTAAGCGGCTGTGTGTCGGGCATTTTCATTTGCAGTAGTAGAATTTTACATGGCTAAAACATGATCGCTATCATAAAACCAACATTAAACCAAAAATCATAATTGGTGGGTAAAAATCAGTAATTGCCCAAGTGCAAATAAGCGACAACAATCCGTTGGTCGTTAATCAATAACCGGCTGTTTCATTATTACCCCTACAACGCATACCCACTTAAACATTATGGGTTATATAAACAAGGTATATAAGATGAAATTAAAGCACCTGTTACTCTCCGCCTGCGCCATGCTGGTGTTGGCCAGCCAACCGGGATTCAGTAAAGAAGTTAAGATCGGCATGGCGATCGACGATCTGCGCCTGGAGCGCTGGCAGAAAGACCGCGATATCTTCGTTAAAAAGGCCGAGTCGTTGGGGGCGAAAGTGTTCGTCCAATCCGCCAACGGCAACGAAGAAACCCAGATGGCGCAGATTGAAAACATGATCAACCGCGGCGTCGACGTGCTGGTGATCATTCCCTACAACGGGCAGGTGCTGAGCAATGTGATTAGCGAAGCCAAGCGCGAAGGCATTAAAGTGCTGGCCTACGACCGGATGATTAACAACGCCGATATCGATTTCTACATCTCGTTTGATAATGAAAAAGTGGGTGAGTTGCAGGCGCAAAGCCTGGTGCAGCGCGTGCCGCAGGGAAATTACTTCCTGATGGGCGGTTCCCCGGTGGATAATAACGCCAAGCTGTTCCGCAAGGGACAAATGAACGTGCTGCAACCGTTGATCGACAGCGGCAAGATAAAAGTGGTCGGCGACCAGTGGGTGGACGCCTGGCTGCCGGAAAATGCGTTGAAAATCATGGAGAATGCCCTGACCGCCAATAACAACCACATTGATGCGGTGGTGGCCTCCAACGATGCGACCGCTGGCGGCGCGATCCAGGCGCTGGCCGCACAAGGGTTGGCGGGCAAGGTTGCGATATCCGGGCAGGATGCCGATCTGGCGGCGGTAAAACGCATTATCGCCGGTACTCAGACCATGACGGTGTACAAACCGATCAGCAAGCTGGCCGATGAGGCCGCCGATATTGCGGTCCAACTGGGCAGTGGTGAACAGCCGAAATCCAACGCCACTTTAAATAATGGCAGTAAAGAAGTTCCTGCCTGGTTACTGACGCCGATCTCGGTCGATAAATCCAATGTCGACAGTACCATCGTTGCCGATGGTTTCCATAAAAAAGCCGATCTGGATAAATAAATTAATACCATCGATCGGAGGGAATTATGCCCTGTTTATTGGCAATGAAGAATATCAGCAAACAATTTGGCGCGGTTAAAGCGGTTGATAATGTCAGCCTGACGCTCGAAGCCGGCCAGGTCATGTCTTTATGCGGTGAAAATGGATCGGGCAAATCAACCTTGATGAAGGTGCTGTGCGGGATATATCCGCACGGCAGTTACCAGGGGGAAATTTATTTTTCTGGCGAGTTGATTAGTGCTAAAACCATTCGCGATACCGAGCAGAAAGGCATTGCCATCATTCACCAGGAACTGGCACTGGTAAAACAGATGACGGTGCTGGAAAACATGTTTCTCGGTGCCGAGTGGGGCCGCTTTGGCCTGATGGATTTTGATGCCATGTACCTGCGTTGCCAACGGATGTTGGCGCAGGTCAAGCTGGCGGTGGACCCTAATACCCGCGTTGGGGAGCTGGGGCTAGGCCAGCAGCAACTGGTGGAAATCGCCAAGGCCTTGAATAAGCAGGTGCGTCTGCTGGTGCTGGATGAGCCGACCGCCTCGCTGACCGAAAGTGAAACCGCCACCCTGCTGGCGATCGTGCAGGATCTGCGTCATCACGGTATCGCCTGTATTTATATTTCGCATAAGTTGAACGAGGTGAAGGCGATCTCGGATGTGATCTGCGTGATCCGCGATGGCAAGCATATCGGCACCCGCCTGGCGGCAGAGATGAGCGAGGAAGACATTATCGCCATGATGGTGGGGCGCGAACTGACGGAGCTTTATCCGCAGGAACCGCACAGCATCGGTGAGGTGGTGTTGCAGGTCGATAACCTGACCGCCTGGCATCCCATCAACCGGCATATTCGCCGGGTCGACGATGTGTCATTCACTCTGCGGCGCGGCGAAATCCTTGGCGTCGCCGGGCTGGTTGGCTCCGGCCGCACCGAAACCATGCAGTGCCTGTTTGGTGCCTATCACGGCCGCTGGCAGGGCAGCATTACCCTGGAAGGCCAACCCGTGGTGATCAATAACTGTCGTCAGGCCATGCGTTATGGCATCGCCATGGTGCCGGAAGACCGCAAACGTGACGGCATCGTGCCGGTGATGGGCGTTGGCGCCAACATGACTCTGGCGGCGCTGGATGATTTTAGCGGTCCACTGTCGATGTTGGACGATGCGCGCGAGCAGGCCACCATTCAGCAATCGCTGGTGCGGCTGAAGGTAAAAACCGCGTCGGCGGAGCTGCCGATTGGCCGTTTGAGCGGGGGCAATCAGCAAAAGGCAATCCTCGCCAAGTGCCTGCTGCTGAACCCGAAAATCCTGATCCTGGATGAACCGACGCGGGGTATCGACATCGGTGCCAAATACGAAATCTACAAGTTAATCAATCAGCTGGTGCAGCAAGGTATCTCGGTGATCGTCGTGTCTTCCGAACTGCCAGAAGTGTTGGGGTTAAGCGATCGGGTCTTGGTGATGCATGAAGGGAAAATCAAAGCCGCGCTGGAAAACCGCAATCTGACCCAGGAACAGGTGATGGAAGCCGCGTTGAGGAGTGACAAATATGTCGAAAAACACGCAATCTGAAGCAAGTATGCCACCATTGGCGGAGAAAAAGCCGCTATTGCCGCTTAAATCACTCAATCTGCAAGTGTTCGTGATGCTGGCGGCGATCGTCATCATTATGCTGTTCTTTACCTTCACCACCGAAGGGGCGTATCTCAGCGCGCGCAATATTTCCAACCTGCTGCGCCAGACGGCGATCACCGGCATTCTGGCGGTCGGCATGGTGTTCGTGATTATTTCGGCGGAAATCGACCTGTCGGTCGGCTCGATGATGGGCCTGCTGGGCGGTGCGGCGGCGATCTTCGATGTCTGGCTCGGCTGGCCGCTGCCGTTGACCATCGTGGTGACGCTGCTTGCCGGTTTGCTGCTTGGCGCGTGGAACGGCTGGTGGGTGGCGTACCGCAAGGTGCCGTCGTTCATCGTCACGTTGGCCGGGATGTTGGCGTTTCGCGGCATCCTGATCGGTATCACCAACGGTACCACCGTGGCCCCTACCAGCGATGCGATGTCGCAGATTGGCCAGAGTTATCTGCCGGGCGGTCTAGGCTTTGGCATTGGCGCGTTGGGGCTGATGGCGTTTGTGGCCTGGCAATGGCGCAGCCGCAGCAAGCGCGTACGGTTAGGCCTGCCGGTGCCTGCGGCGGGTGGCAACGTTGCCCGGCAAAGCATCATGGCGGTGATCGTACTTGGCTCCATCTATTTGCTGAATGACTATCGCGGCGTACCCACACCAGTGCTGATCCTGACGGCGCTGATGCTGGCGGGGATATTTATGGCCAGCCGCACCGCTTTTGGCCGGCGTATTTACGCCATCGGCGGCAATATCGATGCGGCGCGGCTTTCCGGGGTGAACGTCGAGCGCACCAAGCTGGCGGTATTTGCCATCAATGGCCTGATGGTGGCGATTGCTGGCCTGATCCTCAGTTCACGGCTGGGGGCCGGTTCGCCTTCCGCGGGCAATATCGCCGAGCTGGACGCCATCGCCGCCTGCGTGATTGGCGGCACTAGTCTGGCGGGAGGGATCGGCAGCGTGGCCGGTGCGGTCATGGGCGCGTTTATCATGGCTTCGCTGGATAACGGCATGAGCATGCTAGACGTACCGACCTTCTGGCAGTACATCGTCAAAGGCGCGATCCTGTTGCTGGCGGTGTGGATGGACTCGGCCACCAAGCGTCGTGCCTAAATAACGCTAAGCTAGTTGGCGGTACCTCACAATTCTGGCCGGATTTTAACTGCTCACTGAAAGGCTATGCTATTCAGTGAGCACGTGGTTTTTCGGGGATAGGGCATGTTCGAGAAGCGTTTCCGTATTACGTTGCTGTTCAACGCCAACAAAGTCTACGACCGGCAGGTGGTGGAAGGCGTAGGTGAGTATTTACAGGCATCGCAGAGCGATTGGGATATTTTCATCGAAGAGGATTTCCGCTGCCGTATCGACAACATCAAAGACTGGTTAGGGGATGGGGTGATTGCCGATTTCGACGATCGTGAAATCGAACAACTGCTGCATAACGTGAAGGTGCCGATCGTCGGCGTGGGCGGTTCTTATCACCGTGAAGCGGATTACCCGCCAGTGCATTACATCGCCACCGATAACCATGCGCTGGTGGAAGCGGCTTTCATGCATTTGAAAGAGAAGGGCCTGAACCGCTTTGCTTTCTACGGCTTGCCGGTTGAGGGAGGCAAGCGCTGGGCACAGGAGCGTGAGCACGCTTTTCGCCAGCTGGTGGCGAAAGAGCAATATCAGGGCGTGGTCTATCAAGGCATGGAGACGGCACCGGAAAACTGGCAGTACGCACAGAACCGGCTGGCGGACTGGGTGCAGACGCTGCCGCAGCAAACCGGCATTATCGCCGTCACCGATGCGCGGGCGCGGCATCTGTTGCAGGTGTGCGAGCATCTGGATATCGTGGTGCCGGAAAAGCTGTGTGTGATTGGCATCGATAACGAAGAGCTGACACGCTATCTGTCACGCGTGGCGCTGTCGTCGGTGGCGCAAGGCACCCGCCAGATGGGGTATCGTGCGGCGAAATTGCTGCATCAGTTGCTTAATCAGCGCGAGTTGCCGTTGCAGCGTATTCTGGTGCCGCCGGTCAAGGTGATTGAACGCCGCTCTACCGATTTCCGCTCGCTGCGCGATCCGGCGGTTATCCAGGCGATGCATTATATTCGCCACCATGCCTGCAAGGGCATCAAGGTGGAGCAGGTCTTGGATGCGGTGGGCATGTCGCGTTCCAATCTGGAAAAACGCTTCAAGGATGAAACCGGCCAGACCATCCATTACGTCATTCATGAAGAGAAGCTCGATCGCGCCCGCATCCTGCTGACCACAACGTCGCTATCAATCAACGAGATATCACAGATGTGCGGTTATCCCTCGTTGCAATATTTCTACTCGGTGTTCAAGAAAGATGATGATATGACGCCCAAAGAATATCGCGATAAATATGGCGAGGTGGTGTGCTAGGTCAGTTGTTACGATGTCGTGATACCCCTCACCCACAGGGAGAGGGGACCGTACTTGCCACAATTTTACTCCTGCATCTGTCTGAGCACGGGCGCAGCATGCAGCGCCCCTACGCAGGATCACATTAGCTGCAAACGACACCGGACAGCTCCCTCGCCCTTTGGGAGAGGGTTGGGGTGAGGGGAGTGGTGGCCTTTTGGCTGAAGAAAACCGAACTGCGTCCGCGCTCCTCTTAGCCTAGTTAGACACCAACTGCACCACGACTAACCTGCCGCCTTCTTCGGTGGAAAGCACGAACTGCACGCCATCGTTCAGCGCCAGCTTGTCGCCAATCGGCACGACCTTTTTATCCGGTAAGGACAACAGCCCGCTGATACCTTCATTCACCAGCCACCACTGATCGTTATGGAATACGAAATAGCCCACGCGTTTTTTCTGCGCGTCCGGTGTGCGTTCGTTGGGGGCGATCAGGCGGTTAACGTGCCAGGCATAAATCGACTGGCCGCTCCAGACCATCAGGCGATGATCGTCGGGGCGGAAGCTCCCGGCCTTACGTGAGGAGTACAGATTCAGGATTGGCAGCTTGCCCTTGAACGGTGTGCCGCAATACGGACAGGCCGGGCGATTCTTACCGGAGAACACGTACCATTTCTGCTCGCAGGCAGCGTTCTGGCACGGCTGGATCAGATCGACCGTTTTCACCAGCGCCGTTTCCCACTCATCGGCGGTTGGCCGCTTGGTCGGTTCGTGCAAGCCCTCGATGAACGCTCTTTCAAACAGCGGCGTCAGGTAGGGCCCCATTATGGTGTAGGGCACTTTCTGCGGATCGGCCCAAGGCAGCGAGGAAGGGCTGACCTGGTTGAGTTTGACCGCATTGCTGTGGTCGGTCGGGTGCTCAATAAACAGCGCTCTCTCGCCCATTGCCAGCGATTCATCGCGCATCTCATCGTCCATGTCATGGATCTTGCCGCCGCGCAGCGGATGGCGGAAGAACAGATACATGTAGATGAGCACGGACAAGGCGTGCCGGTCGGTAGAGATGCTTGGCAGAATGCGCTGCGGGTCCTCTTTCGGCAGATGGCTGGTTTTCACCACTTCCGGGGCGATAAAGTCCGGTGTGCCGACCACGTCTGGTGGATACTTGCCCGGAACAACCAGCCCGTCGACATCAATGATGCAGGCATGGCCCTGTTCGGGGTCGATCAGCACGTTTTTATAGCTCAGATCGCTGTGGCACAGGCCGGCGGCGTGCATACGCCGGACGGCCCGGGTCAGCAACAGGCACACCTTCAGGTAATTCAGGGTGTTGCCGCGTTCACGCGGATCGAGAAACTTGTTCTGGTTATTGGCGCTGGCGAACCATTTGCCTTCCTTCTCGCGGCCTTTAATGCCCAGGAAGTCGTTGTTCTTCGAGCCGTACTTGAAGAAGAAGTGGCTCTGGTAGGTGGGCACCACGATGCCGATTTTGCCGTCGTGTTCCACTATGCTGGTCGGCCAACAAAACAGCCCTTGCCAGTAATCGCCACCGGACTGTTCGAAAATGTTCTGCCGGTAGCGGCCGGTGATCATCTCGATGCGTTCTTTCGCCTGCTCGTTCTGCGGCTTTTTATAGAATGCCACCACGTAGGACTTATCCGGCGAAAAGTAGACGTCCTTCATCGAGCCGGAGCCGATGATTTCATCAACATACTGGATGGTTGCGCCATCCCTGGTGGTACAGGTAACAATATTTGCCATTTTACTCACCATGCCACGATCAGGGTCCGATCGTCGTGATTACCCGGGGAGAAGAAGTTCAGCCATTCAGCCAGCCGCTCTGCGGGCTGTGAGGGATCGCTCAGGCAGGGCGTCAGTTCCGCGATCAGTGCGTCCCACTTCTGGCTATTGAGCAGGCCGTTATCCGTTTCAAAGCGGGGATCGGAGACGCCGTCCGTCATCAGCACCAGATGGGAGACCTCGGTCCATTTACCGATGCTGATGCGCTTACTGAAGTTGGCATCGTTCACCGCATCGGCATCCAGGAAGCGCGTTTGGCCCGCATACTCGCCGCTATCCGGCGTACCCAGCACGCGTACCTTGCCGACTGGTCCGTAGGCCGCAATTGCCCCGTCGCCCAGCCAGAAAGAGGCGGCGAACAGCTCGTCCCCAGTGCGGAATGAAACGGTGACCAGCAAGGTGGTGGAATAGGATTTAACGCTCTCTTCCGCGCGGATGGATTCATTGCTGATGGTGTTGACGGCCATGATTGAGGCCTGGCGGAACAGGCGATTAAACGCTTCCCACACCACCCGCTGATCGTCCGTTTCCCAGCGAATAACGCATTGTTTTAGCTCTTTGCCTTTGTCGCTGTTCAACTGATCCGTCAGATAGCTGCCCACGGTTTGCGTCACGATGCGAGAACCTTCGCGCGAGTTTTTCGCGCTGCCTGCGCCGTCCGCTACCAGCATGATGTTCCAGCCGGTCTCGCTATTGCTGGCGATGTAAAAGTCATCGTCTCGGAAGGTGCCGGCATGTTCGTGCGAGCGCCCTCTGCGGCTGGCCGCCACGATGTTCACGCCGGGTTCCTGGATATGCTGATGGGCAACATGCGGTTTGAAATAGTGGGAGTCGGCCGGTGGCTCAACGATTTTCCACAGGCTGCGCGGATCGGGGTTGACGATAAAAGGGATCTTGGTAGAGCTTTGCGGCACCGCTGGGCAGGACCAGGTGACCGTGATTTCAAAGTCGCCGCTTTCGGTCGCGGTTCCCACTAGTGCAGACGTCGCGGGATCGAAAGTGATGCCGATATCTTGCGAGAACTCGACGGCCACCACTGCGGCGGTCGTGCCATCGTCCAGCACGATATCGATTTCAGAATGGAAGGGCACGCCGCTGCGGGCATTGGCCACGTTGATTTTTGCCTGTGGCTGAACGTTCAGAGGCATACTTACTGGCGTGGTAGTCCCTGATGGGATCTGGCCCGGTTTCAGGTCTTCTTTTGCAGTTTCAGGCACGGTGACGTCTCCTTGTTCTTCCAACGGAGTAAACGGCATTTTCTGCCAGTCAGCGGGGGTTGCCTCGGCTACCGGGATGTCTTCGCTTTTGGTGAGGATCACCTTCGGTATTTCTTCGGCGTCGGGCGGGGTCACTCTGGCCGTCACGTTCTTAATGAGAATGGTGAGTAAGGCGCCGATTTCCTCATCGGCACTGAGGCTGACAAGCTTGGCGTCGTCCACCGATGCTGTGGTTTCCTCCAGGATCAGCGTCAACACTTTCTGGTGTAGGTCTTCCATCAGCCTTTCCCTCGCGTCACGTCAAAATCAGAGTCGCCGCCGTTGTCCCTGAACGTCAGGCCCTTGTCGCACCACGGACAGATAACGTCATCGGGCCCGTTGATACACAGTAGCTTGCCGCAGCTACACATGGCGAACGCGCTGGCATTGCCGCAGTAAGGGCAACCCGGCACTCCGTGCAGCTCGCTGGTGTTAACTTGGATCGCGGACGCGGACTCATCGCTCCAGGCAAAATAATCCTCATCGATCGGGAAGCAGCCGTTGAGGTTAAAGCCGTTGATATTGAGCTTGAAATCCAGCGAGGAGAGGTTAACGGCCGGGCGCTCGTATTTCATCAGGTAAGGGCGGCGTGACTTGCTGCACCGGCCCGTCAGGGTAACGCAGTTCTCGTCGTAGGCTCTGGCGATATCATCTTTGGCCAGCCGTACAATGTGATCGGTGTGGGTGAGCAGCGGAGGCGCATCTTCCCCAACGCTGCGGCTGTGCGCGGAAACGGAAGCGGTGATCCACTTGATGAACTGGGTGAAATCACCTTCCTGGCTATCGGTGAACAGCAAGACGTTGTCGGTCAACTGCCGCAGGATGTTCATATCGGCGGAAGGGCCAAGGCCAATGGCGATTAGGTTGACCTTGCTCGCGTACTGTTCTTTCCAGCGTTTGATTTCGGGGATGGGGTCATCCGTTGGGCGGCCATCGGTGAGCAGGTAAACTACCGGTTTCCAGTCGCCTTTGCGTTCCTGGGTGGTTTTTCTGACCTGTTGGTCAAGCTGGTGGGTGAGCTCCCGCAAAGCCGCACCCAGATTGGTGCCACCGCCGATCGGCAGGCGCGGGGGATAAAATGACACCACCTCCACCAGCGGCACGATGGTTTTTGCTACCCCGGCGAAGGCGATCACCGATAGCCAGGCGGTCTCCAGCGCGTGGGGGTCTTTTTTCAGGTCGCTGACGATCCTTTGCAGGCCATCATTCATTTTCTTCAGGCTTTCCCCGATCATGGACTCCGAGCAGTCCAGTACCAGGAAAATAGGCAGTCTTCGCATGGTTAAAAACCTCGTCAGGCCGAAACTTCGTCGTGGGGGCGAGAAAAAACAGGCAAAGTCTCGGGTTGAGGCTTTGCCTGTTGGCTACAGAACCAGCTGTATTTCCGGTGGCGGCGGCGGCAGATTGTCCTGCCCGGCGGTGACACCGGCACTGGAACTGCCCGACGCCACGCTGGCTGACACCCATTTGAAGAAGCCGGAAAATGCCGTTGAATCCAGAGTTTCAAGGGCCACAACCTGGGAGGTCAGTTGCTTGAGGTGCTCATGTTTGGCCTTCGGCCCAACCGCGCAAGCGATAATGGAGCCGAAGGAGCGTTTTTTGACTTCCTTGATCGCCTCGCCATAGGCATAGCTGTCTGACGGGGTGCCATCGGTCATCAGGAACACCAAAGGCCGCCAGTCGCCTTTCTGATCGCCATCGGAACGATGAATATCGCGGTCAACGCACTGGATCAGACATTCCAGCGCGGCACCGGTGAAGGTGCCCCCTGCGCTAGGGACGACAATATCGCTAAATTGAAACTCTTCCAGCGAAGTCAGCGGGATAAACTCCCGGGCTTCGTTATCAAAGGTGATGATGGAGATATGCACGCTTTCCAGGGCATACGGATCCTGGCGTAGCGCGCTCATCATGGACTGAATGCCCACGTTAACGGCATGGATCGACTCCCCGCGCATTGACCCGGAGGTATCAATCAACAGATAAACGGGTAGCCTTCTCATTGCAGGTAGTTCTTCAAGTGGGACACGAAGGAGTCGGACTCGGAAGGCTCGCCAATCGCATTCAGTTTCCAGCCGGTGCTTTCACGCACCAACTCGGCAAACAGCATTGAACGCTGGCCATCAAAGGCGGCCCCGCCCGAAAGATCGAAACGCGCCATCTCCACGTTTTTGGCATCGACCGCACGGATAAAGGCGTTTTGCACCTTACCGAAGTGCTGCTTCAGCTCCTGGCCGTTATAAATCTGCACGATGAAGACGATTTTTTCATACTTGGGATCGAGGGAGTTCAACTGGGCGATGATCTGCTCGTCATCACCGTCGCCCGCGCCGGTGCGGTTGTCACCGGTCAGCCAGATGTGGCCCGACTTGTGGCGCAGGCTGTTGAAGAAAATGATGTCACCGTTGACCAGCGAAGGCCTGCCGTTTTCCACATCACCCAAATCGGTCACTTTGCCTTGGGCGTTACACAGGAAGGCGATGACGTCGAGGTCATACTCCGGCTCTTTCTTGCCAAACAAACCACCCAGCAGACCTTTCTTCTCTTCATTGATATCCCAGCCAAGCCCAATGGTGACTGAGGAAAGGTCGTGTTCGTTTTTACGCAGGCTGACGCTTTGTCCTTTACGCAAACTGACAGACATAAAATCTCCTTGAAAATGTTTTATAAAACAACGTTAACTTCGGGTGGTGGTGGGGGCAAATCGTCCAGGCCGATAACTTCCTTTTTACCTGACTCGACTTTCTGGCTGCCGACGGAAATGCTGGCCGACACCCATTTAAAGAAGGCTTTGATCGAGGTAGAGTCCGCCGTGTCTAGCTTGAGGACAATCTCGGTGATTTCCTGCAGCACTTTGGTTTCGGCGCTGTGGCCGGCGGCACAGGCAACGACCACGCCGGTTCGGGCGGCTTTAAAGTCGCTGACGCCTTTACGCCAGTCATCCGTTGGCGAGCCATCGGTCATGATGAACACCAGCGGGCGCCAGTCGCCTTTGGTCTCGGCGGTGGTTTTCTGCACTTCGTTGCTGATGCTGGTGGCTACTAATGAGAGAGCCTCACCTAGCGCAGTGGTACCGCTGGCCACCAGTTCTGGCAGCTTGAAGCTCAACAGATCGGTGAGGGGCACCGCCTGACGTGCGGAGGAATCAAAGGTGATCACGGAAACATAGGCGGTTTCGAGGGCGTAGGGATCTTGTCGCAGGGTAGAGAGCAGTGTTTGCACTCCATTTTTGACCGCTTCAATAGGTTCGCCCGTCATGGAGCCAGAAGTATCAAGTAGCAGATAGACCGGAAGTCTTCTCATAATTTCCCTTGCTTTATAGAGTGCCGAGTTTCTCCATCATAATTGTTCTGGTCGTTATCTCAACAGAAATACCCAGGGTTATTGGGAGATTATTCGCCCCTCACCCCAACCCTCTCCCATAGGGCGAGGGAGCCAGTTCAGCAACGTTGGCAGTACGTAGGGGCGCTGCATGCTGCGCCCGTGTGAAGGTCATATGCGAGGGGCAGGGCGTGGGGGCGTTATGGCTTTGGCTTGCTGGCCTGAATGCTGCGAACCAGCTCATCGATACAGCGTTCAACCACCATATCCACCGCTTCGCTGCGAGTCGTTTCGGTGATCCTGGCTAAGCGGTCAATTTTGCGTAACACCGACATTTTCAATGACAGCGAAACGGCTTTCTTCTTCTCTTTATCCAGATAGACCCGGCTGACGACTTCACCGGTTTTCAGCTCCGAGTTGGCCGCTAACGCATCCTGCATACGACGAAAATTCTTCTTGTCCAGATGGCCAGGCTGCGTCAACTGATAGGAATGCGTGGCCTTGCGGTATTTAATCTCCGCCTCGTAGGCATCTCTCAGTTCCTTGAGCACGCGTGTCAGGGTTGGCCCCGAGCAGTCTAACTCGGTGATGATCTTCTCTGCGGACACGGGTTTGCCGGAACTGAGCAAAATGGCCAGCTTGTAGATCCGTGCCTGTCGCGTATTGAGTTGCATGATTAATGGCTGCCTGCGTTGATGCTGAACCGGTGGTTTTCCTGGGATGACTCGGTGGCAATACCATACACCTGAGCGCGTGCCAGGATCTCTGACGCCCAGCGGCGATGGGTTGCCGGTTCACACATGGTGCCCTGCGATTTAAACACTGCCTGCGAGGAGTTAAGGATCCGCAGTGCATCGGTATGATCGTTGGCTTGCACCATCAGAGCCTTTTCGATCTTGCCGATCTGGTTCGGATGGATGGCCGTTTTGCCGACCAGGCCATGGGCGATATCGAGTGCCAATTCTCGATCCATAATCTGATGATCGTCAATGTGCTCGCAAACCGGTGCCGTCAACGCGAAATCACGCGGGGAAAACACGGCGACCAGCATTTTTATCACATAACCCATCGGGCCGTCATACAGTGTCAGGCTACGCGGTCTTCTGAGCGCGACCACGTTCATCAGGTCGTTGCCGCCGATACGCAGCGCGATAATCCGCCGATAGCACGGATGAAGGTGCAAGGCGTTGGCCAGCTCACGCATCTGCACCACGTCGAACACTTCTTCTGTCTCCAGCGTCGGCATCATGCACAGGTGCGAGTCCTGCATCATGCTCCACCAGTAAGGCAGCGAAGCCAGCGTGAATTTGGGCAGCACAAAGCCGTCCATCGCGCTGAAATCCATACTCGCCAGCAGCTGTTTACCCATTTCTTTATGTCGGGGCCGGACGAATACCAGTGGCCAGTGTTCGTTGCCATCCGCGGCCTTGGCCTGGGCCAGGGTCTGGGTAAGCTCGCGCAGATTGTCTAATGCCTGTGGGATATCGGCATCGCTGACGGCATCTTCCAGGCACACGATCAGTGAGCGTAAGCCGGCGATCTTGTTATTGAGGATCGTCTCGGCGATATCCGTTCTGGTGGCTGGCATATACAGCGAAGCGCCCAGCCGCCATGGGGAAAGTCGTTGGTTCATCAGAGCACCTTCTTGATAATGGTTACCGCACGGTACTGCCCGATCTCATCACCGACTTCGGTGATGGTCAGCCCCTTTTCGCGCGCCAGATAGACCAGCAGCGCGACGTCGGGATCGTCTACCGTTCGGACCAGAACGTGATCCGGTACTCTGCGTAGCACGGCTCGCGTGGCCTCTGCGATCCCTGGTTTAATTCGGTTAACACTGGCAACCTGATATTTCTCTGCCAGATTGCGGACTACCTGTTCGCTTTGCTGCTTCAGGAACGCCTTTCTGTCGGCATCCTGAGTGCAGGGTTCGATGGCTGCCAAATCCTGCGTGGCGCGATATTCAGCTACGGTATCAACCAGCAGGCGGCTGCATTCAAACCGGGCGAGATGATCGCATTGCACGCAGCCGTGCAGGCCTTCATTGGTCCAGATAGAGCGTGAGATCATACCGGAAACCGGCGCACCCATAATGCCAAATGGGATCAGCCAGTCGTCGTCGCTGGCGGACAGCCACGCACACCCACAGGGGTCGGCAAGTACGACCAGGCGGGGCTGAGCGGGATATCCAGGCCGGTCTTTCAGAGAGCGAACCAGTTCACCGGTAATGGCCCCTTTGCCCGTCCAGCCATCGACAAACACGATCCCTTCGGTACCGTGACGTTCCTCGATCCAGTCGAGCGCGACCATATCAATGCCCCGGTCGCGGATGATGCTGATGCCGTAATGATACGACGCTTTGCCCATGGCCCGCAGCGTTTGCTGGAGCATTACGCCCAGAGGAACACCCGCACGTACCAGGCTGGTCAGCACAATCGGCGTATCGCCAAACCGTGCAATCAGCGCAACGGCCAGCATCGAGACTTCTTTTGCCAGGCGTCCTGCTCCCTGATCGAGCGCACGGGTAAACAGGTCGAGGTGTGAAGGCGTCGGCTCCGGTTCCTGGCTCAACATTTCCGAGTAGTGACGGGCACCGGACTGGATCAGCTGTTCTTTCTGATCGACTGGCGTCATCTCCATTTCTACCGGTTGCAGTAGAAAGTGCACGTCCTCGGGCAGGTATGAACCGGAAAAGGGCACAAAGTCAGACATATTACTGCTCTCCGAAAATATGGCGGGAGATCGCTTCGGCGAACTGGCTCTGGCGCGGCAGGCCAAACCAGGTGCAAAGCTTCATAAAACGATGATCGCTGAGGCTGTCGCCCAAGCCGATAACCGGGAACACGCCGCGTTCCTGCCGCAGCTTTTCCAGCAGGAAGGTGACGGCCAGCCCTTTTTCTACCACGGTCGGCAACCAGGCAACGTTGTTGCTGTTACGGTGGACGTAGTAGCCGTCGGTAGGGAACAGCTGCTCAATCTCATCGGCGATGGCGTAAAGTTCGTCCAGGCGGGTGCTGTCGCGGTGTTTCATCACCAGATAGACCGGCGTGTCGCCGTATTCATAGTTGATCCGCGCCCAGCCATTGATATTCCGTTCGGCCATCAGTTCGGTGATCTTGTGCTGCATTGCCAGCAAATTGGCGGCATAAGGTTGCAGCTTTGCCAACATCAGCGCCTGCCAGGCGGCATCTGCCTGCCCCTGCGGGTTGAGGATCACCGCACCGTGCGTTGTCACCGCCCATGATTGGAACGGGATACTGACCCGGGCGATCTCTTCTGTGCCCCGCGCGGTCACCGGGATAAGCTCGGCATGCTCCAGCATCCAGTCTACCAGCATCGACTGTTCTTCGGTCATGAAGCTGCGTGGTTCCAGGCTGCGATCCAGGGCACCGGTGCGATACGGGGCCAGGTCAAGCTCGTCGACCATCTTGCGGCGTGTCTGGAACAAGGTGTCGTCCAGATCGGAGAAAATGACCGGCTTATTCATAGCAAATAACCTCAACGGTGGGGGCAACCTGTTGCAGCGCCGCAATTAACGCGGGGTCAACGCTTGCCGCTGGGGTCTCGGTACACAATAGGATCCGGTCAAAGTGTTGATGGGCCACATTGTAGACATAGTTGGGGATGCCCAACCCATAGTTATCGCCAAAGGCAATGGCGGACTGGATGGCGAACCCGGTGGCAATCGGCGAGCGGGTGGTGGAGCTGAATTTGACCTCCGCCCCCTGTTTTTCCAGGCGTTCTGCCAGCAGGAAGGGTTCCCAGACAAACTCGCTGCTGCCCAGCACCAACACTTTCTCTCCAGGATACGCCTGAATATCGCTGCCCAGATCGGCACTTGGCGCTGACATGCCCAGGCGGCCCCAGCTTTGTTTGCCGACGATCGGCACGCTGCCAGTGGCCGTGACGTTGACGGCTGGCATAACGGGGACCGGAGCATCTGGATTGGTTTCCCAGTGCCAGTCCCCCTGCACCAGTGAAACATACTGGATGGGGATTGGGCTACGCTGGGCGAGCGCATCGCCGCTCCAGTCCGTAAGCGTGACGGTGATGGCGCGGGCAATATTGTGCAACCCGGCATCCTGCTGCAAGGCCTGCAACAGGTTGATGAAGGTGTTACCGGTGGTGGCTTCATCGTCGATCAGCACCACGGTTTTGGCTGCGAGTACGCGACGGCGCAGCTCGGCATCCTGTGGCAGGTAAATCAGGTGATCGGTGGCATGGCTGTGGTTTTCTTTGAACTCGCACAGCAACTCACCGCCCTCAACCGGGTGACGGGTTGAGGTCAGATACACCGGATCGCTGACGCTACCCCGGACTTCGTCAAACACACCAGCGCCGAATCCGACGGCGGTTTCCGCCATGCCGATAAACAGCACCGGGCCTGCATCACAGGCCGGGAACAGCGCGGCCAACTGTTGATAGACAGCACGCATCGCGCTTGGCGGTACCGGAATATGGCGGCCCAACACTTTGCTGACGAACAGAAAGGCGCGTTTCGGGTTGCGCCGTTCGGCCACGTCGAACAGATCGTCCAGCGCGATCGTTCCGCCTGTAGGGGTGACCGTTAGCGTACCGCAGGACAACGTGCGGGAATAAATTGGCGTCATGGGTTAGTCCTTAACCAGCAGGTTGTCGAGCACGGGATGATATCTGACGACATCGGTAATGGAACGGACGATCGCTGGCGTAAACAGGGCGTTGGCCTCATCAATTACTTGCTGTTGGCTCATTACGCCTAGCTTATACAAGGCGAACAGGCCGGGCAGGTTGACGCCGCTGAAACGGGTATAGCCGATACCGCCTGACGGGCGCAGGTTGATTTCCAACAGCACCGGACGCCCGCTGGTGTCATTGCGGGTTTGTACGTTGACCAGGCCGTCGGCCTGCATCGCGCTGGCACAGGCTTTGGCGAGTTCAAACGCCTCGCCGTGGTTTTCCAGATATTGCAGCGCCCCTTCTTTGCGGCGTGCCACGGCAGCCAGGACGGTGCCTTGATCCACCAACATATCGACGGAATATTCCGGGCCTGGCAGATAAGGCATCAGCACCAGCGGCTCAAACGCACCGGCATCCGCCAGCGCGCTGAGGTAGCGCTGCGGGTTTACTTTGCGGTTTTCCGGGTGGGTAAAAGCGGCCATCGGGCCTACACTTTCATCAAAACGCCAAAAACCCATGCCATAAATACCTTTCACCGGTTTCACGCACAGTTGCGCGCCAGCAAAAGGCGAATGGCTAATCAGGTCGCGCAGCTCTGCCACCGACTCAATACGCAGGGAGGGGACGACTGGCAGCCCCTGTTGCTCCATAGCCTGGGCAAACGCCACTTTGTCATCGGCCAGTTCAAACATGGCCTGGCTTTTGGCTCCGGTAGTCAGCGAGACGCCGGCAGCCTCGATCTGTTGACGGTGTGATTCAAACCACTGGGTGTTGCGGCCCGTGTGGATGGCATTGATACCGCACTGTTTTACCGTCGAGAGGATAAAAGGCAACCGCAGCTCGTCTTCTTTCGGTTCGAACAGCGCCACGTCTGCCTGGGAGAGGATCTCGTTACGTTCATTACGGTGTGAGGCAACGACGGTCACGGCAGTTTGCTTGGTGTCAGCCAATGAAACCATGCCCTGAATAATATCCCGCTGGGAAGATAAGCCTTCCATGAGCCAAATTTTGAGTGTCATTTTTTGAGTGTACCGTTCAGGGCTTGAGGTGCTGGTTAAAAGGATCCGCGGCGTCAGTATACCGTTTTCAATGTCAATCATAACATGATGTCAGTCTAGAAGTGAAAATTTACGTTAAAAAGTGGCGTTAAAGGCAGTTTGTAGCCAAAAAATTACCAAATGTGAAAAAAATAAATTCTTTAAAAATAGTGTGTTAACCAAATTAAAGCCGCAGGTCAGCAAAATGGGGCTTGTGCGTGAACACCATCATGATATGATTTTCTACTCATGGATTTTGGTGTAAAAAAATCACTATTTTCAATACCAACTTGAAGGAACTCAGACCATGGTTTCATTAACCAAGAACCAGACCGTTTCGCTCAGCAAGCAGTCCTCTTCTATCAACCAGCTGCACTTCGGCCTGGGTTGGGATCCGATCAAGAAGAAAGGCGGTCTGCTGAGCAAGATGTTCGGCGGCGGCAGTGATGCCATCGATCTCGATGCTGGCTGCGTATTGCTCGATAGCGCGGGCAAAACCATCGACACCATCTGGTTTCGCAAGCTGGAGTCCAGCTGCGGCGCGGTAGTACACAGCGGCGATAACCTGACCGGTGAAGGCGATGGCGATGATGAAGTGATCAATGTAGAGCTGGCAAAACTGCCGGCGCAGGTGGAATACCTGGCCTTTACCGTTAACAGCTTCCGTGGGCAGTCGTTCAACGATGTCGAGAACGCCTTTTGCCGCGTGGTTGATCAGGCCAACAAGGAGCTGGCACGTTACGAGTTGCAAGAGCAGGGCGCTCACACCGGTATCGTGATTGCTTCACTGCGTCGTAACAACGGCCAATGGGATTTTACCGCGCATGGCAAAGCGTGCAGCGGCAGAACCATTGATGACATGCATGCTGACATTGTAGCTACCGTGGTGCGCTAATGAATATGACTCCGGGGGCCAATGCCCCAGTTCCAAGCAAATTACTGAAGGTGCGCGTGCTGTCTGGCGCACCGGTTGATGCCTCCGCTTTCCGTCTGTATGCCGATGGCAAAGTGAAGGGCGACGCGGACATGATCTTTTATGGTCAGCCCAAGAGCGATGACGCTACGGTATCGCTGACCAATGAAGGTCATAACGCCAACTTCGCGGTAGACGTCAGCCGTCTGCATCCGGACGTGCAGAAGGTGGCCTTTACGGTGACCTGCGAAGGGGCACAGACCGTGGCGGGCCTGCAACGCCTGCTGATCCAGATCGAAGCGGATAACGAAGTACTGCTGGTGGGTACCGTCGAGCTGAATGGCCGCCAGGAAGCCGCCTTGATCCTGGGTGAGCTGTACCGTCGCAACAGCGAATGGAAGTTCCGTTTTATCGCGCAAGGCTTCAACGGCGGGCTGAAACCGCTGGCTGAGCACTTTGGTGTGGATGTGGCAGATGCTCCGGCACCTGCCCCGGCGGCGGCTCCAGCGCCTGCTCCAGCCCCAACGCCGGAGCCAGCCAAAATCAGCCTGAGCAAGGTGTCGTTAACCAAAGAAAAACCGGCTATCAGCCTGACCAAGCGGGATAACTTTGGCGAGATCCGCATCAACCTGAACTGGCATCGCGGCAGCGGCCCAACAGGGTTACGGGCCATGTTCAGTTCGAACAAGGGCATCGATCTCGATCTGGGGGCGTTTGTCGAAATGGTCAACGGGGAAAAAACGGTGATCCAGGCGCTCGGTAAGCGTTTCGGTGACTACAACCGCGAACCCTATGTCCAGCTGCAAGGCGATGATCGCACCGGTGAAGTTTCGGACGGCGAATGGCTGCATATCAACGGACGTGAATGGAAAAACATCCGCGAAGTGTTGGTGTTTGCCTTCATCTACGAAGGGGTGGCCAGCTGGGATAAAACGGATGGCGTTGTCACGTTGCATATTCCTGACCAGCCGCCGATTGAAACACGTATGACGGAAGGCCAGAACAACCGCAACATGTGTGCCATTGCGCGTCTGGTGAATGAGAACGGCAGTATCAAGGTGGAGCGTGTTAACCGCTTCTTTAACGGACATAGTGATATGGATCAGGCATTCGGCTGGGGTTTCAGCTGGAGAGCAGGGTCAAAGTAACTAATTTCACAGAGGATTTCACCATGAGTTTTTTCAACAAGGTTAAAGGGGCATTCAATGCCAGCCGCGACGAGCTGACCAAGCAGGTGAGCCGTTTCAAGAACAAGAAGTTCATGCAGGGCACCGTTGCCGTGTGCGCGCGCATCGCCGTGGCCAGTGACGGCGTCAGCTCTGAAGAAAAACAGAAGATGATTGGGTTCCTCAAGGCATCTGATGAACTGAAAGTGTTCGAGACCGCTGAGGTCATCGAATTCTTCAACAAACTGATCGCCAGCTTTGAGTTCGATGTGGAAATCGGCAAGGGCGAAACCATGAAGTACATCCTGGCGTTGAAAGATCAGCCAGAAGCGGCCCAGTTGGCCATTCGGGTTGGTATCGCGGTAGCTAAAAGCGACGGCGACTTCGATCAGGATGAACAGAAAGCAGTACGCGAAATTGTGGCTGCACTTGGCTTTGAAGCGGCCGAATTCGGTCTTTAATGTAATATCCACTAAAGGTTAACTATGGTATCCACGCACATCGGCTTCCCGACCGAAACAGTCATTGTTTTCATTGTATTGGCTGTCGGGGCCATTTTTATCGACTTGTTTATGCACCGCGATGACAAGCCTATTTCGCTGAAGAGCGCAGCCTTATGGTCTGTGTTCTGGGTCGCCGTGGCGATGGCGTTTGCCGGTTTCCTGTATATCCACCACGGCGCCGAAGTGGCCAGCCTGTTTGTCACCGGTTATGCCTTAGAGAAGGTGCTGTCGGTTGATAACCTGTTTGTCATGATGGCGATCTTCTCCTGGTTTGCCGTGCCGGATCGCTTCCGTCACCGGGTGCTCTACTGGGGCATTATCGGGGCTATCGTGTTCCGCGGCATCTTCGTGGCCATCGGTACCGGCTTGCTCAGCCTCGGGCCATACGTTGAGATTGTCTTTGCGCTCATCGTTGCCTGGACGGCCGTGATGATGTTGAGAAGCGGCGATGACAATGATGAAATCGAAGACTACTCGCAGCATCTGGCGTATCGCATGGTCAAACGGTTCTTCCCGATCTGGCCGAAGCTCAGAGGTCACGACTTCCTGCTAAGCCAGAAAGAAGTGGATGAAGAGTTGGCCAAACCGGAAAACAAAGATGTGACCATCGGCCGTGGTGCCAAAGCCTGGCGCTATGCCACTCCGCTGATGCTGTGTGTGGCCGTGGTCGAGCTGTCCGACGTGATGTTTGCGTTTGACTCGGTACCGGCCATCATCGCGGTCAGCCGTGAGCCGCTGATTGTTTACAGCGCCATGATGTTCGCCATCCTGGGCCTGCGTACGTTGTATTTTGTGCTGGAAGCGCTGAAGCAGTACCTGACGCACCTGGAAAAAGCCGTTATTGTGTTGCTGTTCTTCATTGCGGTGAAACTGGGTCTTAATGCCACCGACCATATCTGGCATCATGGGTACAGCATTTCAGCCACGGCGAGCCTGTTTGTCGTGCTGGGCGTTCTTGCGGTGGGTATTCTCGCGAGCGTCATGTTCCCCGGCAAGCCCGACGCTGAGGAGAAAAAGGAGAGCTGATCTCCTGTCCAGCCGAAATCAACTTGAATGAATTTAATTTTTGAGAGGTTAGAACAATGAGTGTTTCTTTATCTAAAGGCGGTAATGTTTCCCTGAGTAAAGCAGCCCCAACCATGAAGAATGTGTTGATTGGTCTGGGTTGGGATGCACGCTCCACCGATGGTCAAGACTTTGACCTGGATGCCTCTGCCTTCCTGCTGGCCGCCAACGGGAAAGTGCGCGGTGATGCTGATTTCATTTTTTATAACAACCTGACCTCTTCGGACGGTTCCGTTACCCATACCGGTGACAACCGTACCGGTGAAGGCGACGGCGACGACGAGTCCCTGAAAATCAAACTGGATCTGATCCCGGCTGACGTCGACAAGATCGTGTTTGTGGTCACTATCCACGATGCGCAGGCTCGTCGCCAGAGCTTCGGCCAGGTATCCGGTGCCTTTATCCGTCTGGTGAACGATGACAACCAGACTGAAGTCGCTCGTTATGACCTGACTGAAGATGCATCCACCGAAACCGCCATGCTGTTCGGTGAGCTGTATCGTAACAACGCCGAGTGGAAATTCCGCGCGGTAGGTCAGGGTTATGCCGGTGGCCTGGCCTCCGTGTGTGCTCAGTACGGCATCAACGCGTCCTGATCGACAAGTTAGTTAATCTTACGGGCAGTACACCACTGCCCGTATCATCCCCTACAAAGCAGGAGCTTTAAAATGGCAGTTTCTCTCGTAAAAGGCGGCAACGTATCCCTGACTAAAGAAGCACCAACCATGAACATTGCCATGGCTGGCTTAGGTTGGGATGCACGCGTCACCGACGGCCAGGGCTTTGACCTGGACGCCTCCGTATTTATGGTTGGTGATGATGGTAAGGTGCTGGGCGACAGCAGCTTTATCTTCTTCAACAACAAGAAAAGTGCCTGTGGCTCCGTTGAGCATCAGGGCGACAACCGTACCGGTGAAGGCGACGGCGACGATGAGCAGGTCAAGATTGAGCTAAGCAAAATCCCTGCTGAAGTCAAAAAGCTGGTGTTCGCCGTGACCATCTATGATGCCGAAGCGCGTAAACAGAACTTTGGCATGGTCAGCAACAGCTACATGCGCATTTACAACAACGATAACGGCACCGAAATCGCTCGTTTCGACTTGTCTGAAGATGCTTCTACCGAAACCGCGATGGTCTTCGGCGAGCTGTATCGCCACGGCACAGAATGGAAATTCAAGGCAGTGGGTCAAGGCTTTGCTGGTGGCCTGTCCGCGCTGGCCTCGCAGCATGGTGTGAATATCTAAGTTAGCTAGTCACTTTAGCAGTTTGAACACGTTACTTGACTGCTGCACCGCACTAGCTCCCTCTCCCTTTGGGAGAGGGTTGGGGTGAGGGGGCATAAAACTCCCTCGCCCAGCCCCACCCGCTTCTATCCCCGTTACGGAAAATAGCTATTTTAACAGGAGGTTATCCTGATGATTTTACAGTCTGGCCAGAATCTGGTGGTGAATGGCACCCAGCTCAACCTGACGCTGAACTACCCCGCCAACCCCGGTTTTCGTAGTGAGCCTGACACAGCGGTATTCCTACTGAATGCCGAGGGCAAAGTCCGTGGCGATGCCGATTTCATCTTCTTCAATCAAACCGCTACCCCCAACCGCAGCGTCGTTTTGCAAACTACCCATCAAAGCAGCTCCCTCTCGCTAGATCTCAGCAAAATTGACGCCGACGTCAGCAAGATTGCCATCACGCTGGTGATCGACGGTGCCGATGCGGTCTCTGGGTTGCAACACCTGAAGATGGATGCACAGAACGTCGCGCAATACAGCGTGGAAACGCAAGGTCGCCAAGAGAAGGCGCTGATTGTGGCTGAGGTTTATCGCCATGCCGGTAACTGGAAACTGCGCGCATTGGGGCAGGGATTTAACGGTGGTCTGGAACCGCTGGCCTTGAATTATGGCGTTGATGTGGCTCAACCTGCCGCACCGGTGACTCCGCCGCCTACCGTCAGCCTGGAGAAAAAACTGCAGGACAAGGCTCCGCATCTGGTCAGCCTGGCGAAGAACGTGACGGTCAGCCTGGCGAAATTCAATCTGCAATCGGTTAAGGCCAAGGTCGCGTTCGTACTGGATGCTTCAGGATCGATGTCTGGGCAGTTCAAAAAGGGCAATGTCCAAGCGGTGCTGGACCGCATTGCCGTGCTGGCCGTGCAGTTTGATGATGACGGTTCGATGGATGTCTGGGGCTTTGCGGAAAAGCACGCCAAGTATCCCGATGTCACGCTGGATAATCTCGATGGTTATATCAAGGCGATCCAGGGCAGCGGTAAGCGCTCAATGTGGGAGATCCTGCCAAAGCTGGGCGGTACCAATAATGAACCGCCGGTGATGGAAGAACTGATCGAGACGTTTAAACACAGCGATATGCCGGTGTATGTGGTGTTTATTACCGACGGCGGCATCAGCAAAACGCGCCAGATCAAAGAGGCGATCAAACGTTCCGCGAACTACCCGATTTTCTGGAAGTTCGTCGGTTTGGGTGGCTCGAACTACGGAGTGCTGGAGAATCTGGATACCTTCACCGATCGCCGGGTGGATAACACAAACTTCTTTGCGATTGACGATTTTGCCACGATGAAAGAAGACCGTTTGTACGATCTGCTGCTGGAAGAGTTTAAAGACTGGTATGACGCTGCCAAGGCGGAGCGGATTATTTAGCTGTAATGCTCCTTCCCCTCACCCTAACCCTCTCCCAAAAGGAGAGGGAGCTAGTTCAGCGTCGTTGTCAGGTAATGTGGCGTAGGGGCGCTGCATGCTGCGCCCGTGTTAAGGCCAGGTGCGGGAGTAAAACTGTGGCACGTTAGGTCCCCTCGCCCAGTGGGAGAGGGTTGGGGTGAGGGGTGATTACTGCTCGGTCTTACCTATGACATTTGGCTCCGCCACGCGTATCCGTTTCACCGCAGAACGGCGCTTGGACCAGGCCGGATGGAAATGCCGCCAGTGCGCATCTTGGGCAGCCGCCAACAGTTCGTAATCCCCACGGGTGTCGCCCCAGGCTCTGAGATGATAATTCCCCATTGGGCCATAGATACTTTCCAGGCGTTCGACCTTCTGCCCGCAACGGCAGTTATGGCCGGTGATGTGTCCGGTGAGCTTCCCGTCGACGATTTCCAACTGGGTGCCAATCAGCTTGATGCCCAACCGATCGGCGAACGGCTGGAGCACCAGGGCGGGTGACGCGGAACAAATCGTGACTTCTGCGCCAGAACTAACTTCCATCGCCACAGCAATCAGCCCAGAAGGCCGCATCAGTTTGGTCCAATAGGCCGAACAAAACTTCTCCGCCTGCTCACGAAACCAGTGCTCATCCACCCCCGTCAGGAAAACCTTGATCAGGGTTTCTTTTAACTCGTCACGGGTGAGCTTTTTGCGCATATGCTTAAACGCAGGCTGCGCCAGCTGCAACAAGCGACGGGCAAAAACGCGTCGCCCAAAAGCGAAGCGCAAAAATGGGATAAAACTGTCATGGTGAGTTAGCGTTCCGTCGAAATCAAAAACCGACAAAACTTGTGTTGTACGACTTGCCTCTGTATCCATCTCTAAATCATACCTCTACTGTGCAACACCGGGCGTTCCCCCCAATCTGGTGGAATGATAGCAGAACTCCCCCGCAGGTTGAATTTTTGGCGGTATTGGCCCGCAAACCCACTTTCCTGCAACATCTAAAACCCGACCCCCTCCGCAATATCCCTCCTTTTTGTGTGACCTCTCTGCCTCTAGCGGGTAAAATGCCCGCGCCCAACCAAGGGCAGGCTTTTTACAATTTGGATATGGCGTAGCCATAAAAAAGGAGTTTTTCCCTTATGACAGGTCTGTTTCTGGGGTTCCTTCTTGGATTTATCATGCAACGCGGGCGCTTTTGTATGGCCGGCGGTCTGAGAGACCTCTATCTGTTTCGCGACGGGCGCATGACCCTCGCTATCCTCATCATCATCACCCTGCAAAGCATCGGTCTGTTCGCCTTCGTTGCCCTCGGCTGGGCCAAACTTCCCGGTGGGGATTTCCGTTGGCTGGCAACGTTGGTCGGTGGAGTCACCTTCGGTCTCGGCATGGGGCTGGCAGGCTCCTGTTCCACCGGCGCTTACTACCGCGCTGCCGAGGGGCTGGCCGGCAGCATGATTGCCGTGGTCGGTTTTGTGGTCGCCAGTTGGTATATCCGCCAGCTAGGCGGCAAGCAGTTGTTCGCTCCTATCAACGCCCCGACCTTAGCGGATGCTTCACTGATGCAGACGTTCGGCATGTCTCCCTGGCCTGCGGTGGTCGTGTTAACCGTGCTGACGGGTGTGCTGGTCTGGCGTCATCTGCAACGTAAATCCTTCCCCATCCCGCAACCTAAACCGCGTAAGCAAGGCATTGCCCATTGGTTGTTCGAAGCACGCTGGCATCCTTTCTTCAGCACGGTGCTGATCAGCGTGATTGCTTTGCTGGCATGGCCTTCCAGCCTCGAGTCGGGCAGGGTCGGCGGTTTGGGGATCAGTGGCCCCAGCGCACAGTTATTCTCGTTAATTACCGAAGGCAAGACCGGCTTCTTCGGTTGGGCTGGCTATCTGCTGATGGGGATTTTCGCCGGTGCGCTGGTGGCTGCCTGGGGAAGTCAGGAACTGCGGCTGCGCTCACCCGGCATTCCGACCATGGTCAAAAGCCTTTGTGGTGGCGGGTTGATGGGCATCGGCAGCGGACTTGCCGGGGGCTGTATGCTGGGCAATACCGTCGTCAACACCGCATGGTTCTCCTGGCAAGGCTGGCTGTTTATTCCGTGCATTCTACTGGGTAGTTGGCTGGTCAGCTATTTCACCATTATTCTTCCAAATCAATCTTGTAAAGTAAAAGAGGGCTAAAAATATGAAAACGATAACTCTGGATACTACCGGTAAACTTTGCCCGTTCCCGCTGATTGAAGCTAAAAAGCATATTGAGCAACTGGGGGCTGGCGATCTGCTGGTGATTGAGTATGACTGCGCACAAGCGACGGAAAACCTGCCGCGCTGGGCTGTAGAAGCAGGGCACAGCGTGACGGATTTCCAGCAGACTGGCGATGCTCGCTGGCAGATTAGTATTCAGAAGGGGTGAGGCATGCGGTGCCCCTAGAAATTCAACAACACTGTCACTGTGTCATCAACGACCTGAATCAGAAAGAATTGTATTCGCTTTCCTGGCATAAATGCGGCGTTATCTCGTATTGTTCGCCACGCTAATGTGTAGCCATAGGCTATAGTTAATGCCTCGTCATGGATGGAGAGGAACGTGATGCGTTTTATTGTTATCAGACATGCTGAATCACAATGGAATCGGGAAGGGATTATCCAGGGGCAGTTGGATAGCCCGGTTACTCAACAGGGCTACAGGCAGATAGCGGCGTTGATGGTGGCATTGAAGGAAACACCGTTCAATCAGGTTTTCAGCTCGCCTTCTGGACGTGCCATGACCACCGCGCAGGCGCTGGCAACGCATAGCCAATGTGCGGTCAGGAGCGATGTACGGCTGCATGAACAGCATTTTGGCTGCTTTCAGGGGCAACCCTACCATCAGGCAATGCGCAACCATCACGATATTATTTCCCGCATCTTTGCCGGGGAGCCATCGGCTTCGGCCCCTAACGGGGAGTCAGCTTTTGACGTTGCGCAGCGCTTGTTGGCCTTTTTCTTGAGTTTTCCCTCTTCTGCGCGCGGCACTTTTGGTGTGGTCACTCACGGGCATGCTCTTCAGGCGCTGATTTGGCGCTTGAAAGGCGGGAATTGGATCGATGATACCAGTCAATATGGTCACCCCAACTGTTGTTACTCAATCATTGAAGTGGGGAATGGGCAACTGCAATTGCAAAGCTGGGGAGTGGCCACGCATTTGCGAGCGTTGCAGCTGGCGCCGATTTAAAGTGGATCCGGCGTCAAACTCAAACAACATATAAACATAACTGCTTACTCTTTGTAATAATTGGCCGATATGCTTACTATCTGCTTGCCGCCTGGTATTTGAGTGGCGCATTGCCCTCTGTGGGAGGGTTAACCTTGACGAAGAAAGGATACACAGTGAAAAACATTTTCTTTTTTGACGCGATGCTGACGCCGAAAATAATTACCGGCGTTTATTGGCTCTGCCTATTGGGTATCTTGGTCGGTGGGATTGGTTCAATGTTCTATGGCGAGTTTTTCCGCGGCCTGCTGGGCATGATCTTTGGCGGTGTACTTACCCGTGTCTGTTTTGAAATGGTGATCATCGCCTTTAAAAACAACGAGTATCTGCGCAAGATTGCTGAAAAACCGTGATGTTGCGTAGGCTGGAGATGGCATCATTAGCGCCACCTTCCCGCCAATGTTAACTAAAGCCGAGCAGGGTGAACGCATCGTCCTCGGGGTAGTAGTCAAGCAGGCGCGTGGTTTCTTCTAACGATAATCGCTTATAGCGGTTGTTAGAGATGCCATGCACCACCGCATGCTGCACATCGGCAACCCGGATGCAACGATCGAGCAGATCGGCGGCATCCCGGTGGCTCAGGAAGGCGCTCATATCCCGTGCGCTGATCTGCTGGCCCACTTCCAGGGTCGTGAAGTTGGCAATCCGCACCGACAGTGCCGAAAGCCCCTCCTGATGGGCAAAATAGGCGGCGATACCTTCGCCAAACGCCTTGCTGGCCCCATACATGTTCTTTGGCTTCGGCGCATCGTCCGGGCGCACCTGATAATCCAACGGATAGCCTTCCACCGCTTGCGCGCTGCTGGCAAATACCACACGTCGGCAGCCAGCGTCCTTCGCTGCCCGGAAGATGTTGAATGTGCCCAGGATATTGTTGTTCATCAGTGAAGAGCAGAAATCGGCTTCTGCAGACGGATCGGCGGCTAAATGCAGGACAGTATCGATGTTGGCACAGGCCGCACGGCAAGCCTGGATATCGGTGATATCAAACGCCAACACCTCATCGTTGGGCCGTAAATGGGTAAGCAAGCCGATTTCTCTTTCCGCCAGGCGAAAGTCGTAACGGTGGCCTGCGAAGTGCCTGAATGCCGTCGCCACTCTGCCACCGGCACCGGTAATCAACACGCGACCAAGTTCTGTACGTAATGCCATGGCGGCTGCTTTCCCTAAAACAAATTTTCTGGAGACTAGTAATAATACCCTGAGCTTTTTTTGTCCACTATTTAGTTAGTATTTCTGATGTGTTAAACATCTCTATTAGGATGTTTCCTGTATTTTTGGCGACTTAAGTCAGGATTTTTAAGCATGCCCTCACCTTAAAGCGTTAGAGGCTGAGAAAACAAAACGAAGACTCAAAAATTTTAATGTGATGTTTTTTATGTATTTTTATTGATTTAGTGCGGTGTGCATCGTTTGCCAAAACGGTCATTTACGGTAACTTACACTTCAAAAATAAGTTAGATATTCTAATATTTTTTGTCTGGTTCTGCTTTCTCCACAGCGAGAACCCGCCGGGGGAAATAATGTATGCCGGATCACACTTCGGCAACTTTGTGGCGGAAAGCCTTGCCGCACCGAAAAACAGAATGTTACCGTCATAGCTCAACCGATTTAGGGTTGTCACTGCTTTGGCAGGCAAAACCTAAACCTCGAGTTTCTGTTTCCCCACGTTGGGAGCAGAGGCAGCGAGGTTTAGGTTTTTTTTTGCGCTGAATTCCTTCACGACGATTGGCCATCGTCGTTGGCCTGGGAGCAGCAAAGTTGAGCGTTAAGGATATAGCGATGAAATATCAGGAATTAGCCAGTGAGATCTTGGCCGGCGTCGGTGGCCGCGACAATGTGAAAAGCTTGGTGCATTGCGCCACCCGTCTGCGTTTTAAACTGCAAGAGCACAGTAAGGCGGATGCGGAGGCGCTGAAGAAGAATCCGGGCGTCATCATGGTGGTGGAAAGCGGCGGCCAGTTTCAGGTGGTGGTGGGCAACCACGTCGGGGATGTCTATAACGCCTTGGATGCCCAGCTTGGGTCGGGTGAGAAAGCCTCCGCCAGTGCATCAGAGGAGAAAAAGGAAAACCTGCTCAGCCGCTTTATTGACGTGGTTTCCGGCATATTTACCCCGCTGCTCGGTGTGATGGCGGCGTCGGGGATCCTCAAGGGCTTCCTGGCGTTGAGCCTGGCCTGCGGTTGGCTGTTGGATAGCAGCGGCACCTACAAGTTGCTGTTTGCGTCCAGCGACGCGCTGTTCTATTTCCTGCCGATCATGCTGGGTTACACCGCGGGCAAAAAATTTGGCGGTAATGTTTTTGTCACTATGGCTATCGGTGGAGCGCTGACGCACCCGTTGATGATGGGAGCTTTTGAGGCGGCCCAGGTTGTGGGCGCTCAGCCGGAATATTTCCTTGGTATCCCCATCACCTTTATCAACTACAGCTCGTCGGTCATCCCGATCATTTTTGCCGCCTGGGTATCCTGCCGCCTGGAGCCGCTATTTAACCGTGTACTGCACAGCGCCCTGCGAAACTTTGTGACGCCGCTGATGTGCCTGGTGATCACCGTACCGCTTACCTTCCTGCTGATTGGCCCTGCGGCAACCTGGCTGAGCCTGATGCTGGCCAACGGCTATCAGGCTATCTATGCCTTTAACCCGATCGTTGCCGGTGCCTTTATGGGCGCTGCCTGGCAGGTCTGTGTGATCTTCGGCCTGCATTGGGGGCTGATACCACTGATGCTCAACAATATGAGCGTGTTTGGGCGCGATACTCTGTCGCCGCTGCTGTTGCCTGCGGTCATGGGGCAAGTGGGCGCCACGTTGGGGGTGATGTTGCGTACCCGTGATGCCAAGCTGCGAGTGATGGCCGGGTCTGCCGTTACGGCCGGTATCTTCGGTATTACCGAGCCTGCGGTGTATGGGGTCACACTGCCTAATAAACGGCCCTTTATTTTCGGCTGCATCGGTGGGGCGCTGGGTGGCGCGGTGATTGGCTACTTCCACACGGCTACCTACTCGTTTGGTTTGGTCAGTATCTTCACCTTTGCCCAAATCATCCCGGCGGGCGGCTTTGATGCGACGGTATTGGGGGCCATTGCCGGTACTTTGGTGTCGTTTGTCTTTGCAGCCGTTGCCAGCTATCTGTTCGGCATCGTGCCGCCAGCGGAACAACCGGCTGAGGCTGAACCCGCCCCGCAGGCCACATCAGCTCCGCTCAACCGCAAGCAGCAGGTGACCAGCCCGATTGCTGGCGACATCATTCCGCTTGAGCAGGTGCAGGATGCCACCTTCGCCAGCGGCCTGCTGGGTAAAGGTGTGGCGATTGTGCCGCATCAGGGCCGTGTGGTTGCCCCGGTCGATGGCTATGTGGCATCGCTGTTCAAAACCAAGCACGCCATCGGCATTGAATCGGATGAGGGCGCCGAGGTGCTAATCCACGTGGGCATCGACACGGTCAAACTTAACGGCCTGCATTTTACTGCGCATATCAAAGAGGGCGACCGCATCAAGCAGGGCGATCTGCTGATCGAGTTTGACCAGGAGGCGATCCGTGCCGCCGGTTTTGATACCACCACACCGATCATCATCAGCAACAGCGACGATTATGTCGATGTACTCACCAGTGGCCAGAGCCCGGTGCAGGAACAGGCGCCGCTGCTGACATTATTACGTTAATCAGATTTATTGAGGAGAAAGCGATGAGTTGCAAATTTCCACAGCATTTTCTATGGGGCGGCGCGGTTGCGGCAAATCAGGTGGAAGGAGCGTATCTGGAGGATGGCAAAGGCCTTTCGACCTCAGATCTGCAACCCCAAGGGATCTTTGGCGGGCTGACGCCGCGTGTTGCTGGCGACAGCGGTATCAAGGATGTGGCGATCGATTTCTACCACCGTTATCCTGAAGATATCGCGCTGTTTGCCGAGATGGGCTTCAAATGCCTACGTACTTCCATCGCTTGGACGCGTATCTTCCCGCAAGGGGACGAAGAAGTACCTAATGAAGCCGGGCTGGCATTTTACGACCGGTTGTTCGATGAGATGGCGAAATACGGCATTCAGCCGCTGATCACCCTGTCGCATTACGAAATGCCGTATGCACTGACGCAAAAATATGGTGGCTGGGGCAATCGCCAGGTCATTGAATTCTTCGAGCGCTATGCCCGCACGGTGTTCGAACGCTATAAGCACAAGGTCAAACACTGGCTGACCTTTAATGAAATCAACATGTCGCTGCATGCCCCGTTCACCGGCGTGGGCCTACCGGAAGACAGCAGCAAGAGTGAGATTTACCAGGCGATCCACCATCAGCTGGTGGCTAGCGCCAAGGCGGCCAAAGCCTGCCATGAGATCGTGCCGGGCGGTAAGATCGGCAATATGTTGCTGGGTGGTATTCTGTATCCGCTGAGCTGTAAGCCGGAAGATCTGTTGGAAACCCAGCGCCAGAACCGCGACTGGATGTTCTTTGGCGACGTGCAGGTGCGTGGGGCTTACCCGGCCTACATGAAGCGTTTCTTCCGTGAGAACGACATTCAGGTGACCATCACCGAGGAAGATAAGCAGGCACTGCGTGAAACCGTCGACTTTATCTCGTTCAGCTACTACATGAGCGGCTGCGTCACCACCGACGAAGAACAGAACAAGACCGCCCGGGCCAATATCCTCAATATGGTGCCCAACCCGCATCTGGCAAGCTCGGAATGGGGCTGGCAGATCGACCCGGTAGGGCTGCGCTATCTGCTCAACGTGCTGTATGACCGCTATCAGAAGCCGCTGTTTATCGTCGAGAATGGGCTGGGGGCGAAGGACCGCATCGAAGCCGATGGCAGCATCAACGACGATTACCGCATCGACTATATCAACGACCATCTGGTGCAGGTTGCGGAAGCGATTGACGATGGAGTTGAGGTGATGGGGTATACCAGTTGGGGGCCGATCGATCTGGTCAGTGCATCTAAAGCGGAAATGGCAAAACGCTACGGCTTTATCTATGTCGATCGCGATGATGCGGGCAACGGTAGCCTGGAGCGCCGCCGCAAGAAGAGTTTCTACTGGTATCGCGATGTGATCCACAGCAACGGTAGCAGCTTGAAAATCAAGTAATCACCCCTCACCCTAACCCTCTCCCACAGGGAGAGGGGACCGATCGAGTTGGCTGGAAATTGGGCGCAGCATGCAGCGCCCCTACGCAGTACCACATTACCTATCAACGACGCCGGACAGTACCCTCGCCCTTTGGGAGAGGGTACTGATCGAGTTGGTTGGGAATTGGACGCAGCATGCAGCGCCCCTACGGAGTACCACATTACCTATCAACGACGCCGGACAGCTCCCTCGCCCTTTGGGAGAGGGCTGGGGTGAGGGGATTTGTTATATCACGTCGTTTTCCTGGTAGCGCTGCCGGGCATGTTCAAACCAGCGGGCCGGGACGTTATGTGGTGGTAGTAGCAGCGTTTGTAAACCTTGTTCGATGATGTAGCTGGCCTGCCGCCACAGCTCTGGGTCACCTTCGGTCAGCACTTCCAGCAGGCGCTGCTTTTCCACCAGATAGGTTTTGGCGAAGTGGCTATCGTATCGCAGCAGGGAGCGGGTGTTGTCGATCAAATCTGCCAGCTTGATGGTTTTGGCCTGTGGGGAAGCGCTGGCACTGTGCCGACGATCGCGGTTCTTGCGTTGATAGCGATTATCCGCGCTGCCGACGCTGACGTTGGTCAACATCGCCACCAAACCAGCAACCTGCGCGCCAAAATGGCTTTCGATATCGGCCAGCGTCGAGGGGGTATCTTCAACTGTGTCATGCAACCAGGCGGCGGCCAGCATCTCTTCGCTGTGTGGCACGCTGCTGACAATCTCCATCACTGCCTGTGGATGCACGATATACGGGTCGTTAGTGTATTTACGGCGTTGGTCGATTGCCCCATGTGCCTTGGTGGCATAGCGGCGGGCGCGTTCGGCCAGTGTGTCAGTCATCTTTTTGCTTTCCCTTCGGCATCCGATAGATCAATCTAGCATACCGTGCTTAACGTCAGCCGTGCAGCCAGGGTTTTGTGCAGAATGGTCTACACTGGATCGGGTCACTCACCCGAAAAGGAACCAACAATGTCTATTGAGAAAGTGGTTTATCGCGCCCATGCCAAGGCAACCGGTGGCCGAGATGGCCGTGCAATCTCATCCGATGGCGTATTGGACGTGAAACTAGGCGTGCCGAAAGAGATGGGCGGAGCCGGGGGCGAAGTCACCAACCCGGAACAGCTGTTTGCTGCGGGCTATTCGGCCTGTTTCCTGGGGGCACTGAAGTTTGTCGCCGCTAAGGAAAAGGTGAAAATTCCTGCCGAAGCCTCCATCGAGGGCACCGTGGGTATTGGTGAAATCCCCAACGGTTTTGGCATTGAGGTGCAGTTGGATATCAGCCTGCCAGGCGTTGAACGCAGCGTTGCGGAAGATCTGGTGAAGAAAGCCCATGTGGTTTGCCCGTATTCCAATGCTACGCGCGGCAATATCGATGTCACCCTTAACATTAAGTAATGTTTCCTGCCCAACACCCGTGAAACAGGGGGACAACGTTCCCCCGACCCTTCCCGCCGTTTTCCGCATTAAAGTGGCAAAAAATGCCTGTTTGGTGAGATTTTTCTTGATTCTGTAACTCAGATTAGTGCTTATTGCCCATCGGCTGAACCTGAGGGCATATCGACTGTCTCAAGGTGTCAGAACTTGAAGCCCGGGGCCACTGCGTTACATGAACAAAGTTAAATCGCTATCACAGCAGAATTTATCGTTATTGTTAGCGATCTATATCGGCATCTTTTTAAACCTTTCCGTTTTCTATCGTCGCTTTGATTCTTTTGCGCACGGCATTCAGGGGATCAAGGTTGTCTCGGCGGTGACGGAAATCATCGCTATTGTCTTGTTCACCTTCTTTATCATGCGGCTGGTATCCCTGGGGGGCCGGCTGTTCTACCGTATCGTTGCTTCTTTACTGGTGCTGATCTCCGTCGCCGCCAGCTACTACATGACGTTCTTCAACGTGGTGATTGGCTATGGGATTATCGTATCGGTGATGACCACCGATATCGATCTCTCCAAAGAAGTGATCGGTCTTAACTTCGTGCTGTGGATGATCGTGGTCAGCGCCTTGCCGTTGCTGTGTATCTGGAGCAACAACCTGCGCGACACCCTGATCGAACAGATGAAAACGCCGGGGCAGCGAATGAAGCCGCTGCTGATCATGTTGGCGGTGGTAGCGCTGGTGTGGGTGCCGCTGCGTACTCTGGATAAAAAGCAAAGCGCACAGGAAAAGATCACCAATATCGATCTGCCAAGCTATGGTGGCGTGGTTGCGCACTCTTATCTGCCTTCCAACTGGATTTCGGCGTTGGGGCTGTTTGCCTATACCCGCTACGATGAAAGTTCGGATGCAGCGAACATGTACGATCCGAGCAAGCACTTCACCTATGTTGCCCCCGAGGGGATTGATGATACCTACGTGGTGTTTATCATCGGTGAAACCACTCGCTGGGACCATATGGGTATCCTGGGCTATGAGCGCGATACCACGCCTAAGCTGTCACAGGAGAAAAATCTGGTGGCATTCCGCGGGCAGTCTTGCGATACCTCCACCAAGCTTTCGTTACGCTGCATGTTTGTGCGTGAGCATGGCACCTCGGATAATCCACAACGTACGTTGAAAGAGCAGAATATCTTTGCGGTGCTCAAAGAGTTGGACTTCACCTCCGAGCTGTTCGCAATGCAGAGCGAGGTGTGGTTCTACAACAACACCGATGTGGATAACTATTCGTTCCGTGAAATGATCGCCTCTGAGAAGCGTAACGACGGCAAGTCGGTGGACGACATGCTGTTGGTGGATGAGATGAAAGAGTCGCTGGCTCGTTATCCAGACGGCAAACATCTGGTGATCCTGCATACCAAGGGCTCGCATTACCTCTATTCGCAGCGCTACCCGCGCAGCTTTGCCCGCTATCAACCTGAATGTATGGGTGTTGATGAGTTCTGCTCCAAGGAACGCTTGATTAACGCCTATGACAACTCGGTGCTGTATACCGATACCTTTATCGACAGCGTGATCGATCAGGTGCGCGATAAGAAAGCCATCGTGTTTTATGCGGCTGACCATGGTGAATCCATTGGTGAGAACTCGCATCTGCACGGTACGCCGCGTGAAATGGCTCCGCCGGAGCAGTTCCGTGTGCCGATGATCGTCTGGGCTTCTGATAAATTCCTTGAAAACCCGCAGCATCAGAGCGCGTTTGAGCAGTTGCAGGCCCAGCAGCGTGTTGGCCAACCCCATCGTCACGTTGAGCTGTTTGACTCTATCCTCGGCTGCCTGGGGTACACCTCGCCAGACGGCGGTATTGTTGAGAGCAATAACTGGTGTCATATTCCGCAGAGCAAAGCGACTGAGAAAGAGCTGTAAGCCGGACCAGAAAGGCCGTATCCGGTCAGATACTGGCCTTTCTGGCGCTTTTCACACCACTTGATATGCCGTGGTGAAAAAGAGATTGACGCGTATACGGCCCGGCAGTAATATGCGCCCGCATCGGCGAGTAGCGCAGCTTGGTAGCGCAACTGGTTTGGGACCAGTGGGTCGGAGGTTCGAATCCTCTCTCGCCGACCACTTTCAAGAAAACCTGCTTTTTTAAGCAGGTTTTTTTACGTCTGGAGTTTATGAGGATGAGAACCTCCGCGGAGGTCGACAAATCTGCCGGGAGCAGATTTGCATATCGCGCCAGCGATACCCCGAAGGGGCGAGTATCATGGACGATACGAGTGAATCCTCTCTCGCCGACCACTTTCAAGAAAGCCCGCTTTTTAAGCGGGCTTTCTTACGTCTGGAGTTTGGGGTCAGTTCACATGCAGCGCCCCCTACGTAGCGCCACATTAGCTGCCAACGACGCTGAACTGGCTCCCTCGCCCTTTGGGAGAGGGTTGGGGTGAGGGGTTAGGCCGCTTTGCCAATGAAAAAATCGAAGTGGATTTGGTCGTAGGGGAAGATCACCCCGGCCGCGCCTTTATCGATAATGCCGCAACCCAGCAACGCCTGTAGATCCGTGTGTACGGCTTTGACATCCCGGCCAACGCGACGGGCAACTTCCCTGATTGCCAACTCCCCGGCTCCGGTCATGCTGTGCAAGATCTGCATTTTTTTGGGCGAGAGCGCCTTCCACAACGAATCCCAATCCAAAAAGGTGATGTAATTCCCCTGGTGTCGTTCGTCGCCTTCCAGCGCGGCATCCATATAGCGTTGAGCTTCCTCAAGAGAAGCTACTCGGATGGTGACAGTATTCATCTTTTGTCCTCTCTTAGCTGGGCAACCTCATCAAAGAAACTGCGTATCAGTGCTTTTGGGCTGGTGAATTTGATTGGCTGTTGTTTATCACCCAGGTGTTTGTGATCGCCTTTGCCTGCTTCATTGTCATAGCGTAAGCGGCAGATACCGTCTTTGACATAGGCGAAACGGTATTTGTAGTGATGAACACTGGCTCTGACCGAGGGTTCGACAAACCAAATAACCATTTGTACAAACTCGGTATCCGTCAGCGTGATCCTATCCTGAAAGACGAGTTGAGAAGGCATTTCCATCTCCTTCCTGTTGTTCAAATTAACAACACATCTTGGTGTTGTCAATAATGACAACACCAAGATGTCTGGCAAAACGCAAAAGCTTTTCAGGTCGAAAGGGTCATACCCCTATTTTTGGAAGCGGCCAGGCGAAATAGTGATAAATCCCGCATTGCCAACCCCCCAATCCCGCTCCCTCTTTTGGGGAGTGCCTCAGCATTTCCTCCTGTCTTTTAGCTAGATCACAAAAATAACCGTTCAGATATTCATCATTCAGCAACAATCTTTTTTGGTTTTTTATTGGAGTTTCATGCTGGCTAGAGATTGGTAACTGGTTCATGAAGCTGAGATGAAGGCCATAGCGCAAGTTTTAATGCTGTAAATGTTGCTGAAAGGTTTTTTTTATGTTTGCTTGCTGTTTCTCACAGTCTAGGTAAATCCCCACTGGTTATATTGACGGCACCCCAAACAGTTGGCAATTTGGTACCCTCAGGGATAAGAGCGAGAGGTGTATGAGTGAATTTCACACGCTCAAACGCCCTGCCATGATGCGTTCCATCCGGCATTCTCGCGCTTTATTTCTCCTGCCTTCGGGCACCGACCGCACAGGCCGCGTAACAAAAAATATAGGCTCTGGCGGTAATACACACACACCACATCACATACGGAGCACTAGCGATGACAAGTTCCTTGGGTAAATCAGGGATTCTGAAATTCGGTATCGGCCTGATTGCGCTGACCGTTGCGGCCAGCGTACAGGCAAAGACGCTGGTTTACTGTTCTGAAGGTTCTCCTGAAGGGTTTAACCCGCAGTTGTTCACCTCAGGCACCACCTATGATGCCAGCTCAGTGCCAATCTATAACCGCTTGGTTGAGTTCAAATTGGGTACCACCGAACTGGAACCCGGCTTGGCAGAGAAGTGGGACGTCAGCGAAGACGGTAAAACCTATACCTTCCACCTGCGCAAAGGCGTGAAGTGGCAAGACACCAAAGACTTTAAACCTACCCGTGATTTCAATGCCGACGACGTGGTGTACTCCTTCCAGCGTCAGCTCGATCCGAACCACCCTTACCACAAGGTTTCTGGCGGCAGCTATGAATACTTCCAGGGTATGGGCATGGGCGACCTGATCAGCAAAGTTGAGAAAGTGGACGACAATACCGTACGCTTCACGCTGACCCGTCCGGAATCACCATTCCTGGCTGACCTGGGTATGGACTTCGCTTCCATCCTGTCTGCGGAATATGCCGACAAGATGATGAAAGCCGGCACGCCAGAGAAAGTGGACCTGAACCCAGTGGGTACCGGGCCGTTCCAACTGGTGCAGTACCAGAAAGACTCCAAAATCCTCTACAAGGCCTTTGACGGTTTCTGGGGTACCAAGCCGAAGATCGATCGCCTGGTATTCTCCATCACGCCAGATGCTTCAGTGCGTTACGCCAAGCTGCAGAAAAACGAGTGCCAGGTCATGCCGTACCCGAACCCGGCTGACATCGCTCGCATGAAGCAGGACAAAACCATCAACCTGATGGAACAGCCTGGCCTGAACGTGGGTTACCTGTCGTTCAACACCGAGAAGAAACCGCTGGATAACGTGAAAGTGCGTCAGGCACTGACCATGGCGGTGAACAAACAAGCCATCGTTGATGCGGTTTATCAGGGGGCGGGTCAGCCTGCCAAGAACCTGATCCCACCAACCATGTGGGGCTATAACGACGAAGTCAAAGACTACGCGTACGATCCTGCCAAGGCCAAAGAACTGCTGAAAGAAGCGGGCATGCCAGACGGCTTCTCCATCGATCTATGGGCGATGCCGGTACAGCGTCCGTACAACCCGAACGCACGCCGTATGGCTGAGATGATCCAGTCCGACTGGGCGAAGATTGGCGTCAATGCCAAGATCGTCACTTACGAGTGGGGCGAATACCTCAAGCGTGCCAAAGACGGTGAGCATCAGACCGTGATGATGGGTTGGACCGGGGACAATGGGGACCCAGACAACTTCTTCGCCACGCTGTTCAGCTGTGCAGCCGCCAAAGACGGTTCCAACTACTCCCGTTGGTGCTACAAGCCGTTTGAAGATTTGATCCAACCGGCCCGTTCCGAAGCGAACCACGAAAAACGCGTCGAACTCTACAAGCAGGCTCAGGTGGTAATGCACGATCAGGCTCCGGCGCTGATTGTTGCTCACTCCACCGTTTACGAGCCAGTGCGTAAAGAAGTGAAGGGCTACGTGGTCGATCCGCTTGGTAAGCATCACTTTGAGAACGTTTCTCTGGACTAAGCCTGACTAATAAGGCGAGTTAAAGGACGAGGAAAGTTAATTTGCAGGGTCGCAATACGTTGCGGCTCTGCATTCCCGTCTCCAGAAGAATGTCGTGAAGCGTGTGAGTTTTAATAAGCCTGGCGGACGATGAGCTGCCGGGCACTTTATACAGAGAGTTCGGGATATGTTGCAGTTCATACTCCGACGTTTGGGGTTAGTTATCCCAACGTTTATCGGCATAACGTTGCTGACTTTTGCATTCGTCCATATGATCCCCGGCGATCCGGTGACCATCATGGCCGGGGAACGCGGGATCTCCGCAGAGCGCCATGCACAACTCATGGCAGAGATGGGGCTGGATAAACCGCTCTATCAACAATATTTCACTTACGTAACCAACGTGCTGCATGGCGATTTGGGTACGTCCCTCAAGAGCCGTATCTCCGTGTGGGAAGAGTTTGTTCCCCGCTTCAAGGCGACCCTGGAACTGGGCGTGTGTGCGATGCTGTTCGCGGTGATTGTCGGGATCCCGGTAGGGGTGCTGGCGGCCGTCAGACGAGGCTCGGTGTTTGACCATACCGCCGTGGGGATCTCCCTGACCGGCTATTCGATGCCGATCTTCTGGTGGGGCATGATGCTGATCATGTTGGTTTCGGTACAGCTCAACCTCACGCCCGTATCGGGGCGAATAAGCGATACGGTATTCCTCGATGACAGTCTGCCGCTGACCGGCTTTATGCTGATCGACACCCTGTTCTGGGGTGAGCCGGGTGATTTCACCGACGCCGTGATGCATATGATCCTGCCTGCCATTGTGCTGGGCACCATCCCGCTGGCGGTTATCGTGCGTATGACCCGTTCCTCCATGCTGGAAGTGCTGGGTGAAGACTATATCCGTACCGCGCGCGCCAAGGGCGTGAGCCGTATGCGGGTGATCGTGGTGCACGCATTGCGTAACGCTTTGCTGCCGGTAGTGACGGTGATCGGCCTCCAGGTTGGCACCATGCTGGCCGGGGCGATCCTGACCGAAACCATCTTCTCCTGGCCGGGCCTTGGCCGCTGGCTGATGGATGCGTTGCAACGCCGTGATTACCCGGTTGTTCAGGGCGGCGTATTGCTGGTCGCCTGTATGATTATTCTGGTTAACCTGCTGGTAGACGTGCTCTACGGCGTGGTTAACCCGCGTATTCGCCACAAGAAATAAGGGGCGCTCTGATGTCTCAAATTACCGAGTCTGTAGTGAAAGGTGCGCCGAAGCCAATGACCCCGTTCCAGGAGTTTTGGCACTATTTCAAGCGCAACAAAGGGGCCGTTGTTGGCCTGGTTTATATCGTTATCATGCTGGTGGTCGCAGTAGGTGCCGGGTTCCTGGCTCCACACGCGCCTGCCGAACAGTTCCGTGATGCCTTGCTTAAGCCTCCGGTCTGGGAGACTGGCGGTAGCTGGAAGTTCCTGCTGGGTACCGACGACGTGGGCCGCGATGTGCTGTCGCGCCTGATGTACGGTGCCAGGCTTTCGCTGTTGGTCGGCTGTCTGGTGGTAGTACTTTCGCTGGTCATGGGCGTGATATTCGGCCTGCTGGCCGGTTACTTCGGCGGCGTAGTGGATGCCATCATCATGCGCGTGGTCGATATCATGCTGGCACTGCCAAGCCTGCTATTGGCATTGGTGCTGGTGGCGGTATTCGGTCCATCGATAGTTAACGCCTCGTTGGCGCTGACCTTTGTTGCTCTGCCGCACTATGTCCGTTTGACCCGTGCTGCGGTGTTGGTGGAGGTGAACCGCGATTACGTGACGGCTTCCCGCGTGGCGGGTGCTGGGGCGGCGCGTCAGATGTTCGTCAATATCCTGCCAAACTGCCTGGCACCGCTGATCGTGCAGGCTTCTCTCGGTTTCTCGAACGCCATTCTGGATATGGCCGCTCTCGGCTTCCTGGGTATGGGTGCGCAACCGCCAACGCCGGAGTGGGGCACCATGCTCTCCGACGTATTGCAGTTCGCGCAAAGTGCCTGGTGGGTGGTGACCTTCCCAGGGGTGGCCATACTGCTGACGGTGTTGGCCTTTAACCTGATGGGGGACGGCTTGCGTGATGCTCTCGACCCCAAACTCAAGCAGTAACAGAGGAAGAGAGAATGGCGTTATTAAATGTAGACAAGCTTTCGGTGCACTTCGGTGACGAAGGTGCGCCGTTCCGCGCGGTAGACCGAATCAGCTATAGCGTAGAACAGGGCCAAGTGGTTGGTATCGTCGGTGAATCCGGCTCCGGCAAATCCGTCAGCTCGTTGGCAATCATGGGGCTGATCGATTTCCCCGGCAAGGTAATGGCCGAGAAGTTGGAGTTCAACGGTCAGGACCTACGGAAAATCTCGGAAAAAGAGCGCCGCCAACTGGTGGGCTCCGAAGTGGCGATGATCTTCCAGGATCCGATGACCAGCCTGAACCCGTGCTATACCGTGGGCTTCCAGATTATGGAGGCGCTGAAGGTGCACCAGGGCGGTAACCGCCGCACCCGTCGCCAACGCGCTATCGACCTGCTCAACCAGGTAGGTATTCCCGATCCGGCCTCGCGGCTGGATGTTTACCCGCATCAACTTTCCGGCGGGATGAGTCAGCGTGTGATGATCGCCATGGCGATCGCCTGTCGGCCCAAGCTGCTGATTGCGGATGAACCGACCACCGCACTCGACGTGACCATTCAGGCACAGATCATTGAACTGCTGCTCGAACTGCAACAGCGCGAAAATATGGCGCTGCTGCTGATCACTCACGATCTGGCACTGGTGGCTGAAGCGGCGCACCACATCATCGTGATGTATGCCGGGCAAGTGGTGGAATCGGGCAAGGCGGTAGAAATTTTCCGTTCGCCGCGCCACCCATACACCCAGGCACTGCTGCGTGCATTGCCAGAATTTGCTACCGATAAGGCGCGTTTGGCCTCGCTGCCTGGCGTGGTGCCGGGTAAGTACGATCGGCCGGAAGGTTGTTTGCTGAACCCGCGTTGCCCGTATGCTACCCAACGCTGTCGCGAAGAAGAGCCGGAACTGCGCAGCATTCCCGGCCGTCAGGTTAAATGTCACACACCGCTGGATGATGCGGGGAGGCCGACCGTATGAGCCAGAACCACCCTTTATTGCAGGCCATTGACCTGAAAAAACACTACCCGGTCAAGAAGGGGATGTTTGCCCCGGAGCGGCTGGTAAAAGCGCTGGATGGGGTTTCCTTTACCTTGGAGCGTGGGAAAACCTTGGCGGTGGTGGGTGAGTCTGGCTGTGGCAAGTCCACGCTGGGCCGCCTGCTGACCATGATCGAAGTTCCTACCGGTGGTGAACTGTATTACCAGGGGCAAGATTTGCTGAAGCCGGACGTTACGGCAGAAAAGCTGCGCCGCCAGAAGATCCAGATCGTGTTCCAGAATCCTTACGGATCGTTAAACCCACGTAAGAAGGTTGGGCAGATCCTTGAGGAGCCATTGTTGATCAATACCTCGCTGAGCCGCGCCGAACGGCGTGAGAAAGCGCTGGAGATGATGGCGAAGGTGGGCCTGAAAACCGAGCATTACGACCGTTACCCGCACATGTTCTCCGGCGGGCAGCGTCAGCGTATCGCTATTGCGCGTGGGCTGATGCTTAACCCGGACGTGGTGATTGCCGATGAGCCGGTCTCTGCGCTGGACGTGTCGGTACGTGCACAGGTGCTGAACCTGATGATGGATCTGCAACAGGATCTGGGGCTGTCTTACGTGTTTATCTCCCACGATCTGTCGGTGGTCGAGCACATTGCTGATGAAGTGATGGTGATGTACCTCGGCCGCTGCGTGGAGAAGGGCAGTAAAGACGCCATCTTCAACAATCCGCGCCATCCGTACACTCAGGCTCTGCTGTCCGCTACGCCGCGCCTGAACCCGGATATGCGCCGTGAACGTATCAAGCTGACCGGCGAACTGCCAAGTCCGATGAACCCACCGCCGGGCTGTGCGTTTAACGCCCGCTGCCGCCGTGCCTTTGGCACCTGCACCCAGCTGCAACCGCAGCTTAAGCAGTATGGCGATCAGATGGTGGCCTGCTTTGCCGTTGACCAGGAAGAAACGGCTGGGTCTTGAGACTCTGCTAGCACACCTCGCTTGGCTCAAAATATATGCTGTGCCCAGCTACCTCAATTGAATTGTCGCCAATCTAACGCCGGTAGAGATACCGGCGTTTTTTCAAATATTTGCTCTGGTAACTGTGGGTATTGATAGGGAATTCAATCTTGGACGCTGATATTTATGACGAAAAATGCAAGAGTATGGTTGGTCGTAGCGGTTATAGCCGGTGTAATTGGTCTTTGTAGCGGTTTTTTTAGCTTCATAATTTTAGTCGCTGCTGCCAGTGGTAGCGGTTGTAGTGGCCAGTGCTCCGTTTTATCAAATTCCGCTGCCGCTATAGGCATGTTCTTCTTGGGAGGGGCAATAGTTTCAGCGTTTTACTCAGTATTCCTCATTTGGACGAAGGAAGAGCAGGCCCCAAGGTTGTGAGGGAAGATTATCATGACGATAGTGAACCTTTTTGTTGCGCTGCTAGCCGGTTCTTCGTTCATTTTGCTGGTCAGCATCTCTGGATAGGATTTCTAACCGATCCGTTGAGCCACTTTATGCCTACGTGTGTGCTTTAATCCAACAGTTTATACAGCATAGATTGGCTGACACCTCTATCCGCAGTGGGTTTCAGCCTCTAGCCGCAAAACTAGAGGCCCCACCGCTTACTGAGGATAAGGCACCCAATCCCCACCGTTAAGGCGAATATACGCCTTGCCCTAGTACTGCATCACGATGGCATTGTCATTCTCAGAGATCACCGCCGTCTGCGGTAGGTTCTGGGTCAGCACTTGCCAATCGACGCTTGGCGCGGTGAACACCTTGCCATCTACCAGGCGGGAAACCAGTTCAGACAGTGCCAGATAGCTGCTCGGCGTTTTAATTTCCAGCGGGCTGCCCTGATGCGGAGCCTGCATCCCGATCAGCTTGATGCCAACCGGCGTATGGGTAATATTCAGGCTAGGGATATCCCGCAGGCCAGACATCTGCATCTTGTCACCCGTCAGCGCCGCGCCGTGCTCCGGTACAATCACCACCATCACCTTGCGCCCGGATTTCTGTAACTGGTCCAGGAAGGTGTTCAACTGATCAAACAGCTTCTGCGCCCGGGGCTGGTAATCGGCCGTCTTTTTACCCCCGACAAAACGGTTACCATCATGTAATGGAATAATGTTGAAGAAGGTCGCGGTACGGGCTTCGGACCCCTTTTGCTGCTGTTCGAGCCAGCGGTTGAGCAGTTCCAGATCGTTATAAATCGGTTCGCCGTCGAACGAAGCCAGTTCATTGCCGATCCCGGCCTGCGACATCAGCGGAGCCTGCATATCACCTTCTTCACGCAGCTCTTTCAGGAAGTTGCCGAACGCGCCGGAGTGATCCAGCATCAGTTGCTCTTTGAAGCCAAGCTTGGCCAGGTTATCAAACAGGTAGCACTGTTGATTGGCGGGTTGGTACAGATCGTGGTGAGAAGGCTGACCACAACTGGCACGTAACAGGCGGATAGCCGCTGGGCCGCTATAGGCAGTGGCCGAGTTGAAGTTGGTGAACATGATGTCCATCTTGGCCCACAACGGGTGGTTGCGCAGATTGACTGCGTCCAGATCGGCCCAGGCCAGCGAGCAGATGTTGATTATCAGTACGTCAAACGGCTGGGCATCGGTGGGCAGGGCGGCCGGGAAGGTGGTCGCTCTGGCTTTTTCCTGTTCGTAGAACTTATCCAGATAGGCCGTGAGGTTGGCACTGGTCGGTGGGCCATTGGCCGCAGGCTGATCGCCTGCGGGCGCAGCGGTGGCAGGTACCGATGCTGCATCCGATCCCGTGGCCGTGTTGGTTGCGGGCAGCAAGGACACTGCCGGGCCAGCAATGTTGACCACGTTCAACCACACCAATGCCGCTACGGTAAATACCGTGATGCGCAGCCATTGGGCCAGGAACAGATAGGCAATCAGCAGGACGAAGCCCGCGCCAATCATCTGCCAGTTAATAAAGCGGTTGGTCAGTTCCAGCAGGTAATCCGCGCTGAAACCGGTGAGCTGCGAGCCCTGGCTGAGAATGCTGTTAATCCCCGGCAGCCAGGTGTCGTGGTAGAACAAACCGATACCGATGGGAATGGCGATCAGGTGGCGCCAGCGATGCCACCGTGGCGACGGGATCGGCATCAGCAGAAACGCCATAAACACCAGGTTGGGCAGCGCATGGAAGTTCAGATAGCCGAACCACAGCAGGCCGAACTTGGCCAGGAAATAGAAGTTCCAGCCGCCCAGACCGCGCCAGTAACGCCATAAGGTACTGCCGGATTGCGTTTTTTTCTCGTCGCTCATGGTTATTTTTTACGCTTGATTTGAGAGGTGGAACCTGCGCGTACCCATAGCCCTGCCGACTTTAAATAGCGCGGTGATAACAACAAATTCTGCCAGGATCGATACCAGTTGGGAAAACGCCGGTGCAGCAGGTAGCCCGTAGGAATAAACACTATGGCGCACAAGATCACCAGTTGCACGATATCGCTAATACCGATCATGGGTGTTTCTCCAGCCCATAGCTCAAGAGTGTGAAGGGGACCGGCTCACGGCGTTCGGCCTGCTGGTCACTGACTACGGCGGCAGTTTTGGCCACGGTCGGTTGCAGCGTACTGGCGGGCAGCGAAAATTCGATTTGCTGCCGCAATAGCCTGATTTTATCGATAATATCCACATCCTGGTGCCAGACTACCCGATTGCTGAACGCCTCGCTGACCGGCAGACGGAAGATGAACTTTAGCGCGGTATCCAGATCGTTAATCCGGCAGGTGGAAAGGAACAGGAACAGCCGATTCTGGGCCACGGTCATGACATCGCCAAAGCGACGTAGGTGGCATAGCGTCATCGATTGTTGAGCGCTCAATCCAGGAGCGGGGCGCAGCGCGACCATCACCCCTTTGCCATCTTCCGGCAACAGGGTGTTATCCATTAGTGATGTCACCGCCCGGCTGAAATCTTCCAGCGGCAGGTAGCCTTTCAGTTGCAGTGGGCGTAGTCCGGTAAGCAGAGTATCGATATTTTCCGGAATATGGCGCGATAGCCGCTGCCCCTGAATGCCTTCCAGCATGGTCAAGAAATTGGAAAGTGGTGCCACATGGGGCACGATCAGATTGGCGCCACAGGCCAGCAGCAGGCGTTCGTCGCTGTAACGCAGGCTGGCGCTCATCTCTCGTACCACTATCTTCAACCCATCACCCCTGCTGCGGCGCAGGTTATGGATCTGATGGGCCAACTCGTCTATTTCGTCACTCTGATACAGGGCGAAGATCAGCGTGGCGGCGATGGTCAGCATACCGCGCTGCATCAGCTTGGTATTGTTCTCAAACAGTTGCCAACTGGACGATAGCGCAGGGGCACCCTCCAGGACACGCTGTTCAGCCAGGCACAGGCTTTCGTCGTTGCGTTCCGGGGTCGGTGAGGGCTGGTCGCTGTCGTCTTCCCCTTGCCAACCTTCCGGGCCTTCGGTGAGGGTGAACAACTGATTGGCGTTGATGCCGTTACCCGTACTCCACCAGTGCACCAGATACTGGGCACTGCTTTGCAGCCCTTGCAGGCTGGCCAGGCCGTTGAGAATACGGTGCTCGGCGGCGAGCTGGCCTTTGAGTTTATTTACGCCGCTACCGTGGCTGAGGATCACCAGCGTGCACTGTTGCTGATGTAGCCATTTGCCAAGCCGGGCGGCCCAGGTGCGTAGTTCATCACTGGTAAAGGTCTGCCACAGGCTGGCGTGGGCCAACAGGATCAGCAAGCGGTTGGTGGGCTTCAGCTCACGCATCAGGTCATCGCTCAGGTGCAACAGCGCCGCCTTTTTTTCCGGCAAACTATATAAGGGAACCTTGTTGATCGCTGAGGTTAGGGGCGTTGCCAATAATCTGTCGGCCTGGTCGCCACTGCAAATCAGAGCCAGTTGGGCGCTTTCGGCCTGGGCGGCGACAATTTGCCGGCAAAACAGGTTGGCATCGCTCTGGCGATCGATATTCACCCAGTACATGCCTGGGGATTGCATAACCGACAACTCTTGCCAAATGCGTCGGATACCTAATGAAAATGAGTGCGCCATGGATTTATTCTACTTTCGTTGAAAGTTTCGTAGACCAACCGGATCCGGTCACTTTAGAATCGTCACGTTAAAGTTATCATAGCAAATCTGTCCGCGGGGGCGAGATTATCCGTTAAGATTCATCTTATTGACCCCGTTTTTTCCGAACATTGCTATAGTCATCTAACATTAGCCTATTTTATGAGGCGGCAAGATGAATAATGATGCGTTGAGCAGCTTTCAGGCGAAGGCTCCGGTGGAACTTCAGGACGATTTGCAGGCCTTAAGCCGCGCCTTTTCGTTGCCCAAGCTAAACTATATCGATATTTCACGCCAGGAACGGCTAGCACAAATGATGGCCCGCTGGCCGCTGTTGGCGGAGCTGGCCAACAAGACGGGGAGTAGTTGAGTTATGCCGGTTATTGCGCTGCAAGGGGTTCGGGGCGGTCTTGGCACCACGTCAGTCACTGCGGCGTTGGCCTGGGCGCTACAGCAACTGGGCGAGTCGGTGTTGGCGATTGACTTATCGCCGGATAACCTGCTGCGATTGCACTTCAATACGCCTTTCGAACTGGACCGTGGCTGGGCTCGCGCAGAGCTGGACGGCACCGGTTGGCAGCAAGGGGCAATGCGTTACTGCAAAAAACTCGATTTTCTGCCATTTGGTCGGCTAAATGCGACGGAGCGGTTAAAAATTAGCCAATCAGAAAGTGGCACCGCGCAACGTTGGCAGGATTTTTTGGCGCAATTACGCGCTTCCGGGCATTATCGCTGGATCCTGCTGGATATCCCGGCGGGTGATGCCCCCCAGAATGAACAACTGCTGGCGCTGGCCGACCAGGTTTTCCTGTTGCTTAACCCCGATGCCAATTGCCATGCGCGCCTGCATCAGCAACCCCTGCCTACGGGGTGCCACCTGCTGATTAATCACTACTCCTCGGCCAGCCCGTTGCAACAGGATCTGCATCAGCTGTGGCTGCAAACGCTGGCAGGCCTGTTGCCGCTGGTGATCCATCGTGATGAAGCGTTGGCGGAGGCGATGGCGGTCAAGCAGCCGTTGGGAGAGTATCGGCCAGAAAGCCTGGCGGCTGACGAGGTGCTGACGCTGGCCAACTGGTGTCTGCTCAACCTGCAGGATGCCGAGGTATGAGCAGGGTATTGAGCCTGCTGCTGGTACCGCCTGTTCACCGGGCGGTGCAACAGCGCTATCGTGCTTATCGCCGCGCGGGAGCCCCGGGATTTACTGCTGGCCTCACCACCCTGATGGTGGCTATTGGCTGGCTGTTGCTGCGGTTTGAATCCCCGGCCTGGCAAAAAGTGCAGGCAGGCCAAAGCTATTGGTTCCCGCATATTTCCCCTTATCGCCCACGTCCGGCAGACACGCTGCGCTATTTCTTGCAGGGTTTCTGGCTGCTGCTGACGCGCAGCGGCCCAGCACCGATGGGGCGTTCCTACTTTGCCGGTTGGCACCGCTTGCAGTTGCGCTATGCCAACTGGTTGCAGAGTTTACCGCAGCGCTTGCAGGGTGCCGGTATGGAAGAACGCACGGTACAGCGCCTCAACCGAATGAATCACCGCGTACGCCGGGCACTGTTTACCATTGCGGCCATATTGGCCGGGTTGCTGGCTTTGCTGTGTATTTCTCAGCCCTTCGAACTGCCCGCCCAGTTTATCTTTGTCCTGCTGCTGTGGTGCATTGCCATGGTGGTACGCCGTATTCCTGGGCGGTTGCCCGGCCTGATGCTGATTGTGCTGTCGCTGACAGTTTCCTGTCGCTATCTGTGGTGGCGTTATACCTCAACGCTGAACTGGGACGACCCGCTTAGCCTGACCTGTGGCCTGCTGTTGCTGGGGGCAGAAACCTACGCCTGGGTGGTGCTGGTACTGGGCTACTTCCAGACCGTGTGGCCGTTGAACCGCCAGCCGGTGCCAATGCCTGCCGATAGCAACACCTGGCCAACCGTCGATCTGATGGTGCCGACCTATAACGAAGATCTGGGCGTGGTGAAGCCGACCATCTATGCGGCGCTGGGGATCGACTGGCCGAAGGATAAAATCAATATCTATATCCTCGATGATGGTAACCGGGCAGAGTTTAAAGCCTTTGCTGAGGAAGTTGGGGTGAAATACATTGCCCGGCCAACTCATGAGCACGCCAAAGCGGGCAATATCAACAACGCGCTGAAGCATGCCAGCGGTGATTTTGTTGCCATCTTCGACTGCGACCACGTTCCTACACGCTCCTTCCTGCAACTGACCATGGGCTGGTTCTTTAAAGACAAGAAGCTGGCGATGCTGCAAACGCCGCACCATTTCTTCTCGCCCGATCCGTTTGAACGTAACCTGGGGCGTTTTCGCCAGACGCCGAACGAGGGCACGTTGTTCTACGGGCTGGTGCAGGACGGCAATGATATGTGGGATGCCACCTTCTTCTGCGGCTCCTGTGCCATCCTGCGCCGTACTGCGTTAGATGAAATCGGCGGTATTGCGGTGGAAACGGTGACCGAAGATGCCCATACCTCGCTGCGCCTGCACCGCCTTGGCCACACCTCGGCCTATATTCGTATTCCGCAGGCTGCCGGGCTGGCAACGGAAAGCCTGTCTGCCCATATTGGCCAGCGTATTCGTTGGGCACGCGGCATGGTGCAGATCTTCCGGCTGGATAACCCGTTGCTGGGTAAAGGGCTGAAGTTTGCCCAGCGCCTGTGCTATGCCAACGCCATGCTGCACTTCCTGTCCGGCATTCCGCGCCTGATCTTCCTGACCGCACCGCTGGCGTTTCTGTTGATGCATGCCTACATCATCTTCGCACCTGCGTTGGCGATTGCGCTGTATGTGCTGCCCCACATGATCCACGCCAGTCTGACCAACTCACGTATACAGGGCAAATATCGCCACTCTTTCTGGAGTGAAATCTACGAAACCGTGCTGGCCTGGTATATCGCCCGGCCGACGACCGTGGCGCTGTTCAACCCGCATAAAGGCAAGTTCAACGTTACTGCCAAAGGCGGGCTGATCACGCAAGAGCACGTCGATTGGGTGATCACCCGCCCTTACCTGCTGTTGGTGGTCCTCAATCTGGCCGGTCTGGGATTTGGCGTGTGGCGCTTTTTCTACGGCCCGACGGACGAGATGATGACGGTGGTCATCAGCCTGGTTTGGGTGATCTACAACATGACCATCCTGGGTGGGGCGGTCGCGGTGGCGGTGGAGGCCAGGCAGGTGCGGCAGTCGCATCGCGTGGAGATTGCCATGCCTGCGGCGATAGCCCGAGCCGACGGACATCTGTTCCCCTGTACGCTGCGTGATTACTCCGACGGTGGGGTAGGTATCGAAATGCGCGTGCCGGATCAATTGCAAGAGCATGACCAGATTTCGCTGCTGCTTAAACGTGGCCAGCAGGAGTTCAGCTTCCCTTGTGTGGTGACGCGTTCCCATGGCCGTTCGGTGGGGATCCGCCTGGTCGAACTCTCGACGCGCCAACATATCGAGTTTATTCAATGCACCTTTGCCCGGGCTGACACCTGGGCACTGTGGCAAGACGGATTCCCGGAAGACCGGCCGGTGGACAGCCTGCGGGACGTACTGATGTTAGGTTTTCATGGCTACCGGCGCATGGCTGACTATGCGCCGCCAATGCTGCGCAGGATCCTGGTTGGCCTGACGTCGCTGGCAACCTGGATCCTGTCATTTATTCCGCATGGCGTAGGAAGAGAGCGTGCTCCAACGGCCCCAGAGACTGTGGCATAGGCTGTGTATCGTAACTGCCCGTTCGCAGGTTCTGTGAACCGGCCCCAACATTGATGATGATGCGATGACGAGAAAAATAACCTGGTTTACCGCGCTGGCCTTAGGCATCAGTAGCTTGTCTCAGGCGGAAACGGCCCCCACACCAGCGGCTAGCGTGACTCCGCCTGCGAGCACCGTGGCTGAAGCTCCGGTCACCGTACCTATGGGGGTGACAGCACCGCCAGCGTCCGACGCGCCGGTGCGTGATGTAAAACTGCCGTTTACCGAGGTCGCACCACCGCCTGGCACCTTTATTCTGCGTGGAACCCGTCCTGAGGGGCAGATTGAGTTTGGTGTGCGCAGTGACGAGGTGGTTTCGCAGGCGTTGCTTGACCTGGAGTTTACCCCTTCACCGTCGCTGATCCCGGTGGAGTCGCACGTCAAGATCTACCTCAACGATGAGTTGATGGGGGTAACCACCATCACCAAAGAGCAGTTGGGTAAGCCTAATCACATCCAGATGGCGATCGATCCGCGCTATATCACCGATTTTAACCGCATACGTCTGGTGTTTGTCGGCCATTACCAGAACATCTGTGAGAACCCGGCCAACAGTACGCTGTGGCTGGACGTCAGCAAATCCAGTTCGCTGAGCCTGCGCTACCAGACGCTGCCGGTGAAAAATGAGCTGTCCCATTTCCCGGAACCCTTCTTCGACAGCCGCGATATCCGGCCATTAACGTTGCCGATGGTGTTTGCCGGCCAACCGGATCTGGAGCAACAGCGCGCTGCGGGGATCCTGGCTTCCTGGTTTGGTACCAAGGCGCAATGGCGCGGTCAGTCTTTCCCGACGTTATTCAACCGCTTGCCTAACCAGCACGCCATCGTATTTGCCACCAATAAACAGCGTCCGGATTTCCTCAAGGATTACCCGGCGGTCAACGGCCCGACGGTGGAGATGATCAGCCACCCGGATAACCCTTATGTGAAACTGCTGCTGGTGCAGGGCCGTGATGATAACGACCTGATCACGGCGGTGAAGGGCATCGCGCAGGGCAATATCCTGTTCCGTGGCCAGAATCTGAGCGTGGATAAGGTTGAACAGTTAGCGGAGCGTCAGCCATACGATGCGCCAAACTGGGTGCGTACCGATCGGGCCATGAAATTCAGCGAACTGCAGCAATATGCCGAACAGTTGCAGACTAACGGCGTTGAACCTGGGCCGATCTCACTGTCGATGAACCTGCCGCCGGATCTGTTCCTGATCCACAGCACCGGCATCGATATGCAGCTGAAATACCGTTACACCTCGCCGCGTATTCAGGATGGTTCCCGCCTGAGTATCAGCCTGAACAATCAGTTTGTGCAGTCCTATTCTCTGGTGCCAGAGAATGAGAAGGGAGCGCAACTGCTGCGTTTGCCGCTGGCTCAGGGGCTGCTCGATTCCGACAAAGCGGTCAATATCCCGGCGCTGAAGTTAGGAGCCACCAACCAGCTGCGCTTTGACTTCGATTACACCACGTTGCTGGCCAGCGGTGCCGAAGGGCGCTGCGAAACCTATTCGCTGGTGCCAAACCATGCGGTGATCGACGGCAGTTCCACCATCGATTTCTCCGGCTATCGTCACTTTATCGCCATGCCCGATCTGCGCGCCTTCGCCAACGCCGGTTTCCCTTTCAGCCGCTTGGCGGATTTGTCACAGACGCTGGTGCTGGTGAACAAACAGCCACAGCCTGCGCAGGTCAGTGCCCTGCTCAACGCCATGGGTAACATGGGAGCGCAAACCGGCTACCCGGCGCTGGCCTTCTCACTGGCCGATGACTGGTCACAGGCCAAGGATAAGGACGCCGATATCCTGCTGATTGGTACCATCCCGCCGGAGCTGCGCGATGACAAGAAAATCAGCCTGCTGGTGGACGCGACCCTGAGCTGGGTGAAAATGCCGATGCACCAACTGCCGCTGCCGAGTATGGATGTGCAGCAGGATGACGCCACGCCAGACAGCAAAACCACCATCAGTTCGGAAGGCGCGATGGCGGCGGTGATCGGCGTGCAGTCACCGTTCCACGATCAACGTAGCATCGTGGCCCTGCTGGCAGACAGCCCTCGGGGTTATGAGTTACTGAATAATGCGCAAATGGACAGCGGCAAGCGTGCGGCGATGTTTGGTTCGGTGGCCGTGATCCGTGAGTCCGGTGTCGATAGCCTGCGTGTAGGAGATGTTTACTACGTCGGCCATCTGCCGTGGTGGGAACGGATCTGGTATGCGTTGTCGACGCATCCGCTGCTGCTCGGGGCAATAGCCGCGCTGGTGGTGGTGATCGTGGCCCTGTTGTTGCGGCGTGGTCTGAAGGCCTTTAGCCGTCGTCGTCTGTCACCGGAAGATCGGGATTAATTGCCATGGTAGGGATCAGCCTGCGTCGCCTGCTGCCTGGCCTGTTGCTGCTGTGTGCGTTCAGCACGGCAGCAAGCTGTGATTGGCCTGCCTGGCAGCAGTACAAACAGTTCTACATCAGCAATGAAGGGCGGGTCATCGATCCGAGCAGCCCGAAGCGCATCACTACGTCCGAAGGACAGAGTTATGGGTTGTTCTTCGCGCTGGTGGCTAACGATCGGCCCACCTTTGATAAGCTGCTGGAGTGGACCGAGAACAATCTGGCCTCCGGCGATCTGAGCGCCCATTTGCCCGCCTGGCTGTGGGGGCAGGACGACGCGCAGGCCTGGAAGGTGTTGGACAATAACTCGGCTGCTGATTCGGATATTTGGATCGCTTACAACCTGCTGGAGGCGGGGAGACTGTGGCAAAGCCGCCGCTATCAAACGCTGGGTACGCTGTTGTTGCAGCGGATTGGCCGCGAAGAGGTGGCGAATATTCCAGGTTTGGGGCTGATGCTGTTGCCGGGCAAGGTCGGTTTTGTCGCTGAGGATCGCTGGCGGCTCAACCCCAGCTATTTACCGCCGCAGTTGCTGGCCCGTTTTGCCCCACTGAACGGGCCGTGGCGAGCGATGCAAAAAACCAGCCAGCGGATGTTGCTGGAAACGGCTCCGCAGGGGTTTTCGCCGGACTGGGTCGAGTGGCAGTCCGGCAAAGGCTGGCAGCCTGATCCCGTCAAACCTAATATTGGCAGCTATGACGCCATCCGGGTCTATCTCTGGGCTGGTATGCTGGCGGACGATGATCCCCATAAAGCGGCGCTGGTGAAGCAGTTCCAACCGATGGTGCGCCTCACCGCCCAGCTTGGCGCGGTGCCGGAGAAAGCCGATACCGCCAGCGGCAAAACCAACGGCACCGGTCCGGTCGGTTTCTCTGCCGCCATGTTGCCGCTGCTGGCCGCACAACCCGATGTCCTGGCGGTGCAACGCCAACGCATTCAGGATAACCCTCTGGGTAACGATGCCTATTTCAGTGCCTCTTTGCTGCTGTTTGGCCAGGGATGGGATCAGCAACGTTATCGTTTCAATCGTCAGGGTGAACTTCAACCCGCCTGGGGTAGCCAATGCGCAACTTCACACTAGGCTGGCTAAGCCTGTTTCCATTAAGCCTGGCGCTGTTGCCGCAGGCGCAGAGTGCCGAGAGCGTTGCCCCGGAGCAGTGGCTACTGGAGCAGGTGCGTATCGGCGAGGCCAGCAACAAAGATGAGTTGGTGCGCCAATCGCTATACCGGCTTGAGCTGATGGACCCGAACAACCCGGACGTGATTGCGGCGCGTATGCGTTTGGCGCTGCGGCAGGGTAATCAGGTATTGGCGCAGCAACAGTTGGATAAGCTGAAGGGGGTTGCACCGCAATCGTCAGCATTTCGTCAGGCAGAAATGAACATGTTGCTGACCCAGCCGGAAACCCGCCAGAAACTGCAACAGGCACGCCTGATGGCAACTGCCGGGCGCCTGCCGGAGGCCAAAACCCAGTACGACGAGCTGTTCCATGGCAATCTACCGACGCTCGATCTGGCGGTGGAGTATTGGCGTCTGGTGGCTCGGTTACCCGGCCAGGAACCGGCGGCGATAAAGCAACTACAGGCATTGGATCAGCAATATCCCGGCAACGTTACGTTGCGTATGGCGCTGGCGCAGATGCTGTTCAGCCAGAATAGCGATGCCAAAGCCTACGATCTATTGCAGAGGGTGGCCGCCGATCCCGCAGGCCGTGGTCCAGCCGCGGATTTGTGGCTGGCAAAGGTTAAAGCGCTGCCGGTCAGCCCGCAAAGCGTGGCGGCGTTAAACCGGTTCCTGGGCGTGTTTGAAAGCGGCGAACAGGCACTTAGCGCGCAACAGGAACTGGCTCGGCAGCGGACGCTGTTGTCCGACCCGGCCTATCGTGCGCGCATGGCCGGATTGGCACAGGTGAACAGCGGCGGCAGCCGTGCGGCGATCCCTGAATTGAAACAAGCGTTAGCTAGTGCGCCCAATGATGCCGAAGTGCTTGGCGCGCTTGGCTTGGCCTATTCCCGCGCGGGTAACCGTCAGCAGGCGCTGAGCCTGTTCCAGCAGGCGCAGAAGGCCGATAAGAATAATTACGACAGCGGCAAGTGGCAGAGCCTGATCCAAACCACCCGTTACTGGCTGGCGATCGATGCGGGTGACAAGGCGTTGAAGGCCAATAACCTGCCGCTGGCGCAGCAAAAATATCAGCAGGCACGGCAGATTGATAACAGCGACAGCGATGCGCTGATCGGCTTGGGTGACGTTGCCGTGGCGGGTAAAGATGATGCCGCCGCCGAGCGCTATTATCAGCAGGCCCTGCGTCTGGATCCGAGTAGCGGCAGCGCGGTGCGCGGGTTGGTGAATATTTACCAACGGCAGTCGCCACAAAAGGCATTGGCCTATCTCAATAGTCTGCCTCGTGGGCAACAGAACAAGTTACGCAGCACGCTCGATGGGCTGCAACTGGACATGCTCAAGCAGCAGGCCGATGAATTAGCCCAGCGCCAGCAGTGGCCTGCGGCGGCAGAAAAGTATCGGCAGGCGCACCAGAAGGATCCTGATGACGTCTGGCTGACCTATCACTATGCGCAAACGCTGCGCCAGGCCGGGCAACCGCAGCAGGCCGACGTGCTGATGCGCCAGCAGGCCGCGAAGAAGCCCGGCGATCCACAACAGGTTTACGCCTATGCGCTCTACCTGGCTGGCAGCGATCGCGATAACCAGGCGCTGGCCCAGTTGCATACGGTGCCCAAGGCGCAGTGGAACGACGGTATGCGTGAAATGGCCCAGCGTTTACAGATGCAGGCCACGCTCGATCATGCCGAACGGCTGCGTGCTGCCGGTGATGAACCTGCGGCAATCGCCTACCTGCGTCAGCAACCCCCGGCAACGCGTATCGATCTGACCCTGGCCGATTGGGCGCTGGAGCGGGGAGAGTATGACGCCGCGCTGGCGGATTATCAGCGAGTACGGGTGCGTGAGCCAAATAACCCGGATGCGCGCCTGGGTGAAATCGAGGCTTATGTGGCGCAAGGTCAGCTGAGTGAGGCTCGCCAACGGCTGCAAACGGCACCGGCACAGCCAGATGAATCGATCAACGGTCAGCGCCGGGTTGCCAATGCCTGGCGGGCGGTGGGCGAACCGCAGAAAGCGACCGATATCTTCCAGCAGCTAAAAGTTGCCGCCCAGCAAGAGCCGCCAGGGCAGGTTAAAGCCTTGGTGTATCGTGATGCCGCCAGGTTGGAGCAGGCGCAACTGCAACCAGAGCCGGTGCAGCAGGATTATCGCCAGGCGATGGTGGCCAGCTGGATTGCGCCAACGGTCCCTGCGGATAATGACGGTTACACCCGGCTAACCCGCAATAACGCGACGGATGATTGGTTAAAGCGCGGCATCCGCTCCGATGCCGCCGATCTCTATCGCCAACAGGACGTCAGGGTCACGCTCGATCACGACTACTGGCGTTCAAGCGGCACCGGTGGCATCTCGGATTATCAGGCGCATGACACCATGTTGCAGGTGGATATGCCGCTGTATGACGGCCGGGCGTTCTTGCGTACCGACACCGTCCAACTGAACGCGGGCAGTTTCTCGACCGATAATAACGGCAAGTACTTCGAAACCTTTGGCACCTGTAATACCCAGGGCTGTAGCGGTGACCAACGACAGAAAACCACCGGCACCAGCGTGGCGGCCGGTTGGGCCAACGACCATTGGCAAACCGATATCGGCACCACCCCGATGGGATTTGAGGTGGTGGATTGGGTCGGTGGCGTGGCCTATAGCGGCGACTGGAACCACATCGGTTGGACGCTGGGGGCTTCGCGGCGGCCGGTAACCAGCTCGCTGTTGGCCTTTGGCGGCACCCGCGATCCGAACACTGGCATTACCTGGGGTGGCGTGCGTGCCACCGGCATTAACCTGAGCGCCAGTTACGACCGTGGTGAAGCCAACGGCGTATGGGCTGATCTCAGTGCTCATCAACTGACTGGCCAGAACGTTGAGGATAACCAGCGTGAGCGCTTGATGGCCGGCTATTACTACAAGGTGATTAACGAAGATAACCGCCGTGCCACCGTTGGGTTGAGTACCATGCTCTGGCACTATCAGAAGGACTTGAGCGGTTACTCTCTTGGCCAGGGGGGTTATTACAGCCCGCAGCAATATGTTTCGCTGGCGGTACCGGTGAACTATCGCCAACGCACGGAAAACTGGTCGTGGGAAGTGGGGGGCTCGGTGTCGATCTCGCACTCGAAAACCAACGATGAAAAGCGCTATCCTCTGCAAGGGCTGATACCTGATTCTCTGCCAGACAAGGGCGCGATAGAAAGCGGGGGCTCCTCCTCCGGCGTAGGCTATACGCTGCGCGCTCTGATCGAACGCCGTCTCAGTTCCCATTGGACGCTGGGAGCCGGTATCGATATTCAACAGGCCAAAGACTACACGCCTAGCCATGCGTTAATTTATCTGCGTTACTCGCTCGCGGGTTGGCAGGGCGATCTCGATTTGCCACTGCAGCCGCTGACGCCGTACGCCGACTTTAAGTAATCTTAAATTGGTCGATTCATGGTGTCGCCCACAGGGTTGTTTTGCTACCCTGTGGCTATTCCGGTTCGGATAATACCGAAACCCGTGCTTTTCCTGCTGTTGACAAGCGGTTGATAAGGCAAAGGCGCGGGGCAATCGAGTATACTCAAGCCGCTTATCCAGCAAGCAATATTTCCCTTTACCCCGGTTCTTTTTTTGTAGCAGAGACTGGGGTGAGAAGCGTCACCTTAAGCACGGCGCTGCACCATCCGGCATTTTTTCAGTTAACTCTAGGGGAGCAGGTTTTTGCGGGTCAGGCGTTCGTTAACGATTAAGCAGATGGCGGCGGTGTCTGGTGTGGCGCTGGTGACGATCTGTATCTTCATCGTGATCCAGTTATTCCACTTTGTGCAGCAGCGCAGGGATGACTACGTCCAGCAATTGGAGAATGTGGCTCACGCCGTACGCCAAGCCCTGTCAGAAGCGGTGTTGCGCATGGATGTGCCAGAAACCAAACGCGTACTCAATGGCCTGCGGCCGGTGGGGATCCTCACCCGGGCAGATATCGTCCTGCCGAACGAGTTTCAGGCGTTGCACGCCGATTTCCCGCCGGAACGCCCAGTTCCCGCATTAGTGGCGCGTATTTTTGAGCTGCCGGTACAGATTTCAGTGCCGCTCTATTCGATTGAACGGGTGCCGGCCAATCCTCAGCCGCTGGCTTATCTGGTGTTGCAGGCCGATTCGTACCGCATGTATCAGTTTATCCTCAGCACGCTGTCGACCATGTTGTCGACCTACCTGCTGTTGGCACTGATCCTGTCGGTTGCCGTGAGTTGGTGCATGAACCGGCTACTGGTTTATCCGTTGCGCGCCATGGCGCGTGAGCTGCAAAATATCTCTGCAGAAGATATCCCATACCACCAATTGACGCTGCCTAGCCAACATCAGGACGACGAATTAGGCTTGTTGGTGCGTAATTACAACCGCAACCATCAAGCGCTGGCCAAGGCGCATACCGCCATGAGCCGCCTGAGCACCCATCACTCGATTACCGAATTGCCTAATCCGGCGTTGTTTACCGCACTGCTTGAACAGCATATTGCTACCAGCATGCGGCCACCGCGCTTTAACCTGCTGGTGGTGGGTATCGAAACCCTGCATGAAGCCTCCGGCGTGTTGAACCCCTCAATGCGTGAGGCACTGTTGCTGGCGTTGGCGAAAAAACTGCGTCAGGTCATCGGTGTGGACTGCGTGCTGGCTCAGTTGAGCAACGCCGAGTTTGCCATCCTGGCGAAAAATATCGAACAGCCCCTTCACGCCATGCAACTGGCCAGAAAAGTGATGGCGGCCATCAATGCGCCGTTGAACCTGCAACAGAAGATGCCGCTGCGGCCAAGTGCCAGTATCGGCATTGCCCATTACCCCAATCCAGGGGAGAGTGCGGAGCAACTGCTGCGCAGCGCTACCTCGGCCATGATGTCGGCGCATCGTGAGGGTAAAAACCAGATCCTGTTCTTCGAGCCTTGCCTGACCGAAAAAACCCAAAAGCGCCTGACGCAGGAAAGCGAGATCCTGCAAGCCATAGAGCAACGCCAGTTTATGTTGTTCCTGCAGCCTCAGTGGGATATGCAAACCTGCGAAGTGACCGGCGCGGAAGCGTTGTTGCGTTGGCAACTGCCCGATGGCCAGATCATTCTCCCGGCGGAGGTGATCCCGCTGGCGGAAGAGTTGGGCGTAATGGTGCCTCTCGGTAACTGGGTGCTGGAAGAGTCATGTCGTATTCTGGCCGCGTGGCAATCCCAGGGCATCACGTTGCCGCTGGCGGTCAATATTTCGGCGCTCCAGTTGCAGCATAAAGACTTTGTGCCTCACCTGAAGCGGCAGTTGGACGAGCAGCAGATCGACCCACGTAAACTGTTGCTGGAAATCACCGAGACGGTGCGGATCCACGACCTCGATCGGGCGCTGGAATTGCTCCGTGAATTGCACGACTTAGGCGTGTCGATTGCCCTGGATGACTTTGGTATGGGCTATGCCAGCCTGCATTATCTCAATCGCCTGAAATCCCTGCCGATCGATCTGATTAAAATCGACAAGAGCTTTATTGATGGGTTGCCAGAGGATGATGCGATGGCGCGGATCGTCAGCTCGATTTCCGAGGTGCTTCACCTGCCGGTGATGGCGGAAGGGGTGGAAACCGAGGCGCAGCGAGACTGGTTGCTACAGCACGGCATTCGCATTGGCCAGGGCTTCCTGTTTGCCAAACCTTTGCCCCGTGAGGCGTTTGAAGCGCAGTTTGCCCCTGTTACCAAAGCGTGATTTGAATTTTCTGTCGCTGAATTTTTATCTTCCCGCCGGTACTTTTGCCGCGGGAGATCCCCAGCTCGTCCCCCTTCTTTATGGCTACCTATTCTGAGTTAATGCAAAGAAAAGCTTACGTAACGCCGGAACTTGTACACTGACTGACGCGTTTCAGCTCTTAAATTCACACCAACATGCCTTGATTACGACAACAAGTTATTTCCATGTTGTTATGGGGGTGTTATTTTCCGCGCAAGCGAAAATACAGGATGGACGATTGATTGCCCGCCTGCCGCGTTGTCTCCCCCAAAGGATGTGCATATGAAAACAACTATATTTAAGAGCCTCTATTTTCAGGTATTAACAGCGATTACGCTGGGGATCCTGCTTGGCCATTTCTACCCTGACCTTGGTGCCCAGATGAAACCCCTGGGTGATGGATTTGTTAAATTAATCAAAATGATTATCGCTCCGGTGATTTTCTGTACCGTGGTGACCGGCATCGCGGGCATGGAAAGCATGAAGGCCGTGGGCCGTACCGGGGCGATTGCCCTGCTGTACTTTGAGATTGTCAGTACCATTGCGCTGCTGATCGGTCTGGTCATAGTTAACGTGGTGCAGCCGGGCGCCGGGATGAACGTCGATGCGGGAACGCTGGATGCCAAAGCGGTGGCCGTATATGCCGAGCAGGCTTCTCAGCAGGGCATCGTGCCATTCCTGCTGGATATTATCCCGGGTAGCGTAGTTGGCGCCTTTGCTAGCGGTAACATCCTGCAGGTGCTGTTGTTTGCGGTACTGTTCGGTTTTGCTCTGCATCGCCTGGGTGAGAAAGGCCAGGTGATCTTTAACGTCATCGACAGCTTCTCCCGCGTGATTTTCGGCATCATCAATATGATCATGCGCCTGGCGCCGCTGGGGGCCTTTGGTGCCATGGCGTTCACCATCGGTAAATACGGTGTAGGCACCCTGCTACAACTGGGCCAGCTGATTGTCTGCTTCTATATTACCTGCGTGCTGTTTGTGGTGGTGGTACTCGGCTCGATTGCCCGCTACAACGGCTTCAACATCTTCAAATTTATCCGCTATATCAAAGAAGAACTGCTGATCGTACTGGGCACCTCGTCTTCCGAATCGGTGCTGCCACGCATGCTCGATAAAATGGAGAATCTGGGGTGCAAGAAATCGGTGGTGGGGTTAGTCATCCCAACCGGTTACTCGTTCAACCTTGACGGTACTTCAATCTATCTGACAATGGCCGCGGTGTTTATCGCCCAGGCGACCAACACCCATATGGACATCATGCATCAGGTGACGTTGCTGGTGGTGTTGCTGCTCTCCTCTAAAGGGGCTGCAGGGGTGACCGGCAGTGGCTTTATCGTACTGGCAGCGACCATTTCGGCGGTAGGGCATTTACCGCTGGCCGGCCTGGCGCTGATCCTCGGTATCGACCGCTTTATGTCCGAAGCCCGTGCCTTGACCAACCTGGTCGGTAACGGTGTAGCGACGGTAGTGGTAGCCAAATGGTGTAACCAACTGGACGAAAAGCAGCTGCAAGACGTGCTGAACAACAGGGCAGATAAGGTTTCTGCTGACAAAAAGCTGCCTTCTGCCTGATTCTTTTTCCTCCCTTGTGTATCGGCTGCAGCCGCAGCCGATACCATTTCCGCTTGCTTATTGCTCATTTTTTCTCCATAACACCCTACCGGCTATTATTTTTCACTGTGATGAGTGACATCCGCAAAGGCGCGCGGTCTAACAGAATGGTACACTTTGCGCTTTCCACCCTACGGTGAAACTCAGGGTGTGATTGTTGCTGTGCCACGCACAGTTCAGGCCGTACTCGTCGTCATCGTGGCGAGACGCAGCCTTATATTCCATTGACTGGAATACCTTATTCGCATAAAAAATTGGCTAGTCATTAAGTAGGGGTTCACATGCAGGGCACCAGAATTCGTCTTTTAGTGGGTGGGCTGCTGTTGGTTGCGGCCAACGGCAGTGTGCACGCTGAAGCGCTACAACCTGATCCTGCCTGGCAGCAGGGGCAGTTGAATAACGGGTTCTCTTGGCAGATCCTGGATACACCACAGCGCCCGAGCGATCGCGTTGAGTTACGGTTGATGGTCAATACCGGATCGCTGGTGGAGTCTTCCCAGAAGATCGGTTTTGCCCATCTGTTGCCGCGTATTGCGATTACGCGCAGCGAGAGTTTTACCCAGCCGCAGCTACAGTCGCTGTGGCAACAGAGCGTGGACAGTGAACGGCCATTGCCGCCAGCCATCAGCTCTTATGATTTCACCATCTACAACCTGAGCCTGCCCAATAACCGCCCCGATCTGTTGAAAGAGGCGCTGGCCTGGCTGGCGGATACCACGGGCAAGTTGGCTATCGATGAGCCAACGGTAGAAGCGGTGATGAACGCCAATATGGATCCGATCGGCACCTTCCCGCCGAATCCCAAAGACACCTGGTGGCGTTATCGCCTGAAAGGCTCAACGCTGCTGGCACACGATCCGGGTCAGCCGGTCAAGCGGCCGGTCAATATCGAACAGCTGCAGAAGTTTTATCAGCAGTGGTATACCCCGGACGTCATGACGCTGTACGTCGTGGGTAAAGTCGATAGCCGTAGCCTGAGTGAGCAGATCAACAAGGCGTTCTCGCCTCTGCAAGGTAAGCGCGAGACACCGGCAACCATGCCAACTCTGACGCCATTGCCGCCGCAGCCGGTCAGCCTGATCAGCGATCAGGTAAAGCAGGATACGCTGTCGATCATGTGGGATACGCCATGGCATCCGATCCGCGATTCGCAAAGCCTGAGCCGTTACTGGCGCAGTGATATGGCCCGTGAAGCCCTGTTCTGGCACATTCAGCAGGTGCTGCAAAAGAGCGATCAGAAAAATATCAAGCTGGGCTTCGACTGCCGGGTGCAGTATCAACGTGCCCAGTGTGCGATCCATCTGAACTCACCGAATGACAACCTGAACAACGGCCTGGCGTTTATTGCCCGCGAATTGGCCAATGTGCGTAATAACGGTCTGTCTCAGGATGAGTTTAACGCCCTGCTGGCACAGAAGACCGATCAGTTGAGCAAACTGTTTGCCACCTATGCCCGCACCGATACCGACGTGCTGATGAGCCAGCGTCTGCGTTCACAGCAGAGTGGTGTGGTGGATATTGCTCCCGAGCAATACCAGAAGCTGCGTCAGGCCTTCTTGTCGTCGCTGACGCTGGAATCGCTGAATCAGGAACTGAAGCTGCAACTGTCGCAGGATGCCACCTTGGTGCTGTTACAGCCTAAGGGGGAGCCGGAGATGAACATGAAGCAGTTGCAGGAAACCTACAACGGCATCATGACGCCAGCACCAGCCGTGGTGAGTGAAGAGCCAAAGCCGGCTGATGCGACTCCAGCGGCACCGGAAACCAGCGCCCAGTAATCACGGCCCCTCACCCTTTGGGTGAGGGGAAAATCGCTTAACTGCGATACAGCACCTTGATGATGTGATAGCCGAACTGGGTTTTCACCGGGCCATAAGGCTTGAGCAACGGGATGCTGAACACTGCCTTATCGAAGGCGGCGACCATGGTTCCCTTGTTGAATTCACCCAAAGAGCCGCCGTTGCGCTTGGACGGGCAGCTCGAATATTTGCGCGCCAGCGTATCAAAGCTGACGCCGCGCTTGAGTTTAGCCATCAGCTCGTTTGCCAGCGTTTCGTTATCCACCAGAATGTGCAGGGCACTCGCGGTCTTGGCCATCGTTTTATCCGTTTAGTCATGAAGAATTCGCCGCATTATACCTGTCTTACCCTATGAATTTCGAGTTGTAGCTAGGCGACAAGAGCGTAAATCCCCAGGAGCTTATTTTTGATAAGTGACTGGGGTTTATGCTCGCAGGTAACAACGCTACAACTTGAAAGGCGACGGGTATAAATCTGGTCGGCGCTTTCTGCTACAATTCATCCCCCCAGCACACCACTATTGAGCAATAAAACGCCATGCGATTAAACCCCAGCCAACAACAAGCCGTCGAATTCGTTACCGGGCCCTGCCTGGTGCTGGCCGGTGCCGGTTCCGGCAAAACGCGTGTGATCACCAATAAAATCGCCCATCTGATCCACCAGTGTGGTTATCAGGCCAAACATATCGCCGCCGTGACCTTTACCAACAAGGCAGCGCGCGAGATGAAAGAGCGTGTGGCGCAAACCATGGGGCGCAAAGAGTCGCGTGGCCTGATGATCTCAACCTTCCATACGCTGGGGCTGGAAGTGATCAAACGCGAATATGCCGCGCTGGGGATGAAATCCAATTTCTCGCTGTTTGACGATCAGGATCAGCTCGCGTTGCTGAAAGAATTGACCGAGAAGTGGCTGGAAAATGACAAAACATTGGTGGCGCAGCTGATTTCGACCATTTCCAACTGGAAGAACGATCTGGTGGATCCGCAACGGGCCATGGGGCTGGCGCGCTCCGAGCGGGACAAACTGTTTGCCCACTGTTACGGGCTGTACCATGACCATATGAAGGCCTGTAACGTACTGGATTTTGACGATCTGATCCTGCTGCCCACCTTGTTGCTACAGCGTAATGAGGAAGTGCGCGAACGCTGGCAGAACCGGATCCGCTATCTGCTGGTGGATGAATATCAGGACACCAACACCAGTCAGTATGAGCTGGTGAAACTGCTGGTGGGCAACCGCGCACGTTTTACCGTGGTGGGGGATGACGATCAGTCCATTTACTCCTGGCGTGGGGCACGCCCGCAAAACCTGGTGTTGTTACAGGAAGATTTCCCAGCGTTACAGGTCATCAAACTGGAGCAGAACTACCGTTCCAGTGAACGTATTCTGAAGGCCGCCAACATACTGATTGCCAACAACCCGCACGTATTCGAGAAACGCCTGTTCTCCGAGCTGGGCTACGGCGAAGAGTTGAAGGTGGTGACGGCTAACAATGAAGATCATGAGGCCGAACGGGTGGTGGGGGAGCTGATCGCCCATCACTTTGTGAAGAAAACCAATTATGGCGACTACGCGATCCTTTATCGCGGTAACCACCAGTCGCGGTTGTTTGAAAAAATGCTGATGCAGAACCGCATTCCGTACAAGATTTCCGGCGGCACGTCGTTCTTCTCGCGTCCGGAAATCAAGGATTTGCTGGCCTATCTGCGGGTGCTGACCAATCAGGATGACGACAGCGCCTTCCTGCGCATCGTCAACACGCCAAAGCGGGAAATTGGCCCGGCGACGCTGCAAAAGCTGGGGGAGTGGGCCAATCAGCGCAACAAGAGCCTGTTCCGTGCCAGCTTCGATCTTGGCCTGGGCCAGTATTTGACCGGCCGGGGATTGGAGTCATTACAGCGTTTCACTCATTGGTTGGAAGGGATTATCCAGATGGTGGAGCGTGAGCCGGTGGCGGCAGTGCGCGATCTGATCCGTGGCGTCGACTATGAAAGCTGGCTGTTTGAAACCTCGCCCAGCCCGAAAGCGGCCGAAATGCGCATGAAAAACGTCAACACGCTGTTTGGCTGGATGACCGAGATGCTGGAAGGCAACGATCTGGACGAGCCGATGACGCTGACCCAGGTGGTCACGCGCTTTACTCTGCGCGACATGATGGAGCGCGGCGAAAGCGACGAAGAGTTGGATCAGGTACAACTGATGACCCTGCATGCCTCCAAGGGGCTGGAGTTCCCCTATGTGTTCCTGGTGGGAATGGAGGAGGGGTTATTGCCACATCAGAGCAGTATTGATGAGGATAATGTCGATGAAGAGCGACGTTTGGCCTATGTGGGGATCACACGCGCCCAGAAAGAACTGATTTTCACCCTGTGCCGTGAACGTCGCCAATACGGCGAGTTGGTACGCCCTGAGCCCAGCCGTTTCCTGTTGGAACTGCCGCAGGATGATTTGGCCTGGGAGAGCGAGCGCAAGGTGGTGAGCCCGCAAGAGCGGATGCAGAAAGGGCAGAGCCATTTGGCCAGCGTGAAAGCGATGTTGGCCAAGGCCAAAGGCGGTAGCTGACCCCGAGGATTCTCCCCTCACCCCAACCCTCTCCCAAAGGGCGAGGGGGCTGTCCAGCGTTGTTGATAAGCCGGTGCCGCTACGGGAAACGTTGGAATATTAGCGAACTCGCTCGGTTCCCTCTCCTTGGGGCGAGGGGGCTATCCGGCGTCGTTGATGAGCCCGTGTTGCTTCGGGAAACGTTGGAATATCAGTGAACTCGAGCGGTTCCCTCTCCTTGGGGAGAGGGTTAGGGTTAGGGTGAGGGGACTACTCTCAGTGCTGCTCTTCTAAAAACAGCGGCCAGTGGGCATAGCTCTGCCAATGGCTTTCCTGATCCAGCGCCTCTGCGCGTAGCGGATGCCGTTCCAACCAGCCTTGCGGCAAAATCACATGCAGCTCTTCATCGTTGGCACGCAAGCGTACCGCAGGCAGGGTATCGTCACGGCGGCGGCTGGCAAAGATGATGGCCAGACGTAACAGACGGCACATGCGCTGTGCCACACGCGGCGGTACGGCATTCTGTTGGCTTAGCAGCGGTAGATCGAGGGCGTTGCTCTGGTTTTGCAGCAGGGTGGCTAACAGTTTTTTCTGTGCCGGGGTAAAGCCGGGCAAATCAAGATGGCTGACTAGATAGGCGGCGTGTTGGGGCGCCTGTTTGAAATCGACGCTCAGGCCGATTTCGTGGATCAGACAGGCCGCATGCAGTAGCTCGCGACATCGCGTATCCAGTTGCCATTCATTGGTGGTTTGCAGACAGAAGTTCGCAGCCAACTGGCTGACACGTTCGGCCTGATCGATATCCAGCAGATAACGGCGTTGCAGGTTACGCAACGTGCGGCTGCGGATATCCTGTTCGACCGGCAGATGCAGCATGCCATACACCAGCCCTTCGCGCAGAGCGCCACCGGCCAGCGTCATACTTTCGATACCCAGCTCCTGGAAAATGGCCAGCAGTATCGACAGGCCGCTTGGGAACACCAAGGCGCGTTCCAGCGTCAGCCCTTCGATTTCCAGTTCTTCCAGCTTGCCACATTGAATGGCCCGCTGTTTTAACTGCCGCAGCTTGGGCAAGGTAATGCGTTCATCCATTCCCTGCGCCACCATGATTTCCTGTAGCGCTTGCACGGTACCGGATGCGCCGACGCAAATCTGCCAGCCATGTTGACGAAGTTGTGGGACGATGGGCCGCACCATTTCACGCGCGGCCTGTTCGGCGGCTTCGAAATTATCCCGCTCCAGATTGCGATCGCTGAAGAAGCGCTCAAGCCAGGTGACACAGCCCATCGAAAGGCTATACAACTGCGCGGCCTGCGCTCCAGTGCCTGCAACCAACTCCGTGCTGCCACCCCCGATATCGACCACCAGACGCCGATCAGGGCCGCCGGTAGTGTGGGCAACGCCATGGTAAATCAGGCGGGCTTCTTCTTCGCCGCTGATGACCTGCACGGGGCAGCCAAGGATGGTTTCGGCGGTTTGCAGGAATTCGGCTGCGTTATTAGCCAGGCGTAGCGTTGCAGTAGCGACGACCCGGATCTGATCGCGCGGGATGTCCTGCAGGCGTTCCGAGAACAGCCGCAAGCATTGCCACCCGCGCTGCATGGCTTCCTGTGACAGGTGATTGTGCTGATCCAGCCCGGCCGCCAGGCGCACTTTGCGCTTGATGCGAGCCAGCGTCTGGATACTGCCAGCCACCTCACGTACCACCAACATATGGAAACTGTTGGAACCCAGATCGATGGCGGCATAGAGGGTGCTGGAACCTGGCATAGTTATCTATCAGCCCGAACGTTTACGGTTGTTACGCGGCGCACCACCACGACGTGGCGCGGAAGAGTTACGGCGTGGGCCGTTATTGCCACGTGGGCGCACCAGGCGCTTAGGTGCAGGCAGATCGCTCATCAGCGCATCGCTGTTGTACTTGCTCACAGGAATGCTGTGGCCGGTATAGGTTTCGATGGCTGGCAGGTTAAGCGCGTACTCTTCACAGGCCAGGCTGATGGAGTGACCGCTTTCACCCGCGCGGCCAGTACGGCCAATACGGTGTACGTAGTCTTCGCAGTCGTCCGGCAGATCGTAGTTGAAGACGTGAGTCACCAACGGGATATGCAGGCCGCGTGCGGCGACATCGGTGGCGACCAGGATATCCAGGTTGCCTTTGGTGAAGTCATCCAGAATACGCAGGCGTTTTTTCTGCGCCACGTCGCCGGTCAGCAGGCCTACGCGGTGACCGTCAGCGGCCAGATGGCCCCAGATGTCTTCACAGCGGTGCTTGGTGTTGGCGAAGATGATGCAGCGATCTGGCCACTCTTCCTCGATCAGCGTCTGTAACAGGCGCATTTTTTCTTCGTTGGAAGGGTAGAACAGCTCTTCCTTAATGCGGTGGCCGGTTTTCTGTTCCGGTTCAACTTCCACATATTCGGCATTGTTCATCTGCTCAAAGGCCAGTTCGCGTACGCGATAGGACAGGGTGGCAGAGAACAACATGTTCAGGCGTTGATCGACCGCAGGCATGCGGCGGAACAGCCAACGGATATCTTTGATAAAGCCCAGATCGTACATGCGGTCGGCTTCATCAAGCACCACAACCTGGATAGCACCCAGATCGATATAGTTCTGTTTGGCGTAGTCGATTAAACGACCGGTGGTGCCCACCAGAATATCCACGCCGCTTTCCAGCACCTTCAGCTGTTTGTCGTAGCCGTCGCCGCCGTAGGCCAGGCCAAGCTTCAACCCGGTAGACTGCGACAGGGCTTCTGCATCGGAATGGATCTGTACTGCCAGTTCACGTGTAGGCGCCATGATCAAGGCGCGCGGCTGGTTGGTCTGGCGACCTTCTTTCGCCGGGTGGGACAGCAAATAGTGAAAAGTAGACGCTAAAAATGCCAGCGTCTTTCCGGTACCGGTTTGCGCCTGACCTGCAACGTCGCGCCCACTGAGGGTGAGCGGCAATGCCAACGCCTGGATGGGCGTGCAGTTGTGAAACCCTTTTTTCTCAAGGGCTTCAAGGACTAACGGGTGCAGGGCGAAGTCGGAAAACTTCTGTTCGGTCAAGTGTGTTTTGCTCATAGTGTGGTAGAATATCAGCTAACTATTGCTTTACGAAAGCATATCCGTTGAAATAAAAGCGGTGAAATAAAATCACCCAAGTTGGTTTGATGCTACACCAACAAGGTAGACCTAATCCTGTGGAGTAGAACATGAGCGATAAAATTATTCACCTGACTGACGACAGCTTCGATACCGATGTACTGAAAGCCGAAGGGCCTATCCTGGTCGATTTCTGGGCTGAATGGTGTGGTCCGTGCAAGATGATTGCTCCGATCCTCGACGAGATTGCCGAAGAGTTCGCCGGCAAGCTGACCATTACCAAACTGAACATCGATCAAAACCCGGCTACCGCGCCTAAATACGGCATCCGCGGTATCCCGACGCTGTTGTTGTTCAAGAACGGTGAAGTGGCAGCGACCAAGGTCGGCGCGTTGTCCAAGGGCCAGCTCAAAGAGTTCCTTGAAGCGAATCTGTAATTAGGGCGGGAAGCCCCGTGACGGGCGTCTGGAGGGGGATTTTCATTCACCGCTAGACGCCTGCCAAGAAGCGTGTTAAGTTTAACCATACTGCATTTAGAACTTGCCATAAGTATTAAATCTAAAGAGTCTGAATCTAAGCATTACTCTACGTTGAACCATCGGCACTAGCATTTTACTGTGACCCGAGCCGTGTTTTGACGATCAAACGGTTTTACAAAAAATCAGTTTTAAGGCACCTTCGATCTTAAACCGTCAGCGTGTGCGCCCCAGCTAAGCCATTTCTTACTGCGGTGACCCAGCTTCCCGGCGATCGAACGTCCAGTAACAGGCACGCATACCCGATCAACTTCACTTAGTAGCTTGAAAGGCGAATGGGTTTAACACGCTGCCATACCATTCACGATACTAGTTCGAGACACACCCCGAGTTTAAGAACCCCCACTATGAATCTTACCGAATTAAAGAATACGCCGGTTTCTGAGCTGATTACTCTCGGCGAAAATATGGGGCTGGAAAACCTGGCCCGCCTGCGCAAACAGGACATTATCTTCTCTATACTCAAGCAACATGCGAAAAGCGGAGAAGATATCTTCGGTGATGGCGTGCTGGAGATATTGCAGGATGGATTTGGTTTCCTCCGTTCCGGAGACAGTTCCTACCTCGCAGGCCCCGACGATATCTACGTTTCTCCTAGCCAAATCCGCCGTTTCAACCTCCGCACAGGTGACACCATTTCCGGTAAGATTCGTCCGCCAAAAGAAGGCGAGCGCTATTTTGCCCTGTTGAAAGTTAACGAAGTCAACTACGACAAACCGGAAAACGCCCGTAACAAGATCCTGTTCGAAAACCTGACGCCGCTGCACGCTAACTCACGTTTGCGTATGGAACGTGGCAACGGCTCTACCGAAGATCTGACGGCTCGCGTACTGGATCTGGCATCGCCAATTGGCCGCGGCCAGCGTGGTCTGATTGTGGCACCACCGAAAGCCGGTAAGACCATGCTGCTGCAAAACATCGCGCAGAGCATCGCTTACAACCACCCAGACTGTGTGCTGATGGTGTTGCTGATCGACGAACGTCCGGAAGAAGTGACCGAGATGCAGCGTCTGGTAAAAGGCGAAGTTATCGCTTCTACTTTTGACGAGCCAGCATCTCGCCACGTACAGGTTGCCGAAATGGTGATCGAGAAGGCCAAGCGCCTGGTCGAGCACAAAAAAGACGTGATCATCCTGCTGGACTCCATCACCCGTCTGGCACGTGCCTACAACACCGTCGTACCTGCCTCGGGCAAAGTGCTGACCGGTGGTGTGGATGCCAACGCCCTGCATCGTCCGAAGCGTTTCTTCGGTGCGGCCCGTAACGTTGAGGAAGGCGGCAGCCTGACCATCATCGCTACCGCACTGGTCGATACCGGTTCGAAGATGGACGAAGTGATTTACGAAGAATTTAAAGGTACGGGTAACATGGAACTGCATCTGGCGCGTAAAATCGCCGAGAAGCGCGTATTCCCTGCTATCGATTACAACCGTTCCGGTACGCGTAAAGAAGAGTTGCTCACCACCTCTGAAGAACTACAGAAGATGTGGATCCTGCGCAAGATCATTCACCCAATGGGCGAGATCGACGCGATGGAATTCCTCATCAACAAGTTGGCGATGACCAAAACCAACGACGAATTCTTCGACATGATGAAACGCTCATAATTAAGTAAAATATTCGAGGAACGCCACGCCTAGTCGTGGCGTTTTTTGCTTTTGGCGGATACGATAAGTAACAGTAAAGGAAAGTAAGTTATTCCTGCGACTTATTGAGAACTCATCTTATTTGCGCCAGTTGTAGCGTTGCAGCAAGACACGTCTTGGCATCGATAAGTTGAATGTCTTTACCCTATGAGTTTCAAGCGCAGGTAACGACACTGCGGTTTGAAGGGCGGCGGGTATTTTGTCATAGGAAATGACTGAAAGGTTGCTTGGTCATGTGGCGCGGTTTGTTACCCATGTTAAGCTGCCTCATCTTCTTCAGAGATTTGTTAACCGTGAACTTACTCACCATGAGTACTGAAATTCTTTTTGTTTTTCTGTTTTCTCTGGCTTTTTTATTTGTTGCTCGCAAGGCAGCAAAACCTATTGGTTTGGTTGATAAGCCTAATTATCGCAAACGTCATCAGGGGTTGATCCCGCTGGTGGGTGGGATTTCAGTTTACGCAGGCATCTGCTTTGCCTTCCTGATCACCGACCAGACGATTGCGCACGGTAAACTCTACCTCGCCTGTGCTGGCGTCCTGGTTTTCGTCGGGGCGCTGGACGATCGTTTCGATATCAGCGTCAAGATCCGCGCCACCATCCAGGCGTTGGTCGGTATTGCCATGATGGTGTTTGCCGGCCTTTATCTGCGCAGCCTTGGCTATGTGTTTGGCGGTTGGGAAATGCAGCTGGGGCCGTTTGGTTACCTGGTGACGCTGTTTGCCGTATGGGCCGCGATTAACGCCTTTAACATGGTCGATGGTATCGATGGCCTGCTAGGCGGTCTCTCTTGCGTGTCGTTTGGCGCGATGGGGATCCTGCTGTATCAAGGCGGCCATAGCGATCTCGCCTTCTGGTGCTTCGCCATGCTGGCGGCCATTGTTCCCTATATTCTGCTCAACCTCGGCATCCTTGGCCGTCGCTATAAAGTCTTTATGGGCGACGCCGGCAGTACGCTGATCGGTTTTACCGCCATCTGGCTGCTGGTGCAAAGCTCGCAAGGGCCAAATCATCCGATCAAGCCGGTGACCGCGCTGTGGATTATCGCCATCCCGCTGATGGATATGATTGCCATCATGTATCGCCGCCTGCGTAAAGGCATGAGCCCGTTCTCGCCAGACCGTCAACACATCCACCATTTGATAATGCGTGCGGGCTTTACGCCTCGTCAGGCCTTTGTGCTGATCACCTTGGCCGCGGCGCTGTTGGCAGCGATTGGCGTGGTGGGCGAACGCCTGACTTTCATTCCTGAATGGGTTATGTTGGCATTATTCTTGCTTGCATTCTTTTTCTATGGCTATTGCATCAAACGTGCATGGCGGGTTGCGCGCTATATCAAACGTCTCAAGCGCCGCCTTCGTCATTCCACGAACAATAAGCAAGTACCTTAACCTTGAGGCTTTAGGGCAGTGATGATTCCTGAAACAACGTCTGACAAGAATACCCCGGTGGTCGATAACGAGCTCGATATCCGCGGTCTGTGCTGCACCCTGTGGCGTGGCAAAAAATGGATTATCGGTTTTGCGGTGCTGTTTGCTGCCGTTGCGCTGATCGTTTCCTACCTGGTGAAACAGGAGTGGAGCGCCACGGCGATCACCGATAAACCTACGGTGAATGCGTTGGGGGGATATTACTCTCAGCAGCAGTTCCTGCGTAATCTGGATCTGCGGACTCTGCCCGCGGTTGCCAGCGATCAGCCAGGTATCGCCGATGAAGCCTATAATGAATTTATCATGCAGTTGGCCGCCTATGACACGCGCCGTGATTTCTGGCTGCAAAGCGATTACTACAAGCAGCGCCAGGAAGGGGATGCCCGTGCCGATGCGGCGTTGCTTGATGACCTGATCAACAATATCCAGTTTACGCCGCGCGATGACAAGAAAGTGCTCAACGACAGCGTGAAGCTGACCGCAGAAACGGCGCCAGACTCCAACCATCTTCTGCGTCAGTATGTTGCCTTTGCCAGCCACCGTGCGGCGCAGCATCTGAACGAAGAGATCCAGGGTGCCTGGGCGGCACGGACTACCTCGATGAGTGCCCAGGTAAAGCGTCAGGAAGCGGTAGCCGATGCGGTTTATCAACGCGAACTCAAGACCGTGCAGCAGGCGCTGAAAATCGCCGAGCAGCAGGGGATTAGCCGTACGCAGACCGATACGCCAGCGGAACAGCTACCTGACTCCGACCTGTTCCTGTTGGGCAAGCCGATGCTGCAAGCGCGCCTGGAAGGGCTTCAGGCTTCCGGCCCTACGTATGATCTGAGTTACGATCAGAACCGGGCGATGCTGGCAACCTTGAACGTTGGCCCGACGTTGGATGCCAAATTCCAGACCTACCGTTATTTACGTACGCCGGAAGAGCCGGTGAAACGTGATAGCCCACGCCGGGTATTCTGGCTGATTATGTGGGGCGCAATCGGTGGCCTGGTTGGTGCGGGCGTGGCTCTGGTACGCCGGCCACGTAGTTAACCCATACTATAATAATTTCGCTGTTGGGCTCCTCGGAGCCCAACTTTGCAGGTTCGCCTGCACTTCACCGACCAAAAGAGATTCGCTGTGAAAGTGTTGACTGTTTTTGGCACCAGACCGGAAGCCATTAAAATGGCACCTCTGGTACATGCTCTGGCTCAGGATGATGCCTTTGAATCAAGAGTCTGCGTTACGGCACAGCATCGTGAGATGCTGGATCAGGTATTGCGTTTGTTTGAAATCGTACCGGATTACGACCTGAATATTATGAAACCTGGCCAGGGGCTGAGTGAGATCACCTGCCGCATTCTGGAAGGGTTAAAGGGCGTACTGGAGGATTTCAAACCGGACGTGGTGTTGGTGCACGGTGATACCACGACCACCATGGCGACCAGCCTGGCGGCGTTTTATCAGCGTATCCCGGTGGGACATGTGGAAGCGGGCCTGCGTACCGGTAATCTCTATTCTCCGTGGCCTGAAGAGGCCAACCGCAAGTTGACGGGGCATTTGGCGATGTATCATTTCTCGCCAACCGAAAACTCACGTCAGAACCTGCTGCGCGAATCGCTGCGGGACGACCATATTTTCGTCACGGGCAACACCGTGATCGATGCGTTGCTGTGGGTGCGCGATCGCATCATGCACAACCAGGAATTGCGCGAGAGCCTTGATCAGCGTTATCCGTTCCTGGATGCCAGCAAGAAACTGATCCTGGTTACCGGCCACCGCCGTGAAAGCTTTGGTGGCGGGTTCGAGCGCATCTGTAGCGCCCTGGCCGAGATTGCCTGCCAGCACCCAGACGTGCAGGTGGTGTATCCGGTGCACCTCAACCCGAACGTTAGCGAGCCGGTCAACCGTATTTTGAAGGGCATCGATAACATCATTCTGATCGATCCGCAGGATTACCTGCCGTTTGTCTATCTGATGACGCGATCTTATCTGATCCTGACCGACTCTGGCGGCATTCAGGAAGAGGCGCCATCGCTGGGTAAACCGGTGCTGGTAATGCGTGATACTACCGAGCGGCCAGAAGCGGTAGACGCGGGCACGGTACAGCTGGTGGGCACGGACGTAGCTAAAATTGTTGATGCGGTAACCCGGTTATTGACAGACGAAGGCGAATACCACGCCATGAGCCGGGCGCATAACCCATACGGTGACGGGCATGCCTGCCAACGTATCCTCGAAGCTTTAAAGAATCATCAGGTGACACTATGAGTTTTAACACTATTTCAGTTATTGGCCTGGGTTATATCGGCTTGCCAACGGCGGCGGCGTTTGCTTCCCGCAAGAAAAAAGTGGTGGGCGTAGATGTTAACCAGCACGCGGTAGATACCATCAACCGTGGAGCCATCCACATCGTCGAACCCGATCTGGATCGCGTGGTAAAAGAAGCCGTTGAAGGCGGTTATTTACAGGCTGTGACTAAACCACTGGCGGCCGATGCTTTCCTGATTGCCGTGCCAACGCCGTTCAAAGGGGATCACGAACCCGATCTGGCCTATGTCGAAGCTGCCGCCAAGTCACTGGCTCCGGTACTGAAAAAAGGCGACCTGGTGATCCTGGAGTCCACCTCACCGGTGGGCGCTACCGAGCAAATGGCATTGTGGCTGGCAGAGGCGCGTAGCGATCTGAGCTTCCCGCAGGATGCCGGTGAGCAGGCCGATGTCAACATTGCCTACTGCCCTGAGCGTGTGCTGCCTGGTCAGGTGATGGTCGAACTGATCCAGAATGACCGTGTTATCGGCGGCATGACGCCGAAATGCTCCGAGCGCGCCAGCGCGCTGTACAAAATTTTCCTCGAAGGTGAGTGTGTTATCACCAACTCGCGCACCGCCGAGATGTGCAAACTGACGGAAAACAGCTTCCGTGACGTTAATATCGCGTTTGCCAACGAGCTTTCGCTGATCTGCGCCGATCAAGGCATCAACGTGTGGGAACTGATCCGCCTGGCTAACCGCCACCCGCGCGTCAACATCCTGCAACCCGGCCCAGGCGTGGGTGGACACTGCATCGCCGTGGACCCTTGGTTCATCGTGGCGCAGAACCCGCAGCAGGCTCGTCTGATCCATACCGCGCGTCTGGTTAACGACGGCAAACCACTCTGGGTGGTCGATCGCGTCAAGGCAGCCGTGGCAGATTGCCTGGCGGCAACCGACAAGCGGGCTTCCGAAGTGAAGATTGCCTGCTTCGGTCTGGCGTTCAAACCTAATATCGATGACCTGCGTGAAAGCCCGGCGGTTGAAGTGGCTCACCTGATTGCCGATTGGCACGTGGGTGAAACCCTGGCGGTAGAGCCAAACGTTGAGCAACTGCCCAAGTCACTGGCAGGCCACGTTACGCTGAAAACACTGCCAGAGGCGTTGCAGCAGGCAGACGTGATCGTGATGTTAGTCGATCATAAACAATTCAAGGCGATCAAGCCGGAAGAGATTAAGCAGTCCTGGATCGTGGACACCAAAGGAGTTTGGCGTTGAAACGTATTTTGGTCACCGGCGGTGCCGGATTTATCGGCTCTGCCGTAGTCAGACATATCATCGAAGGAACCCGCGATAGGGTGGTGGTGGTTGATAAGCTCACCTATGCCGGTAACCTGGAGTCGCTGACCGGTGTGGCAGACAACGAACGCTATGCTTTCGAACAGGTCGATATCTGCGACCGTGCCGCACTGGATCGCGTATTTGCGCAGTACCAGCCGGATTTCGTGATGCACCTGGCGGCGGAAAGCCACGTAGACCGCTCAATCGACGGTCCCGCGGCCTTTATCGAAACCAACATCGTGGGTACTTACACCATGCTGGAGGCCGCCCGCCATTATTGGCAGGCACTGGCGGCAGAGAAAAAACAGGCTTTCCGTTTCCACCATATTTCGACCGATGAAGTGTACGGCGACCTGCACGGCACCGACGATCTGTTTACCGAAACGACGCCTTACGCGCCAAGCAGCCCATACTCTGCCTCCAAGGCTTCGAGTGATCATCTGGTGCGCGCCTGGTTGCGTACCTACGGTTTCCCAACCGTAGTGACCAACTGTTCCAACAACTACGGCCCTTACCACTTCCCTGAGAAGCTGGTGCCGCTGGTGATCCTCAACGCGATTTCTGGCAAACCGCTGCCGGTCTACGGCGACGGTGCACAGGTGCGTGACTGGCTGTATGTGGAAGACCATGCGCGGGCGTTATATCAAGTGGTGACCGAAGGTGTGATTGGGGAAACCTATAACATCGGCGGCCACAACGAGCGCAAGAATATCGAAGTGGTGCATACCATCTGCGATCTGCTGGAAGAACTGGCACCTAACAAACCGCAGGGCGTGGCGAAGTATCGCGATCTGATCACCTATGTGACGGATCGCCCCGGCCACGATATGCGTTATGCCATCGATGCAGGCAAAATTGAACGTGAACTGGGTTGGCGCCCGCAGGAAACCTTTGAAAGCGGCATCCGCAAGACGGTCTCCTGGTATCTGAACAATGAAACCTGGTGGCGCCGCGTGCAAGATGGGTCTTACGCCGGCGAGCGTTTAGGCCTGAACTAATCATCCCATTCAGGAGCACGCACGGAGGGCGGCAAGCGCCGTGCGGCGGTCAAAAGTTCAGGAGTGAAAATGAAAGGTATCATTCTAGCCGGCGGTTCGGGGACGCGTTTGCACCCGATCACCCGTGGCGTCTCCAAGCAGTTGCTGCCCATTTACGATAAACCAATGATTTACTATCCGCTCTCGGTGCTGATGCTGGCCGGGATCCGCGACATTCTGATTATCTCCACGCCTGAAGATCTGCCCTCGTTTCGCCGTTTGTTGGGCAGCGGTGAAGAGTTTGGCATCAACCTCAGCTACGCCGAGCAACCGAGCCCGGATGGGTTGGCACAGGCCTTCCTGATTGGCGAAGAGTTCATCGGCGGCGAGCCAAGCTGCCTGGTGTTGGGCGACAATATTTACTTCGGCCAGGGCTTCAGCCCGAAACTGAAAAGCGTGGTCCAGGGTCTGCAAGGCGCCACGGTATTCGGTTATCAGGTCATGGATCCCGAGCGTTTTGGCGTGGTGGAGTTCGATGATAACTTCCGTGCGCTGTCGATTGAAGAAAAGCCGTTGAAGCCGAAGTCCAACTGGGCGGTCACCGGCCTTTACTTCTATGACCATCAGGTCGTGGACTTCGCCAAGCAGGTGAAGCCTTCCGAACGCGGCGAGCTGGAAATCACCAGCATCAACCAGATGTATCTGGAGCGTGGCGAACTGAGCGTCGAGCTGCTGGGGCGTGGTTTTGCCTGGCTCGATACCGGTACCCACGACAGCCTGATCGAGGCCAGTACCTTTGTGCAGACGGTAGAAAAGCGTCAGGGGTTCAAGATTGCCTGTCTGGAAGAGATCGCCTGGCGCAACGGTTGGCTGGATGATGAAGGTGTAAGGCGGTCGGCGCAGGCGTTAGCCAAAACCGGCTATGGCAAATATCTGTTGGATTTACTGCATGTCCGTCCACGCCAATATTGAGCCGTTAGGCTGGGAAAGCGAGTATTTCCAACTTGCCAGCGCCAAGCTGCATTTTGACGATGCCGCTCCCGCGCTTACTGCCGCTGCATTGGATGCTTTTGCGCTGGTTCAGGCCAAGATCCCGGCTCAGCGCCTGGATTTAGCCGATAGTTTGGCCGCCGCAGGGTTTCGGCTGGTGGAGGGCGAGGTGGATTTTGCCCTGGCGATTGGCATAGATTGTGCATTAGATTTACCGGCCATCCGCATCGCCCAGCCTGACGATATTCCACTGCTGCGTACGGTGGCGGCCAAGGTGTTTGCCGCCAGCCGTTTTCGTGCGCCTTGGTATCAGCCGCAGGACAGCGGGCGTTTTTACGCCACCTGGATTGAAAAGGCGGTGCTGGGGACGTTTGACCATCAATGCCTGCTAGTGCTGGGCAGTGATGGGGAGCCTGAAGGGTTTGTCAGCCTGCGCGATATCGGCCAGCAAGAGGCGCGTATCGGTTTGTTGGCGGCATTCCCAGGTGTACAAGGGAAAGGGACCGGTTCACGGTTGATGGCTGCCGCGATCGCCTGGTGCCAGCAGCAACAGCTGCAGCGCCTGCGGATCGCGACTCAGATCAGCAATATCGCCGCGTTACGGCTCTATCAACGGCACGGTGCCACCATTACGAGCACCGCGTATTGGTTCTACAGAGGTTTACATGATCCCATTTAACGCTCCACCGGTTGTTGGCACGGAACTCGATTACATGCAGGCTGCCATGGGCAGCGGCAAACTCTGTGGCGACGGTGGTTTTACCCGTCGCTGCCAGCAGTGGATGGAACAGCATTTTGGCTGTCCGAAAGTGTTGCTGACGCCGTCTTGCACCGCGTCGCTGGAAATGGCCGCCATCCTGCTGGATATCCAGCCGGGTGATGAAGTGATCATGCCGAGCTATACCTTCGTCTCCACTTCTAACGCCTTTGTGTTGCGTGGTGCGGTGGTGGTGTTTGTCGACCTGCGTCCAGACACCATGAACATCGATGAAACCAAGATTGAAGCGGCGATCACCGATAAAACCCGTGCCATCGTGCCGGTGCATTACGCTGGCGTGGCCTGCGAAATGGACACCATCATGGCGCTGGCGAAGAAGTACAACCTGATGGTGGTAGAAGATGCCGCGCAGGGCGTGATGTCCACCTATAAGGGTAAAGCCTTGGGGACCATCGGCCATATCGGTTGCTTCAGTTTCCATGAGACCAAAAACTACACCGCTGGCGGTGAAGGTGGCGCAACGCTGATTAACGACCCGGCCCTGATCGACCGTGCCGAAGTGATCCGCGAGAAAGGCACCAACCGCAGCCAGTTCTTCCGTGGTCAGGTGGATAAATATACCTGGCGCGATATCGGTTCCAGCTACCTGATGTCAGATCTGCAAGCCGCCTACCTGTGGGCGCAGCTGGAAGCCGCCGAGCCAATCAACCAGCGCCGCCTGAAGCTGTGGCAGAACTATTATGACGCTTTCAAACCATTGGCGAATGCAGGGCGCATCAGCTTGCCGACTATTCCGGCCAACTGCGTGCACAACGCCCATATGTTCTACATCAAGCTGAAAGACGTGCAGGATCGCACCGCGTTTATCGACTATCTGAAAGAAGCCGAAATCATGTCGGTGTTCCATTACATCCCGCTGCATGCTTGCCCGGCAGGTGAGAAGTTTGGCCGTTTCTCCGGCGAAGACCGTTTCACCACCAAAGAGAGCGAGCGCCTGGTGCGTCTGCCGCTGTTCTTTAACATGTCAGACGTCAATCAACGTACGGTGATCAATACCATCCTGAGCTTCCTCGCCTGATATGTCACTGGCAAAAGCATCGATTTGGACCGCTGGCTCCACGCTGATCAAGATCGGCGTGGGATTGCTGGTGGTAAAAATGCTGGCGGTGGCCTTCGGCCCCAGCGGGGTCGGGCAGGCGGGTAACTTCCGCCAACTGATCACCGTGTTGGGCGTGCTGTCGGGTGCCGGGATTTTTAACGGTATCACCAAGTATGTGGCGGAGTACCATCAGGATCCGCAACGCTTGCGGTTGGCGGTGGGGACCGCTTCCAGCATCGTGCTGGGCTTCTCAACCCTGCTGGCATTGGTGTTCCTGTTTGCCGCCGAACCGATCAGCCGTGGGCTGTTTGGCCATGGCGACTATGTGAATGTGGTACGGGCGGTGGCGTTTATCCAGATGGGGATTGCCTACGCCAACCTGTTCCTGGCGATCCTCAAAGGTTATCGCGATGCGATGGGCAACGCCCTGGCGGTGATCGCCGGTAGCCTGATCGGCGTGGTGGCTTTCACACTATGCTTTAAACTGGGCGGTTATGAAGGCGCGCTGGCCGGGTTGGCTCTGGTTCCTGCCTTGGTGGTATTACCTGCCGGTTTCATGCTGTGGCGGCGCAAAGTGTTGCCACTGCGCTATCTGAAGCTGGCCTGGGATAAGGCGCTGGCAACCCATCTTGGCAAGTTTACCCTGATGGCGCTGATCACCTCCGTGACCTTGCCGGTCGCCTATGTAATGATGCGTAACCTGCTGGCAGAACATTACGGCTGGGATGAAGTGGGGATCTGGCAAGGAGTGAGCAGTATCTCCGATGCCTACCTGCAATTTATTACCGCTTCGTTTACCGTTTATCTGCTGCCGACATTGTCGCGTCTGCAAGAGAAAAGTGCCATCTCACGCGAGATCGTGCGCTCGCTGAAGTTTGTGTTGCCTGCGGTGGCCGCCGCCAGCTTTACCGTCTGGCTGCTGCGTGACTTTGCCATCTGGCTGCTGTTCTCAGAGAAATTCGTTGCCATGCGCGATCTGTTTGCCTGGCAACTGGTGGGCGACGTGCTGAAGGTCGGAGCCTACGTTTTCGGCTACCTGGTGATTGCCAAGGCGTCACTGCGTTTTTATATTTTGACAGAGGTCAGCCAGTTCGCCTTGCTGACGCTGTTCTCGCACTGGCTGATCCCGCTGCATGGCGCATTGGGGGCGGCACAGGCCTATATGGCAACCTACATCGTGTATTTCGCGCTCTGTAGCTGCGTATTTATTCTTTACCGTAGACGAGTATGACCATACTAATCCACGTACTGGGATCTGATATCCCACATCATAATCAGACGGTGCTGCGCTTCTTCAATGATGTGCTGGCCGCACGCCTGCCCGCAGATCATGTGTGTCATTTTATGGTGGCAGCCAAAGATGTTGCCGCGCTGGGCCACTTTCCCAAACTGACCATCGAGGCTTTCCCGGGTAAAAAGAGCCTGGCAGAGGCGGTGATTGCGCGTGCCAAGGCCAACCGTGACACTCGTTTTTTCCTGCATGGCCAATTTAACGCAGCGCTGTGGCTGGCTTTGCTGAGTGGCAAGATCAAGTCGCGTCAGGTGAGCTGGCATATCTGGGGGGCCGATCTGTATGAAAACGCCACCAGTTGGAAATATCGCCTGTTCTACGTGCTGCGCCGCATTGCTCAGGGGCGGGTTGCCCATGTGTTTGCCACCCGAGGCGATCTGATCCACTACCAGCAACGACATGCGCGCGTTCCGGCTTCGCTGCTGTATTTCCCAACGCGGATGGATCCTGCCCTGACGGGGATTGAAGTCGAAAAGAACCTGGCCGGGCCGATGACCATCCTGGTAGGGAACTCTGGCGATAGCACCAACCGCCATATCGAGGCGCTACAGGCGATCCATCAGCAATTTGGTGCCAAGGTGCGGGTGATTTTGCCGATGGGCTACCCGGCCAATAATGACGCCTATATTGCCAAAGTGCGCGAGGCGGGTCTGAAGCTGTTCTCTGAGCAGAATCTGCAACTGCTGACCCAGCAGGTGGCGTTTGACGATTATCTCAATATCCTGCGTGAGTGCGATCTCGGCTACTTTATTTTCGACCGTCAGCAGGGTATCGGCACGCTGTGCCTGTTGATCCAGTTCGGTGTGCCTTTTGTGCTCAGCCGCAAGAACCCATTCTGGCAAGACCTGGCCGAGCAGCATCTGCCGGTGCTGTTCTATGGCGATTCGCTGGATGAAGCGGTAGTGCGCGAGTCACAACGCCAACTGGCGACGTTGGATAAACAGTCCATCGCCTTTTTCAATCCGAACTATGTTGATGGCTGGCAGCAGGCATTGGCGCTGGCGGCAGGAGAGCATCCATGACGCTGGCTCAGTTTGGCGGGCTGTTTGTTGTTTATCTGATCGGGGCGCTGTTTGTGCTTTTCCTGACCTATCAGGAGTTTCGGCGCGTCCGCTTCAACTTTAACGTCTTCTTTTCCCTGCTCTATCTGCTGACGTTTTATTTTGGCTTCCCGCTGACCTGCCTGCTGGTGTTCCAGTTTGACGTCGCCGTGGTGCCGGTAGAATACCTGCTGTACGCGATCCTTTCTGCGACCAGCTTCTACGCGATTTACTATGTCAGCTACAAGACGCGGTTGCGTAAACGCACTAATCAGCCGCATAAGCCGGTGTTCACCATGAACCGGGTAGAAACGCATATCACCTGGATATTGTTGGCGCTGGTGGCGATCGGCACCGTTGGCATCTTCTTTATGCAGAACGGATTCCTGCTGTTCAAGCTCAATTCCTATAGCCAAATCTTCTCCAGCGATGTGTCCGGGGTGGCGCTCAAACGCTTCTTCTACTTCTTTATCCCGGCGATGTTGGTGGTCTATTTCCTGAAACAGGATCTGCGTGCCTGGTTCTTCTTCCTGGCGGCCACGGTGGCGTTTGGTATTCTGACCTACGTGATCGTAGGCGGTACTCGTGCCAACATCATTATCGCCTTCTCGCTGTTCCTGTTTATCGGCATCGTTCGCGGCTGGATTTCGCTGTGGATGCTAGTGGCCGCCGGGGTGTTCGGCATTGTCGGCATGTTCTGGTTGGCGCTGAAACGCTATAGCCTGGATGTCAGCGGTCCAGAGGCGTTCTACACTTTCCTGTATCTGACGCGCGACACCTTCTCGCCGTGGGAAAATCTGGCGCTGCTACTGCAAAATTACGACAAGATCGATTTCCAGGGGCTGGCACCGACCGTGCGTGATTTTTACGTGTTTATCCCAGCCTGGCTGTGGCCGGGTCGGCCGGATCTGGTGCTGAATACCGCCAACTACTTTACTTGGGAAGTGCTGGACAACCACTCCGGGCTGGCGATTTCCCCTACGCTGATCGGTTCGTTGGTGGTGATGGGCGGCGTGCTGTTTATCCCGCTGGGAGCGGTGGTGGTCGGTCTGATCATCAAGTGGTTCGACTGGCTGTATGAACTGGGTAAAAGCGAGCAGAACCGCTTTAAGGCGGCTATTTTGCAGGGCTTCTGCTTTGGCGCGGTGTTCAATATCATTGTGCTGGCGCGTGAAGGGGTGGATTCCTTTGTCTCGCGCGTAGTGTTCTTCTGCATCATTTTTGGTGCCTGCCTGGTAGTGGCAAAATTACTGTACTGGCTGTTTGATGCCGCCGGGCTAATCAAGACTCGAATTATGCGCAAGCGCGCGTTGGCCCCGGTTGCCAACTCCCTTGTGCCAAGGTAATAGTGACGATGGAAGCAAAGATTTCGGTTCCCAAGTATGAGCTGCGCGGTTTCAGTCTGTGGGGCTTTCGCAGCATGGCGCAGTGCATGGATTTTCTGTTCGACGGTGGCAGGGTAAAGCAAGGTACTCTGGTGGCGATGAACGCCGAGAAAATCCTCAACGCGGAAACCGATCCGGCGCTGCATGCCCTGTTGGATGAAGCGGAGTACAAGTATGCCGACGGGATCAGCATGGTGCGTTCTATCCGCCGTAAATATCCAGGGGCGGAGGTGTCTCGCGTGGCCGGGGCCGATCTGTGGGAGGCCATGATGCAGCGCGCCGGGCAGGAAGGTACGCCAGTATTTTTGGTTGGCGGCAAGCCTGAGGTGTTGGCAGAGACCGAGCAGAAGCTGCGTAGCCAGTGGAACGTGAATCTGGTGGGTAGCCAGGATGGTTATTTCACGCCGGAACAACGTGATGCGTTGTTTGAGCGCATTCGTGCCAGCGGCGCGGAAATCGTGACGGTAGCGATGGGCTCACCAAAGCAGGAAATCCTGATGCGGGATTGCCGCAAGGTACATCCAAAAGCGTTGTATATGGGGGTAGGCGGCACCTATGACGTGTTTACCGGCCATGTGAAGCGTGCACCCAAGGTGTGGCAGAATCTTGGCCTGGAGTGGCTGTATCGACTGCTCAGCCAGCCGAGCCGTATTCGTCGCCAACTGCGGCTACTCAAGTTCGTCGGCTATTACTACACCGGCAAGATGTGATCCTCTGGCTGGAGCAGGTCCACTGCTCCAGTTTCTGTTTTTGCCCAAATATTCTCCCTATCGACCATAACTTCGCCATAGCTATAACCTCGATCAATCATTCCCTCTTCACTTATTCCATAAGGTTTTAATTCGCGGTTTGCTTATAGCGGCGAAATGCGAAACCATACCGCCCGCAAATTTCCCCAGGCCAAGCGGCAGCTCCTCACCATTAAATTGTGCGGATTGCTCATTACGTTGCGTTTTGTCTGGCGCGGGATGAATTACACTCATCTTGTTTAAAACAATAATGACCGGCATCAGTCGGCACGCAAACACAATCAAAAAAATATGACTGAGGATTTATGGCAAGCAAAGAAAAACCACAAGGTTTACATCGCGGGTTGGAAGCCCGGCATATAGAGCTGATCGCCCTGGGTGGGACGATCGGCGTAGGTCTGTTTATGGGATCGGCCAGTACGTTGAAATGGGCGGGGCCTTCGGTGCTGCTGGCCTATATCATCGCTGGCCTGTTTGTGTTCTTCATCATGCGCTCAATGGGCGAGATGCTGTTCCTGGAGCCGGTAGCGGGTTCCTTCGCCTTCTATGCCCATAAATACATGAACCCCTTTTTCGGCTATCTCACCGCCTGGGGCTACTGGTTTATGTGGCTAGCCGTGGGGATATCGGAAATCACGGCTATCGGCGTCTATGTGCAGTTCTGGTTCCCAGAGATACCCCAATGGCTGCCTGCGTTAATTGCGGTCGCCATGGTCGCACTGGCCAACCTGGCGGCGGTGCGTTTGTATGGTGAGTTGGAGTTCTGGTTTGCCATGATTAAAGTCACCACCATTATCGTCATGATCCTGGTGGGACTGGGGGTGATCTTCTTCGGGTTCGGTAATGGCGGGCACCCGACCGGGTTTGCCAACCTGACGGCTCACGGCGGTTTCTTTGCCGGTGGCTGGAAAGGCTTCCTGTTTGCGCTATGTATTGTAGTGGCCTCTTACCAAGGGGTGGAACTGGTCGGCATCACTGCCGGGGAAGCCAAGAACCCACAGGTGACGCTCAAGCGTGCGATTAACAACATTCTGTGGCGCATCCTGATTTTCTATGTCGGGGCCATCTTTGTCATCGTCACCATCTTCCCGTGGAACGGTATTGGTACCGCAGGCAGCCCGTTTGTGCTGACCTTTGCCAAAATCGGTATCGTTGCCGCTGCCGGTATCATCAACTTTGTGGTGCTGACCGCCGCGCTTTCTGGTTGTAACAGCGGCATGTATAGCGGTGGCCGCATGCTCTATGCCTTGGCCAAGAACCGCCAACTGCCTGCGGCCTTGACCAAACTTTCGGCCAGCGGTGTCCCGGTCAACTGTATCGCCATTACCATCATCTGCCTGTTGGTGGGATCGGCGCTGAACTATGTGATACCCAATCCTCAGCAGGTGTTTGTGTATGTCTACAGTGCCAGCGTATTGCCGGGCATGATGCCGTGGTTCGTGGTGCTGATTAGCCAGATCTACTTCCGCCGTGCTCATAAGGAAGCGATGAAGACCCATAGCTTCAAGTCGTTTATGTTCCCTTATGTGAACTACCTGACCATCGCTTTCCTGATTTGTGTGCTGGTTGGCATGGGCATCAACCCGGATACGCGGATTTCGTTGTTGGTAGGGACGATTTTCCTGGCCGCGGTGAGCCTGTGCTACTTTGCGTTCGGTATGCACAAAGTCCATCATGAGCCTGAAAAGCGTACAGAAAGTCAGCGCTAACTCTTAGAAAAGGGCCCTGCGGGGCCCTTTCTGCTGCAAGAGTGAGCAAAGGGTCAGCGAACTCAACATTTCTGAGAAAAAGCACTAGACAGGATGGGCATAAAACCGTAGTATCCCCACCCGCAACGGCGCTACGCGCCCGTAGCTCAGCTGGATAGAGCGCTGCCCTCCGGAGGCAGAGGTCTCAGGTTCGAATCCTGTCGGGCGCGCCATTAATTTTGTGCGCAGGAGCTGCGGTGGTATGATTACCGCGTGAAGTAAGTAGTAGATAAAGTAGTTATGGTGGCTATAGCTCAGTTGGTAGAGCCCTGGATTGTGATTCCAGTTGTCGTGGGTTCGAGCCCCATTAGCCACCCCACTTTACCTAGGGTAAAGTAAAAGAATTGAAAGCTGTTTTGTGACAGTGCGAAGGTGGCGGAATTGGTAGACGCGCTAGCTTCAGGTGTTAGTGTTCTTACGGACGTGAGGGTTCAAGTCCCTCTCTTCGCACCACACACAAAATGTCTGATAAATTTAATATTTACATAGACATAAGCTTAGAAATTCAGTAGTATCAGCAACAAGAAATCGGCGAGTAGCGCAGCTTGGTAGCGCAACTGGTTTGGGACCAGTGGGTCGGAGGTTCGAATCCTCTCTCGCCGACCAATTTCAAGAAAGCCCGCTTTTAAAGCGGGCTTTTTTACGTCTATCATACGGGCGCAGCATGCGGCGCCCCTACGCACCCGCCAACGATGCTGAACTAGCTCCCTCTCCCTTTGGGAGAGGGTTGGGGTGAGGTTATACAGATGACTTCAAAGCTGAATAATTTTGTTTTTAAAGGAAATTATCAGAACTAAGCAGAGAGGTAACGCAGGGAATGTGGCTGGGCAAGGAATGGGGTAAACAATGCAACGACTTCTGGAGCACATCGGCTTCATGCCAGCGTTGCCCCAAAGATTGGTCGTTTTACTTCTAGCTAAAGTTTCTGCGCAATCAGAGATTGATGGTGCCGAAAGAGAAGTCTACGTTGTTGAAAGCGGTGATGATTTTGTTAATCAGTTTCATAGTGGCAGTCTCCAGAGAGTCATTGATAATGTGATTCACGTCACACAAATAGGCTACACCTGGCCGCTAATTCGATCAAGCATTTTGTGATGTAACTCACAAAAATATTAAACCGTTGTTTTATTTTAAAAGCCGTCATTTTCTTGAGTGGCTGGTTGATGGCAAACCCGACGCATTTCTGACCTGTCTCCTTTTCCCCTTTCTGTGTATGCCCTTTGTCGTTAGTTTGATACATTTAACTTAATGATTTAAAACAATAAAAAAGACTTGTCACTCACGCGTCGTTTTAAGGCGACAGGTTCCGTTATGAGGTTAAAAGCAGCGTGCGGGCAGACAAAAATAAGGGGTTAAACGGGAGGTGTTTTAAACCTTTTAAATTCAACATGATGCGTTTATTGTCTGTTTATAACCCCCACTAATCGAAAGTTGGCACGCCAAGTGCATTATCTCTAGCGTAGATGCTCATTCCACTTCTTATGTTCGCCTTAGGCCTCATAAACCCAGGAATGATGCAGAGCCGATTTTAGGGTGCCTATTGCCCACCAGAACGATGAAAGGGTTGCTTGCAACGGCTTCATCACACTCAGGGCAAAACGTTGAGTGAGGCACCACCCCAGTTGTCCTAGACCTGATTGCTTCTTTTATACACTTGTCTCGCGGCAAGTGTTTTTTTTTGCCTTAAGGAAAGTTTCAGGCGAAAAAAAGGGCCCAGCACGTATGCTGAGCCCGGTTAAACGAGGCGAGAGTTATTCGCCGTTTTGCTTGAGCGTTAACATCAGCCCTTCACGGCGCATCTGTGTGGCTTCATCTGAGCGATGCAGTTTATCCAGTGCGTCGGCCAACCAGGCGTAGTCGTAGGCATCTGGCCGCTGTTGCAGCGCGGCATGGAACGCATCGCTGGCTTGCTGCCATTCGCCGTGCTTCATCAGTAACTGGCCCAGCGTGCTGTTGAGCAACGGCGTCGCGCCATGCTGTTTGATCTGTTGGCGTAACACTTTTTCCAACTGCTCCGGGTTGCCGGACTTGATGCGCGGGATCAGCAGCACCAGCCGCTCATCGTATTGGCGTTTCAGACCGTCCAGCACGATGCTTTGTGCCAGTTCATGGTCATTACACTCAATAAGGTGTTCTACCATCGCGACCTGAAGCGGGATTTCGTGGCGGATTTTACGGCTCTGATCTTTCCACCAACGTTTCAACCCTTCACTGCCTTCATCGGCCATAGCCTGATTCATCAGACCGATATAAGCCTGCTGCTGTAAAGCTTGAAGCTCTTCTTCGCTGTGTAGACTGATTTTGTTCATCGAAGGCAGAATTTCCAGCAGCGAGGCATAGGCACCGGTGCGCAGATAGGCCTGCTCCGCCAGCCGCAGCACTTCCGGGTGGCGCGGTGCCTGATTCAGCAAGCGATCGACGCCGTGCCGTGCCGCATGGGCTTCGCCCTGCGCCAGTTGAATACGCACGCGAGTAATGTCTACCGGTAACTGATCGGTGTCAGCCGCTTCGGCGGCACGTTCCAGATATTGATTGGTACGGAAGTCATCACCACGTTGTTGCGCTGCTTCCGCCGCCAGCAGGTAGTTAACCACGGGTTGTTCGGCATGATCGGCATTACGGGTCAGTAGTTTTTCGACCTGCTTGTAATCGCCTTCCGCCAGTTTGATCAGCGCAGCTTTGGTTTGTTTACGTGCGCGGCTGCGCTTGCGGCCAAGGAACCAGCCACGGGTACGCGCTCCGGTACGGAACACGCGGCGCAGGATCCATTCGATGACAAACAGCGCCAGGAACAGTAGCACGGCCATAATCACCAGGCCGGTGACGCTGGTCTCAACGTTGTAATTGTCGGTCTGGATCAGCACATAGCCTTGATGGCCGGCCAGCATCGGCCCCAGCACCAGGCTGGCGATCAGCACCAGGAACAGGAATAACACGCGTAACATGGCTTATCCCTCCTGGTGAGTGGCAGGGGCCTGGGCCAACAGATTACGTACCCGGGTCTGCATCAGTTTTTCCAGCATCGGCTGGCTTTTCAGCTGGCCTGGCACGTCCATTGAGATGGATTGCTGACTCAGGTTGCCCAACTCTTCCAGAAACGCCTTGGTGGCCGGATCGGTAGTATCGAAGTAGGCGCGTACCCAGGTCGATACCGTTTCCAGCGACTGTTTATACACTTCGTTCTGATGGCGAGGGATCGCCTGTGCGGCAACCAGTAGGCGCGAACGGATATTCTCGCGCAGGTAGATATCCTGATTCGGTGCCAGCAGTGGTTCAGCACTGCTATCACGACGGCGGACGGTAATAAAGTCCGCCATAAAGTTGTGCCAGCTTTTGGTCAGGTTTTGGCGCCATTCGCTCAATGAACTGGACAGTTCGCCGTCGTCTTCGTCCATTGGCCGTTCGTCACGGTTATTATCCGCCAGACGCAGGTCGTCGACCTGATTGGACAGTTGGTTGACCTTGAGGATGATGCCGTCAAAATCCACCTGGGCTACGGCTGAGAGGGTGCCGACATCTTCAGTGATGGCGCGGCGAATATCGAGCAGACTCGGATCGTTCATCTCTGCCAGGCTGGCGTCGGCGCTTTTCAGCAGTGCGGCCGCGGTGGTGACATCCTGATCGCTCCACAGTTTACGGCCCGCCATTTTCACCAGGAAGTCTGCCTGCGCCAGCAGCCAGGTCTTGGCATCGCTGCCGGAAATCGTGGCTACTTTTTCTTGCAGCTCATTGAGCTGACGGACCAACGTGGTTTGCTCGCGATCGGCAGCCTCCAGCGTTTTACCTTGCTGTTGCAGCAAGCCTTCCAGCGCGCTCTTTTCCTGCTGCTGGCTTTGTTTCATTTCTGCCAGCTGTTGCTGCAAAGCCTGGTTAGCGGCGATCAATGTCTGCGCCTGCTGGTGCGTGTGATAATAGCCGCCAGCACCCAGAGCGATGACCAGCACGATGGCAATCGCACCTAATACCGGGCCGGTATTTTTACCTTTCCGGTTGTCAGCGGCTGGCTTCTGGGGGCTCTCAACCGCTGGGTTTGATTCTTCAACCGCGGCGGATGGAGTGTTTTGTTCCGTCATAGTGGCACATCCCATAGTCAGGTTATTGTAGCGCGCGGATCAGCGCGTCATTATCTGCGTTTTCAGCTACCCGAATCGTGCTCCAGCCCAGCTCCTGGGCAAGGGTAGCAAGACGTTCACTGACCACGACCAGGCGGCAACGTAACAGCCACGAAGAACGATAGTAATCAGGAACTAAAGTATAGAGCTGTTGTAACATTTCGCCGCTGGTCACTACCAGCGTATCGATACCGGCGCGTTGCCAGTGCGCGCTTTGCTCACTGCCATCATAGTGCACCGGGCTGCGTTGATAACACTCATAATAGCTTACCGCCGCGCCGCGCTCAGCCAGCGTGTCGCCGAGCAGTTCACGGCCCCCGTTGCCCCGCATGATCAACGCCTGTTTACCGGCAAGCTTTTGTAATGCCGGCATTAGCAGCAGCATCTCGCTGATCTCACGTTCACGCGGGTATTCTACCGGCAGGCTGCTGATGCGGTGCATTGCCAGCGCGGTGGTACGGCCAATAGCATAATAGGACAACTGGCCAGGCCATTGAAGCCCGGCACGGTTGATCACCGAACTGGCATAGCTGACGGCGTGCTGTGACAGGGCAAACACCAAATCGCCAGTGTGCAATCCGGCCAGCCCCTGAGGCAAGCGGGCAAGATCGTTACCGGGTGCGAAGTCGATCAGCGGCACATGAAAGGCAACCCGGCCAAGTGCGCGCAGGCGGCTCACCAGTTGCTCTCCAGCGGGAGAAGGGCGGGTTACCAGAATGGTCATGCAGGAGGATTTCCCTGGTAAACGTCATGCAGGATCTCGCGGGCACCGGCGGCCAACAGTTCTTCTGCCAGTTCTACGCCCATTTGCTCTGCCTGTGCCGACGGGCCACGGCGTTCACCGCAGACCATCTGGCTGCCGTCGGGAGCGCCCACCAGCGCGCGTAACCACAGCTCGTCGCCTACCAGTTCGGCATAGCTGCCGATCGGAACCTGGCATCCGCCTTCCAGTCGTGTGTTCATGGCACGCTCGGCACGGACACGAATTTCGGTTTCGCGGTGGTTGAGCGGAGCCAGTAAGGCGCGGGTGACGTCATCGTCAAGGCGGCATTCGATACCCACCGCCCCCTGACCGACCGCAGGCAAGGATTCTTCAGCGCTCAGCGGGGAACGGATACGCTGTTCCAGGCCCAGGCGTTTTAATCCGGCTACAGCCAGAATAATTGCATCGTAATCTCCGTTATCCAGCTTGCCCAGGCGGGTGCCGACGTTGCCCCGCAGATCGCGCACGATCAGATCCGGGCGACGACGACGCAGCTGGCACTGACGGCGCAGGCTGGAGGTACCCACCACGCTGCCCAGCGGCAGTTGGTCGAGCGAGGCAAAGTTGTTAGAAACGAAAGCATCGCGCGGATCGTCACGTTCGCAGATGGTGACTAATCCCAGACCTTCAGGGAAATCGACGGGGACGTCTTTCATCGAGTGCACGGCAATATCCGCCCGGCCTTCCAGCAGCGCCAGCTCAAGTTCTTTGACGAACAGGCCCTTACCGCCAACCTTGGCCAGCGGCGTATCCAGAATGATGTCGCCGCGCGTGACCATTGGCACCAGCTCGACCTGCAAGCCCGGATGGCTAGCCATCAGGCGCTGCTGAACATAGTGTGCTTGCCAGAGGGCAAGTGGGCTCTGACGGGTGGCAATTCGAATAATTTTGTCTAACATGCTGGTTACCGTTTTTATAATTCGCCGTCCATCCTACCACTGAGGACGAAAACTGTCAGTGCAAGAAGCCACAGGCGGAGAAAGGACAACGGAATCAAAGGGACGTGAGGGAAAGTTGGCGGTAGTTCACACTGCGAGTAAATCGTTTATAGAAGCGCTACGGTAAGTGTGGAGCTTTACCTCCTTTACGGTCAATCAGCAAGGTGTTAGATTGATCACGTTTCCAGCAATAAGTCGTCAAATATTCTTCTAAACTAAAGACGCAGCGGGAATACGGGTTTTTTTCAAGCATCGGGATAATCAGGCGAGACGTCTTGTACCTCTACATCGAGACACTGAAACAAAGACTGGATGCGATCAACCAACTACGTGTCGATCGTGCCCTGGCGGCCATGAAGCCCGCGTTCCAACGGGTCTACAGTCTGCTGCCTACCTTATTGCACCACCATCATCCACTGATGCCGGGCTACCTCAACGGTAACGTTCCCCATGGCATCTGTATCTACACGCCTGATGAAACCCAGCAAGCTTATCTCAATGATTTAGAAGACAAATGGGGCAGCCCGTTTGAAAAGATGGCCACGGGTGAACTGCCGATAACCGCGCTTTACTCTATGGGGAGTACCTCCTCGATCGGCCAGAGCTGTACGTCGGATCTCGATATCTGGGTCTGTCACCAATCCTGGCTGGACAACGAAGAACGCAACCGCTTACAGCAGAAATGTAGCCTGCTGGAGAAATGGGCGGCCTCGATGGGGGTGGAAGTCAGCTTCTTCCTGATCGGCGAAAACCGCTTCCGTCATAACGAAAGTGGCAGCCTGGGCGGTGAAGACTGCGGGTCGACCCAACATATCCTGTTGCTCGATGAGTTCTACCGCACGGCCGTGCGCCTGGCGGGGAAACGTATCCTGTGGAACATGGTGCCGGGCGAAGAAGAAGCGCATTACGATGAGTACGTGCTGTCGCTGTATTCCCAGGGTGTGTTAACCCCGAATGAGTGGCTGGATCTCGGTGGATTGAGCACGCTCTCTGCCGAAGAGTATTTCGGTGCCAGCCTGTGGCAGTTGTATAAGAGCATCGATTCGCCGTACAAGGCGGTGCTGAAAACGCTGCTGCTCGAAGCCTATTCGTGGGAATACCCCAAAACTCAGCTGCTGGCGATGGGGATCAAACATCGTCTGCACCAGGGTGAGATCGTCTGTTTCGGCCTTGATGCTTACTGCATGATGCTGGAGCGCGTCACCCACTACCTGACCGAAATCAACGATACCACCCGTCTGGATCTGGTTCGCCGCTGCTTCTATCTGAAGGTCTGCGAGAAGCTGTCGCTGACCAACAACGCCAGTATCGGTTGGCGGCGCGAAATTCTCAGCCAGTTGGTCAGTGAATGGGGCTGGGACGCAGAGCGGTTGGAGATCCTCGATAACCGGGCCAACTGGAAGATCGAACGGGTGCGCGAAGCCCATAACGAACTGCTGGATGCGATGATGCAAAGCTATCGCAACCTGATCCGTTTCGCTCGGCGCAACAACCTCAGCGTCAGCGCCAGCCCGCAGGATATCGGGGTGCTGACCCGTAAACTGTACGCTGCCTTTGAAGCGCTACCGGGTAAGGTCACGCTGGTTAACCCACAGATTTCACCAGACCTGTCAGAAAACGATCTGACCTTTATTCACGTGCCGGTTGGCCGCGCCAACCGCACCGGCTGGTACCTGTATAACCAGGCACCGGAGATGAGCTCGATCGTCAGCCATCAGCCGCTGGAATATAACCGCTATCTGAACAAGCTGGTCGCCTGGGCCTATTTCAACGGCCTGCTCACGTCGCGCACCCGCTTGCATATCAAGAGCGGCAATATCTGCGACACTGCCAAACTGCAAGAACTGGTTGCCGATGTGTCGCACCATTTCCCGCTGCGTTTGGCCGCACCTACGCCGAAAGCGCTCTACAGTCCATGTGAAATCCGCCATCTGGCGATTATCGTCAACCTGGAAAACGACCCGACGGCGGCTTTCCGCAATCAGGTGGTGCATTTCGATTTCCGTAAGCTGGACGTGTTCAGCTTTGGCCAGCAGCAACAGTGCCTGGTTGGCAGTATCGATCTGTTGTATCGCAACTCGTGGAACGAAGTGCGTACCCTGCATTTCAGCGGTGAGCAGTCGGTGCTGGAAGCGTTGAAGACCATTCTTGGCAAGATGCACCAGGATGCCGCTCCGCCAGAGTCGGTGGAAGTGTTCTGCTATAGCCAACACCTGCGTGGCCTGATCCGTACCCGCATTCAGCAACTGGTTTCCGAGTGTATTGAGCTGCGCCTTTCCAGCACCCGTCTTGAGCCGGGCCGCTTTAAAGCGGTGCGTGTGGCAGGGCAAACCTGGGGCCTGTTCTTTGAACGCCTGAGCGTATCGGTGCAGAAGCTGGAAAACGCCGTGGAGTTCTACGGGGCGATCTCCAACAACAAACTGCATGGCCTGTCGATCAAGGTCGAAACCGATCAGGTGCATTTGCCGCCGGTAGTCGATGGTTTTGCCAGCGAGGGGATCATCCAGTTCTTCTTCGAAGACACCACGGATGACAAAGGCTTCAATATCTACATTCTGGACGAGTCGAACCGGGTTGAGGTTTATCACCATTGTGAAGGGAGCAAAGAGGAGTTGGTGCGCGACGTCAGCCGTTTCTACTCCTCCTCACACGATCGCTTTACCTACGGCTCCAGCTTTATCAACTTCAACCTGCCGCAGTTCTATCAGATTGTGCATCTGGATGGCCGCACCCAGGTGATCCCATTCCGCAGCAATGCCTTGTCGAACCTGTGCGTCACGGTCGCCGACGGCAATCTAGCGCAGCCTCTGAAGCAGCAATTCCAACTGCACTAAAACATGAGGGCGCAGCAGTATGCGCCCTATCAGCAGAACTCAGCTAAAGCTGAGCGTCTCACCGGACTGGGTGCTGGCTGCCTCGCTAAGCAACTCGTAAAACTCCCGGCCGCTGCGATCGCATTGCCAGCTCTCGTCACGATAACTGAAGTGATAGCCTCCGGTCTTGGTGGCCAGCCACACCTGGTGTAACGGCTCCTGACGGTTGATCACAATCTTGCTGCCGTTTTCGAAGCTGAGCGTCATCACGCCACCGTTGGTTTCGTAATCGATGTCCGCATCGCCGTCAAAATCGTCCAGGGTCTGTTCAATATTCAGCATCAGTTGGTCGGCCAACTGATGAAACTCGCTATCGTTCATAATCATTCCTATTGCTTTTCATGATCCACCTGCGATTATAGTGAGCTTGGACGCATGAATTACAGGCATTAATGCAAATGAAAAAACAACTACGCTATGCGCTGATGGCCGTATTGCTGGCCGGGCTCTCTGGCTGTGGCCTGAAGGGCCCGCTGTATTTTCCGCCGAAGGACAAACCGGCAGAGCAACCGGTGACCAGTGTCGGTACCGTAAGCAAAAACCAACAAGAACCCGCTGGCACTCAGCAGCAACCGTCGATGAACAACCAGTAATGAGCATTTATGGTGGCTGATGCCGCCATAAATATCAGACGGTACGTCGTCCAGATAGCGGAGTATGATATGCAGTTCTCCAAAATGCACGGTTTGGGCAACGACTTTATGGTGGTCGATGCCGTTACACAGAACGTCTACTTTTCACCTGAGCTGATCCGCCGCCTGGCCGATCGGCATTTGGGTGTGGGTTTCGACCAGCTGTTGGTGGTAGAACCGCCTTACGATCCCGAACTCGATTTTCATTACCGCATTTTCAATGCCGACGGTAGCGAAGTGGCTCAGTGTGGCAACGGTGCCCGCTGCTTTGCCCGCTTTGTGCGCTTGAAAGGGTTGACCAACAAACGTGATATCCGCGTCAGTACCCAGACCGGGCGCATGATCTTGAGCGTCACCGATGATGACCTGGTCAGCGTCAATATGGGTGAGCCGAACTTCGATCCGCAGATAGTGCCATTCCGCGCCACCAAAGAAGAAAAAACCTACATCATGCGTGCGGCGGAGCATACGGTACTGTGCGGTGTAGTCTCTATGGGCAATCCGCATTGCGTGCTGCAAGTGGACGATGTGAAAACCGCCAAGGTGGAGCTGCTGGGGCCGGTACTGGAAGGGCACGAGCGTTTCCCGGAACGCGCCAACATCGGCTTTATGCAGGTCGTCAGCCGTGAGCACATCAAACTGCGGGTTTACGAACGCGGCGCGGGTGAAACCCAGGCTTGCGGTAGCGGTGCCTGTGCTGCCGTAGCGGTGGGTATTGTGCAGGAGCTATTGTCAGAGGAAGTTCATGTCGAACTGCCCGGCGGCAGCCTGCATATTCGCTGGAAAGGGCCAGGGGAACCGTTATTTATGACCGGCCCGGCCACCCATGTTTATGACGGATTTATTCATTTATGAAGCAGGTCGACGATCAGATAGCCACGGGCATTGAGCTGGATGATGAGACGGTGATGCAGTATCTGATGCAGAATCCGGACTTCTTTATGCGCAATGCACGGCTGGTTGAACAGATGCGAGTGCCTCACCCGGTGCGCGGTACGGTATCGCTGGTGGAGTGGCATCTGGCGCGTCAGCGCAACCAAATCACTCAGTTGGAAGAAGAGATCACCTTGCTGATGGAGCAGGCCAGCGCCAACGAAACGTTGTTTGGCAGCCTGCTGCACCTACAGGCCGATCTGGCCACCGCCAGCAGCCTGCAAGACATGCTCAACCGCTTGCAGCGTTGGGCGCGCGGGTTTGGGCTGGCAGGGGCGAATATCCGCCTGTTTAGCGATCGCTGGAATATTGGCGCGCCGTCGGATTTCACCCACCTTGGCCTGACTCCTTCGGCGTTTGAGCCGCTGCGCATTCAGCGCCTGGGCGATCGCTATCATTATCTCGGTAGCCTCAATGGCCCCGAGTTGCTACTGCTGTTACCGCAGGCCAAACAGGTCGGCTCCGTGGCGTTATCGTTGATGGGCGAGCAGGGCGAGCTTGGCATGGTGATCTTCAGCAGCCGTGATCCCCAACATTATCAGCAGGGGATGGGCACCGTGATGCTCGGCCAACTGGCGCGCATGTTGCCAAAACTGCTGGAACGCTGGATAGAACGCGCATGACCAGCGTAGCGGCCAACCTGCAACCGCCGGTGGACGCTTTCCTGCGTTACTTGAAGGTGGAGCACCAGCTCAGCCCACTGACCCAGATCAGCTATTCGCGCCAGTTGCAGGCGTTAATCGTCATGGCGAGCGAGCTGGGCGTCAGCGAATGGCCGATGTTGGATGCCGCCAGAGTGCGTCAACTGGCGGCCCGCAGTAAGCGTGCCGGGTTGCAGTCTTCCAGCCTGGCGCTGCGCTTGTCGGCATTACGCAGCTTCCTCGACTGGCTGGTCGGCCAGGGCGTGATAAGCGCCAATCCTGCCAAAGGCATCCGCACGCCACGCAGTGGTCGCCATTTGCCCAAGAATATCGATGTCGATGAAATGAACCAGTTGCTGAACATCGATCTGAACGATCCGCTGGCGGTTCGCGATCGCGCGATGCTGGAGGTGATGTACGGTGCCGGGCTGCGTCTGGCCGAGCTGGTGGGATTGGATTGCCGCCATGTCGATCTGGCTGGTGGTGAAATCTGGGTGCTGGGGAAAGGCAGTAAAGAACGCAAATTACCGATTGGCCGTATGGCGGTCAACTGGCTGGAACACTGGCTGGCGTTGCGCGATCTGTTTGCGCCGCAGGATGATGCCATGTTCCTCTCCAACCAGGGCAAGCGCATCTCGGCGCGTAATGTGCAAAAACGCTTTGCCGAGTGGGGCGTCAAGCAGGGCGTCAACAGCCATATCCATCCGCACAAGCTGCGCCACTCCTTTGCTACCCATATGCTGGAATCGAGCGGCGATCTGCGCGCGGTACAGGAGTTGCTGGGGCACGCCAACCTGACCACCACGCAAATTTATACCCACCTCGACTTTCAACATCTGGCCAACGTGTACGATGCCGCGCATCCACGCGCCAAACGAGGGAAATCCTGATGCACTTTTACCGTCCGTTACGCCCACTGGCCGCGCTTACTTTCGATCTGGACGATACGCTGTATGACAACCGTCCGGTGATCAAGCAAACCGAACATGAGTCGGTGGCGTTTTTGCAGAACTACCATCCGGGTTTGAGCCACTTCCAGTCGGTGGATTTTCATCGCCTGCGTCAGGAACTGCGTGAACAGGATCCGGAGATTTACCACGACGTGACCCAATGGCGCTGGCGTGCGGTTCATCTGGTGTTGAGCCGGCAGGGTTTACGCGATGCTGAAGCGTCCATCGGTGCCGATGCGGCAATGCAGAACTTTGCCCTGTGGCGCAGCCGTATCGATGTCCCAGAGGCCACCCATGCCACCCTTCGGGCGTTGGCGCAGCGTTTCCCGCTGGTGGCGATCACCAATGGCAATGCCGACCCGGCCCAATGCGGATTGGAGCCGTATTTCCAGTTTGTGCTGCGTTCCGGGCCAGATGGCCGTGCCAAACCGTATCAGGATATGTATCAACTGGCGGTCGAAAGGCTGGGAATAGCGCCAGAACAAATTCTGCACGTCGGCGATGATCTGACCACCGATGTTGCAGGGGCGCTGCGTTCCGGCCTGCAAGCCTGCTGGATCAACGACCGTCAGCGCAGCCTGATGCAGGTGGCCGACAGCCGTCTGCTGCCACATATTGAGATTTCGCAGTTGGCATCGCTGACAGCATTGTTATAATCCCAGCAGAACTCTGTATAAATTCCCAGTGGAAAACGCGTGGAAGGCGGGTTTTCCCTTTACCTATTAATGGTGCCTATGGACGTTTCCGACCTGCTCGACAGCATGAATGAAAAACAACGCGAAGCCGTGGCTGCGCCACGCAGCAACCTGTTGGTGCTGGCCGGTGCAGGCAGCGGCAAGACCCGGGTGCTGGTGCATCGCATTGCCTGGTTACTGGCGGTGGAGAACTGCTCGCCGTATTCCATCATGGCGGTGACGTTCACCAACAAGGCGGCGGCAGAAATGCGCCACCGTATCGAACACCTGATTGGCACCAGCCAGGGCGGTATGTGGATCGGTACCTTCCATGGGCTGGCCCACCGCCTGCTGCGTGCTCACCATATGGATGCCAACCTGCCGCAGGACTTCCAGATCCTGGATAGCGAAGACCAGCTGCGTCTGCTGAAACGCATCGTGCGGGCGCTGAACATTGATGAGAAGCAATGGCCGCCGCGCCAGGCGATGTGGTACATCAACGGCAAGAAAGACGATGGCCTGCGTCCACAGCATATCGAAAGCTACGGCAACCCGGTGGAAGCCACCTGGTTGCAGATTTATCAGGCCTACCAAGAGGCTTGCGATCGGGCGGGGCTGGTGGATTTTGCCGAGTTGCTGCTGCGCGCCCATGAGCTGTGGCTGAACAAACCGCATATCCTCAATCATTACCGCGAGCGCTTCACCAACATCCTGGTGGACGAATTCCAGGACACCAACCGTATTCAGTACGCCTGGATCCTCATGCTGGCCGGGGATAAGGCCAACGTGATGATCGTAGGGGATGATGACCAGTCGATCTACGGCTGGCGTGGTGCGCAGGTAGAAAACATCCAGCGTTTCCTGAAGGATTTCCCCGGTGCAGAAACGGTGCGCCTGGAGCAGAATTACCGTTCAACCAGCACTATCCTGAAGGCGGCCAACACCCTGATAGCCAATAACGATGGTCGCATGGGCAAAAACCTGTGGACCGAAGGGGCCGAAGGCGAGCCGATCTCGATTTATTGTGCATTTAATGAGCTGGATGAAGCCCGTTTTGTGGTTAACCGCATCAAGGCTTGGCAAGACAACGGTGGCGCATTGAACGACTGCGCCATTCTGTATCGCAGTAACGCCCAATCGCGCGTGCTGGAAGAAGCCTTGCTGCAAACGTCGATGCCATACCGCATTTATGGCGGCATGCGCTTCTTCGAACGCCAGGAGATCAAGGACGCATTGGCCTATCTGCGGCTGATCGCCAACCGCAACGACGATGCGGCCTTTGAGCGCGTGGTTAACACCCCTACGCGCGGCATTGGCGATCGTACCCTCGACGTAGTGCGCCAGACGGCACGAGACCGCCAACTGACGTTGTGGCAGGCTACGCGTGCGCTACTGCAAGATAAGGTGCTGGCGGGCCGCGCAGCGTCCTCCTTGCAGCGTTTTCTGGAACTGGTGGACTCACTGGCCCACGAAACAGCCGAAATGCCGCTGCATGTGCAAACCGACCGGGTGATCCGCGATTCCGGGCTGTTTATCATGTATGAGCAGGAAAAGGGCGAGAAAGGCCAGGCGCGTATCGAAAACCTTGAGGAACTGGTCACGGCCACCCGCCAATACAGCTATCAGGATGAAGACCAGGATCTGATGCCGTTGCAGGCTTTCCTGTCCCATGCCGCACTGGAGGCGGGGGAAGGGCAGGCAGATGCCTATCAGGATGCGGTGCAACTGATGACTCTGCACTCGGCCAAAGGGCTGGAGTTCCGCCAGGTATTTATCGTTGGGATGGAAGAGGGCATGTTCCCAAGCCAGATGTCGCTGGACGAAGGCGGCCGCCTGGAAGAGGAACGCCGTCTGGCCTATGTGGGCCTGACCCGTGCCATGCAAAAACTGACGCTGACCTATGCGGAAACGCGCCGCCTGTATGGCAAAGAGGTGTATCACCGGCCATCACGCTTTATCGGTGAGATCCCAGAGGATTGCGTAGAGGAAGTGCGCCTGCGCGCCAGCGTATCCCGCTCGGTGAGCCACCGCCGGATGGGGACACCGATCAGTGAAAACGATACCGGCTACAAACTGGGCCAGCGTGTGCGCCATGCCAAGTTTGGCGAGGGGACTATCGTCAATCTGGAAGGTAGCGGTGAACACAGCCGGTTGCAGATTGCGTTTCAGGGGGAAGGCATCAAGTGGCTGGTTGCCGCTTACGCCAAGCTGGAAACGGTGTAACTCCCCTCACCCTAACCCTCTCCCAAAGGGCGAGGGGACCGATCGAGTTCGCTATCCGTTGCTGAATTTACCTGAACACGGTACCTGATTACGGCACCGTACTAGCTCCCTCTCCTTTTTGGGGAGAGGGTTGGGGTGAGGGGATCAGTGACCGTAACGATCGCCTACATTAGCTGTAGCATACCAACGCATCACCGCTTCGATACCCTCGCCACCTTCCGGTGGTGCCCAATGCATACAATCCTCTTCACCGAGCGCCTGATAAGGGCCTTGCTTCACTTCAAACACCACGCCACCCGGATCGACAGACAGCACGGCATGCCAGGTAGATGCAGGCATCTCCAGCACCTTGGTTTCTTCGCCCAGCAGGGTTCGCTGGGTGACCACACCCGCGTCATCAAACTGCAACACCACAAAACGACCACGCAGCGGGGTGAGTAACTCCCAGGTCTGCGGGTGGCGGTGTGGCCGGATATAGGTGCCCGGCTCCATGGCAATCGCCAGGCGCTGTACCGGATCGCTCAACTCTTCGTGCAAGGTACGGTGGGCACGCAGGCGTGGCAGTTTGGCTGCCTGTTCGCTCATGGTGGTCAGGTCGTGGGCGGTAATCTGTTTCATGTCTTCAATCCGCAATATTTCTGTGCGCTAATCTTAGCAAGTTTCACGGCTGCGGTCAGAGATCGCTACCCGGTTTTCCGAAGGTTGCGATCGTGTGACAAACGGGCCGTGAGCGTGCCGAATTGTTGCGCAACTTTCCGCCCTAAGCGGTTGACAGGCTTTTTCTTCTCGGCGTAACATGCGCGCACGAATCTCAATGAGGACACACGCCTTGGACACACCCAGTAGATACTGGCTCACAGACCTGGATACCAGGTACAACTTCTAAGGCTATCCCATTGCGCTGATACCCTTCGTGGTTGTCGGCGACCCTCTCTAGCGTCGCTCCGAGTCAGATCTCTTCATGGTCTGGAACGAGCGGGTATTGCATACTTCCCTCGCTTTCTGTGCTTCAATGCGTGGTCTACCCCGTTACCATTAGGGAGTTTTGGCACATGCTAAGCGCTTTTAAATTAGATAACAGCCGCTTATCCCGTCTGGAGTTGGATGACTCAGATGATTTGACCTCGTCGTTGTGGGTTGACTTGGTCGAGCCGGAGGAAGGCGAACGCGAGCGCGTGCAAAATGAGTTGGGCCAAAGCCTGGCGACACGCCCCGAACTGGATGATATCGAAGCCTCGGCCCGTTTCTTCGAAGACGATGACGGCCTGCATATCCACTCCTTTTTCTATTATGAAGATGCTGAAGATCACGCGGGTAACTCCACCGTGGCATTCACCATCCGTGATGGCCGTCTGTATACCCTGCGTGAACGTGAGCTGCCCGCTTTCCGGCTTTATCGGATGCGTGCGCGCAATCTGCGCATGGTGGACGGCAACGCCTACGAACTGCTGCTGGATCTGTTCGAAACTAAAATCGAACAGCTGGCCGACGAGATCGAAAACGTCTACAGCGATCTGGAAAAGCTCAGCCGGGTAATTATGGAAGGGCACCAGGGCGACGAATATGATGAAGCGCTGTCCACGCTGGCCGAGCAGGAAGACATCGGTTGGAAAGTGCGCCTGTGCTTAATGGATACCCAACGTGCGTTGAATTTCCTGGTGCGTAAGGCGCGTCTGCCAACCAGCCAACTGGAGCAGGCGCGAGAAGTGCTACGCGATATCGAATCCCTGCTGCCGCATAACGAATCGCTGTTCCAGAAGGTCAACTTCCTGATGCAGGCGGCGATGGGCTTTATCAATATCGAACAGAACCGCATCATCAAGATCTTCTCGGTGGTTTCGGTCGTGTTCCTGCCGCCAACGCTGGTGGCCTCAAGCTACGGGATGAACTTTGAGTTTATGCCTGAGTTGCGTTGGTCGTTCGGCTACCCAGGCGCGATTGCGCTGATGATCGTGGCAGGGCTGGCACCTTATCTGTACTTCAAACGCAAGAACTGGCTGTAAATCCGCTTGTGACTCGCTTCGGGTGGTGGTCTGCACCACCGCCCCATTTTATCTCCAATGATCCCTCCATCGCCTGTCAAACCGCGGTAGAATACCTGCCACTGCTTATCGGCTCGTAAGGCATGCGTTTTAATGGAGAAGTTCCCGCGCGTCATTCAATGGCTGATCCTGCTGCTGGCTTCGCTGGTGTTGGGGTTTGGTTTACAGGCCTTCCACGTTCCCGCAGCGCTGCTGCTGGGGCCGATGATCGTCGGCGTAGCGATGGGGTTGTTCGGCGCTTCGGTGCGTATCCCTGGCCCGCTGTTTATCGCCGCCCAGGCAATTCTGGGCTGTATGATCGCTCAAAGCCTCTCTCCCAATATTCTTACCCCTCTGATAGCCGACTGGCCACTGGTGTTGCTGGTGTTGATCGCGACGCTGATGGCGAGCGGAATTTCTGGCTGGTGTCTGGTACGTTTCAGTGGGTTACCCGGCCCAACAGGTGCCTGGGGCTCTTCTCCCGGTGGTGCTTCGGCCATGGTGGCGATGGCGGGGGATTTCGGTGCGGACGTGCGGCTGGTGGCATTTATGCAGTATCTGCGGGTGCTGTTTGTTGCGACAGCAGCGGCGGTGGTGGCACGTATTGGTCTGGGTGATGAAGCCGGACAAGGGAGTGCCGCGATGGAGTGGTTCCCGGCGCTAGACTGGCGTTTTGCCGGTACGTTAGGCGTTGCCATTATCGGTTCCTGGCTGGGGCCACGCCTGCGCATTCCTTCTGGCGCGCTGTTGTTGCCGATGATCGCCGGGGCAGCATTACACTCCACCGGCATCATGCTGTTACAGGTGCCAGAATGGCTGTTGGCGTTGGCCTACACGCTGATTGGCTGGAGCGTCGGGTTGCGTTTTACCCGGCCAATCTTCTTGCTGGCACTGCGTACTTTGCCACAGATGGTGGTGTCGATTTTAGCGCTGATGCTGTTTTGCGGCGGGCTGGCGTGGATGTTGACCCAGTTCCTACCGGTCGATCTGCTGACGGCCTATCTGGCCACCAGCCCCGGCGGGCTGGATACCGTGGCGATCATCGCCGCAGGCAGCCGGGTGGATCTCTCTTTTGTGATGGCAATGCAGACGCTGCGGCTATTCACGATCCTGCTGACGGGCCCGGCGATGGCGCGATTTATCTCTAATCACGCCACGCCTGCGCAATCAACGTAGCTTGCGCTGTTGGTACAAGGCATCTAGCAGGAACAACACCAGCGCCGCCCAGATAAAGCCAAAGGTCACCAGCTTATCCTGGCCGACGGTCTCACCGTAGAAGGTCACCGCCAGCAGGAACATCAGCGTTGGCCCCAGGTATTGGAAGAAGCCGAGCGTTGACAGGCGCAGGCGGGTGGCCGCTGCGGTGAAGAACAGTAGCGGAATGGTGGTGACCACCCCGGCGGCAACCAGCAGCAGATTCAGCGACCAGGGGTTGGCGCTCAAGTGACTGGTTGGGCTGTCGGCGATCAGGAACAGGTAAATCGCGGCTATCGGCAGCAGCCACAGGGTTTCGATCAGCATGCCGGTTTGGGCATCAATGGCAATCTTCTTGCGCAGCAGGCCGTAGAAGGCAAAGCTGAAGGCCAAGCCCAGCCCAATAAGGGGCAGTGAACCATACTGCCACAGCTGCACCAGCACCCCGGTAAAGGCTAACGCCACGGCTATCCACTGCATCCGGCGGAAACGCTCCCCCAGGAACAGCATCCCCAGTAGCACATTGACCAGCGGATTGATGAAATAGCCCAGGCTGGCTTCCAGCATATGGTGGTTATTCACCGCCCAGATAAACAGTAGCCAGTTTCCCCCTACCAACAGCGCGGTGACGGCCAGCAGCAGTAGCCGCTTGCGGTTTTTACAGGCGGCCCGCACCCGCGGCCAGTTACGACCCAATGACACCAATCCCAACATAAAGAAGAACGACCAGATCACCCGGTGGGTCAGGATTTCATCGGCAGGGACCTGCTGGATCAGTTTGAAATAGGCGGGGGCGATACCCCAGATAAAATAGGCAGCCAGAGCAAAGAAAATGCCCTGCCGCGTCTGTTGCGCGTCCATGACGGTTACCGGGTGGGAAAAGAAGATGCGGTGATTTTACTGGAGATAACCAGTTGTGTCCCACAATTGTGTGGTCTGTGGGGCACAACCTGCTGCGGGTGCCCTTAGCCCACCAGATAGGTGGCGGTGGCGCTGGCGATATGCAAGCCGTCGTGGTTGTGCAGCTCAACGCGTGCTACCGCCACTTTATTACCGCTGCGCAGTACGCTGGCGGACGCGACAAAATGCTCACCGCGGCCTGGGCGCAGATAGTCGACGCGCAGATCGATCGTCCCCATGCGTGACAGGCGAGAGGCCAGCTCTTCTTCGATCAGCGGATCCTGACGCATCAGCACGCTGCCCACGCACGCCAGCCCGGCGGCAACATCCAGTACGGAAGCGATCACGCCGCCATGCAGGATCTTCTGTGCGGCGTTGCCTACCAGCTTTGGCTGGTTGGTGAAGCTCAACTCCACATAGTCGTCTTCAAAGCGGCGTAGCTCTAGCCCCAATTCACGGTTAAACGGCATGTGATAGACGAAGATTTCGCCTATCTTCTGGCGGGCGGCTTCGAGGGTCAAAAGTGTGTGTGACATAGTTCCTTTCTTCATTTGAGTTTTGCCAGCCGATATACTGGTCAGTCCAGGTTAATGACTTGTGGATTTTATGCTTATCTTTTGTTGCTTTCCAGGCCTGCCAGATAAATGTATTCCCTAGTGCGGTAAATCCGGCAATGTGTGTAAAATAGCCTGCTTTTATTTCTGGTTTTTTCCTTATCTTTCGAGAGTGAACAAAATTATGCGCGTTCTGTCTGGGATAGTGATGGCGATGCTGTTTGCGCCAGTAGTGGTGCAGGCCGATGAGGCCAGCAGTGAGCAAAAGAATCTGAACAAACCGGCGATTCGCGGCAGCATCATTGGCAATATGCTGCAAAACTATGATAACCCGTTCACTCTCTACCCTTATGAAACTAACTACCTGCTGTATACCGATACCAGCGATCTGAACAAGGAAGCCATCAAGTCATATAGCTGGGCGGAAAATGCCCGCAAGGATGAGGTGAAGTTCCAACTCAGCCTGGCCTTCCCGATCTGGCGCGGCATTGCTGGCGAGAACTCGGTATTGGGGGCTTCTTACACCCAACGTTCCTGGTGGCAGCTCTCCAACCATGATGAGTCCTCACCGTTTCGTGAAACCAACTACGAACCGCAGATTTTTGTCGGCTGGGCTACGGCGTATCAGTTTGCTGGCTGGACGTTGCGCGATATCGAAGTGGGTCTGAACCATGAGTCCAATGGCCGTGAAGATCCTACCTCGCGTAGCTGGAACCGTGGCTATGCGCGTCTGATGGCGCAGAATGGCGACTGGCAGGTCGAGGTCAAGCCCTGGTTCCGCTTCTCGGAAAGCGACAGCAGCGATGATAACCCGGATATCACCAAATATATGGGCTATTACCGCCTGACGGTGGGTTATGCCCTGGGGGAAAGCGTGTTCAGCGCCGAAGGGCAATACAACTGGAATAGCGGATTTGGTGGCGCGCAGTTAGGCTGGAGCTATCCAATCACCAGCCATGTGCGTTTCTATACCCAGGTCTTCAGCGGCTACGGCGAATCGATGATTGATTACAACTTCAAGCAGACACGGCTTGGTGTTGGTGTCATGCTTAACGATATTATGTAATGGCGGTGTCAGTCAGGCACCGTGATAGTGATAAATGGGGAAGTGTGTGTCAACCGCAGCAGTGATAAACAGAGAGTTGCTGGCAGAGCAGGTATTACGCGATACCTTCGGCTACCAGCAGTTCCGTCCGGGTCAACAAACGATTATCAACGCAATTATCGGCGGCCAGGATTGCCTGGTGGTGATGCCGACCGGCGGGGGTAAATCGCTGTGCTACCAAATCCCGGCGCTGGTGATGGATGGACTGACGCTGGTGGTATCCCCACTGATTTCGTTGATGAAAGATCAGGTCGATCAGCTCTTGGCCTATGGTGTTTCTGCCGCCTGCTATAACTCCACGCAAACACGGGAGCAGCAGCAAGAGGTGATGGCGGGTTGCCGCAGCGGCCAGATCAAAATGCTGTATATCGCCCCCGAACGGCTGATGATGGACAGCTTCCTTGAGCTGTTGGATCACTGCCCGCCGGTGATGCTGGCGGTGGATGAGGCGCACTGTATTTCCCAGTGGGGCCACGATTTCCGTCCGGAATACCGCGCTCTGGGTCAGCTGAAGCAACGTTTCCCGAGCATGCCGGTAGTGGCGTTGACCGCCACCGCTGATGAAGCCACACGGGGGGATATTGTTCGTCTGCTGTCGCTAGAAGATCCGCTGATCCAGATCAGCAGCTTCGATCGTCCCAATATCCGCTACACGCTGGTGGAGAAGTTCAAACCTCTCGACCAACTGTGGCGCTTCGTGCAGGACCAGCGCGGCAAAAGCGGCATTATTTACTGCAACAGCCGCGCCAAGGTGGAAGACACCACCGCGCGCCTGCAAAGCCGTGGATTGAGCGTTGGGGCTTATCACGCCGGGCTTGACAATGAGCGCCGCTCGCAGGTGCAGGAAGCCTTCCAGCGTGATGATTTGCAGGTGGTGGTCGCCACCGTGGCCTTCGGCATGGGCATCAACAAACCCAACGTACGTTTTGTGGTGCACTTCGATATTCCACGCAACATCGAATCCTACTATCAGGAAACCGGTCGTGCAGGGCGTGATGGCCTGCCAGCGGAAGCGATCCTGTTGTATGACCCGGCCGATATGGCCTGGCTGCGCCGTTGCCTGGAAGAGAAGCCAGCGGGCCAGCAGTTGGATATCGAGCGCCATAAGCTCAACGCCATGGGGGCATTTGCCGAAGCGCAAACCTGCCGCCGTCTGGTGTTACTGAACTACTTCGGTGAAGGCAAGCAGCAAGCCTGTGGCAACTGCGATATCTGCCTCGATCCGCCTAAGCGTTATGACGGCCTGGATGATGCGCGCAAGGCGCTGTCGGCGATTGGCCGCGTCGGGCAACGCTTCGGCATTGGCTACGTGGTGGAAGTGTTACGCGGTTCCAATAATCAGCGTATTCGCGAGTTTGGTCATGAAAAACTGCCGGTGTACGGCATTGGCCGCGACCATACCACCGAACACTGGACCAGCGTGCTGCGCCAACTGATCCATCTGGGCTTTATTACCCAGAACATTGCGATGCATTCGGCATTGCAACTGACTGAAGCCGCGCGCCCGGTGTTACGGGGTGAGGTCGTGCTACAGCTGGCGGTGCCGCGTATTCAGAGCCTCAAGGTACGCAGCAGCGCCAACCAGAAATCCTACGGCGGCAATTACGATCGCAAACTGTTTGCCAAACTGCGCAAGCTGCGTAAATCGATTGCCGACGAAGAGAACATCCCCCCGTACGTGGTGTTTAACGATGCAACGCTGTTGGAGATGGCCGAACAGATGCCGATCAGAGCCAGCGAGTTGTTGAGCGTCAACGGCGTAGGGCAGCGTAAGCTGGAACGTTTTGGTGCGCCATTTATGGCGATGATCCGTGCTCACCTCGACGGTGACGACGAATAAGGATAATCACTCATGCTGATGTTGTTTTTAACGGTAGCGCTGGTGCATATCATTGCTTTGATGAGCCCAGGGCCGGACTTCTTTTTTGTGTCGCAAACCGCGGCCAGCCGTTCCCGCCGCGAAGCGATGATGGGCGTGGTAGGGATTTCCCTCGGCGTGATGGTCTGGGCTGGCGTAGCGCTGCTGGGGTTGAACCTGATCCTGCAAAAGATGGCCTGGCTGCATCAAATCATTATGGTTGGCGGCGGGCTGTATCTGTGCTGGATGGGCTGGCAATTGTTGCGTTCTGCCCGTAAGCAGAACGCACAAACCGCGCCGACAGAAGAAGTGAAGGTGGCGTTAGCCAAGCCGGGCCGCAGCTTTATCCGCGGTTTGCTCACCAATCTTTCCAACCCGAAGGCGGTCATTTATTTTGGTAGCGTGTTCTCGCTGTTCGTCGGTGAGGATGTTGGGGCTGGGGCGCGCTGGGGTTTGTTCACCTTGATCACCGCCGAAACCTTTATCTGGTTCAGCCTGGTGGCGATCATTTTCGCGTTGCCCGCCATGCGCCGGGGCTATCAGCGGATGGCGAAATGGATCGACGGTTTGGCCGGGGTGTTGTTCACCGGTTTTGGCCTGCATCTGATCTTCACGCGCTAGGCTATTTTACTTGCCATTTTGAACCCGGGCAGTGCTCGGACTCCTCACGTACTTCAACGTACGCTGCCGGTCCTGTGCACTGTCCGTGTGCAAACTGCCTGCGACAATAACGCCTAGAATCGTGTTCTCATGCCTTTCTGGCCGTTGCCAGCAATCCCGCCACCAGAATAAACAGCGAGCCAAAAATGCGGTTCAGCAACTGCATCTGGCGCGGTGTCTTTAGCCAACCGGCAATGCGCGTGGCCAACGTGGCATAGCCAATCATCACCAGAATATCGATCACCACCGTGGTCACGCCGAGAATGACATACTGCTCGGCCTGTGGTTGGTTGGGTATGATAAATTGCGGGAACAGGGCCGCCAGGAAGACGATGCTTTTGGGATTGGTCAGATTCACCAGCACGGCGCGGCGAAACAGACGACGGCGCGGCATGGTGCCTGCCAACGTATGCAGATCCAACGCGCCTGCGGCACGCCATTGCTGGATACCCAGCCACACCAGATAGGCCGCACCAAACCATTTCAGCAGCTCAAAGGCCAGCAGCGATTGGGAAACTACCGCGCCGAGACCAATCCCCACCAGCACGATGTGGATGCTCAGGCCAACCTGCAGGCCCGCAATTGACGCTGCCGCTCCGCGATAGCCGTGGCTGATGCCGGTACTCATGGTGTTAATCGCACCGGAGCCGGGCGAAAGACTGAGGATAAGAGTTGTCAGCAGATAGGTTAACCACCAGTCTAAGGTCATCGCAAGGCTCCCTGAAAAGCGTAATTTGTGCCACAATAGAGTCTGTTTTTGTCAGAACCGATCCACAATACGCTAGTATGATTTCTCGTGCCACAGATCACATTTGAGTCTCCGAACATCCCGTTAAAAGGCAGGCAATGACGTCATCCACCCTCGATCCCGCTGAATGGTTAAACCGTGAAAAGCAGTTTTCTGCCTTCGCGACCGGGCCGTTGCTGGATTTTTGGCGGCAGCGCGAAGAGGGTGAGTTCATCGGAGTCGGTGACGTGCCGATCCGCTTTGTGCGCTTTGCATCCCCGCAGCACCAACGGGTGGTGGTGATAAGCCCAGGCCGCATCGAAAGCTATATCAAATACCCGGAAGTGGCGTACGATCTGTTTCACTGCGGCTATGACGTGATGATCATCGATCATCGTGGTCAGGGGCTGTCTGGCCGGATGCTGGCAGATACGCACCGGGGGCATGTGGTAAACTTTGCCGACTACGTGGACGACTTTGCCCAGTTTTACCATCAGCAAGTCAAACCCTTGGGTTACCAGCAGCATGTCGCTCTGGCGCACTCGATGGGGGGCGCGATACTGGCGCAGTTTCTGGCGCGTGAGCCACAGGCGTTTGCCGCCGCGGCACTCTGCGCGCCGATGTTTGGCATTTATCTGCCAATGCCTGGATGGATGGCCAACGGCATCTTGAACTGGGCGGAAAAACGCCCGGGGCTGCGAGATTATTACGCGGTAGGCACCGGGCAGTGGCGGCCGTTGCCCTACGTGGTCAATACGCTGACCCACAGCCGCGAGCGCTATCGCCGCAGCCTGCGCTATTACGCCGATTATCCTGAACTGCGGGTAGGGGGGCCAACCTACCACTGGGTCAGGGAAAGTATTCAGGCCGGGCAGCAGATTATTGCCCAGGCTGCTAACATAACCACACCTATTTTATTATTGCAGGCCGGTGAGGATCGGGTGGTCGACAACCGTTCCCAACGTGCTTTTTGTCAGGCACTGTCAGACGCGGGGCATCCTTGTGAAGGGGGAAAACCGTGGGTTATCAAAGGCGCTCGCCATGAGATCCTGTTCGAACGGGACGCGATGCGCGCCGAGGCACTGAACGCAATCCTGCGCTTCTTTGCTCAGCACTTAGGTGGTACTGCTGCCGCCGACCACTCCACTAGAGGTTAGAACAAATCGCTATGTATCACGTCGTTGCTTCCGATTTAGATGGCACACTGCTGTCCCCTGAGCACACCCTGACGCCGTACGCCAAAGAGACGTTGCAGCTGCTGACGCAGCAAGGCGTACACTTTGTGTTCGCTACCGGCCGCCACCATATCGACGTTTCCCAGATCCGCGATAATCTCGGTATCAGTGCCTTTATGATCACCTCCAACGGTGCACGGGTACACAACACCGCCGGTGAACTGATCTTCAGCCACAACCTGGATGAGGATATCGCTCGCGATCTGTATAACATGATGCATGATAATCAGGATATCCTGACCAACGTCTACCGCAACGACGACTGGTTCATGAACCGTGAAAGCCCGGAGCAGGAAGAGTTTTTCCAGGAGTCCATCTTCAAGTATCAGCTGTTTGAGCCGGGCTTGCTGGAAACCGATGGCGTGTGCAAGGTGTATTTCACCTGCGAAGATCATGAAAAACTGCTGCCGCTGGAAGATGCCATCAACGCGCGCTGGGGCGACCGGGTCAACGTCAGCTTCTCGTTCCCTACCTGCCTGGAAGTGATGGCCGGTGGCGTATCGAAGGGGCATGCGTTGGAAGAGGTGGCCAAGATCATCGGCTATTCGCTCAAAGAGTGCATCGCCTTTGGTGACGGTATGAACGACCTGGAAATGCTGTCGATGTCAGGGAAAGGCTGCATCATGCAGGATGCTCAACAGCGTCTGAAAGACAAACTGCCGGAGCTGGAAGTGATTGGCTCCAACGTTGACGACGCCGTGCCTCACTACCTGCGCAAAATGTATTCGATTTAAGTTATTGGGGCGCAGTCTCGCTGGCTGCGCCCATCTAGCGACTCAGCTCACATTCCATCAACGATTTTTTTGCTTCTATCCCCTCATCTGCATCAATTTAATTGCATCTAAAACTCCCTTTATGGCTAATCTCACACTTATTGTCGGGGTATTTGCCTGCTGCAAAATATTCGTTGCTGCACGCAAAATCGTTTATCTGTGCTGTCGGCCGTAGCCCCTTATACTCGGATCAGACCCCAGAATTCCCGGCCCTCAGGCCGCAAAATAACGATCCAGGAGATGCGCCATGACACAGAAAACTTTTCACGCAGAACCCTTCGACCTTCCTTTCGCTACTGCCAGCACCGCGCTGGTGATGATCGACATGCAGAAAGACTTTGTTGAACCGGGGGGCTTTGGTGAAGCACTGGGCAACGATGTTTATTTGGTACGTAGCGCGATCGAGCCTTGTAAAAAGGTGCTGGCTGCCGCGCGTAGTCAGGGGCTGCTGGTGATCCACACCCGCGAAGGCCATCGTGCCGACCTGACCGATTGCCCACTCGCTAAATTAACCCGTGGTGGCCAGACCTTTATCGGCACACATGGGCCGATGGGCCGTATCCTGGTACGAGGCGAAGCGGGCCACGACATCATTCCTGAACTTTACCCACAGGCCGGTGAGCCGGTGATCGACAAGCCAGGCAAAGGCGCGTTTTACCAGACCGACCTGCATCTGATCCTGCAAAACCACGGTATCAAAACGCTGATCGTGTGCGGCGTGACGACCGAGGTCTGCGTCACCACCACGGTACGTGAAGCCAATGACCGTGGCTTTGAATGCATCATCCCGCAGGACTGCGTCGGTTCTTACTTCCCTGAATTCCAGAAGTATGCACTGGAGATGATCAAGGCGCAGGGCGCGATTTTTGGCTGGGTCAGCGATGCTGCCGCCATTGTGGATGGTCTGCGGTAATCTTCGGTTCAGGAGAAGCGCATGGCAGGCACGGCGTTTTCAGCACTTTCTGTCGGTTATCTGGCCGCCAACAGGCTGGTAGATCACGTTCGGCTTCAGGTGCACAGCTGTTTCCAACGCTCGCTGAATCTGCGCCATCCTGATGGTTATCTGCTGTCGCTGCTGAGCAGTGATTTTCAAGACCTGCCGGATGCTATCCGCATTCAGATGAGTCGTGAGTGGGATTGGCGGTGTCACGCTCAGATTGGGCAACCTGCAACTTTTCACCATGGAGTGTTGCAAGGAGCAAGTTGGAGCGTGGTGCTTGGCGATACTCCCCGTTGGCAGCCGACGTTGATGGATGCGGGAGAACCGGCACTGCTGAATGCTCTGAGCCATTACGCGGTGTTGGCATGGCAACTCGGCCAGTATTGCCTCCAACACGCCTGTGAAAGCGACTTGCAACTGTTACCCGGGGTGGAACAAAGTGGCGCATTGCGCAACTCGCCACCACGTGCAGTACAACTTCGGTTGCTAGACAGCCCTGAGCGGCTGACAGCAGAAGTGAGCGCGCTGATTGGTTACGGGCGTGGGCTGACGCCAGATGGCGATGACTATCTGTTGGGCTATATGGCAGCACTGTGGCCATGGCGGCAACGTTCCGAGCTTGTCGTCCATGACAGCACATTGCGTAGCTTGATTGGCGACCAGTTGGCCTGCACCAATGATATCAGTAGGCACTATCTGGCACGCGCGTTGGCGGGCCACTTTTCGGCCCCGATCTGCCAGTTAATATTCGTATTGGCAACGGCGACTTCCGCCACACAGGTGCAGGCCGCGGCGCTAGAGGTGATGCAGTTCGGCGCCTCATCCGGCGTGGACTGCTTAGCCGGGATGCTACATGGCCTGAGAACGCTGCGAAGCTCACTCTGATCCCGGCGCAGTGAATATCTAGATTTTAACATGCTGAAAAATTTAATTTTTTAGCACGGAACCCTTTTGCCCGAATTCCCCAAGCGGGCAGATCTCGAACAGGTAAATGCGATGAGTGTAATGCATAAAGTTTTTGCCAATCTCTATCAGGACTCGGTGTCGCTGATGCAGATTTCGGCGCAAATCAGCCAGCTTCCTGGCATTGAACAGGCTTCGGTCGTCATGGGGACAGCAACCAACCTTGCCCAGTTGCGCGATGCCGGATTGGACGATGGCTGCAAGGCTGGCCCCAACGATTTGATTATTGCCGTACGCGGCGAACAGGCGGCCTGCAACGACGCGTTGGAGATCGCTCATCAGCGGCTTAACAGCAAGCCAGTGGAAGGCGGTTCGGATGGCCTACAGACTCCACCGTTGGTGAGCTTGGAAATGGCTGTGGAACTTCAACCCGATATCAACCTGGCACTGATTTCAGTGCCGGGGGATTACGCGGCGGCGGAGGCCATCAAGGCATTGAATTTAGGCATGAACGTGATGCTGTTCAGCGACAACGTCAGCCTGGAGCAGGAAAAACAGATCAAACTATTGGCCCAGCGCAACAACCTGTTGGTGATGGGACCGGACTGCGGTACTGCCATCATCAACGGCCTACCGCTGGGTTTTGCCAACGTGGTGAAAGCCGGTTCGATTGGTATTGTCGGCGCTTCTGGCACCGGTTTGCAGGAGGTGACCTGCCGTATTGACCAGCTTGGTGCCGGGATCTCGCAGGCGCTGGGCACCGGCGGCCACGATCTGCATGAAGAAATTGGTGGGATCTCGATGCTGCACGGGTTACAGGCTCTGGCAGCCGATCCGGCCACTCAGGTGATTGTGTTGATCTCCAAGCCGCCAGCCCGTCCGGTGGCCGAACGCATTCTGGAGCGGGCGCAGGCCTGTGGCAAACCCGTGGTGGTCAACTTCCTGGGGGCGGCTCCTGAGGATATTACCCGTCCAGGGATCACCGCGGTATCCACCTTGGCCGATGCGGCCGAGATCGCAGTCGCGTTGTCTGAGGGTATTTCTGCACCGGCTTCGGTGACGGTCATTTCACCGCAGGATATGCAGATGCTGCAACAGGCCTGCGTCCCGCTATCTGCTGCTCGTCATGCTATCCGTGGCGTTTTTGCAGGCGGCACCTTCTGCTATGAGAGCCAGTTGTTATGCCAGCAGCAAGGGTTCAGCGCTGCCTCCAACACCCCGGTAAAAGGCAACACCACGCTGACGGATATCTGGCATAGCCAAGGGCATACGCTGATCGATATGGGTGACGATGATTTCACCCGCGGCCGGCCACACCCGATGATCGACCCCACTCTGCGCAACCAGCGCATTGAGGCGGAACTTAACGATACGGATACCGCCGTGGTGTTGTTTGATCTGGTGCTGGGCTATGGCGCAGCGGCAGAACCGGCTACCGAACTGCTTACGGTTCTGAACCAACACCGCCGCCAGAACGGGCCGTTACTGATTGCCCACGTCTGCGGCACCGAGGCCGATCCTCAACAACGCTCACGTCAGATTGCTGCTTTACAGCAGGCTGGCGTCCTGGTAGCCGGTTGCAACGCCCAGGCGGCGCTGTGGGCCAGTCAGGTGGCTCATATTCAGGCTGAGAAAAACGGAGAAACAGCATGAACCCATTATTTCAGCAGCCACTGAAAGTGGTTAACGCCGGGCTGGCCGGTTTTGCCGACAACTTGCAGCAGGCTCAGGGGGACGTGGTGGCTCTGCACTGGCAGCCACCAGCATTGGGCAACGTCCAGGCCGGATTGGATCTGGCGGCATTGACCCGCCACCCGTTGGTTGAGCAGGCCAACCAGATCGCTTTTGAACGCTACCTCAGCGCCCAGCCGGTATTGGTTGACGTGATGAGCGCCAGCGAGGCTATCCCTGCGATGGCACAGCGTAAGTTGATCCTGCACTCTGGTCCGCCAATTGCCTGGCCAGATATGTGTGGCCCGGTGAAAGGGGCGATCGTTGGCGCGATCCTGTTCGAAGGCTGGGCCAATGACCACCAGGCCGCCGAACGCCTGGTTACCGAGGGGCAGATTGATCTCGAACCTTGCCATCATCATCAGGCGGTTGGCCCGATGGCGGGCATTATCAGCCCTTCGATGCCGGTATGGGTCATAGAGAACAAAACCAATGGCCAGCGGGCGTTCAGCAACTTCAACGAAGGACTGGGCAAAGTGCTGCGCTTTGGCGCCAACAATGAAGAAGTGTTGCAACGCCTGCAATGGATGAAGCAAGAGCTGGCTCCGGCATTAAAGGCCGCAGTGCGCCAGATGGGCGAACTTGAACTGAAGCCATTGATGGCGCAGGCGCTGCATATGGGGGATGAGGTACATAACCGCAACTCTGCCGCCACGGGCCTGCTGATTAAACGCCTGGTACCGGCTCTGCTGACCTGCAACCTGCCGCTGGAAACGCTACAGCGCGTGGTGGCGTTTATTACCGGCAACGATCACTTCTTCCTCAACCTCTCGATGGCGGCCTGTAAAGCGATGATGGATGCCGCGACCGGCGTGCCTTACAGCTCGATGGTCACCGTTATGGCCCGCAATGGCGTCAATTTTGGTATTCGTTTGTCAGGGACCGGCGATCGCTGGTTCCAGGCTCCGGCCAACGCGGTTGAAGGGTTGTTCTTCCCTGGCTACGGTGTTGACGATGCCGCCGCCGATCTGGGGGACAGCGCCATCACCGAAACCGCAGGGGTTGGAGGATTCGCCATGGCCTCGTCACCGGCCATCGTGAAATTTGTGGGTGGTACACCAGCGGATGCAACCAATAACAGCCGTCGTATGCAGTTCATCACCCTCGGCGCTAACCCGGCCTTCACGTTACCAGCGCTGAACTTTGCGCCGACGGCGGCTGGCATTGATGCCCGTAAGGTGGCTGACCGCCAGATCCTGCCGGTAATTAATACCGGTATCGCCCACAAACAGGCCGGGGTCGGGCAGATTGGTGCCGGGATCACTACCGCACCGATGCCTTGTTTTGTTGAGGCCATTCAGGCGTTGGCCCAGTCACTGCCAGCAGGAGATCGGGTATGAGCAGACCTTTAGCGGTAGTCGCCGTTGGTGGCAACGCGTTGATCCAGAGCGATCGGCACAACAGCATTCCCGATCAGTATCAGGCAGTGATTGAAACGGTGGAACACGTCGTCGAGATGATCGAAGCCGGTTGGGATCTGGTACTGAGCCACGGCAACGGGCCGCAGGTGGGCTTTATCCTGCGTCGCTCGGAGTTGGCGGTGGAAGAAGTGGCGCCAGTGCCATTGGACTATGCCGTTGGCGATACGCAGGGCGCGATTGGCTACATGTTCCAGAAAGCCCTGCATAACGAACTTCAGCGCCGTGGTATTCAACGGCCGGTGGTGGCGCTGGTGACGCAAACTCTGGTCAGTGCCGACGACGTGGCATTCCGGCATCCAAGCAAACCGGTCGGTGCCTTCTTCGATCACCAAACGGCGCTGGATCGTCAGCAAAAGCTGGGCTGGACGGTAATGGAAGACGCAGGTCGTGGCTGGCGGCGCACGGTGCCTTCACCGGCACCGTTGGAGATTATCGAACGTGAGGTGATCGGCCAACTGTTGGCACAGGGCTGCATCGTGATCGCCTGTGGTGGTGGCGGCATCCCGGTCGTGCGGGATGAGCATCAGCAGTTGCAGGGCGTGGAGGCGGTGATCGACAAAGATCTTGCATCGGCATTGCTGGCTGAGCAGTTGGGGGCGGATCTATTGATGATCCCAACTGGCGTTGAGCAGGTGGCGATTAACTTCGGCACGCCACAGCAGCAATGGCTGGATACGTTGAGTATCGAACAGGCGCAACAGCTGCTGCAACAAGGGCAATTTGGCGCTGGCAGCATGCAGCCGAAAATCGAAGCCATCCTGGGATTTGTTATGCACAGCCAACAACAGGGAAAAAACGGCCAGGGGCTGATCACCAGCCCGCAGGCGATTAAGGCTGCGCTGAATCACCAGACCGGCACCTGGATTAAGTCATAACCCATTAGGAGAGAAAACAATGAGCCTGACAACTTTGGTGGCGGTAAACGGCACCCTGATGCGTGGTCTGGAACTGAACGGCAACATGACCAAGGCCGGTGGCGTGTTTGTGCGTGAGGATCAAACCGATGCCCATTACCGGCTGTGGAGTATTAACGATCGTCACCCAGGCATGATCCGGGTGATGGAAGGTGGCGTTTCTGTTGCCCTGGAAATCTGGGAGCTGCCGATGGCTTCTTTTGCCACCCTGCTGCTGAGTGAGCCCGCCGGGCTGGCGATCGGTAAGGTGAGATTGAGCGATGGCAGCGAGGTGCTGGGAGTATTGGCAGAGCCTTGGCTGGTGGAAGGACAAAGGGAAATCACCGAGCACGGCAGCTGGCGGCAGTATACCGGTGAGGCCTTCACGGGTTGAGTCGAATGCCGTTTTTACTTACAAGGAGTCATGTATGCGTAAGACAGACGAAAGCATCAATACGGCCTCTGGGTTTCATATTGCGATGATCCTGTTGGGGATTGCGGTCACTCCGGTGCTGCTTTCCTCATCCAGCCTGGGTAGCCAACTCTCTCACTCCAGCCTGATCACCGTGCTGGCATTGGGTGGGTTGATCCTGGCGGTGCTGGCCGCTATTACTATCAGCGTGGGGGAAAAGGCCCGGCTGCCCACCTATGGCATCGTGAAATATCCTTTCGGTGAACGTGGGGCGGTCGCCATTAATATCCTGATGGCCATCAGCCTGTTCGGCTGGATTGCCGTGACGGCCAATATGTTCGGCCACTCGGTGCATGATCTGTTGGCACAACATGGGATGAACCTGCCGATCCCACTGCTGGTGGTTATCGGCTGTTGTATCTTTGTCGCCTCAACCGCTTTTGGTTTTGCCGTACTGGGTAAAGTGGCACAAATTGCAGTGCCGATCATTGTGCTGGTGCTGTGCTATATCCTGTATGTGGCGACGCACGGGCAGGTGGAACTGGTGCAGAGCGTTGGCAGCATGAACACCGGTGTGGCGGTTTCTACCTTCGTGGGGACGATTATTGTGCTGGTTGCCACCCTGCCGGATTTCGGCAGCTTTGTGCATAACCGCAAGCATGCCCTGATCGGCGCGTTGCTGACCTTCCTGGTTGCCTATCCGCTGCTGTATTGGGCTGGAGCAACGCCAAGTGCCTTGAGCGGGCAAGGTTCATTACTGGCGGCGATGGCAGCATTCGGTTCGGTATTACCTGCGGCCCTGTTGTTGGTGTTTGCCTGTATCACGGGTAATGCGGGCAATATGTTCCAGGGAACGCTGGTGGTCTCCACTCTGTTGACTCGTTTCCCTAAATGGCAGATTACGCTGGTGTTGGGCATTCTTGCGGCGATTGTTGGCAGCATGGATATCATGACCTGGTTTATCCCGTTTCTGTTATTCCTGGGGATTGCCACGCCGCCAGTGGCTGGGATTTATATTGCGGACTTCTTCCTGTATCGCCGGAACGGCTATCAGGAAAGCGTGTTGGCTGCCGAACCGCAGATCAAGTTGCTGACCTTCGTGGCCTGGGTAGCCGGTTCCGCCGTCGGCTTTATGACCGTTAATGGCATCTTCACTCTGACCACTATTCCTTCTGTGGATTCCATCCTGGTGGCTTGCGTGGGCTACGCGTTACTAAGCAGAATAGGCCGGCAGAAATAATCGCGTATAATTGAACATAATGAACGGACTGCCAGCGCTTGAGCTGGCAGCCTTGCTGGTGGCACGCTCTCAGGGAACCATTATGTTTATCTCCGACGAAGCTTTACGCGTTGTTCATCTGGTTGCCAAATACCAGAGCATTACCACCGCCGCCGAGCACCTGAATAAAGTCCCTTCCGCGATCAGCTACACGGTAAAAAAGCTGGAGGAAAGTTTCGGGGTCGAGCTGTTCCTGCGCAAAGGTCGCTATATCGAGCTTACTCCGGCGGGCGAGTATTTCGTTCAGCACAGCAAAACCATCCTCAATGATCTGGACGCCTTGCGGCGCAATACCGCGCTGATCCATAGCGGCGTGGAGCAGGAGCTGACGATTGCGGTAAACAATATTATCCCGCGTTCGGCGATCGTCGAGTTTGTCTGCGCCTTTGAGCTGGCGTTCCCCTCCACCCGTTTGACCATTGATACCGCGGTGTATAACGGCTGCTGGGACGCGTTGTACGGCAAAAGGGCCAACCTGGTGATCGGTGCGCCGCATGCGGTGCCGAGTAGCGAAGGGATCGTCAGCGAATCGATCGGCCATCTGGAATGGGATTTTGTGGTGGGGCCGCAGCACCCGCTGGCGATCCAGGTTCAGCCGTTACAGAACACCGAACTGCGCCAATATCCGGCGATCTGTATTCGTGATACCGCCGTTAACTTCGTGCCGCAGCAGGCCTGGCTGCTGGAAGGGCAAAAGCCGATGTTTGTGCCCGATTTTGCCACCGCCATTGAGCTGATCCAGCGTAACGTCGCCATTGGCTATGTGCCGCATCATCTGGCGCTCCCGTTGCTGAATGCGGGTTCTTTGGTGAAAAAACCGATGCAGGAGCATAAACACGCCACGCAGATCTTTTTCGCTGCCCGCTCCGACGGTATGGGCAAGGTTAGCCGCTGGTGTATGGACTACCTGTTGGCCCCCGCGTTTCGTGCCAAGCTGCATGGGCAACGGTGAGGATCACTCCTGAACCTTACAGACCAAATCATACGACGATAATTTGCCGTCAGGGGTACCCTGGATAAGCTCTATATCCTGATCCAGGCTGCAAAATAAAGCGGCGGCGCTGCGCACCGGTGTGGCGTAGGTAATATCAATGAACAGGCGGTTGGTGTTTTCAACAGGCTGGTTTTTTAGCGCTTTTTTCACCCACTGCTCCAGCTCCAGCGCAATTTTCTGCAGGTCATCGTTTTCCTTCAGCAGGTAGATATCCACGCTGTTATTCCCCTCAATATCCCGCAATTCACGCTGATATTGTTGCTGCAAACCTTGAGGGAGCAGCAGCGAGAGCCGTTCAGCGGTGGCATAGGTCTGCAAAAAGGCCGCGACCTGCCCAAGTGCTGGGGTGCCAGCCACATGCGGGCCGTGCAGCAGCGGTTTCTTCTTGGTAATGCGGTAGAGATGCGGCTTTTTAACGTGGTGTAGCGTCATGACCGAGGCCAGTAATAGCAGCAACGTGGTAAACAGTAGCGGGATGAACCAGATGAAGAAGCTGGTTAAATCGGTAAACGGATGTGAATAACGCTCAACATCCTCCGGGCGGAAGAAACGCAATATCATCTTGAAAATCAGCCCCTCGTTCAGCGCATCGGTGACCCAACCGGTTAGCACGATGGCGGACAGGGCATAACATGACGTTTTAATATGATGCAGTAATACTGAACGTTCCACGATCGCTTTTCCTTATTAATCGCCGACGTCAGTATCCTTTCATCACGTGGGGCAATAAGCAAGGCGAGGGGCGCTTTATTGTCAGCGTGAGAAATTATCAAGCCTACCTGTCGTTTTGCACTTCCAGTCCGGCTGCTTTCCATTCTGGAAAGCCATCTTCCAGACAACGGGCGGTAAAGCCGTTGGTGCGTAACGTCCGCATGGCATTGAGCGACAGCGCACAGTAAGGCCCGCGGCAGTAGGCCACCACTTCTTGCTGTTTGAGTAATTCGGGCAGTCGGCTTGCCAGCTCTTCTGCCGGGATATTAATTGCGTTGGGCAGATGGCCGGAGGCGAACTCATCTGCTGGCCGAACGTCTAGCAAGGTGACATCGCCTTCTTGAAGCCGGCGCAGTAACTCGGTGCGGGAAATGGACTCTAGGCGCTCACGTTGGTTGAGGGCGTCTGCGACAAAGGTGCCAATCTCATGATGGCGGTACTCTACATATTGGCGGATTGCGGCCAACAGCGGTTGCACTGGCCCCTCCCCCAAACGGTAGTAAACGTGTTTTCCTTCTCGGCGTGATTGCACAAAACCGGCGCGTTTGAGGTGTTGCAGATGTTGAGATGCGTTGGCGATCGTCAGCCCGGCCAGTTCGGCCAGCCTTTCTACCGGCCTTTCCCCCTGCGCGATATGCTCGAGCAGCATCAGGCGATGCGCATTGCCCAGTGAGCGGGTGATTTCGGCAAACTCATTAAACACCAGACGTTGGCTATCATCACTGAGTGTTGACATACTGCCCTCATTAAATCATCATTCAATTAATTCATTGAATGTTAGAATATCAAAACCGGCTATCACTAGCCAGCAGAAAAGGGTCGCTTGATGGAGATGTTATTGCACGCCACTGTACTTGGGATCGCTGCGACTGTGGTGATGGATCTGTGGGCAATAGGGCAAAAGCGCCTGTTCAATATTCCTTCACTCAACTACCGACTAGTCGGGCGTTGGATCGGCCATATGCCAGGCGGCAGGCTAGTTCATCACACTATTGTGCAGGCAACGCCGGTGAAAGGCGAAGTTGTGATGGGCTGGGGTGCACACTATCTGATTGGGATCGCGTTTAGCTGGCTATTTCTCGCCATCATGGGGACTGGCTGGCTTGAACAACCGACGTTCCTGCCCGCTCTGGCGGTGGGGCTGATCAGCGTGGTAGCGCCGTTTTTCCTGATGCAGCCTGGCTTCGGCTTTGGTGTTGCAGCCTCCAGAACACCGCAGCCGAATGTTGCCCGCCTGCGTAGCCTGATTGCCCATGCCTCATTCGGCATCGGCATTTATGTGGGCGCTTTGCTGTTACAACCGCTCTGGTCCTGATCCCCACCGGGCAATCCGGCGGGGAGGTCGGGAGGCGTTACTTATGTTGCCCCTGCTTTTGCAGGAACTGGACGCCCTTATCCGGGAAGTCGGTAAACACGCCGTCAACGCCCGCCTGATTGTAAATTGCGTCGAACAACTGGTTCACGTCGGTGACGTATTTCGGCAGCTTATCGGCACGGATGGTGTAAGGGTGCACCGCCATATTGTTGGCATGAGCGTCCTTGACCATCTCGGTGAGTACGATCTGGTTCGGCTTGGATTTTTCTTCGACGATCAGCATGTGATAGTCCGGCCCGATGCCGTCGGCATACTGGGCGATCTTTTTCATCGCGCCCGGTTTGAACATCCAGTCGTAGTCATAGTTGACCCACTTGCCATCGGCCTTCTGCTCGTAGGTTTCGTTCCAGTCGGTGTAGGCAATCAGCTGCACCAGCTTCAGATCCATCCCCATTTTGGGTTCCAGCTGATCCTTGATGCGTTTCAACTCGTTGGCATCAAAGCACTGTAGGTAGACGTTGTCGCTCTTGCTGGTGTAGCCGTATTGCTTGAGCACGTCCAACACCTTGCTGGAGATATCTTTCCCTTCCTGCTGGTGGAACCAGGGGGCCTTGATTTCCGGGTACAGGCCGATGTTCTTGCCGGTTGAATGGTTGAGGCCCTGAACGAACTCGATTTCTTCCTGGAAGGTGTGGACGCGGAAGTCGGATTTGCCCATTGGGAAGCGACCCGGGTAGCTTTGTACCTGCTTACCGTCCTTGATATCAAAACCTTCGGTGAACTTCAGCGACTTGATCTCGGGCAGGGTAAAGTCGATGGCATAGTAGCGGCCATCTTTACGCGCCCGGTCAGGGAAACGTTCGGCGACATCGGTGACGCGATCCAGATAGTGGTCGTGCAGTACCACCAGCTCATTGTCTTTGGTCATCACCAGGTCTTGCTCAAGGAAGTCGGCACCCTGCGCATAGGCCATCGCCTTGGCCGGTAGCGTATGTTCCGGCAGGTAACCGCTGGCACCGCGGTGAGCGATAACCACTTTATCCGCAGCCTGGGCGGCGTTGAGCATTGAAGTAGCAAGAATGATCCCTGTCAGCAGGGCTTTGGTTTGAGTCCGCATTCTGTGGTGCTCCATGTTGTAGGTTGAGGGGTAAGAAAAGGGCCGCAAAGCGGCCCTTAGATTCGATCATGTTAAAGCGTGGTCACGATTAACCGCGTTTGGCCGCGATTTCTGCGTGGTGTTTCTTCTCACTGATCATGGTCAGAACCAGCAGGATCACCGCACCGATGCTGCCGCCGATCATCACCATAAAGCCGCCGTCCCAACCGAAGTAGTCAACGGTATAACCAACGATGGCGCTCGCAGCGACCGAGCCGCCCAGATAACCGAACAGACCGGTAAAGCCTGCGGCGGTACCTGCCGCTTTCTTCGGTGCCAGTTCCAGCGCGTGCAGGCCGATCAGCATCACCGGACCATAGATCAGGAAGCCGATGGTGATCATACAGGCCATATCGATGCCTGGGTTGCCTACTGGGTTCAGCCAGTAAACGATGGTGGCGATGGTCACCAACACCATGAAGAACACCCCGGTGGCGCCACGGTTGCCTTTGAACACTTTGTCCGACATCCAGCCGCACAGCAGGGTGCCTGGGATACCGGCGTATTCGTACAGGAAGTAGGCCCAGGAGGACTTATCCAGCGCGAAGTGTTTCACTTCTTTCAGGTAGGTCGGTGACCAGTCCAGGATGCCGTAGCGCAGCAGGTATACGAACACGTTGGCGATCGCGATGTACCACAGCAGTTTGTTTGGCAGCACGTACTGCATGAAGATTTGCTTGGCTGTCAGCTCTTCTTCCGCTTCTTCGCTGTAATCATCCGGGTAGTCGTTTTTGTATTCTTCAATCGGTGGCAGGCCAACAGATTGTGGGGTATCACGCATCAAGGCAAAGGCAATCAGCGCCACCAGGATCGCACCGAAGGCAGGCATATACAGCGCAGCATGCCAGTCGTTGAACCAGGCCATACCCAGCAGGAACAGCAGCGGAGGCAGGCCGCCACCCACGTTGTGAGCACAGTTCCATACCGAAACGATACCGCCACGCTCTTTCTGTGACCACCAGTGCACCATGGTACGACCACAAGGTGGCCACCCCATGCCCTGGAACCAGCCGCACAGGAACAGCAGCACGAACATCACGGCAATGCTGGAGGTTGCCCAAGGCACAAAGCCCATGAACAGCATTACGGCAGCGGCCAGGATCAGGCCGGCGGGTAGGAAGACGCGGGGGTTGGAACGGTCGGAAACCGAACCCATGATGAACTTGGAGAACCCGTAGGCGATGGAGATGCCCGACAGCGCAAAGCCCAGGTCTCCACGGCTGAAGCCCTGATCGATCAGATACGGCATCGCCAGGGTGAAGTTTTTACGCACCAGATAGTAGGCAGCGTAACCAAAAAAGATCCCCATAAATATTTGCCAGCGCAGTTTGCGGTAGAGCGGATCTACCTTATCGACTGGCACACGGGAAATGTGTGCGGCTGGCTTAAAAATACTCAACATTGAGCGCCTCCGATGGCTTTATCTGTTTATTGCATCAGCAGGAAACGACTGTCCTGAAGATGATTGCGGATACCTGATGTGTTGTTAAATGTTCCATAACGAGCGCAATGCTAGTGAAAACCACCCGGTATCACCGTGATGGATGGCGCATTTGTTACACTTTTATGAAACTGTGGCGCATTTTGAGTGATAGGTTAACATTTTGAAATGGCTAAATAGCATAATTGCGTGATATTGGTCACATTCATGGTTTTTAAAGGTCATAAAACTTTCGTTTTCTGTTCGTTATTGTTCCTTATCAAACAAAGACCCTACTGACTGTGGCTAAATAGGGCCATAACCACAGGCTCTGGGGGCATGATGAGCAACAACTCAGCCATCACCGAAACGGACGTGATCATTATTGGCGGCGGCGCTACCGGTGCGGGAATTGCCCGTGACTGTGCGCGGCGTGGCCTGCGCTGTATTTTATTGGAAAGGCATGACATTGCGACCGGCGCCACTGGCCGTAACCACGGGTTGTTGCACAGTGGGGCGCGCTATTCGGTCACCGATGGTGAATCGGCACGCGAATGCATTGAAGAAAATCGTATCCTCAAACGTATTGCCCACCACTGTATCGAACGCACCGATGGCCTGTTTATTACCTTGCCCCAGGATTCGTTGGATTTTCAGCAGCAGTTCATTACAGCCTGCCACAGCGCCGGGATCGAAGCCGAAGCCATTGACCCCGCATTGGCATTACGCCTGGAGCCTGCGGCCAACCCGGCCTTGATCGGTGCGGTACGAGTGCCTGATGGCACCGTGGATCCTTTCCGCTTAACGGCGGCCAACATGCTTGATGCGCGTGAGCATGGCGCACAGATCCTTACCTATCATCAGGTTACCGGTTTGCTACGCACTGGCGATCGCGTTACCGGCGTGAGCGTTTTCGACCATCAGGCGGCACGACAATACGACATTCATGCGCAGGTGGTGGTCAACGCCGCCGGGATCTGGGGCCAGCAAATTGCCGAGTATGCCGATCTGCGGATCCGCATGTTCCCTGCCAAAGGGGCGTTGCTGATCCTGGGCCATCGCATCAATAACATGGTGATCAACCGCTGCCGTAAACCAGCGGATGCCGACATTCTGGTGCCTGGCGACACCATCTCGCTGATTGGCACCACCTCCACCCATATCGATTACGACCAGATTGACAACATGGTGGTGACGCCACAGGAAGTGGATATCTTGATCCGCGAAGGCACGCTGTTGTCGCCGAAACTGGCGCAAACGCGTATTTTGCGTGCCTATGCGGGCGTGCGGCCACTGGTCGCCAGCGATGACGATCCCTCTGGGCGCAACGTCAGCCGTGGCATCGTGCTGCTTGACCATGCGGCGCGCGATGGGTTGGAGGGTTTTATCACCATTACCGGCGGCAAGCTGATGACCTACCGGCTGATGGCCGAATGGGCCACCGATCTGGTCTGCGCCAAGCTGGGCATCGATAGCGCTTGCACTACGGCGGAAGTGGCATTGCCCGGCTCCCGTCAGAGCGCCGAAGAAACGGTGCGTAGCGTGGTTTCACTGCCTGCCAGCATCCGTGGATCGGCGGTGTATCGTCATGGCGATCGCGCCAGCCTGGTGCCTGCTGGCAACCGGCTGGACAATAGCCTGGTATGCGAGTGTGAAGCGGTGACCGCCGGTGAGGTGCGTTATGCGGTGGATTCTCTTACCGTCAACAATCTGGTCGATCTGCGCCGCCGTACCCGCGTTGGCATGGGAACCTGCCAGGGTGAGCTGTGCGCCTGCCGCGCAGCGGGTTTGTTGACGCGGTTTAACGTGGTGACTCCGCAGCAATCCATCGCCCAACTGTCCCATTTCCTCAATGAACGCTGGAAAGGTGTCCGGCCAATTGCCTGGGGGGATGCGCTGCGGGAGAGCGAGTTCACCAGTTGGGTATATCAAGGGCTATGTGGGTTAGATGCGCAGGGTGATGCCAAGCAGGAGGCGGATGATGCAATTTGATGCGGTGGTAATTGGCGGTGGCCTGGCCGGGATGAGCTGCGCTATCCGGTTAGCCGAGCAGGGCAAACGCTGCGCAGTGGTCAGTTCCGGCCAAAGTGCGCTCTATTTCTCTTCCGGCTCGCTCGATCTGCTGGCTCATTTACCCGATGGCACTCCGGTGTCATCACCCTTGTCTGCTTTGCCTGAACTGGCGCAACAGGCCCCTCAGCATCCTTACAGCCTGATGGGAGCCACGCAGGTAGCCGCGCTGGCAACGCAAGCCGAGCAATTGCTACAGCGTTGCGGGTGGCAGATGCAGGGCGATAGCAGCCAAAACCATCTGCGCGTGACGCCACTTGGGACTCGCCGTGCCACCTGGCTCAGTCCGCAGGCGATCCCGGTTTCTCCCCTGGGCGGCAAGCTGCCATGGCAGAATATCGCCGTGCTGGGGATTGAAGGATTTCTGGATTTCCAACCGCAGATGGCGGCCAGCTCATTGATGCAGGAGCAGGACCTCAAGGCGGAAGTCGCCTTTATGCATCTGCCAGTTCTCGATCGCCTACGTAATAACCCTAGTGAATTCCGGGCGGTGAATATAGCCCGCGTGCTGGATCTGCCAGAACATTTGGCACTACTGGCAGAAGAAGTGCTGCGCCAGGCAGGGGACGCTGAGGCCATTTTGCTGCCAGCCTGCCTGGGACTAGAAGATGACGAACCGCTGACCACGCTGCGTCAGTTGGTGGGTAAGCCGGTGTACCTGCTGCCAACGCTGCCGCCTTCCGTACTCGGTATGCGGTTGCATCAGGCATTGCGCCAGCGCTTGCAGCAACTGGGTGGCGTGTTTATGCCGGGCGATAGCGTATTGCGAGGTAGTTTCGATGGGCAGCGCGTCACTGGCCTGTATACCCGCAATCACACCGATATTCCGCTGCGGGCACAGCATGTGGTGTTGGCCAGCGGCAGCTTTTTCAGTAACGGTTTGGTGGCTGCCTTTGATGGCGTTCGCGAACCGGTGTTTGGCCTGGATGTGTATAGCAAAGCCGAACGCGCAGACTGGAGCGACCCTAATCTGTTTGCCCCGCAGCCCTATCTGCAATTCGGGGTCCAGACCGATGCGGCCCTGCGGGCGCTGAAGCAGGGTGAGGCGATGACCAATCTGTATGCCATCGGTGCCGTGGCTGGCGGTTATGATCCGTTGCAGCAGGGCTGTGGCGCCGGAGTTTCGTTGCTCGGTGCACTGCACGTTGCCCAACAGATCCTGGCACAGGAGGTTTTAGCATGAGCGTGTCAACAGACAACAGCTTCGAGAGCTGCATCAAATGTACCGTTTGCACCACCTATTGCCCGGTTGCCAAGGCCAACCCGCTTTATCCGGGGCCAAAACAGGCCGGGCCGGATGGGGAACGCCTGCGGTTGAAAGATCCGGCACTGTATGATGAAGCGCTGAAGTATTGCACCAACTGTAAACGCTGCGAAGTGGCTTGCCCTTCCGACGTGAAGATCGGCGACATTATCCAACGCGCCCGAGCCAATTTCAGCCAGAGCAAACCGACGCTGCGTGATGCTATCCTCAGCCACACCGACATCATGGGCACGCTTTCGACGCCGTTTGCACCGATTGTTAACGCCACTACCAGCCTGAAACCGGTGCGCAAGCTGTTGGATAAGGCACTGAAGATTGACCACCGGCGTGAACTGCCAAAATACTCGTTTGGCACCTTCCGCCGCTGGTACCGCCAGCAGGCAGCGCAACAGCAGAGCTATGCCGAGCAGGTCGCGTTCTTCCACGGATGTTTTGTCAATTACAACCACCCACAGCTGGGTAAAGATCTGATCAAGGTGTTTAACGCCATGGACATTGGTGTGCAGTTGCTCAAACGTGAGAAATGCTGCGGTGTCCCATTAATTGCCAACGGCTTTATTGAGCAGGCAAAGAAACAGGCCAAAGTGAATGCGGAGTCACTGCATGATGCGGTGCTGAGTAAAGGCATCCCGGTGGTGGCCACTTCGTCGAGCTGCACGTTCACCCTGCGTGACGAGTATCCGCATTTGCTGGACGTAGACACCTCGGCGGTGCGCGAACGAGTGGAACTGGCTACACGTTATCTCTACCGTCTGCTCAGCGAAGGGCGCGCCTTGCCGCTCAAACGGACACCGTTGCGAGTGGCTTACCACACGCCATGTCATATGGAGAAAATGGGCTGGACGGCCTATACGCTGGAGCTATTGCGGCAGATCCCCGGGCTGGAGTTGGTGGTGCTGGATTCGCAATGCTGCGGCATCGCCGGCACTTACGGCTTCAAGTCGGAAAACTATGAAACCTCGCAAGGCATTGGGGCCTCACTATTTCGCCAGATTGAGGCGAGCGGGGTGGATATGGTTATCACCGACTGTGAAACCTGCAAATGGCAGATCGAAATGTCCACCAGCAAGCGCTGTGAACATCCGATCACCCTGTTGGCACAGGCATTAGCGTAACGCGTTGAACGGGCCAGCGTACTGGCCCACAGCCGTTACTACTTGATTTTAACCGTATTGAACACGCCTGCCGCCACGTCTTGCGACTGCTGCTGGTTATCTGCTGGCAGCGTGATTTGCAGGGTCACTTGCTTACCATCTGGCATCATACCGAGCAGTACACCAGAGTAGGCTTTTTGGCCAGCAACGGTGATCACGGTATCCAGTTGGCGCATTGACGCACCGTTAATTTCAACCGCTTTGTTGGTGATGACCTGCAGGTTGGCATCGCGGGAGCGTTGCTGTTCTTCCATACGTTTAGCCAGAGTTTCCAGATCGCTTGCTGCCGCTTTATCTGCAACGATCACGATCACCGCACGTTGGTTGCTGCCGTCAGCATAGATGTGCACGTTACTCGGCTGGTTGGTCAGCTTATCGCTCTGATCGGCCAAACCGTTCGGCAGGGTAAAGGTCAGTTTGCCATCCAATAAACTCACCTGTTGTCCACTTGGGACGCTGGCCGCTGCGCTGTCTGCTGGTGCTTTGCTGTCTTTGGTCGCGCCATCACAGGCCGCGAGGCCCAGCACTAACAGGCTGATACCCATCAATTTTGTTACTTTACGCATCTGGTATTCCTTATTCCTTTACAGGTAGAGTTTCTTGGTCGTATGACAGCGCCGAATGACCGATGAGACGATGTCACAAGATTTTTTTAAGTAATAGACGATACTCGGCCACTTCGCCTCTCTTTTCCAGAGAGAAAATCTGATAATCGTGATTAATTAGCATTATTAGCATGGCGCGGAACTGATTACGGGTTTTGACCCATAGCTGCTGATAGCCCTGTGTGCGGGCCCAGTGCTCCTGTTCCACCAGCAGAGCTTGAGCAACGCCCTGACGGCGAAAGGCAGGTAAAACCGCCCCCAGCCAGCTGTAAAACTCCCCCGGCCCGGTTTGATAGCCGAGTTTAAAACCGGCCGCCTGGCCATCAATTTCAGCAATCAAGCCGTGAGTGGGACTATCTGCGACGCGTTGTTGCAAATCGCTCAGGCTATGCAGACTGCCAAATTCAGGAATAGTCAGGTAGAGACGGTGGATTTCTTCAAGTGTAGCTTGGCGGGTGATTAATCGCATGGGCAGTCTCCATAAAGTCAGACTGCCCATACTAACTTAACTCGGTTGCAACTGATTGGCCGGTTGGCGTTCTGCCAGACGTTTGAGCAGCATATTGAGCAGCACACCGTACATTGGCAGGAAGAACGCCAGGCAGATCAGCACCTTGAAGCTGTAATCCACCAGCGCGATTTCCACCCAGTTGGCGGCCATAAAAGGATCGCTGCTTTTGTAGAAGGCGATAAAGAAGAATGCCAGGGTATCGCTGATATTGCCCAGGAACATGGCTACCGCGGGAGCAACCCACCAGGCGCTGCGTTGACGCAGGCGGTTGAACACCTGCACGTCCAGGATCTGGCCCAGTACGTACGCCATAAAGCTGGCGGCGGCGATACGCGCTACAAACAGGTTGAAACTGGCCAAGGCGGCAAAGCCCTGCCACTCACCCTGGAAAGTCACGGTCGAGATCACATAGGAAATAAACAGCGCCGGGACCATGACGGCAAGGATAATCCTGCGCGCCAATGGGGCACCGAAGATCCGTACGGTCAGGTCAGTGGCCAGGAAGATAAACGGAAAAGTGAAGGCCCCCCAGGTGGTGTGAAAGCCGAAAATGCTGATCGGTAACTGCACCAGATAGTTGCTGGAGGTAATGATGGCAATATGGAATAGCGATAGCCAAATCAACGCGATTAAGCGTTGTCGATCGGTAAACGAATACATGATGTAGCCTTTTTAGGTTATGGGGTGAGGGAACCCATTTTTAACTGCGCGGCGACATGGTACGCGTTTGCGTATTCAATGCAATGGTTAAATTTAACGCAAACGTTAACGTGCCTTGCGCAGAAAAACTACCGGCGTAAACTAGCGGGTAATCAGATCCGGCGAGGGTTCGCCGATCGTTTTAGATCGAGAGAAATGCATGACTGACATTTTTGCCCAGGCAGACCAGACGCTCGACGCGCTGGGGCTGCGCTGCCCGGAACCGGTAATGATGGTGCGTAAAACCGTACGCCATATGGATAACGGTAAAACGTTGCTGATCATTGCCGACGATCCGGCCACTACCCGCGACATTCCGGGTTTTTGCCGCTTTATGGAACACACATTGGTGGCACAGGAAACCGATCAGGCACCGTATCGCTACCTGCTGCGCAAGGGCCTGCCCGAATAATCATAGCGTTGTTGACTGGGCGCGGCATGCCACGCCCGTCTATCTACACTATTGGCGTTTCCTCAGCAGCCGCAAAGCGTTGGCGGTTACCAGCGCGGTCGCACCGGAGTCTGCCAATACGGCCAACCACAGGCCGGTTAGCCCCAGCAGAGTGGTGACCAGGAAGATCGCTTTCAGCCCCAGCGCAATGGTAATGTTTTGGCGAATATTGGCATGGGTTGCGCGGGAGATACGGATCATCTCTGCGACGCCGACCAACCGGTTGTGTGTCAGGGCAGCATCCGCTGTTTCCAGCGCGACATCGGTGCCACTCCCCATCGCAATCCCAATGCTGGCGGCCTTCATCGCCGGAGCATCGTTGATCCCGTCGCCGATCATGACGGTGGGTTGCAGCTTGCTCAACTCGGTTACCGCTTTCACTTTGTCTTCCGGCATTAGCCCGGCGCGATAATCGATCCCCAGCTCACTGGCAATAGCGGCCGCCGCGCGTGGGTTATCCCCAGTGAGCATCACGCCACGTATCCCTAGCTGTGCCAACTCGGTAATCGCCTGTTTGGCGTCGCCGCGCAAAGTGTCACGTAATGCCAACAGGCCGATAGCTTGGCCATCCTGTAATACCACCACCGCGGTTTTACCCGCCGTCTCCAGCGTCTCAACGCGACTACGCCATTCGTTGGTTAACTGGCTTTCTGTCAACTTGCCCGGGGCGCTGATCAGGATGGTTTTACCGTCAACAGTCCCTTCAACGCCGATGCCTGCCAACGCTCGACGGCCTTCGGCCAGCGATAATGCCGCCCCGTTTTCCGCCGCGCGATTGACGATGGCCTGTGCCAATGGATGGTGCGAACCTGCCTCGACAGCTGCTGCGATGGCCAGCAATTGTTGCTCGCTGAGGCCATCTGCTGGCAGTATGTCGGTCACCGTCGGTTTACCTTCGGTCAGCGTACCGGTTTTGTCGAATGCGATGGTCTGCACTTGGCCCAGTTGTTCCAGAGCTGCGCCGCCTTTAATCAGTGCACCCCGGCGTGTTGCCGCGGCAAGGCCGGAGGTAATCGCTGCTGGCGTAGAGATTACCAAGGCACATGGGCAACCGATCAGCAACAGGGTCAGGCCACGGTAGATCCACATCTCCCAGGGTTCGGCAAACAGCAACGGTGGCACCAGGATCACTGCCACAGCCAGCAACATGATTGCCGGAGTGTAGTAGCGGCTGAAACGATCGAGGAAGCGTTCAATCGGCGCTCTGCGCTCTTCGGCCTCTTCAATCAGTTGCAGAATACGGTCGATGGCATTGTTGCCCGGTTCGGAAATGACCTTCATCTGAGCGGCCTGATCGACGGACAGGCTACCCGCAGCCACTTTCTCACCTTGCTGCCGTTCTACCGGTACGGATTCACCGGTTAACGCGCTTTCGTCAAAGCTGGCGAACGGGTTGAGCAATTCGGCATCGGCAGGCAAACGGCCACCGGGCGCGATTTCTATCACGTCACCGGGGCGCAGGCTGGCCACAGCAACGCGTTTGCGTTCACCCCCCTGGATAAGCAGGGCATCTTCCGGCACCAGTTCCATCAGCGCCTTCACGCCACGGCGTGCACGGTTGGCCGCGTAGGATTCCAGCAATTCCCCCACCATAAACAGCAGCAGTACCATGGCCGCTTCGGCAGTGGCACCGATAAACAGCGCACCGATGGCGGCAACGCTCATCAGGGTTTCTATGGCGAACGGTGTGCCTGAGCGGATCAGACGTAAGGCTTTGCTGGCAACGGGGGCCAGGCCGACTAACGTAGTGGCGATAAAGGCAATTTCGCCGAGGCGTGGGTTAAAAGCGTCCAGGATCCAACTGAGCACCATCAGTACGGAGATCAACACGATGGGGCCGTACTCGCCCAGACGGGAGGCTTGCGGCTCAGCAGAATTGGCCGCCGGGGTTGCCCCCAGCAGGGTAAATCCGGCCTGTTTTACCGCATCCTGCACCCGCATGCTGACGTCGGATTGGGCATCTACCACCAGTTTTTCGGTGGCAAACAACACCCGAGCACTATCGACGCCGGGGATCGACGTTACGGCATTCTCGATTTTCTTGGCACAGCTCGGGCAGTCCATGCCGGTCACTTTCCAACTGAAACGCTGGCTGCCGGAAGGGGGAGCGGCAGCCAGCCTGTCGCTTTCCTCATCCGGATCGTTGGGGCCATCGCCACTGCAACAGCTGGCTCCGTGCTCATGGGCCGATTCATGGTTATGAGCGGGAGTTTCCCCTACCGTGGTTTTTTCACTGCAACAGCCATGTTGGGTTTTGGCATGGTCATGACCACAGCCGCAGCCATGATCGTGGTTATGTTCTTGATGCTGATGTTCTTTATGAGTGTGCATAGCGCCCCCTTCAGGCAATCCATTATCTTCTCAGCATGAACTCTACACCTTGGAGCTGACTCCAGAGTCAAGAGCTATATGAGAATTATTGTTAATTGAAGGGGAGAAGGGTTCGGTTGCCCGGACCCTTCACCGGAGATCAGAGATACAACGAGCGGACGATGAGGAAATGCCCGGAGAAGTAGCAGAAGGCGACCACAGCGTCTGCCGCGCGGAAGGTAAAGCGATAGCGGTTCAGCAGCCAGACGATATTCGCCAACAGCAGCAGCGAGGTGCCCGCCAGCAATGAGAAGCCAAAGTCGGTACTGCGCAGGAAATACTGTTCCCCCGCCAGCCACACCATCAGCAACGTCATGGCAACCAGCGTGGCGATTGGCCAGCGCATTTCTTCCAGGCGACTCCAGATGATAGCCAGTAGTAGCGCACCAATCACCAGCAATACCAGCGGCAACGGCCAGAACAGACTGAAGGTCATCTGGCTGGCAAAGCTCAGGGTATACAACAGATGCGAGAGGAAGAAAGCACCGATAGCATACAGCACCCGCTCACGCGGCAGCAGCAGCAAGGCATCGCCCGCCAGCGTTGCCAACAGACCCAAAACGATCAGGTAACCTGCGGGGCCCAATACCGGCGCCTGCCAGGCCAATAGCAGCAACAGCAGCAAGGTGACCGGTTTAAACACCCAGCGCTGCCAGCGCGGGCCGCGATAGGAGGCATCAACGAACAACCAACCGGAAAAAAATACGGCAAGGAACGGCCAACTCATATGTCTTCCTTATTTATCATGGGAGCTGGGATAACCCGCTCCAGGTTGTCACATTCACAGTGTAAGCAGCGCGCAGGGGTTCGACAATGCTTTCTTCTGAATGCTATGTTTACGCCGTTTTCGGTGTGAATGACATCCGCCGCATAAAAAGAGGAAAGCCTTTGATGAGTAAGCCACCGCTGTTTTTTGTTGCCGTGATCGCGCTGATTGCGGTGCTGGCGACCCGCCAGTACCTCAACAAACGCCGCCAGGATGTGGATAATGACCGCCAACCGGTGCGCACATTGCAGGTGGAAGTCAGTGCCAAGCGGGAGTTTCCCTCGCCGAATCGTCGTTCGCGGCAGCGGGAAAACATCGTGGTGGAAGATATGCGTTACGAAGTGTACTTCCGGCCGTTGACCGGCGGCAGTGAGATCAAAATACCGCTACCACAGCAGCAATATAATCAAATAGATAAAGGCGAGAAGGGCACGCTGAGCCTACAGGGCACCCGCTTTATCTCTTTCACGGCACAAACTCTGTAGGGGCGCCGCATGCCATGCCCGTCTATTTTTTCTTTAGCGGCGGCTGCTTTTTCTGCCAGTCCAACAGCTCAAACACGCCAAAGATAAAGATCTTGGTTTCCAGCCAGCGGCTAATGGGTTGGTCTTTCGGTTGGGTAGATTTCAATAGCACCAGTTGCAACCCGTGCATCACCACCATAAAGAACAACGCCACGTTGATGAAGTAGGTTAGCGGCTTAGGGTACGGGTGGAACAGATTGGCGAGCAGAAAGCCCCATACGCACAGCATTAGCAGACGGCCCAGATTAATCAGCATGTTCGGTGTTCTCTTCGAGGGAACGGAGGTAAAGGCGATAGGCGACCTGGCCGGCGACCTTCTCACGATGCAATGTCCAGCTTGCCGGGACATCTGTGGCGGCACTTTCGGCTTCCGCCTCAACGTAAATCCAGGCCTCGTTCGCCAGCCAGCCCTGTTGTTCCAACAGCGTGACGGTTTCGGCCAGCAACCCTTTGCGGAACGGGGGATCGAGAAACACCACGTCAAAAGGTTGTCCGTTACCCGCCAGCCAGGTCAAGGCGTTGGTATTGACGACGCTGCCATTGCCCTGCAACAGCGCCAGGTTTTTCCCCAGTTGCTGTGCCACTGGCCGCTCGTATTCCAGCAGCGTGGCGCTTTCGGCATAGCGCGACAGCGCTTCCAACCCCAACGCACCGCTGCCAGCGAAGCAGTCCAGACAACGAGCCCCGCGGATCACTGGAGCCAACCAGTTGAACAGGGTTTCGCGTACGCGGTCAGTGGTTGGCCGCAGCCCTTCGCTGTTAGGCACCGGCAGTTTGCGCCCGCGCCATTGGCCGCCGATGATGCGGATCTGGCCAGCAGAGGCCGTCTGCGGTTTTTTGAGTGCGCCGCGCGGTGGTTGTTTTGCCATAAAGAGTCTTAATCGGTTGCGAGGTTAACGAAAAGTTACCGCCATTCTATACCGAATTGCGGATAAGTTGCAGCCTGGCAGCGGTGGGGCGTGAAAAACTACTGCGATGAAAGCATTGCCGATGCGTGTTGCTGTGCCAGGGAAAGTGATAGACTCGGCGAATTAATTTTTCGCATTTGCAGCCATTGGTACGGAGTAGGGTCAGAGCATGGCAAAAGATAAAAAACGTGGGTTTTTCTCCTGGCTGGGCTTTGGCCAGAAGGAAGAAGAGCAGCAACAAACTGAATCTGCCGTAGAACCGGCGGAGCAGCAGGCCGCAGAAACCCCGGCAGCCCCCAAACTGGACGATAAACTGCCCGCCCAGGAGTCTGCGCCAGCCGCCACCAAAGACATCCCAGGGGAATGGGATAGCAGCCTGAGCGGCGAGCCTATTGCCGAAAATATCCTGCCGCTGGAAGAACACCACGCTGAGCCGGTGGCGATCGAAGAAGTTACTGTAGCGCCACATCCTGAGGTGCCAGCAGAAGAACCTGTGCTGATTGAAGCGGTGGTCGAAGCGCCTGCCGAGATTATCGAACCTGAGCCAGAGCTGATTGAAGCGGTGGTCGAAGCGCCTGCCGAGATTATCGAACCTGAGCCAGAGCTGGTTGAAGCGGTGGTCGAAGCACCTGCCGAGATTATCGAACCTGAGCCAGAGTTGGTTGAAGCGGTGGTCGAGACGCCTGCTGAGATCCTCGAGCCTGAGCCAGAATGGGTTGAAGAGGTTATTGAACCCGAACTGGAAGAAGAACCTGAACAGCCTGAGCTGCTGGCTCCTGCGGTGACGCAAGAACAGGAACGCCCGAGTAAAGAAGGCTTCTTTGCGCGCCTGAAACGCAGCCTGCTGAAAACCAAACAGAACCTGGGCTCCGGCTTTATCGGCCTGTTCCGTGGCAAGAAGATCGACGACGATCTGTTCGAAGAGCTGGAAGAACAGCTGCTGATCGCCGACGTTGGCGTAGAAACTACCCGTAAAATCATCGAGTCGCTCACCCTGCACGCCAGCCGTAAGCAGCTGAAAGACGCCGAATCGCTGTATGTCTTGCTGAAAGAAGAGATGGCGGAGATTCTCGCCAAGGTGGATCAGCCGCTGGACGTCGGCGGCAAAACGCCGTTCGTGATCCTGATGGTTGGCGTCAACGGCGTGGGTAAAACCACCACCATCGGCAAGCTGGCGCGTCAGTTCCAGGCTGAGGGCAAGTCGGTGATGCTGGCCGCAGGCGACACCTTCCGTGCCGCAGCGGTCGAGCAGTTGCAGGTTTGGGGTGAACGTAACCGCATTCCGGTCATCGCTCAACATACCGGTGCCGATTCCGCTTCGGTGATTTTCGACGCAGTGCAAGCTGCCAAAGCCCGCAATATCGATGTGCTGATTGCCGACACCGCGGGTCGCCTGCAAAACAAGGCGCACCTGATGGAAGAGCTGAAGAAGATCGTGCGCGTCATGAAAAAGCTGGACGAGCAGGCCCCCCATGAGGTTATGCTGACTCTGGATGCCAGCACCGGACAAAATGCGGTTAACCAGGCGAAATTATTTAATGAAGCCGTGGGCCTGACCGGCATAACGCTGACTAAACTGGACGGTACCGCCAAAGGCGGGGTGATCTTCTCCATCGCCGATCAGTTTACTATCCCAATCCGTTACATCGGCGTTGGTGAAGGTATCGAAGATTTGCGGCCGTTTAAGGCTGATGACTTTATTGAGGCACTTTTTGCCCGAGAGGATTGATACGGATGATTCGCTTTGAACAGGTCAGTAAAGCTTATCTGGGCGGACGGCAGGCCCTGCAGGGGGTAGATTTTCATCTGCGTCCGGCGGAGATGGCGTTTCTGACCGGCCATTCCGGCGCGGGGAAAAGTACCCTGCTGAAACTGATTTGTGGGATTGAGCGGCCAAGCGCCGGTCATATCTGGTTTGGTGGTCATGACATCAGCCGGTTGAAAAACCGCGAGGTGCCTTTCCTGCGTCGCCAGATCGGCATGATTTTCCAGGATCACCATCTGCTGCTGGATCGTACGGTGTATGACAATGTGGCGATGCCGCTGATCATCGCTGGTGCCAGTACCGAGGATATCCGTCGCCGCGTTTCGGCTGCGCTGGATAAAGTCGGGCTGTTGGATAAGGCGAAGAACTTCCCGATCCAGCTTTCCGGCGGTGAGCAGCAACGCGTTGGCATTGCCCGCGCGGTGGTGAACAAGCCTGCGGTGCTGTTGGCGGATGAACCGACCGGTAACCTGGACGACGCCCTGTCGGAAGGGATCCTGCGCCTGTTTGAAGAATTCAACCGCGTTGGGGTGACGGTGCTGATGGCAACCCACGACACCGGGCTGATCGCCCGGCGCAATTACCGCATCCTGACGTTGAGCCAGGGCCGTATGGCAGGGGGATCACAGCATGGCGAATAATGCAAAAACCGCCAAGAGCAAGGCACTGCGCGGTGGCTGGCGTGAACAATGGCGCTATGCCTGGATGAACGCCATTGCCGATATGCTGCGCCAACCGCTGGCAACGCTGCTGACCGTGATGGTGATTGCCATTTCCCTGACGCTACCGAGCGTGTGCTACATCGTGTGGAAGAACGTCAGTACCGCGGCGACGCAATGGTATCCGACGCCACAGCTGACGGTGTATCTGGACAAATCCCTCGACGATGACGCGGCGGTCAAAGTGCTGGATGCCATCAAGGCCGAGGCCGGGGTGGAGAAGGTGAACTACCTGTCGCGTGAAGAGGCGCGGGGCGAGTTCCGCAACTGGTCAGGTTTTGGCGGCGCGCTGGATATGTTGGAAGAAAACCCGTTGCCAGCCGTGGCGATAGTGACGCCACAGTTGAGCTTCCAGAGTTCCGATACGCTCAACACCCTGCGCGATCGCGTGGCGGCGGTGCAGGGCGTGGATGAAGTACGTATGGACGATAGCTGGTTTGCCCGCCTGGCGGCGCTGACCGGGCTGGTGGGCCAGGTGGCCTTGATGATCGGCATACTGATGGTGGTGGCGGTGTTCCTGGTGATTGGTAACAGCGTGCGTCTGAGTATCTTCAGCCGTCGCGATACCATCAACGTAATGAAACTGATCGGGGCTACCGACGGCTTTATCCTGCGGCCGTTCCTCAACGGCGGTGCGATGCTCGGCTTCTTCGGTGCGCTATTATCGCTGATCCTGTCTGGCGCGCTGGTGTGGAAGCTGGAGTCGGTGGTGACCAACGTGGCGAAGGTGTTTGGTACCACCTTTACCCTGCATGGCCTGGGCTGGGATGAGGCGCTACTGTTGCTGCTGATTTCAGCCATGATCGGTTGGATTGCCGCCTGGTTGGCCACAGTGCAACATTTACGCCGATTTACACCACAATAGTGATTTTTTGGTATACTCTTCTCCTGCTGCGGCCCGGTTGCCGTGCTGCGGGAGAAGAGTTGCCAGATATCAACATCTCCGCTATCTTCTCAAACGCACAAATTCCCAATCAACCCGAGCTTTCATGGCGTATTGTCGTGTGCACTGTGTGTGAAAAACGGTGAACTTTTTGGGTTGAGCACGGTCAAAATCTGCAGCAAAATGTTTAGGTGCCCGGCGTGTGGAACCGTTTTTGCAACAGCAACTGCCGTAAGATCAATCGCTCCCCGCCGTGAAATCGCCTGCATGACCAGTTTTATCAAGAGAGGGTTTTGAATGACCAAAGAAATGCGCACTTTAGCCTTAGTCCCACAGGGCAGCTTGGAAGCCTACCTGCGGGCAGCCAACACCTATCCGATGCTGACGGCAGAGGAAGAGCGGGAACTGGCTGAACGGCTGCATTATCAGGGCGATCTGGAAGCAGCTAAGCAGCTCATCCTGTCTCACCTGCGCTTTGTCGCTCATATTGCCCGTAACTATTCAGGATACGGTTTGCCAGTGGCAGACCTGATCCAGGAAGGGAATATCGGCCTGATGAAGGCCGTGCGTCGCTTCAACCCAGAGGTTGGCGTACGTCTGGTGTCCTTTGCGGTGCATTGGATCAAGGCAGAAATTCACGAATACGTGCTGCGCAACTGGCGTATCGTGAAAGTCGCAACCACCAAGGCACAGCGTAAGCTGTTCTTCAACCTGCGCAAAACCAAGCAGCGTCTGGGCTGGTTCAATCAGGATGAAGTGGAGCTGGTCGCGCGCGAGCTGGGTGTTACCAGCAAAGACGTGCGTGAGATGGAGTCGCGCATGGCGGCACAGGATATGTCTTTTGACCCAACGCCGGAAGACGAAGGGCGTGACGGTCATGCCATGGCCCCGATGCTCTATCTGCAAGACAAGAGCTCAGACTTTGCCGAAGGTATCGAAGAAGATAACTGGGAAAGCAACGCCGCAGACAAACTGGCCTACGCGCTGGAAGGTCTGGACGAGCGCAGCCAGCATATCATTCGTGCCCGCTGGTTGGACGACGACAACAAGTCCACCTTGCAGGAGCTGGCCGATCAGTACGGCGTCTCTGCCGAGCGTGTGCGCCAGTTGGAAAAGAACGCCATGAAGAAACTGAAGATGGCGATCGAAGCCTGATACTGACAGCGTTTACAGTTCGAAAAGCCCGGCTTGCCGGGCTTTTCTGTTTTTATCGCTAGTTGGTTGCGGTGCTAAAATCTGGAGCTGGGCAGTCGTAGCCAAACTTGGTGCCCCAATCGAACTGGGTGCCGTTCTTGATATAGCGCTGATACAGTGCCCGGCCAGTCTTGGCGTCACGGGCAATCACCCAACCCGCGGCGTTACACAGCACGGCGGCATAGGCCTGGCTTTTCGGTGGTAGTAAATCGGCGGCCTTTTGTGCCAGACCGACCGCTTGCCAGCGATAGTGCAGAAAACGGTTTTCTGCCTCCGGCAACGATTTCTTGGCCCGCGCCGCTTCGGCCGCACTGATCCAACTCTTGTCTTTGCTATCCTTGGTGTTGAACGCATCCCCCAGATAGGAATACCCCGCACCATAGATGTTGTAATCCGGCGTCATTTCGTAACCGGTGAACTCCAGTCCCTGCGAACGCAATAGCGCTGCTGCCTGATAGTAGCTTTTGGCGCGAGCGTTGTTATCTGCCGTTTTATCCTGTGCCGCTTTCATCAAATTGGCAAAGTCTTGCGCAGCCTGGCGGTAGTTAGGAATGGCAAAGTAGTTCACCGCTTCCTGATAACGGCCTGCACGCATCATTCTCCGCGCCAGCAGTTCGCGCAGTTGGACTTCCTGGGTGATCCGTTCGCCATTGTACTCATCAGGTTTAACCGGCTTCAGTGGCGTGGTTGGTGCTGGAGCGTGCTTATCCACAAAGCCCTTCAGCTCATCGATGGTCAGCACTCGCTCGGCGATATCCGCCACGTCTGCCCAGTAGTTTTCTTTGCCGCGATACATCAGGTCCATCGCTTGCAGATAGTCACCCCGGTTCAGCGCCAGAATGGCCTGCTCGCCAGCCACTCGGCAATCTGGGACGATCATCTCGGGTGCGAACTCGTCGTTACGTTGTTCTCCCCAGCTTTCGTCCGTAGGGAAGGCGGCTGCGGCCTTGGCATAGGCGGCAGTCGCGGCCTTCACATCGCCGTCGCGCAGGGCCATCTTGGCGCGTAGCCACCAGGCTAAACCACTATCAGCGGCGTTCTTCAGCAGGTTGGCCGCCATAGCATATTGCCCGGAACGATAGGCTAACGCCGCTAGCCGGTCGCTGCCGGTGAAACCACTTTTTACCGAATCGTTAAGCAGCGTCAGATTCTGGTCAATGACCTGTTTTGCGCCCACCCCGGTGCTATTGGCATCGGACATTTGCAGATTACTACCGCGGGCGAACAGTTCAATCGTGACCAACTGCTGGATCAACGGATCGTGAATGGCCTGTTTTAACGCTTCCACATGCTGCGGGTTGATCAAATAGGTAGAAATGTACTGGAGCGAAAGCCCTCCGTCGGGATCGCCCTGGGCGGCTTGCTGAGCGTAAAGCTGTGCCGCCGGGATAAACTCTCCAAGCCACAAATGAATCCGTGCTTGCTGACCCAGGCTGCTCAGTGCCAACTGGTCGGGATCGGCGCTGCCCTTTTTCACCTGGTCAATCACTTGTTGGAAGGCGGCCATGGCTTGCTCAAGCTGCGCTTTCTCCGGGTGCTTCACCACCGGCTCTGCACCGGATTCGTTTTCCGGGGTGCCATGATCGTCCATCAGCAGACGACCCAGTGAATATTGCGCCCGTAATCCCCACTCGCCCTGTTCGGCGTCAGGTAGCGCTAACACTTGCTGAAAATATTGCGACGCACGGGGATCTTCGCCGGCAAAAGCAACTGCGCCCAACGTATACAGGCGAGCGGCATTAGATAACCCCTGCGCATTCACCGCATCGGCTTCTTCAACGGTTTTGGTTGCCCGCATCTGGGCAATGGCCTGTTGTTCTGGCGAGAGCGGCATCGGTTTTGGCGGTGTGGCCGGAGCTGGAGCTGGAGCCTGCCAGCGTGGCAGTTGTGGATCTACCGCTACCAGACGGCTCGCTTCGAAAGCGAAGTTGCCCTCAGGCATCGACAGCAGGGTGCCGTTGCGGTCCATCAGCAGTCGGTTGGGAAAATCGGGTCCACAGGCCTGGCCGCTCAACGGCATGATCAATGCAGCGGCGATTAAGGATGCTAGTGGGAGCACACGGCTGCGGTGCGAATCAAGGTATGACATGAGTGCCTCCTGGCGCGATCTGTTGGCAGCGTAGCCAGCCCAGCGGGCGTGATTGCTCCGCTCGTAACTGATCGCCGCTAATGCGGATAAAGCGTAGTGGTGCCGATGGGGTTGCCAACTGGTAATTGCCTACAGCGTCGGCAGCCAGGCAACCTTCGGCTTGAATGTGGATCTCACGGGGTAATGGGGCGTCCACCGGTCCCTGATTTTGGATAATCAAATCGTACAACCCGTCTTGCTGTGGTTGCGGCAGAAACTTGACCTGCCAGTTGACGAGCAAGGGTTGATGCTGGATCACCGCCCGCAGCGTCGCCATCGACCAGGCGCGGCGATCGTTCGCCAGCGGCAGACGGAACCAGATAATGCCGCGCAGGTGCGGTAGTTGGCGTTGCGTGAGCTGCTGCAAGAAATCGGCAATCTGCTGTGGTGCCACGGTCAGTTCCTGCACCTTGCCCGCCACGCGCTGCGAGGTTTCACTTTCAACCAAGGCCCCTTGGGCATCGTACCCCAACAGAGCCATGCCGTAGGCGGGCAAGGCGATACGGAAAGGTTTAGGACTAAGGCGTGCGTAAAGACGTACCCATTCCAGCGCCAACTGGCCGTCGAATAGACCTTGGGTCGGTGAGAGTACCGCATGTACCTGGAGTACCGAGCTGTCTACCTGTTGTAGTACACCAGGCAGCGCCGGGGAGCCGATCCAGGCGGGCAGGGCGGTGATGCCAAGCTGTAATGAAGGGGGAAGCTGTCGACGCAGTTGTCGCAGGAATTTTTGATATTCGGGCAGTCGAACGGTGGCGGCGTCGTGGTCAATCTCCACGCCAATGACCGGTAAACCCGCCGCCTGCCAGCGTTGTAGCTGTTGTTGTAAGCGGGCATGGATGGTGGTCTCATCCAACTGCATCAATTGTCCATCCAGCCGGACGACCAGCCAAAGCGGGCGGCCATCCTGTTTCAGCAGGGCGGTATCAACCTGAATATCGCGAAAACCCTCACGCGGATGCACCTGCAAACCCAACACGCGCAAGGTGGTAAACAGGTCCTGGCTGGCGGCCAGCGCCTCGGCATGCTGGGGAGTCCATACGCGTTGCCAAATATAGACCTGCTGATCCCAGGAGTGAGACAGTTGGGTTGCCTGATAACGTCCTGCCAACCCGGCTGTCAGGGCGAGCAGCAGCAATACCTCCAGTGTTAGCCAACGTTTCATGGCTTATGCCAGCAATCATCCTGTGCCTGGAAGCCACAGGCGCGCATAAAGTTGCCGACCTCACCACGTTCACGTGCGGCCAGCCCGGCGGTAGTCAGTTGCCAATGTTGCACCTGTGGCAACTGACGTTGCGCATCCTCGATCAGATATAGCCCCACGCCACGGCGGCGAGTGACTTCGCGCACCATCAGGTCGTGCAATTGAGCGGTCTGGTCGTGGATCTCGATTTTTACCGCCCCCAGCAACCGCTCGTTAAATCGTGCGGCGAACAGCGTCTTGCCCTCCTCCAACCAGCTTAACCACTGTGCAGGCTGTTGATGTGGCCAGATTTTACCAAGGTCGATCAGGTCTTGCGGGGACAGGTTGGTCAAGCGCTCAATGGTCAGTTTCATGCCGGATTTCCGCACCGATAAAGGATGCCGATAGTGTAATGGATCTTGCACAGCGCGTTGTGTAAGTTTTTCTATACGTGTGCTGGGCAAAATGTTTTTTGCCGCGGGCATTTTCCGAGTAAACGATTGGTTAATGAGGTGTTAACCAGCATATCGCGCTGTTCCTGATGATAAACAGCGCAGATTTAATCCGGATTTTATCCTGTTTACACCGCTTGTTTCTGACATTGAGAGTTGCTTTGCAGAAGAAAATTCCTGTTTAATAACATGAAAAATAAAGTCTTATTAGAAAATATTGTCACAAATGTGCCTAAATCATTATTACTTATAGATAAAAGCGTTCTGGCGTCGTTTTGCTGGCCGTAGACAAGGGGCTGTAACTTGCAATCCGCCCGCTAGAAACAATGATTAGGTGTGACAAACAACAACAGCAACACTCACAACGACAGATGGGGATTAAGCGGATGAAATTAACAAAGGGTAAAGCGTTGCTGGCCGGTTGTCTCGCGATGGCTATTGGTCATGTTGCTATGGCAAAAGACATCAAAGTGGCCGTAGTTGGCGCGATGTCCGGCCCGGTGGCGCAGTATGGTGATATGGAGTTCACCGGTGCGCGTCAGGCGATTGCCGATATCAACGCCAAAGGCGGTATCAAGGGCGATAAGCTGGTAGCGGTCGAGTATGACGATGCCTGTGACCCGAAACAGGCGGTAGCGGTAGCCAACAAGGTCATCAATGACGGTATCCGTTACGTGATCGGCCACCTGTGCTCTTCTTCGACCCAGCCCGCTTCCGATATTTATGAAGACGAAGGCGTGATCATGATCACCCCGGCGGCGACTAACGCCGATCTGACCACCCGTGGTTACAAGATGATTATGCGTACCACCGGTCTGGACTCCGATCAGGGCCCAACGGCGGCCAGCTACATCCTCAATGACATCAAACCCAAGCGCATCGCCGTGATCCACGACAAGCAGCAATATGGTGAAGGCCTGGCGCGTTCAGTGCGTGACAGCCTGAAAAAGCAAGGTACCGACCCAGTGATGTTTGAAGGTATCACCGCTGGCGACAAAGATTTCTCTACTCTGGTCGCGCGTCTGAAGAAAGAAAACGTCGATTTCGTTTACTTCGGCGGCTACTACCCGGAAATGGGCCAGATCCTGCGTCAGGCCAAACAGGCCGGTCTGGCAGCCCGCTTTATGGGGCCGGAAGGCGTGGGTAACTCTTCGCTGTCCAACATCGCCGGTGCCGCGTCTGAAGGCATGCTGGTGACCCTGCCGAAACGCTACGATCAGGTACCTGCCAACCAGCCGGTAGTGGATGCGTTGAAAGCCAAAAAACTGGATCCGAGCGGGCCGTTTATCTGGACCACCTATGCCGCCTTGCAGTCTCTGGTCACCGGGATGGAGCGCAGCGGCAGCCAGGAGCCAGCCGATATCATCAAAGATCTGAAAACTGGCCAACCGGTGGAAACCGTCATGGGTCCACTGAGCTGGGATGACAAAGGCGATCTGAAAGGCTTCGAGTTCGGGGTGTTCGAATGGCATGCCGACGGTTCATCAACGCCGATTAAATAAGTCTGGTTTAAAGGTGGCTCCTGCTCCATCGGGAGTAGGGCCACCACGACAGCAAAATCTACAAACCGGGAATTCCCGGCGCCTGCAACGCCAGCAGGCCGTTGGGCCGCTCTTTGTCGGCCAGTACAACACCTTAGAAGGTCAGAGTATGTCAGAGCAGTTCCTCTATTTTCTGCAGCAGATGTTCAACGGCGTGACGCTGGGCAGCACCTATGCCTTGATCGCCATCGGTTACACCATGGTTTACGGCATTATCGGCATGATCAACTTCGCCCACGGCGAGGTGTATATGATCGGCAGCTATGTCTCCTTTATTGTGATCGCCGCCCTAATGATGATTGGCATCGACGTCGGTTGGGTGTTGATCGGCGCGGCGTTCATGGTGTCTATCGTCATTGCCAGCGCCTATGGCTGGAGCATTGAACGCGTGGCTTACAAGCCAGTGCGCAGTTCCAAGCGTCTGATTGCGCTGATTTCCGCCATCGGGATGTCGATATTCCTGCAAAACTACGTCAGCCTGACGCAAGGTTCGCGTGATGTGGCACTGCCAAGCCTGGTCACCGGCCAATGGGTGCTGGGTGAGAGTAACGGCTTTGCCGCGACCATCAGCACCATGCAGCTCATCATCTGGGTGGTCACCTTCCTGGCGATGCTGGCCCTGACGTTGTTTATCCGTTATTCGCGTATGGGTCGCGCTTGCCGTGCCTGTGCGGAAGATTTGAAGATGGCCAGCCTGCTGGGCATCAATACCGACCGGGTGATTTCGCTCACCTTCGTGATCGGGGCCGTGATGGCGGCGGTGGCGGGCGTGCTGCTCGGTCAGTTCTACGGCGTGATTAACCCTTACATCGGCTTTATGGCCGGGATGAAAGCTTTCACCGCTGCGGTGCTGGGCGGGATCGGCAGTATTCCTGGCGCGATGATCGGTGGGTTGGTTCTGGGTGTGGCCGAAGCGCTCACCTCGGCTTATCTGAGTACCGAATATAAAGACGCGGTGTCTTTCGCCTTGCTGATTGTGGTGTTGCTGGTGATGCCAACTGGCATCCTTGGGCGTCCGGAGGTTGAGAAAGTATGAAACTCGGTCTGCTTAACGCCTGTATTGCCACGGTCGTGCTGTTTGTCATGGCCTCCTTCCTGATGGGGATGCAACTGAGCCTCGACGGCACCAAGCTGGTGGTGCACGGCGCCGCCGAAGTGCGCTGGATGTGGATTGGTATCGGTTGTGTGGTGGTATTTTTCTTCCAATTGTTGCGTCCGTTGATGCAGCACGGGATGAAGAAAATCTCCGGCCCTGCGTTTGTATTGCCAAGCTTTGATGGTTCGACCTTGCGTCAGAAAGTGCTGGCGGCGGCGATCATTATTGCTGCCGTAGTCTGGCCGTTCCTGGTGTCGCGCGGTACGGTGGATATCGCCACCCTGACGCTGATTTACGTCATGCTGGGGCTGGGTCTGAACGTGGTGGTCGGCCTTTCCGGCTTGCTGGTGCTGGGCTACGGCGGCTTTTACGCCATCGGTGCCTATACCTATGCGCTGCTGAACCATTATTACGGCCTAGGGTTCTGGGAAAGTCTGCCGCTGGCGGGGATTGTTACCGCCGTCTTCGGCTTCCTGCTCGGTTTCCCGGTGTTACGCCTGCGGGGAGACTATCTGGCGATCGTCACGCTCGGCTTTGGCGAAATCGTCCGTATCCTGTTGCTGAACAACACCGAAATCACCGGTGGGCCGAACGGCATCAGCCAGATCCCGAAACCGACCTTCTTTGGCCTGGAGTTTAACCGCAGCGCCCGCGATGGCGGCTGGGATACCTTCCATAACTTCTTTGGTCTGAAATACGATCCCAGCGACCGCATCGTGTTCCTCTATCTGGTGGCGCTGCTGTTGGTGATACTGACGCTGTTTGTGATTAACCGTCTGCTGCGCATGCCGCTGGGCCGCGCCTGGGAAGCGTTGCGTGAAGACGAGATCGCCTGCCGTTCACTGGGCTTGAGCCCAACCAAGATCAAACTGACCGCCTTCACCATCAGTGCTGCCTTTGCCGGTTTTGCCGGGACGCTGTTTGCCGCGCGCCAGGGCTTTGTCAGCCCGGAATCCTTCACCTTTGTGGAGTCTGCCTTTGTGCTGGCGATTGTGGTGCTGGGTGGCATGGGCTCGCAGTTTGCGGTGATCCTGGCGGCGATTTTGCTGGTGGTGTCCCGTGAGCTGATGCGCGATCTGAACGAATACAGCATGTTGCTGCTGGGGGCGCTGATGGTATTGATGATGATCTGGCGGCCACAGGGGCTGCTGCCGATGAAACGCCCGCAGTTGAAGTTGAAAGTGGCTGATATCAAAGCGGTGAAGGGGGAGCAGGCATGAGTACTCAACCTTTACTGGCGGTTGCCGGGCTTTCGATGCGCTTTGGTGGTTTGCTGGCGGTAAACAACGTCGCGTTGGAACTGCATCAAGGTGAGATTGTCTCGCTGATCGGGCCGAACGGCGCAGGCAAGACCACGGTGTTCAACTGCCTGACCGGATTCTATCGCCCGACCAGCGGCACCATCAAACTGCGCGATCGCCATCTGGAAGGGCTTTCCGGCCAGACCATTGCCCGTATGGGCGTGGTGCGCACCTTCCAGCACGTACGCTTGTTCCGCGAAATGACGGTGATTGAAAACCTGCTGGTGGCTCAGCATCAGCATCTGAAAAGCGGCGTGTTTGCCGGTTTGCTGAAAACCCCGGCGTTCCGTCGTGCAGAGGCCGATGCGCTGGAGCGCGCGGCGGTATGGTTGGAACGCGTTGGTCTGTTGGAGATGGCTAACCGTTCGGCGGGCAACCTGGCCTATGGCCAACAGCGTCGGCTGGAAATCGCCCGCTGCATGGTTACGCGCCCGGAATTATTGATGCTGGACGAACCGGCGGCGGGCCTCAACCCGAAAGAAACCGATGAGCTGGACCACCTGATCGTCGAGCTGCGCGACCAGCATCAGGTATCAGTGCTGTTGATTGAACATGATATGAAGCTGGTGATGGGGATTTCCGATCGCATCTACGTGGTGAATCAGGGAACGCCGTTGGCGCAAGGCTCACCGGCAGAAATCCGTAATAACCCGGACGTGATCCGGGCCTATCTGGGCGAATAAGCATATGTTGTCATTTAATCAGGTTTCCGCCCATTACGGCAAAATTCAGGCGCTGCATCAGGTCAGCCTGAACATTCAGCAAGGGGAGATCGTCACCCTGATCGGGGCCAACGGCGCGGGTAAAACGACGCTGCTCGGCACGCTATGCGGCGATCCCCGAGCCACTGAGGGTTCTATCACGCTGCTGGATCAGGACATCACCCAGTGGCAGACTGCGAGCATCATGCGTGAGGCTGTGGCGATCGTACCGGAAGGGCGGAGGGTATTTTCCCGCATGACGGTGGAAGAGAACCTGGCGATGGGCGGTTTCTTTGCCGATCGCGAGCAGTATCACCAACGCATCGAACGGGTCTTTACCCTGTTCCCGCGCCTGCTGGAGCGCCGTAGCCAGCGTTCTGGCACCATGTCCGGTGGCGAGCAGCAGATGCTGGCCATTGGCCGTGCGCTGATGAGCCAGCCGAAGTTACTGCTGTTGGACGAGCCTTCGCTCGGGCTGGCCCCGATCATCATCCAGCAGATTTTCGACATCATCCAGCAGCTGCGTGAAGAGGGAATGACCATCTTCCTGGTAGAACAAAACGCCAACCAGGCACTAAAACTGGCGGATCGTGGTTATGTGCTGGAAAATGGCCGCGTGGTGTTGGAAGATACGGGGGCCGCATTGTTAGCAAACGAAGCAGTGCGATCGGCCTACCTGGGCGGTTAAAAATACCCGTCGTCTTTCAAGCTACAGCGTTGTTAGCTGCACATGTTGACCCCAGTCACTTACCCAAAAGTAAGCTCCTGGGGATAAACATGTTTGCTGCCTAGCTGTAACTTGAAATCCATAGGGTATTGGGTGGTATTGACTTATGAGGGGCATACTTATTGTATTGCGCCTATATATTAACGATTACGAGAACAAGCAATGAAGACTGAAGGACTACTCGCGCAGCGCATCGTAAAAGTCAAAAGCTCGGCAATCCGTGAATTGCTCAAGCACAGCAAAATGGAAAACGTTATTTCGCTGGCGGGTGGCATTCCCTCTGATGCGCTGTTTGATTTCGAAGGATTGAGCATTGCGACTCAGCAGGCCATTACTGAACAGCCAAAAAGCGCTTTCCAGTATGGGCTGACCGAAGGCAGCGAACGGCTGCGTGAAGGTATCTGCACGCTGTGCGCACAGCGCGGCGTAAATGCCCGGCCGGAAGATATCGTGGTGACCGCAGGCTCTCAACAGGCGTTGGATCTGGTGATGCGTGCGGTAATCAACCCAGGCGACGTGTTTGTGGTTGAACGCCCGACCTATCTGGCGGCACTGCAAACGCTGGAGCTGGCGGAGGCCAACATTATGTCCGTCTCTTCCGACAGCGACGGCATGGTGGTGGATGAACTGGCCGAACTGCTGAAAACCCAAAAGATCAAAGGGGTGTACGTGGTGCCGAACTTCGGCAACCCGAGCGGCCTGACCCTGAGCGCCGCACGCCGTGAGCAGTTGGTTAAACTGGCGGTGGAATATAACTTCCTGATTATCGAGGATGACCCGTACGGTGAACTGCGTTTCACCGAAGAGCGTAATGCCACGCTGTATCAGGTTTCGCAGCAGGTGCTGGGCCATACTGAGAACATCATCTACACCTCCACTTTCTCCAAGATCCTGGCACCAGGCTTGCGCCTGGGTTGGGCTATCCTGCCGCCGTTCCTGCTGCATAAAGTGGCGATCATCAAGCAGGCGGCGGATCTGCATGCCAGCGCGCTGTCGCAGAGCATCGTCGAATGCTACCTGGGGCTGGATCGTTTATCGGCGCAGATCGAAAAGATCCGCACAGCCTATAAACACAAGGGTGAGATCCTGGCCGGATTGGTGGAAAAAGAGCTGGGTGATGTGATCAGCTTTGATATGCCGAAAGGCGGTATGTTCCTGTGGGCGCGTTTCCGTCAGCCGTTCGATGCTACCGAATGGCTGAAAACCACCCTGAAACAGGGCGTGGTGTTTGTGCCAGGGGAATACTTCTTCTCTGACAAACCGGATCGTTCCACCTTCCGCCTGTCGTTTGCCACGGCAACCGAACAACAGATGCAAGAGGCCGTCGCCCGCCTGCGTCGCTCGCTGTAATTTCTCTGTGGCGGTAGGGTTAACCTTACCGCCGACATCAAACCGCCATCTGCACTTCACCTCGTCGTCATCTAGCTGTCATCTAAAGACTATTTTTCTGTCATCCGCGCATGGCATGTTAACTTCCGAACAAAAACTGTTTCTTTTCGCTCACGCGTTTTGATCACACCAGCTTTTTCAGGAGTTAGGCATGTTTACTCACGCGATTAAAAAAACCACATTGTGCGTTACGTTGGCCCTGGCGCTCGGCGGTCAGGCATTAGCGGCAACCGAGATCCCGTTCTGGCATTCAATGGAAGGGGAACTGGGCACCGAAGTGGATTCTCTGGCAGATCGCTTCAACCAAACGCACAGCGATGTGAAGATCGTCCCGGTTTATAAAGGCAACTACGAACAAAGCCTGGCGGCGGGCATTGCAGCCTATCGCTCAGGCAAGGCGCCGGCGATCCTACAGGTTTACGAAGTGGGCACCGCCACCATGATGGCGAGCAAGGCGATCAAGCCGGTATATCAGGTATTCCAGGAGTCGGGCGTCAAGTTCGATGAATCGGTGTTTGTGCCGACCGTGGCCGGTTACTACAGCGATAATAAGAGCGGCCATCTGCTGTCCCAGCCTTTCAACAGCTCCACCCCGGTGCTGTATTACAACAAAGACGCCTTCAAAAAGGCGGGCCTGAACCCGGATCAACCGCCGAAAACCTGGCAGGAGCTGGCAGCCGATGCGGCCAAACTGCGCGCGGCTGGCATGAAGTGTGGCTACACCAGCGGCTGGTTGGGCTGGATCCAACTGGAGAACTTCAGCGCCTGGCATGGTGTGCCGTTCGCCAGTGAGAACAACGGCTTTGGGGGGACCAATGCCAAACTGGAGTTCAACCAGCCGCTGCAGGTCAAACACATCCAGTTCCTGCAAGATATGAACAAGAAGGGTGATTTCACCTACTACGGCCGTAAGGACGAACCTACCGAGAAGTTCTACAACGGCGACTGCGCCATGGCAACGGCTTCTTCCGGCTCACTGGCCAGCATCCGTAAATACGCCAAATTTGATTTCGGCGTGGGCATGATGCCTTTTGACGCTGATGCTAAAAACGCTCCGCAGAACGCCATTATCGGCGGGGCCAGCCTGTGGGTGATGAACGGTAAAGACGCTGCGACCTACAAGGGCGTAGCGGAGTTTCTGCAATATCTGGCCCAGCCTGAGATTGCCGCCGAGTGGCTCCAGAAGACCGGCTACCTGCCGATCACTACTGCCGCTTACGAGTTGACCAAGCAACAGGGCTTTTACGACAAAAACCCAGGGGCCGATGTGGCTACCCGTCAGATGTTGAATAAGCCACCGTTGGCGTTCACCAAAGGGCTGCGTCTGGGCAATATGCCGCAGATCCGCACCGTGGTGGATGAAGAGCTGGAAAGCGTGTGGACCGACAAGAAAACTCCACAGCAGGCGATGGATGCCGCAGTACAGCGCGGTGATGTATTGCTGCGCCGCTTCGAAGCCTCGACCAAGTAAGCGTCAGATTGGGCACTATTCAGCCAAACGACATCGATCCACTCCCTCTCCCTTTGGGAGAGGGTTGGGGTGAGGGGCCCATATCGCTCCTCATCCCCATTTAACGGTTAACCCTATGTCATCATCCCGTCCCGGTTTCGGCTGTAGCTGGCTACCCTATGTTTTAGTGCTGCCACAACTGCTAATCACCGTCGTCTTCTTCCTGTGGCCTGCCGGCCAGGCGCTGTGGTACTCGGTACAAAGCGTCGATCCGTTCGGCCTCTCCAGCCAGTTTGTTGGGCTGGACAACTTTAAGCAGCTATTCCAGGACCCGTATTATCTGGATTCGTTTTACACCACGCTGCTGTTCAGCTTCCTGGTCGCCGGTATTGGCCTGCTGGTGTCGTTGTTCTTCGCTGCGTTGGTGGACTATGTGCTGCGCGGCAGCCGTTTCTATCAGACGTTGATGATCCTGCCCTATGCGGTAGCCCCCGCCGTGGCAGCTGTGCTGTGGATCTTCCTGTTCAGCCCGGGTATGGGCTTGATCACCCACGTGCTTGCCGGTTTCGGCTACGACTGGAACCACGCGCAAAATAGCGGCCAGGCGATGTTCCTGGTGGTGTTGGCCTCTGTATGGCAGCAGATCAGCTATAACTTTCTGTTTTTCCTGGCCGCGTTGCAATCCATCCCGCGTTCCCTGGTGGAAGCGGCAGCGATCGACGGGGCTGGCCCAGTTCGGCGTTTCTTCAATCTGGTGCTGCCGCTGATCACGCCGGTGAGTTTCTTCCTGCTGGTGGTGAACCTGGTCTATGCCTTCTTTGATACCTTCCCGGTGATCGATGCCGCGACCGGCGGTGGGCCGGTACAATCGACCACTACGCTGGTGTACAAGATTTATCGCGAAGGCTTTGCCGGTTTGGATCTGTCCAGTTCGGCGGCGCAATCGGTGGTACTGATGCTGCTGGTGATTGGCCTGACGGTGATCCAGTTCCGCTTTGTTGAACGTAAGGTGCGCTACCAATGATTGAGAACCGACGCGGGCTGGATATCTTCAGCCATACGATGCTGATCCTCGGCGTGCTGGTGGTGCTGTTTCCGCTGTACGTGGCCTTTGTCGCCGCTACGCTGGACGATCAGCAGGTGTTCCAGGTGCCGATGACGTTAGTCCCAGGTGGGCATCTGTGGGACAACATCCGCCATATCTGGCAGGGCGGCGTGGGCACGCTCAAGGTGCCGTTCTCGATGCTGCTGCTCAACAGCGTGATCATGGCGCTGGCGATCACCTGCGGCAAGATCGTGGTCTCGGTGCTGTCCGCTTATGCCATCGTGTATTTTCGTTTCCCGCTGCGCAGTCTGTTTTTCTGGCTGATTTTCATGACGCTGATGCTGCCGGTTGAAGTGCGTATTTTCCCGACGGTGGAGGTGATTTCCAACCTCAACCTGCTGGATAGCTATACCGGCCTGACGTTACCGCTGATGGCCTCGGCCACCGCCACCTTCCTGCTGCGCCAGTTCTTTATGACCCTGCCGGATGAGTTGCTGGAGGCGGCCCGCATCGACGGTGCTGGGCCGATGCGCTTCTTTTGGGACATTGTGCTGCCGTTATCAAAAACCAATCTGGCGGCGCTGTTTGTCATCACCTTTATCTACGGCTGGAACCAGTACCTGTGGCCGATCCTGATCACCAGCGACGCCTCGATGAGCACCGCGGTAGCGGGGATCCGCAGCATGATTTCCACCTCCGGTGCGCCGACCCAGTGGAATCAGGTGATGGCGGCAATGATTTTGACTTTGATCCCGCCGTTGGCGGTGGTTCTTCTGATGCAGCGCTGGTTTGTACGCGGCCTGGTTGATAGCGAGAAGTAATAATATGGCAGGTTTAAAACTACAGGCGGTCACCAAGTCTTACGACGGCAAAACGCCGGTGATCAAGCAAATCGATCTGGACGTGGCCGACGGCGAATTTATTGTGATGGTTGGCCCTTCCGGCTGTGGCAAATCGACGCTGCTGCGGATGGTCGCCGGGCTGGAGCGCACTACCAGCGGCGATATTTACATCGATACGCGGCGCGTCACCGATCTGGAACCGAAAGATCGTGGCATCGCCATGGTGTTCCAGAACTACGCACTGTATCCGCATATGAGCGTGTACGACAATATGGCCTACGGCCTGAAAATCCGTGGCTTTGGTAAACAGCATATCCGCCAGCGGGTGGAGGAAGCGGCGCGTATCCTGGAATTGGAGCCGTTGTTGCAACGTAAACCGCGTGAGCTTTCCGGTGGCCAGCGCCAGCGGGTGGCCATGGGACGCGCTATTGTGCGTGAGCCTGCGGTGTTCCTGTTCGATGAGCCATTATCCAATCTGGATGCCAAATTGCGCGTCCAGATGCGCCTGGAATTACAACAGTTGCACCGTCGTCTGAAAACGACCAGCCTGTATGTGACTCACGATCAGGTTGAGGCGATGACGCTAGCGCAGCGGGTGATTGTGATGAATAAAGGCGTTGCGGAGCAAATTGGTACCCCGAGTGAGGTTTATCAACGCCCGGCTACGCTGTTTGTCGCCAGCTTTATCGGCTCCCCGGCGATGAACCTGCTGCCCGGCACGCTGAGTATGGACGGTAAACAGCTGCATTTGGCCGGAGGCATGGTACTGGATCTGCCCGAAGCTCAGCCAAAATGGGGCGGGCAGGAGTTGACGTTGGGTATCCGGCCGGAGCATATTCAACTGAGTACGCGCGAGCAGGGCGGTATTCCGTTCGAACTGCAAACGCTGGAACTGCTTGGTGCCGACAATCTGGCACATGGCCAGTGGGGGAATTCAGGCGTGATCGTTCGCCTGAGTCATGAAACCCTGCCGCCTGCGGGCAGCGTCCTGCATTTGCAACTGCCTGCGTCGGCGCTGCACTTTTTTGCTACCCACAGCGGATCACGGATGGAATGATGACTACAGCCTGGCCTTATCCCCACATTGTCGCCCATCGCGGCGGTGGTTCTCTGGCACCGGAAAATACCTTGGCGGCAATTGACGTTGGCGCGCGCCATGGCCACAAGATGATCGAGTTTGACGCCAAGCTGGCGCAGGACGGGCAGATTTTCCTGCTGCATGATGACACGCTTGAGCGCACCAGCAACGGTTGGGGCGTGGCAGGCGAATTGCCTTGGGAAAAGCTGGTAGAGCTGGACGCCGGTGACTGGTACAGCTCGGCCTTTAAAGGGGAGCGTTTGCCGCTGCTGTCGGATGTGGCGGAACGCTGTCAGCAGCACGGCATGATGGCCAACATTGAGATCAAGCCAACCACCGGCAGTGACGAGGAAACCGGCCGGGTGGTGGCGTTTGCCGCCAGCATGCTGTGGCAGGGGCAAACCGAGCCGCTGCTCTCTTCCTTCTCGGTGGAAGCCCTGGCGGCGGCACAACTGACCGCACCGGAGTTGCCACGCGGCCTGTTGCTGGATAAATGGGATGAGAACTGGCGTGAGCTGACCGAGCGTCTTGGCTGCGTCTCGTTGCATATCAATCATAAGGAATTGACCGCCGAACGCGTCGTGGCGCTGAAAGAGGCCGGGCTGCGTATTCTGGTGTATACCGTCAATCAGCCGGAGCGAGCGCGTTTACTACTGAGCTGGGGCGTTGACTGTATTTGCACTGACCGGATAGACCTCATCGGCCCAGATTTTCCAAACGCTTAAATTTAAAGACTACCCCTCACCCTAACCCTCTCCCCAAAAAGGAGAGGGAAGCGTATGTGCTACATGTTAGCCCCTGCGTCTGACCTTAACACGGGCGCAGCATGC
>NZ_AYMQ01000046.1 GCF_000633355.1 Serratia sp. H1w
CACATTGAATACTTGACCCTCTCCTGAAACACTATTCTAAGCAGCTAGATAGCCTGCTCTTATATTACTGGCGGCGTGCCAGCTCAATAAACGGCGCCAACTGCTGGTTAAAGTAAGCACATTTCTCCGCCAACGGCGACCCGTCCTGATTCAGATCGGTTAAAATACTCTTGGCTCGTGCCGTAAGCTGTTGTTCTGCCGCGCCGTTCAATGCCCATCCTTTGCTTCTCGCCTGTGAATGCGCAGCCGCTATCAGCTTGGCCTCCGCTGGCACATCGCTGCGCTGGCAATGGTCTCTTAAAAACCCGCTGGAGGCCACCAGCGTAGCCAATTGCTCTACCTGCGGTGGCTGTGCCAAGGACGCCTCTTGCTCTGAAGTAGAGAGAGAACATCCGGTCAGTAAATTTGCCCCCAACAGCAAAGGCAGCATGTGTTTTTTCATATTGATTTCGTCATTTTTTATTAGCGAGTAAGGCGACTATTTTAAGGTTTTACCGCTAATGATAACACTATTAACTTCTTAATTTTCATTAAGCGCCCCCCTTAGCGGATCCCAATTGATATTAAAAAATCTTATTTTAATCGATTATAAGATGTCAGACCGACAAAAATCGCTAACATGCTTTCCCGGAGACCATGGAGTACACTCCGATACTAAAGGGAATATCTTTATACATCCTTTTAATTATACCAATTTGATTTTATTCGGATAATACAATGAGATTGAAAAAAGTTGCCTTAGCTGTTTCTGCTTTAATTATTTCTTCGGGTTCTTGGGCACACGGTTATATTGAGTTTCCAGAAAGCCGCGCTTATAAATGCAAGATGCAACAGAACTACGATTGTGGCCAGGCGGAATACGAGCCACAAAGCATTGAGAAAGACTCGGGCTTCCCAATCGGACCTTTGCCACTGGATGGCGAATTGGCTAGCGCCAGCCTTTCTCAATTCTCTCCGCTGGATAAACAAAGCACCAACCTTTGGGCGAAAAATCCGATCAAAGCCGGTATGAACAACTTTACCTGGTACCACACGGCTCCGCATAAAACCCAAAACTGGCGCTATTACATCACCAAACAAAATTGGGATCAAAACCAGCCGCTGACGCGCGCCGCTTTCGAAAGTACCCCTTTCTGCCAGGTTGAAGGGCATCAGGAATTGCCAGCGGCACGTGCCACCCACAGCTGCGATGTTCCACAGCGCACCGGTTCCCAGGTGATCTATGGTGTATGGGAGATCTCCGATACCATCAACAGCTTCTATCAGGTCATCGACGTTGATTTTGGTGGTGAAGAAGGCGTGGTTTCAGAGTGGACCACTCAGCTTACAGGGCAGATTGTCGGTAAAGACCTGCGTCAAGGCGATAAAGTCATCGCCCGTTTCTTCGACGATCAAGGTGAAGTGCAGGCCAAGCGCACTGAAATGACCATCGCCACCCAGGAGCAGACGGATAAAAACCGTTGGTCATTCGATCTGGCAACCCAGATCAACAACACCCACACCGATGTTCGCGTTGGGGTAAAAGACGGCCAAGGTAATATCAACCCGGTGTTCGGCAATAACAGCGCATTCGTGAAGAAAGATAGCCGCCTGAGCAAAGTGGTGACCGCCTATGAAGAGCAGTCGCCTGAAATTACTGAAGAAGTGACCGTTTCCGGTGCGCAGGTCAGCAAAATCCAGGACGGCCAGGCCAAGCTGGACTTCAACGTGCAGGCAAAAGGGGAAATCCGCTTTGAAGCCACGGTGATCAATCACCACGGCAGTGAAAAGGGTTATGTGAAGCAGGATATCGCCGATACCAACATGCCATTCAGCATCATGCTGAAAGACGTGAAGTCTGGTCACCACATGCTCAAATACTTTGCGACCAATAAAGACGGCAAACTGATCAAGCAGGACGTGATCGATCTGCAATTAGAGAACGCCAGCAACGGCGGTACCGGTGAATATCAGCATATCTTCCCGGAAAATATCTCTTCATACGTTGCCGGGACCGTGGTCTTGCAGCCAAAAGATGGCAAAACCTACGAGTGTAAACCTTTCCCTTACAGCGGCTACTGCATCCAGTGGACTGCAACCACCTCTCAGTTTGAACCGGGCGTGGGCAGCAACTGGCAGGATGCCTGGACACTGAAATAAGCGTCTGAAACGTTTTACCCTTTCCACCAGCGGCCCTTCGTGGGCCGTTGTTAGTATTATCCTGTTTTACGGAACCCCATAATGACGATGAGCAATCTCCCCCACAAAACACGTTATGACCTGTTCTCCCGCATCTTGCACTGGGTGTTGGCCATAGGGATCATTTACGCTACCATCGTGGGTTACGGTCTGCACTTTATTTCAGACCCACAGGTGTTCAGGTTCTTTTCCGAACTGAATATGTCGCTGGCAACGGTGATGGCGACGCTGATGGTCGTGCGTTTTATCTGGCGTTTTTTCCGCCCTTCCGTGCCTTACGGCAGCCATATTACTGGACACAAAAAAGGGCTGGTTGTCCTGCTGCACGAGATTTTCTATCTCATCATCTTTGCCGTACTGATCAGTGGGTTCCTGATGCTGGAACATGGCTACAGCCTGTTTGGCCTGATCCACATCCCACAACCATTAGAGAATCTGGAAGTTAACCGATTCTTTTTCACCGTGCATCGCATTAGCTGCATCTCGCTCGGCCTGATGCTGCTGATGCATGTCTGTGCCGTGATCAAACATCAGTTGTTTGACAAGAACCCGATCCTTTCGCGCATGGTTTAAGTTTATTAACGCTTGTCTATCTTCGCCCCGATTAACAGGGGCGCAGTACATGTCGGAAATGCCAGGAGGGTGCCCATCGATAACGTTGAGGGCTAAAAGAGTAGAGAGATACCAAGAAGTGGCTGTTAAACACCAACCCCGCAGCGAGCCACGGGGTTGCCGTCTATGCTATCAATGCCCAGCGAAGTCGAGCAGGCAGTAGCAATCAATCCCCAGATTATTCAGACGCGTTTCGCCCCCGAGATCCGGCAGGTTGATAATAAATGCCGCGCCAGTGACTTCACCACCCAGACGGCGGATCAGCGTAGCGGTAGCTTCGATTGTGCCGCCAGTAGCCAACAGATCGTCAACAACCAGCACCTTGTCACCAGCGACGATAGCGTCGGTGTGAATTTCCAGCTTATCGGTGCCGTATTCCAGCTCATAGCTTTCGCTCAGGGTGGCACGCGGCAATTTGCCCGGCTTGCGTACCGGCACAAAGCCCACGCCCAGTGCCAACGCTACCGGCGCGCCGAACAGGAATCCACGCGCTTCAGTACCCACCACCTTGGTGATGCCCGTATCGCGGTAACGTTCAACCAGCAGTTCAATGCTGGAAGCATACGCCAGCGGATCTTCCAGCAGGCTGGTGACATCACGGAACAGAATACCCGGCTTCGGATAGTCGGGAATGGTTTTGATACTGTCTCTAATATACTGAAGCTGTTGCGCAGTCGCGGTCATAGTTATTGCCTGATAAAACTACCTGATAACTTCCACACAGGCCTTCAACTGCCACACCATGAACAAAAAACGGCGGGAGGAAACCTGCGCACGAAAACGCCCAAATCTATGCAAAAAGGCGGATAAATGCAACTGACGCAGCACGATCAGCGCTGTTTTTGTTGCGACAGGTCAATAACTGGCAGCCGGAGCATAAAGGTCAGCAGAATAACCAGCATCGCCAGCAGTAAACCGCGCACCCACCAAAGCGGCACCAGCCACAGGGAAACGGCAAACGTCAGCACGATAAGCACGACCGCTTTCCACTTGGCTCCAGGCGGCAGCGCCTTATGCTGTTGCCAATGACGCAAATAAGAACCGAACCAGGAGCGATATAACAACCAATGGTGAAAGCGCGGCGAAGAGCGAGCAAAGCACCAGGCAGCCAACAAGAGAAATGGGATCGTCGGCAGTAGCGGTAGCACCACGCCCAACGTGGCCAGCACGACGGCCAACCATCCCAGTATAATCAACAACCAACGAGTCATGCCGTTTCTTCTTAGGCCCTATTTGCTGCTATTTTAGCATCCGGCAGCCAAGTCCCAAAATCGTCAAGGTAGATTACTGGTAATGAATTTCACCGAAGTAGTCTGATAACACACTATAGCGGCAATATTCAAAGGGTTCATTCTCATCGCGGAGGAACGTCTGCCGTGCGACCGACAGCAGCGGCATATCAGCACCGATCTGCAAGCGTTCACATAACTCAGGTGAAGGCATAACGGCATCAATCTTTTCCACGGCAGAGCCGATGGTGATCTGGTACCGATTTTCCAGCAACTGGTATAGCGACTGTTGTGCCAAATCCTCTGGCACCAGTTGCAAACCGGGGAAGAACGACAGGTTAATGTAAATTTTTTCGTGGTTGAACGGCTTGCCTTTGGCATAGCGCACGCGGGAGATAAACAGATACTTGTTCTTGGCTGGCAGGTTCAATCCGTCCAGCAATGCCTCTTTGGCGCTGCGGGGTGCCACCGCCAGGATCTGGTTTTCTATCCGTATCTGGGAAAAGCTCAGGTCAGAGGTAATACCGCGGAACGTGTGCCCATAGCTAACCCCTTCCGGCAGCGCATTCACCACCGAACCGGTGCCGCGCTGCGAGACGATGATCCCGCTTGCCACCAAGTCATTCCACGCCTGTTTGACGACAATGAGCGAAACATCAAATTGGCGCGCAATTTCCTTTTGCGTCGGTAAACGGTCACCGAGGCTGTAGGTGCCATCGAGGATCTGATGACAGATGATCGAATACAACTGCTTATACAGCGGCGTATAGCTCGCCTTGTCTACCACCACCTGATGACCTCTTCTTGTTTACAGGGGAAAGAGCCTGCTCCTTCCCCTGTCTGGCTGTTATTGCGTAATTGAACCCGCCAACGCCTCCAGAGAGAAATGGTTCATACGATCCAGGGTACTCAGGTAGTCTGCGGGTAATGCTGCTGCACCGTGGTATGCGCCAGAAATGGCACCAACCATGGTAGCAACCGTATCGGTATCATTGCCGATATTAACTGCGGAAACAATAGCATCGACCGGATTGCTGGCACAGCAGGCGAATAGGCCGAATGCAGCCGGCACCGCTTCACTGACATGCAGCCCGGTACCAATAATATCGTTCAACTCGACGATCGCCGTTTCCCAATGCAGATGCCGCTTGCCAATGGTCACAGCCAGTTCGATGCGCCGCCCCACGGATGGCCCGGCAATCGCCGCTGCGCCTTGTTCGGCTGCCAGCACCAACCCTTTATCGGCACCATAAATGCCTGCCGCAATAATCGAATCACGGCTGGCCGAGCTGGATAAAGCCTCGCTGATCGCTGCCGCCATGGCCGCAGCTCCAGACATTGCCAGTACATTATTATGGGTAAAACGAGCGATATCCAGAGCGCATTGGATCGCTCGATCAATCTCTGCCGGATGCAACACCGCCGCTGGCCAGATTTTCATCGCCGAACCATTGGTGGCGGCAGCATTACCGCCGTTGATAATCTGCACTGACTGCTTCTCCCCCTCCAACTCGCCCTGTAAAGAAGCGCGATTATCGTTAAAAATCGCTTTCATCGCCGCGCGGGTCGTTGGACCGGTAAAGTTGGCATAAAAGGGATAATCCAACCAACGCTGGAAGGCTTCTCTCATTGCCGTATCGGAAACCTGCCGCCCATGGGACAACAGAGCATCCATAATATATTTCGCCTGCAGAAAGTCATCGGTACACATCCCGGCCTCGTTACAACGGCCAAAGGTATCCGCCGGAGGTTTGAGGAACGTTGTCACCCAGCCACCAAAAGTGTCCTTGATTTGTTGCTGGGTGCGCACTTCTGTCGCCGCTCCCATCGCATCGGCGGCAGCAGCGCCAATCAGGCAACCCAGTACCTTGTCATAATTTGCGTTCATTCAAGTCTCCTTGGTGTCATTTGCAACAGCGGCCTGCCAGGATGAGGCCGCATAAAAATCAGCCAGTTGCCCGGCAGTAGGTAAAGCGGTCATGGCCCCTTTCTGCGTCACCGCCGCCGCCCCGCAAAAATTGGCGGTCAACAGGGCGTCGGCCAATGATTGATGGCGCCAATCGGCTTGTTGTGCCAAGCGACTCAGCAAGCCGCCGACAAAGGCATCTCCAGCTCCCGTGGTATCGATCGCCACGACCGGAATGGCCGGGAAATGCTGTTCTTGCCCCTGATGGATGACATAGGCCCCCTCGCCACCGAGGGAGATTACCGTCGTCATACAGCCCAGATCACGGGCGTAGTAACGAGCACTACGCCAGTCCGGCTGAGCCGACAGGCGGCAGAGTTCGTCGGCAGAGATTTTGCAGATATCGGCCAGCGCGATGGCAGCGGTCACCTGCGGCAGGATGTCTTGTGGCTGATCCCACATAGCCTCCCGCAGGTTGACATCAAACAGCACCGAACCTCCTGCCCGCTGCATTTGGCGAGCGCCAACCAGGCAGGCGTTACGCGAAGGTTCCCGGATCAGTCCAATTGAGTTGAAGTAGAACCACTCCCCGGCCGCAAAAATCGGCAGATCCTGTTCGCTGACAAAGCTGTCGGCGCTGGGAGTCACCAGATAACTGAAGGAACGCTCACCGCCCTCTTCCAATGACACGATCAACACGGCAGTTTTCAGTGCAGGATCGAGCCGTAGACTGCTGATATCCACCCCTTCGCGCCGCAGAGTCTGTGCCAGAAAATGACCGACCGGATCCAGCCCCAGGCGGCCAATAAACCCACACTGCCCCGCCAGTCTCGCTACACACACCGCCACGTTGGCAGACGCGCCCCCCGGGCATTTCAGATAGCGCTGTTGATCGTCAGGTACCAGATCAACCGAAGCATCACCAATTACCCATACCTTGTTGCTGCTGCTCATCTCACCCTCGCTTGGCCAAGGCCAGTTTCAATTCAGCGTAATAGTGATTATTAATGACATAACGTTTCATCAGCAGGCCGATGATTAAATGGAATAATGCCGGAATTATCGTCATCATCATGGCAATGCCGGTTAATGCATTGGCCGTCTGCTGCACGTCGGGCTGATAACCGAAATGACTGAGCAGAAAACCTAATAGCCCACCGGCGATCCCCATACCAAATTTCTGGAAGAATAAAATACCGCCAAATGCCAGGCCAGAAACCCGCTTGCCGGTCTTGTTTTCGCCATAATCTACCGCTTCAGCAATGGATGACCAGAATATCGGCATCTGCATATCGCAGAAGTAGTTAATCAGGAAATAAAATATGAAGGCCAACCACAGGTTATTTTGTCCGACCAGGAAGAACATTCCCAGGCTTAAAATAAAGGTCAGCAACTGGGTATAACGGAACAGCTTTATTTTGTCGTAGACCCGGGTGATATAGGTGGTGGAAATCATGGCCAGTATCGAGGCCACAACCCCGATGGTCAGGAACGGGGAAATCAGGGCATCTCCACCTTCGAGATAGTACTTGGCATAGTAAGCGGCTACGGAACCGCGGATCACATAGCCGCACATCAGTAGCATGATCACCACGCCCAACAGGAGCCACTGATCGTTGCGCAGCAACAGCCTGAACTGTTCAGGCAGACGCATGGTGGGAATTTCCGGGCGGCTGCGCTCGCGAGTGGTCAAGAAGCAGAAGATAAACAGCACCGCTCCCATGACGCCCATCAGCCCCATCGACAGTTGGTAACCATGTGCCTTGCTGCCCTGGCCAAGCCACACGGCCATCAGTGGCACTACAATGGTTACCAGAAACGCCGCAATTTTGGTCATCACAAACCGGTAACCGTTGGCACTCAACCGTTTCAATGGATCATCCGTAATCACGCCGATCATGGAAATATAGGGAATGGTGATCGCGGTGTAGATAACCGTCATTAAAATATAAGTGAAGTAGGCCCACGCCAATTTCGCAGTGTAATCCACGTCGGGCGTGATAAACATCAGGTAAACGGCAAAACCAAATGGAATGGCAAACCACAACAGATAGGGACGATAACGTCCCCAACGGGTGTTGACTTTATCGGTTAACACCCCCATTAGCGGATCGATAATTGCGTCAATCAGGCGCACAACCACGAATAAAACGCCCACGTCAGCGGCATGCAAACCATAAATATCGGTGTAAAAATACGCAAGCAATAACTGCATGGCGATAATGATGATATTAATTGCCATATCGCCGGCGCCAAATCCTATCTTTTCGAGGACTGATAATTTCATGTGAGCACCTTTTATTAAGATCTGTTAACGATGCAGTCTGTTAACAACAGGTCACTTTTCATTGGTCAATGCCAATCGCTAATGCCACATAACGCTTACCCGAACGACGGTTTTCTTCCGCCTTGTTCACCACTGGATAATTTTCCCTGAAATGTTGGCACAGACTCAGTCTACCCCTGAAGCAAAAAACATAAAGGTATACCTTTATACTTTTTGATCATCATCACAAAGATTCACTCCGGTGGATCGCGCTTTATGCGCCTGAACGCTCAGGGTACAGGGTTGCCAACAGGTATTTGCCGCTTGTTTCATTACGCTTTCACGGGCAAGCTTAAGCACCTATTGCCTGATCGAAGGATCTCACGTGACTACGCACCGCTTATTACAGGCGCTTGAACAACAGATCGCCGCCCTGGCAAGCGAAATACACCCTAGAGGCGATGCCCCCATCTCGCAGGCACGCTTTGACGTGGCACTGTTCTCCAACCACGGCACCCGGTTACGAGATTATCTGGCCGAGGTACAGAGGAACTTTGCCCAGCTACAAACGGCAGTAAAAGACAACCGTACCGCCCACGTTGCCTTTCTGGCGGAAAAGCTGGTGGCGCAGCTCACCGCGTTACAGCGTGAAATGGCTACCCTGACGATTCGACGTAAAAATCAACCGAAGGAAGTGGCGGTGGTTGATTTGTACCATAAGCTCGCCGAACATCAGGACTATGAACGCCGCCTGATCGCCATGATCCAGGATCGTGAAAGCCTGTTGGGGCAACAAACCACCTTCGCTGCGCAGAAGAAATTACAACACGAGCTGGCCGCCTTCGAAGGCAGATTAGTGCGTTGTCGGCAAGCATTGGCGCGCATAGAACGCAGTATCGAGCGAAAAGAAAACGGTTTTTGAATATTTGTCACATTATTTTAATGATTATTCCCTTCCCCGCGCCATGTTCACTATACTCAGCCAAAGTAGCCCTCTCACTAACACAAACGTTGGACTTATGTCGCTAGAGAATGCCTCCCCAGAATTGCAACTGGCGGTAGACTTGATTTACCTGCTGGAATGCAACGAGATCGATCCGGCAACGGCGCTGGCCGCGCTGGATATCGTCAGAAAGGATTATCAGGAAAAGATGCAGCGCGCAGGCATCACCTCGCCGTATTTGCCTGCGGGCCAATGATCATGGCCCGCCAGCCTTTATTGTCAGGTCCCTACACCGCCGGTTGAATACCGTCGCCTGGAGCCTGCGTCCGTTTGACCTCCTGCACTTCATTGCCCTGCTGGTTATGCAGATACACTTCCAACTGGTTGAAGGCAATATTGATCTCGTTCTCACGGCACAGGCGATCGATCGCCCGGTTCAGTTCGTCTACGGTATAGCTGCGATCACGCAGCTCACGCACGTACAACCGTAATTCATGATCGAGCGTGCTGGCACCAAAATTGAGGAAAAAGACCATCGGCTCAGGATCCGTCATCACGCGCGGGTTTTCATGCGCCGCTTGCAACAATACCGCCTTAACCTTGTCCAGGTCCGAACCATAGGCCACCCCCACCTTAATCAGCACGCGGGTAATGGTGTCTGACAATGACCAGTTAATCAGCCGCTCGGTAACAAACGCTTTGTTCGGGATGATCACTTCTTTGCGGTCAAAGTCCGTAATGGTGGTGGCGCGGATACGGATCTTGCTGACCGTACCGGAATAGGTGCCGATGGTGATGGTATCGCCGATCCGCACCGGACGCTCAAACAGGATGATCAGGCCGGAAACGAAGTTGGCAAAGATTTCCTGCAAACCGAAGCCCAACCCCACCGACAGTGCCGCTACCAGCCACTGTAATTTGTCCCACGAGACACCTAGCGACCCTAGCGCAGTGATGGTGCCCACCGCCGTGATCAGATAAGTAAGTACGGTGGTGATGGCGTAGGACGCCCCCTGCCGCAGCTGCAATCTTGATAATACCAGCACTTCCAGCAGACCCGGCAGGTTGCGCGTCATGACGTAAGCCACGATCACCGCCAACACCGCCACCATCATATTGCCCAGTGTGACCGCCTGCGGGATCACACTGCCCGCCACATTGCTGGTGTAATGCCACAGGGTTACGCTATCGAGATAGGAGATCACCGTAACCAGATCCGACCAAATCGCATAAAACGCACTGGCGAAGATCAAAAACAGCACCATGGTGGTCAAACGCAACGATTGCTGATTGATTTGATCCAACGCCAGCGGCGGTTCTTCCACGGGTTCGTTTCCTTCGGCTCCTTCCTTGGCTATGTTTTGGCGGCGCGCCAGGGCACGGCGATAGGCCAGCCGACGAGCTGCGACGCTCAGGCCACGGATCGCCGCCAGGTAAACGATATTCCACAGGAAGAACAGATACAGGCTATCGATCCAACGGCCCGCCAAACGTAAGGTGGTGTAGAAGTAACCGGCAAACATCAGCCCAAGCAGGATCACCGGTGTAGCGGCCAACGCGGTGACCATCAGCAGCCGCACCTTGTGGGAATCCTTTTCACGCCAGTGGTCGCGGCAAATGGGGAATACCAGTACCGCTAATAGCGCCAATGTCAGGATCACCACCACCTGGCCAATCACATCCTCAACCAGTCTCAGCGGGGCTTTCTCCCCCAGCACTGACCAGAAGATCAGCGGTAATAAGGCCAACCCCAACCTGAAAGTCTGGCGGCGATAGTGCGCGCAACGATCGGCCGGCGTCGCAAAGTGCCGCTCCGAAATCCCCCCCGGTGCCAGCATGCGGAAGGTGAAACCAAACACCAGCCAGAACAGCGCCAGCTGTTGTGACAAGGCCCAGATAAAATCGCTGATGCTGAAATCGGCCCGATAGAACCAGAACCCGGCACCGAGCAGCAACAACGAGCCCGGCAACACCTTTAACAAGGTCAGCAGAATGGCTTTCGGCGTATGCATCTGGCTATCACGCTTTAGCTGGCCGACATCATTGGCCAGCTTTTGCAGATGCCTGTCGATCAGACGATAGCGCCAGCGCAGCAGACCAATCACTACCAGTAATGGGATCAGGAATACCAGCGCATGCAGCCCCCCCATCAACATCTGCCCTGGTTCGAATTTGAAATCCAACCCGGCCAGTTGTTCCTTCACCGCGCTCGGCAATCCCTTAAGCCAGGCGAAATCGATGGGCTTGTTGCTGTTAACCCAGAAAATCTGCTGGGTTAGCGTGTCCTGTACCGAGCTATAGACGCTGGTCAGCTGCTGCTGATTAATTTGCAGGTTGATGGCCAGCGACAGTTGGTTATTGAGCTGTTTATTCAGTTGATCGAGCAGCTCACGGCGCATATCGACAATTTCATTCAAGGCATCCAGCACGTCACCGTTGGCTTTTTCCTTGCTGTCGGCCACCAGTTTATTGATGAATTCATCGCCCTTGAACAACTCATCGCGCTGCTGGTTGATTTCAAACTGCTCCAGCCGTAAGTCTGCAATTTGGGTGCTCATATCCGCTACCAGCGTACCCGGCGGCAGGTTTTGCTGCTGCTGATAAAGGATGCGCGACAGTACCAGGCTGCCCTTCAGCACCTGGATCTGCTCTTTCAGGTTCTGTTCCGATTGCAGGCCACGATCGAGCCAGTTTTTTACCTGAATATTTTGCTGGAACAGGGTGTTACTTTCTTGCGTGGCGGTGATCAGCCGCTGGCTGATTTGCCGGTTGATGTTCAGCTCTTTACTCACCAGCTTGTTGCTCTGGATATCGCTGGCATCTTCCGGGTTCTGCGCCTCTTTGGCCGTTTTTTCCGACAGCGTCAGCCGCTTGCTGTTTACCACGTCCTGCAACACCTGCACCCGGTGATCCAGGGCGTCGATGTTCATGGTGGTGTAATCGCGCTGCTTCTGGAGCAGGTCTTGTAACGTAGTATTGGCATCCAGGCTCCTGCGTTGCAGGTCTATCTCGGCATTGAGCAACACCTGCTCCGTATTGAGCATGACCTGCTGGGTGCTGCGTAATACCTGTTGCCCCGGTGCGCGATCGCTAAGCAGGTTACGGATTTCCTGCAGGCGCTGGGAAGCCGTGTACATACTGCTCTGTACGCGCTCTGGCTGGGTCTGTAAGGAGATAAGCTGGCTGTTGTAGGTGGAGAGGTTCTCCTGGGTGTCCTGCAGTTCGTCCAACGTCTGATACAGGCGGCTTTCCAACTGACGCAGGGAAAGCGGTAGCAGTTCGGCTCGCGTCACCGCTTCATCCGCCGTATTTTTCAGCGACTCCAGGTCCCGCGTTACCTGCTGTAATTTGGCCGGGGCCTGCTGCACCTGCTGTTTAAGTTGATTGACCTCTTGCTTGATACGATCGATGCCGTCAAGCAGCTCCAGCGTGCGGTTTAAATCCTGTAGAGAGAGTTTTTCGACCGGCGTCAGGTTTTTCTGTTTGTTCAGCGTTTCAATCTGGCTTTGAATGTCGCTGCGTGTCGGTAGATCACCGTTTTGTGCAGCGAACGCCCCCAAAGGCAAAGCCAGTGCCGCCAATAACAACAGCCAAAGCGTGAAAATGCGGAATTGGCCCGCAGCGTGAGGGAAGGAAACGGTTCGGACTGCGGAGAGAATACGCCTGCGACTCATGATTTAACGTCGGTTTAACAATGAAGCGCCAAGGTTATCACGATCGCAGGTTGGCAAGAACAGTAAAAGCGTTGCAGGATGTACTGTAAAGCGATCAGAAGGTCAGCACTTTATCCGCCGCCAGCGTCCACTGAGCCAATTCCACCAGCGTGCCAATGACTACACCATCGGCCAGCTTGAGTTGGCTGACGCCACGGGCATCGGCACAGGTTTTACACAGTTTTACCGGAACCTGCTGCGCCGTCAGAATTTCCAGCATTTGCTGCAAATGATAGCCTTCGCGCGGTTGCTGCCCGGCAATGCCAGCCACGACGGCATCGGACATCAGAAACAGCTTCAGTTGCAGATCGGGCTGCTGTTCTTTCAGGGTGATCGCCAAACGCAGCGCATTGAACAGCGATTCCTGGCCATAGGCCGCACCGTTGGCAATCAGTAATAGAGATGACATGGGGATTCTCCTTATCTAAGGTCTAACGAGCTGGCGCGTTTACACGTAAAGAAGGGCTGAACTGCACCATTTCGAGGAAGCTGTCGACCAAGATACTCGCCTCGGCTTTGAGATCAAAGCTTTCGGGCATAAACAGCCAGTTTTCCATCAGGCCGGTGAGGTAGGCACGCAGGGTAATTGCGGCCCGGCGCGTATGCAGATCGGCAGGGAGTTGACCATGGGTCATACTGTTACGCAAAACACGTTCGATACGCTCATAACTTTCAAGATAAAGCACCTTGCGAGCGTCATGTAACGGCATCATTTCACCAATAAATTCACATTTATGGAACACGATTTCCATCAAGGCCCGGCGGCGGCCGTCATCGACCGTCGCGGTCAATATGTAAATCAGAATCTCTCTTAAAATCCGCAGTGGATTATCGGGATACTTTGCCTGATACTCTATCTCCAGATCGCCTACTTTCGACTCTGACAGCTCCCAAACTTCATTAAACAGGTCTACCTTATTCTTGAAGTGCCAGTAAATCGCACCACGCGTAACCCCGGCAGCGGTTGCGATATCAGTCAGCGAGGTTGCTGAAACGCCGCGCTCGGAGAATTCCCTCACCGCGGCGTCGAGGATCTGTTGTCGTGTTTCTTGCGCCTGCTGTTTGGTTTTTCGTGCCATGATGTTGTTTTTTAGGGGGAGTGTGATTTACATACATTCGCGAATGTATGTACCATAGCACGCACATATAATTAACGCAGCAATGGGTTTTAAAGCTTGTGATCCATTGATCAATTTGAAATCGGACACTTGAGGTTTTTCTATGAACAAAAACAGAGGGTTAACGCCTCTGGCGGCAGTTCTGATGCTTTCAGGCAGCTTAGTGCTTACAGGATGTAACGATAAAGAAACCCAGCAACAAGGTGCTCAACACCCAGCTCCTGCCGTGGGTGTAGTGACGTTGAAGGCTGAACCTCTCAATATTACTACCGATCTTCCTGGCCGCACCGCAGCCTACCGCATCGCCGAAGTTCGCCCTCAGGTCAGTGGCATCATCCTGAAACGCAACTTTACCGAAGGCAGCGATATCAAGGCCGGTGTTTCACTGTATCAAATCGATCCAGCGACCTATCAGGCAGCCTATGACAGTGCCAAAGGCGATCTGGCCAAAGCCCAGGCCGCGGCAGAAATTGCGCGTCTGACGGTTAACCGCTACAAGCCTTTGCTGGGTACCAACTACATCAGTAAGCAAGACTTCGATAATGCCAACTCCACCCTGCTGCAGGCTAACGCTGCCGTGGTAGCGGCCAAGGCCGCTGTGGAAACCGCACGTATCAACCTGGCTTACACCAAGGTCACTTCACCGATCAGCGGCCGCATTGGCCTTTCATCGGTAACCGAAGGGGCACTGGTAACTTCTGGTCAGGCCACCGCGTTGGCTACCGTGCAGCAACTGGATCCGATGTATGTCGACGTGACCCAGTCAAGCAACGATTACCTGCGCCTGAAACAGGAGCTGGCTAACGGCACCCTGAAACAGGAAAACGGCAAGGCTAAAGTGAAGCTGCTGCTGGAAAACGGCCAGGAATATGCGCAGGAAGGGTCGCTGGAATTCTCCGACGTAACCGTTGATGAAACCACCGGTTCTATCACTATTCGCGCCATCTTCCCTAATCCGAACGATGCCTTGCTGCCAGGGATGTTCGTACGTGCCCGTCTGGATGAAGGCGTGCGTAGCGATGCCTTGCTGGTGCCACAAGAGGGTGTCACCCGTAACCCACGTGGTGAAGCTACCGCGATGGTTGTCGGTGCGGACGATAAAGTGGAAGTTCGTACGCTGACCGCCGCACAGGCCATTGGCAACAAATGGTTAGTGACGGCTGGTTTGAAACCGGGCGATCGCGTCATTGTTACCGGCCTGCAGAAAATCAGACCTGGCGTTCAGGTGAAGGCGCAAGAAACTGATAGCAATAAGCCACAGACTGCGTCTGAACCCGAGAAGAAGTCATAAAAAGGAGCCGGTAATACATGGCTAAGTTCTTTATAGATCGCCCCATATTTGCATGGGTAATCGCCATCATCATTATGTTGGCGGGCATCTTGTCGATCATGAAGCTGCCTATTGCGCAATATCCGACCATTGCGCCACCAGCAGTCACGATCTCCGCAAACTACCCGGGCGCTGACGCCAAAACGGTGCAGGATACCGTGACGCAGGTTATCGAACAGAACATGAACGGTATCGATAACCTGCTGTACATGTCCTCCAACAGTGACTCGTCCGGTAACGTCCAGATCACGTTGACCTTCAACTCTGGTACCGATCCTGACATCGCTCAGGTACAGGTGCAGAACAAGTTGCAGCTGGCAATGCCATTGCTGCCGCAAGAAGTGCAACAACAGGGCGTCAGCGTCGAGAAATCAAGCAGCAGCTTCCTGATGGTCGCGGGCTTTATTTCCGATGACGGCAGCATGACGCAGGAAGATATCGCGGACTATGTAGGTTCCAACATCAAGGATCCTATCAGCCGTACTTCTGGCGTGGGTGACGTTCAGCTGTTTGGTTCCCAGTACGCGATGCGTATCTGGCTCGATCCCAACAAACTGAACAACTACCAACTGACTCCAGGCGATGTTATCGCCGCGATCAAAGTGCAGAACAACCAGGTTGCTGCTGGCCAGCTCGGTGGGACTCCCCCGGTGAAAGGCCAACAGTTGAACGCCTCGATCATCGCGCAAACCCGTCTGACCTCACCGGAAGAATTCAGCAAGATCCAGCTGAAGGTTAACCCGGATGGTTCGCAGGTCCGCCTGAGAGATGTGGCCAGGGTTGAGCTGGGTGGTGAGAGTTACAACATCATTGCCCGTTTTAACGGTAAGCCTGCGGCCGGTATCGGTATCAAGCTGGCAACCGGTGCCAACGCCCTGAATACGGCAGCAGAAGTCAAGGCAGAACTGGCCAAACTGGAACCGTTCTTCCCTGCAAGCCTGAAAGTTGTTTACCCTTACGACACCACCCCGTTCGTTAAGATTTCGATTAACGAAGTGGTAAAAACCCTGATCGAAGCGATCATCCTGGTATTCCTGGTGATGTATCTGTTCCTGCAGAACTTCCGCGCTACGCTGATCCCAACGATCGCCGTGCCGGTAGTATTGCTGGGGACGTTCGCCATCCTGGCCGCGTTTGGCTTCTCGATAAACACCCTGACGATGTTCGGTATGGTGTTGGCGATAGGCCTGCTGGTGGATGACGCCATCGTGGTGGTAGAAAACGTTGAGCGCGTTATGGCCGAAGAAGGCCTGCCGCCGAAAGAAGCCACCAAGAAGTCGATGGAACAGATCCAGGGTGCATTGGTCGGTATCGCCATGGTGCTGTCGGCAGTATTTATCCCAATGGCCTTCTTTGGCGGGTCAACCGGGGCAATCTATCGTCAGTTCTCGATTACCATCGTTTCCGCCATGGTGCTGTCCGTACTGGTCGCGTTGATCCTGACGCCGGCCCTATGTGCCACCATGCTCAAACCGATCCCGAAAGGCGATCATGGCATCAAGACCGGCTTCTTTGGCTGGTTTAACCGCCTGTTTGAAAAGAGTACCCACCACTATACCGACAGCGTAGCGAACATCCTGCGTAGCACCGGGCGTTATCTGGTGATCTACCTGCTGATCGTGGTTGGTATGGCCGTGCTGTTCATGCGTTTGCCTTCCTCGTTCCTGCCGGACGAAGACCAGGGCATCCTGTTGACCATGGTGCAAATGCCAGCGGGTGCTACTCAGGAACGTACCCAAAAAGTCCTGGATGAAGTTAACCGCTACTACCACGAGAAAGAAGGCGACAACATTAACTCGGTGTTTACCGTTAATGGCTTCGGCTTCAGCGGCCAGGGTCAGAACACCGGCTTGGCGTTTGTCAGCCTGAAAGACTGGTCTGAGCGTAAAGGGGAAGAGAACAAGGTACCGGCTATTGCAGCCCGCGCCATGGGAGCTTTCTCGCAGATTAAAGACGGTTTGGTCTTCGCCTTTAACCTGCCAGCGATCGTGGAACTGGGGACGGCGACCGGCTTCGACTTCCAGCTGATCGATCAGGCTAACCTTGGTCACGAAAAGCTGACCGCAGCACGTAACCAACTGTTGGGCATGGCGGCAGAGCACTCTGATTTGCTGACCGGTATGCGTCCTAACGGCCTGGAAGATACACCTCAGTTCAAACTGGTCATCGATCAGGAAAAAGCACAGACACTGGGCGTTTCCCTGAGCGATATTAATACCACCATCGGCACCGCGCTGGGCGGCTCCTACGTGAACGACTTTATCGACCGTGGTCGTGTGAAGAAGGTTTACGTACAGGCTGAAGCCCCGTTCCGTATGCTGCCGGAGGATATTAATAACTGGTATGTGCGTGGTAGCACCGGGCAGATGGTACCGTTCTCCGCTTTCGCTACAGCGAAATGGGAATACGGTTCACCACGTCTGGAACGTTACAACGGCTTGCCATCGATGGAAATCCTCGGCCAGGCGGCACCAGGCAAGAGTACCGGTGAAGCGATGGACATGATGGAGCAACTGGCGGCGAAACTGCCAAACGGTGTGGGCTATGACTGGACCGGTATGTCCTATCAGGAACGTCTGTCCGGTAACCAGGCTCCGTCACTGTACGCCATTTCACTGATCGTGGTGTTCCTGTGTCTGGCGGCTCTCTACGAGAGCTGGTCAATTCCGTTCTCCGTTATGTTGGTTGTGCCATTGGGCGTTATCGGTGCCCTGCTGGCCGCGACCATGCGTGGGCTGGAAAACGACGTTTACTTCCAGGTGGGCCTGTTGACAACCATTGGGTTGTCGGCGAAGAACGCGATATTAATCGTGGAATTCGCCAAGGACCTGATGGATAAAGAAGGTAAAGGGCTGGTGGAATCAACTCTGGAAGCGGTGCGTATGCGTCTGCGTCCAATCCTGATGACATCACTGGCCTTTATCCTCGGGGTTATGCCGCTGGTTATCAGCAGCGGTGCAGGCTCCGGCGCTCAGAACGCGGTAGGTACCGGCGTAATGGGCGGGATGGTGACAGCGACCGTCTTGGCCATCTTCTTTGTACCGGTGTTCTTCGTGGTGGTTCGCCGCCGCTTCAGCAAAAAGACTGAAGATCTGGAACATAGCCATCCGGTTAAGCATCACTGATGCTCCAAAGGGGCGCAGCATGCTGTGCCCCTTCGTTTTGTGAACCCAGTGAGGTTCGTCAATCGTCTCAGGCCGCGCAAGCGGCCTTTTTTTTGCCTGCGATCCAGCCAATCACTCCCAACGCCGATTAACGCCATTTTGGGGTTGATCCCGCTCCCGGAGAGGTGCATAATTAATGTTATAGTATAACATGACATTTGAGGTCATCATGAAAGCAGGCATCCATCCAGACTACCGCACCGTGGTATTTCACGATCTCAGTGCCGATACCTACTTTAAGGTGGGATCGACCATCAAAACCGATCGCACCATCGAGCTCGAGGGCAAAAGCTGGCCCTACGTCACCGTAGACGTCTCTTCCGCTTCACACCCGTACTACACCGGTAAGCAGAAGGAGTTCTCAAAAGAAGGCAGTACCGCGCGCTTCCAGCAGCGGTTTGGTCATTTGGTTAACAGCAGAAATAATCGGGGTTGATGATGCAAGTATTGAGTTCACTACGTTCGGCGAAGGGTCGCCATCCAGATTGCAAAGTGGTGCGCCGTCATGGCCGCGTCTTTGTGATTTGTAAGTCCAACCCGCGTTTTAAAGCGGTACAGGGACGTAAGAAGAAGCGTTAAACCACAGTGTCATGACTAGCCAAAGCCCCGTTGCTGCTCAACGGGGCTTTTTATTGTCCAGTGCCATCGTCAAGAGAAAGCCCCACCGCAGCCGATGGGGATAAAAGCTACTTCATACTGCCGGCAATGGCCTCGACATTATGTTTGAACGCCTGAACATAGCTGGCCGCCGGGCCTTGCGGCTTGGATAGCGCTTCAGGATACAGTTCGCCACCCGCCTTGGCCCCCGTTGCCGCCGCGATTTGCTTCACCAGGCGCGGATCCGTTTGGTTCTCAATAAAGTAAGCGTTGACCTTTTCCTGCCCGATCTGTTTGATCAGCCCAGCGACATCGCTGGCGCTGGCTTCAGCCTCGGTAGAAAAGCCGACCGGGGCAAGGAAGGTGACGCCGTACTCTTGCCCAAAATAACCGAAAGCATCATGGCTGGTCAGCACCTTGCGCTTTTGCTGTGGCACCGCCGCGAACTGGGCTTTGGCCCAACCATCGAGCTGCTGAAGCTGCTGAATATATGCGTCTCCACGTTGACGGAAATAGGCAGCGTCTTCAGGATCGGCGGCAATCAGCGCATTCATTACGTTGGACGCATACTGCGCTCCATTCTTCATGCTGTTCCAGGCGTGTGGATCGGTGACCTGCTTGCCCTCTTCTTGCATGCTGCGTGACGCGATCCCTTTGGAGGCGGTGATCACCTCTCCCTGATAACCTGACGCCTTGACCAGCCGATCGATCCAGCCCTCAAGTCCCAACCCACTGACAAACACAACGTCAGCCTGAGCCAGTTGCTTGCTGTCCTGCGGCGATGGCTCAAAACTATGGGGATCGCCATCTGGGCCAACCAGGGTGCTGACCTTCACATGTTCGCCGCCCACCTGTTTGACGATATCACCAAGAATAGAAAAGCTGGCTACGGCCTCAACGGTTTTTGCCTGCGCTAACGGGCTGGCAAGCAGAGCAGCTGCCACCAGCGTAATGGGTAAAGATTTCATGATTTCTCCTTGCAGAACGCACTTCTCAATGACGCGCACGGCGCAACATCCCGCCACGCGTCCCAAACAAAATCGACAGTAAAAACATCACGCTGGCACTGAGCACAATCGCCGGGCCTGCGGGTAGCGACGCATAGTAGGACCACTCCAGGCCAACCAGGCTGGCAAGCAACCCAATCCCCATGGCCACGGCCAACGTCTGTGGCAGATCTCGTGCCCAAAAGCGGGCGCAGGTCGCCGGTAGCATCATCAGCCCTACCGACATCAAGGTGCCAAGGATTTGAAAACCGGCGACCAGGTTGATCACCACCAGCGCGAGAAAAAGTCCGTGGATCCACGCCAGCCAGCGTGGAGCACTGACGCGCAAAAAAGTGCTGTCAAAGGATTCGATCACCAGAGCGCGATACAGCACCGCCAACATCACCAGCGAAATACTGGCGATAATGCCGACCATCACTATTGCTTGTGCATCCACCGCCAGGATCGAGCCAAACAATACGTGCAGCAGATCGACGCTCGAACCACGTAAAGAGACCAGCGTGACCCCCAAAGCCAGCGAGCCCAGATAGAAACCCGCAAAGCTGGCGTCTTCTTTTAACGGGGTTTGGCGGCTCACCAGCCCGGATAGCATGGCGACCGCCAGTCCGGCAATAAATCCCCCGACGCCCATAGCCACCAGTGACATACCCGAAATCAGATAGCCGATTGCCGCACCGGGCAATACCGCATGAGAAAGTGCATCGCCCACCAGGCTCATCCGACGCAGCAGTAAAAAGACTCCTAGCGGTGCGGCACTCAGGGATATTGCCAGGCAGGCAACCAATGCCCGGCGCATAAAACCAAAGGAGACAAAGGGATCGACTAACAGATGGAGTAACGTCATTACGCCGCTCCTTGCTGACGAGTCGCCGTCGAATAATGCGCTAACACCTGTTCGGCGTGATCCCAATGACAGCCTTCCGAGGTAAGCAACAGCGCTGCGGGGAAATGGTTGGCCACGGTAGACATATCGTGCAATACGGCAATCACCGTCCTTCTCTGCCGGTGCAACTGCGCAATCACCTGCAATAACAGCTGAGTGGTTGCCGCATCGATGCCAGTGAAGGGCTCATCCAGTAAAATCAACGGCGACTGTTGGACCAGTAAACGGGCAAATAACACGCGTTGCAGTTGCCCACCGGATAACTCCCCCACCGCCTCACGGGCCAGCGAACTCATGCCCACGGTAGCTAACGCGCTGGCTATTTGCTGCATAGAACGCTTGTTCACGCCGCCAAACAGGCCGCTTTGTGGCCAGCAGCCCATGGCGACCAAATCCTGGACCAAAATAGGAAATTGGCGATCCAGCTCCGCCAGCTGTGGTAAGTAGGCCATTGCCGGAGCCTTGCCAGCGGAAAAACTCAGCCTGCCACCCAACAACGGATGCAACCCGGCCAACGACTTCAACAACGTAGATTTACCGGCACCGTTAACGCCGATCACCGCCGTTAATGAACCGGCAGCAAAACGACCACATAGCGGTGGAAACAAAGGGGTGCGGTCATAACCGAAAACGGCATTTTGCAGCGTTATCATGGCAGCGCAACCGCCCACGCAATAGCAGACCAAAGCACCACTAGCAGTACGACAACGGCAGCACAGCGCACAAGCGCGGCTGAGCTAAACAGAGTAACGGGAAGGTTAGGCAGCATGGTTATCGCCGATAAGAACAGGGATTATTGTAATAATATAACATCACACAAACTAACAAACCTCAAGCCGCCTGAGGCGAATAATGCAACAGAACGTAACATTTCCGGACCGTCGAACCGATAATAGCGGGCGATTGATAGAACGGCTGAAGGGTAAAAACTCTCAAAGGTGGCTAAAAAAGCGTTATTCCATGAAAAGTTTGCCCACCAAGGCTGGAAAAGGAGTAAGATAGCGGCATAGAATGTGATACAACCAGATATCCAAATGCTAGTGACGCTAAGCCGTGGTTCCGAAGTAGGCACACTTTCTGTGAAACAATTAAGGAAAGTGATCGTTAATCAATTATCTGATTTGGTTTCGGTGCTCACCAGTGGGCTAAGATTTTACTCCGAAAATGCACGCTATACGGAAGGCTCATTAGAAATTGTTGAGATTAACTGCATCAGTAGTAACCAGTATTCAATGAGTTATCGCTATCAGTGGTCAACTTTTAACGCATGTCTGGATATCAGTAGTGACGAATACATAAATGATTCTGTCACATTTTCCGTTACTGAAAAGGGTTTGCTGTTTGAGGTTATCGACAACTCGCGTCCGTCAACCGCTGACGAATTGTAAGTTTCGGTAATAGTAATCAGCTAGATGGCAAAAAATGATTTATATTAATTATGCAGAAAGTTTATTAAGCCTGAGCTAAGCTTGACTGCATACGATGTTAAATCAGTGTACTCACAGAGTGTTATCAACACCGAAATTAAGACTGACGGGGGATGATATGGATGAGTATTCGCCTAAAAGGCACGATATTGCTCAACTCAAATTCTTGTGTGAAAATCTGTATGACGAAGGCATAGCCACCTTGGGTGACAGCCACCACGGCTGGGTGAACGATCCAACGTCCGCCGTCAATCTTCAGCTTAATGAGCTGATCGAACATATTGCTTCGTTTGTAATGAGTTTTAAAATTAAATACATGGACGAAAGTGATTTATCGGAACTGGTCGAAGAATACCTCGACGATACCTACACGCTGTTTAGCAGCTACGGTATTAATGACTCCGATCTGCGTCGCTGGCAAAAAACCAAGGCACGCACATTCAGATTGTTCTCAGGAGAGGGCGTCTGTACCACGATGAAAACTTAGGGGATAATTATCCTCACATAATTTTATGGCTAATAAGACTAAAGGTTATCATGACAAAAATTGACTATCTGATGCGTTTGCGTAAATGCACCACGATTGAAACCCTTGAGCGCGTGATCGAGAAAAATAAGTACGAACTTTCTGACGACGAGCTGGAACTGTTCTACTCTGCCGCCGATCATCGCCTGGCCGAACTGACTATGAACAAGCTGTACGATAAAATCCCGGTCGCCGTTTGGAAATTTGTAAGATAATCAAAGTAGCCTTGCGTTGAGCCGATAATATTATCGGCTTCAATGGCCACTCAAATTCAGCATTATCTTAAAAATTCAACTTAGCTTGCTTCTGAGCTGGAAATCGTGCAGTAGTAATTGGAAACAATTTTCAATTAACGGTGAGTGATTTTGTTTTGCACTGCGCATAAGCGCCACAGTGCGGCTAAGCAGTGGCTGTTGTAATTGAATAACGGTTAATTCTTCATCGTTTAAATGCGTGGTATAAAGCTGCGGTAAAATAGCCACCGCTAATTGTGACCGCACCAAACCATACAGCGTTTCCAAAAAATCGACCTGGTAACGGGCCGCCAAGTTCAGCCGATGGCTTTCCGCCAATGCCGACACCAATCGACTGCTATTCCCTTTCGAAAATACCGCAATATCCCGGTTAGCCAATTGCCGCCAAGGCAGATGATGGGGATCCGCCAAGGGATCGTCACGGCGCATCACCGCCACAAACGGATCTTCCTGCAATGGATAGATCTCCACGGTCTCTGGTACCGAACTGTCCAGCGCCCCAATGCCAAAGTCTATCTGACCATTTTCCAACTGCCGCAGCAGGGAATCATTGGTTTGATCGTGGAACTCGATGCGTAAACGTGGGAAATGCTGCGCCAGCAACTGTGGTACCGCAGGAAACAGCAGGCTGCTCACCGAAGGGACCAGGCCGATGCGTAACGTGCCATCTCCTCCAGCCAACACGACGCGCTGCATATCATCAAAGCTAGCGTGAGCCACATTCAGCAGCCGTTGCGCATGTGGCAGGATTGCCGCGCCCAGATCCGTCAGAGTGACCGCAGAGGCCGTTCGATTGACTAATTTCCCACCAAGCACCGCCTCGGTTTGCCGCAGCGCACTGCTTAACGCGGGCTGACTGATCGCCAGACGGCTGGCGGTATCGGTAAAATGCCGTAGCTGCGCCAGAGTGACAAAATACTGAATCTGCTTGAGGGAAAGCGCGGGGAGCCGCCGCCATGGCTCGGACATAGCTTAACCTGCCGGGAAAAGAGGTAAACGTTTGCCCTAGCATAACTGTTTCTTATCGCACAATAAATTAAATCATCTGTGCAAAGCTTGCGCCCCCGCCTACAGTAACTTCCTTACTCTTGTTCCGGGAATTATCATGGCTACCTTTTCTGTCAGAAACGACGAACGTCAACGTGCCGTACAGGCCGCGTTAGGCCATACGCCATTTGATCTCTTGCTGACCCATGCCAACCTGATCGACATGGTCACCGGGGAAATCCGCCTGGTTGATATTGGCATTGTCGGCCCGCTGATCGCCAGCGTTCACCCTTGCGGCACGTTGCCAACGGCTCATCAAACGCAAGACCTGGCTGGAGCCTATCTGAGTCCGGGCCTGATCGATACTCACGTGCACGTCGAGAGTTCCCACCTGCTGCCAGAACGCTACGCCGAGATCGTTGTCGCACAGGGCACCACCACCATCTTCTGGGATCCGCATGAATTGGCGAACGTGCTTGGCGTTGCAGGAGTGCGCTACGCGGTAGATGCCAGCCGAAACCTGCCTCTACGGGTGATCTGCGCGGCCCCCTCCAGCGTACCTTCGACACCAGGGCTGGAAATGTCAGGTGCCGAATTTGGCGGCAGCGAGATGGACACCATGTTAGCTTGGCCAGAAGTAGGCGGCGTGGCGGAAGTGATGGATATGCACGGTGTGCTGCACGGCAGTGAGCGAATGCAGGAAATCCTCAACGCTGGGCTGAACAGCGGCAAATTGATTGAAGGCCATGCGCGTGGTTTGAGCGGCCCACAACTGCAAGCCTATCTGACCGCTGGCGTAACCTCCGATCATGAACTGACCTCTGCCGCTGATGCCCTGGAGAAATTACGCTCCGGGCTGACGCTGGAGATCCGTGGCTCCCATCCTTACCTGCTACCGGAAATCGTTGCGGCCTTAAAATCGCTGCCGCACTTCTCCTCCCAGATCACCATCTGCACCGATGACGTCCCGCCCGATATGCTGCTGGAGAAAGGCGGCATTATCGCCCTGCTCAATCTGTTGATCGAACACGGATTACCGGCCACCGATGCGCTGCGCATGGCTACGCTCAATGCCGCCATTCGCTTGCAACGTAACGATCTGGGCCTGATTGCCGCAGGGCGGATCGCCGATCTGGTGGTCTTTGACTCCCTGGAACACCTCCAGGCCCGGCGGGTTTACGTTGCTGGCCAGTGCCTGGCAGAACAGGGAAAAATGCTGGCTCCGGTGCAAGCTACGCCAGGCGTCTGCGCACCGCGCGACACGCTACGCCTGCCACCATTGGCCGCCGATGATTTCATTATGCGCGTGTCTGCCATTCGTCACGGCCAGGCCACATTGCGCCATATCAAAGGTGCACGCTTCACTCAATGGAATGAAACCACGGTGGAAGTGCGCGACGGCAAGGTACAGCTGCCACCGGGTTTCAGCCTGATCTGGGTACAGCATCGCCACGCCCGCCATCCGGCCAAGCCACAGTTGGCATTGCTGGAAGGTTGGGGGGAATTACGCGGGGCGATCGCCACCAGCTACTCTCATGATTCACATAACCTGGTGGTGCTGGGTCGCGATCCTCATGACATGGCGCTGGCCGCCAACGCGCTGATCGCCACCGGTGGCGGCATGGCCCTCAGCCAGAACGGTGAAATATTGGCGCAGGTGGCTATGCCGATCGCCGGTATGCTTTCCGACCTCCCCGCCGATCAGTTGGCACAGCAGTTTAAAAACCTGCGCGATCTGAGTGCTAAAGTTGCAGATTGGGAACCGCCCTACCGTGTGTTCAAGGCGATTGAAGGCACCTGCCTGGCATGTAATGCCGGACCGCATTTGACCGACCTTGGCCTGACCGATGGCACAACGCGCCAGATCGTCGATCCGCTGGTTGCCTGCTGGGAAACCCCGGCATAAGCATCATCAATAGCAGAAGGCATCGGCAAATTGTCGGTGCTTTTTTTTTGGGGGGGGGAAGCTAGAAATTGGTGGGGACCCTGCCAGCTACATCCCGGCACACACGTCACTCGCTACGGCTGCTTCCTTCCGGATCTGACCGAGTTCACAAGTTAGTGTTGCGGGAGAACCAACAGGGCCCCCATTGACGGCTTCTTAAATTGCGAAGCGGTGGGCATTATCGGTGATGGCCAACCAAATAGCAAGCCAGCCGGGCTCAACCGCTGTTTTCTTACCCATCTCGCCTGTGGCACACTAATGGCTAAACGGGCGCAGCGTGCGGCGCCCCTACCAATAACTCAGGAAGACAGTCATGCAACCCGAAGATGCGACCTTTAGCCAACGTGTGTTCCATATCGTGGCCGCTATTCCTGCTGGCAAGGTCACCACCTACGGAGAAGTGGCACGGCTGGCTGGCTCACCGCGTGCGGCACGTCAGGTAGGTGGCGTATTACGGCGTTTGCCGGAGGGCAGCACCCTGCCCTGGCACCGGGTTATCAACCGCCACGGGCAGATATCACAGCAGGGTGAAGATTTTCAGCGCCAACGGCAGGCGCTACTGGCTGAGGGGATTGTTTTCGGCCCGCAAAGCACGGTTGATTTTGAGCTTTATGGCTGGCGTTGGTAAAAAAACAGCCTTTGGCCAAAGGCGCAAAGGCTGTTAGATGCTGGCCCCCTTATTTAGAGAGCGGGTGCAGATGTATCCTGAACCGGAACCGGTATGTTTTGTACCGGCACCAGCAGCAGATCGGCCTGGGTCCCGTTGCGGTTGATCACTTCCTGAATGGTGTCGGTGATAAACATCAACTGACCATTAACCGTGATCGCAGCGCTCAGGATGATGCGCGCATTAGGCTGAATTTCCGCTGGGTTATAAGGCAGCACAAACTGGAAAGGAGCCTGCTGGCCTTCGGTGCGGATCGCACGCTGCGAGATCACTCGCGAAGGAGCATCGGCCAGCGAAGCATCAGACAGGGTGACGGTCAGTACGGCATCCGGCGGCAGCGCAATGCGCTGGCGAATATTGACTGAACCTTTGACCACCGGGCCCTGGATTTGCGTTTGTGAAGCCGCAGCGTTAGCCGTCTGCGTTGGCACATCAGCGTTCTTGTGGGCACAACCTGCCAGAGTGATCGTCAATGCGGCTGCTCCCCCTACCATTTGCCAGAGTTTCATGGGTCGGTCTCCTTTATTATTAGTAACATATCGGTGGCTTAAACCACTATTACTATTAAACCTAGCACAAAACACCGACTTTACCCTATCAGACTAGCCTTAAATAACTCCATGCAGCAACAATCCCCCGTTGTTGATGGTTAATCATTCAGCAGCTATCACGCAATATATTGACGTCCTGCCATCATATTCAGCACACTGCGCAACATGATGACTAAAAGGATCGCCACTTTATGAGCCAGGCACTGCACAACCTCCTCGAACTGCTGGATTTGGAAAAAATTGAAGAAGGTTTATTCCGCGGCCAAAGCGAAGACCTGGGTTTACGCCAGGTATTTGGTGGTCAGGTCGTTGGCCAGGCAATGTATGCCGCCAAGCAGACCGTTCCTGCGGAGCGTATCGTTCACTCCTTCCACAGCTATTTCCTGCGCCCAGGGGACAGCAGTAAACCCATTGTGTATGACGTAGAAACTCTGCGCGATGGTAATAGCTTCAGCGCGCGTCGCGTCAGCGCCATTCAAAACGGCAAACCCATTTTCTACATGACGGCCTCTTTCCAAAGCCCGGAGCAAGGTTTTGAACATCAGAACACCATGCCGGACGTACCACCGCCGGAAGGACTGATGTCGGAGTCGGAAATTGCCCAAAAGCTGTCGCATATGCTGCCGGAAAAAGTGCGCGACAAGTTTATTGGCCCGAAGCCGATCGAAATGCGCCCGGTGAAATTCCACAACCCGCTCAAGGGCAGTGTGGAAGAGCCTCATCGCCACGTCTGGTTCCGCGCCAACGGCACCATGCCTGACGACTTGCGTGTCCATCAGTACCTGCTGGGCTACGCATCTGACTTCCACTTCCTGCTGACGGCGTTACAACCGCACGGCGTTGGTTTTCTCGAACCTGGTATGCAGGTGGCTACCATCGACCATTCAATGTGGTTCCACCGCCCGTTCCGCATGGATGACTGGCTGCTATACGCGGTAGAGAGCACCTCCGCATCTGGCGCTCGTGGTTTTGTACGCGGCCAGTTCTACACCCGTGACGGTGTGCTGGTAGCCACTACGGTACAGGAAGGCGTGATCCGCAAGCGCGATGTTTAAATGAGAAAGGGGGGCGATGTCTCCATCGCCCCCCTTAGTGTTTATTCAACAGAATTTATTGGTTGTAAGCATTTTCGCCATGGCTGTTCACATCCAGACCTTCGCGTTCCTGCTCTTCCGGTACGCGCAGCCCCACCACCGCTCCGGCCACTTTAAAGGCGATAAACGCGGCCACACTTGACCACACCAGCGTGACGACCACACTCAGCAACTGGATCCACACTTGGTGCCCCATAGTGACGCCAGTTGCATAGCCAGTGCCACCCAAAGATGAGGCGGTAAAGACGCCGGTCAACAGACAGCCAACGATACCGCACACCCCGTGTACACCAAATACATCGCAGGTATCATCCACTTTCAGCCATTTCTTCAGCGTGACGACGCCCCACAGGCCAGCGACACCCCCTACCAGGCCGATAATCAGCGCGCCACCCACACCAACAGTACCCGCCGCTGGCGTAACCGCAACCAGACCCGCGATACAACCCGAGCAAGCGCCCAGCAGGGAAGGCTTACCGCGTACCACCCATTCGGCGAAGGTCCAGGAGAGGATGGCACCGGCTGTGGCTATCACTGTGTTGAGAAACGCCAGCGCCGCAATGCCGTTGGCCGCACTCGCCGAACCGGCGTTGAAGCCAAACCAGCCGATATACAGGATAGAAGCACCGGTAAACACCATCGGCAGGTTGTGTGGTTTGAAGGCTTCTTTGCCATAACCGGCACGTTTGCCCAGCAGATAAGCCCCTACCAGGCCCGCACTGGCGGCGTTAATGTGCACCACGGTGCCGCCCGCAAAGTCCAACGCACCGTCGGTTGCCAGGAAACCACCGCCCCACACCATATGCGCAATCGGCAGATAGGAAATCGTGAACCAAATGGCCGCAAATATCACTACCGCAGAGAAGCGAATGCGTTCAGCAAAGCCCCCGACGACCAGCGCCACGGTAATACAGGCGAAGGAACATTGGAACGCGACGTGGATCATCTGGCTGAAGGTGCCGGTCAGGCTGTCGATCCCGATCCCTTTAAGCATCACTGTCTGGAAGCCACCAAAGAAGGCGTTCCCCTCGCTGAAGGCCAGGCTGTAGCCGTAAAGGACCCACAGCACGCAGACCAGAGCAAAGGTGACGGTAACCTGTGTCAGCATTGAGAGGACGTTCTTGGAGCGCAGCAGGCCGCCGTAGAACAAAGCGACGCCCGGCAAAGTCATAAACAGCACCAGCGCGGTGCAAATCATCATAAAGGCGTTGTCCGCCTTGTCTGCCACCGCCGGAGCGGCCAGCGCCAAAGAAGGAACCAGGGTTACCAAACTCAGGCCTAACGTGGATAACAGTCTTTTCATTATCAATCCATCCCCATTCAGTTGACTGAGCCTGCAATCACAGAGCCGCTTCGTCGGTTTCGCCAGTGCGAATACGGATCACCCGTTGCAATTCGGCAACGAAAATTTTGCCGTCACCGATCTTGCCGGTGTAGGCCGCCTTGCTAATCACATCCACCACTTCATCCAGTTGATCATCGGCAATCGCGATGTCAATTTTCACTTTGGGTAAGAAGTTGACGCTGTACTCTGCCCCGCGATAGAGCTCGGCATGGCCCTTCTGGCGGCCAAATCCTTTGACTTCGGTTACGGTCAGTCCCTGAATACCTACAGAGGATAAGGCTTCACGCACGTCCTCCAACTTGAATGGTTTGATCACCACGGTAACCAGCTTCATATTGCCTCTCCACGATTAAGCCAAAAAACTTACCCCCGGTACGAGTCATATAAAGCAAAGGCTGTGCCATAAATTATTAACTGATTTATTTCAATCAATTAGGTGGAAATTCTTGGGGGAAGTTGCCGATACCGGGCGAAAGCCGAGATTGCGGCCCAGAGATCTCGCACCTTTTTGGTGCAGCGCGCGTTGGGAAAGTGCAGCAGGAGGGAATGGAAAAGCGGAAATGCCTGTTAGTGGTGCGGGCTCCAGAAGCGGAGCCCTTACTGAATATTATGCGGGTTGGGTTTCATCGCGAGTCGTGGCGGCCAGTTCTTCCCCCACCAGCTGTAGCTGATACATCTGATAGTAACGGCCCTGCTGCTCCAGCAGTTGCTGATGGTTCCCCTGTTCCACGGCATGGCCACGATGCAGAACCAGGATAGAGTCGGCATCCACAATGGTCGACAGGCGATGGGCGATCACTACCAGCGTTGTCTGCTCGCGGATCAGGCGTAAAGCGCGTTGGATCGCCTGCTCGGTACCAGAGTCGATATTGGCAGTCGCTTCATCCAGGATCAGGATCTGCGGTGCCTGTACCAGCACGCGCGCCAAGGCCAGTAGCTGCTTCTGACCGACGGACAGGTTGTTCCCCTGCTCCCCCAGACGCGTATGGATGCCTTGAGGCAGGCCACGCACCAGTTCACCCAATTGTACCGTCTCCAGCGCCTGCCAGACCGCCTCTTCGCCAATCGCGCGGCCAAGCGTAACGTTCGCTAGCACCGACTCCGCCATCACCACCGGATCTTGCTGCACCATAGCAATGCCTTGGCGCAAGGTGCGGTGCGAGAGACTGGACAACGGGCGGCCATCGAGACGAATTTCACCTTCGCTCAGCGGGTAATAGCCCATCAGCAGGTTAGCCAAGGTGCTCTTGCCACTGCCGGTATGCCCCACCAAGGCAACAAAACCCCGCGACGGTACCTGCAAAGAGATATGTTGCAGCACTTTTTTGTCACTGCGGTAGGCAAAGCTCAGATCGTTGATATCGATACGGCCACTGGTCAGTGGGCGATCGTCGTTGCCATAGCTCTGCTGACTGCGATCCATCAGCTCGAAAATACGTTCACCAGCCACCACCGCCTGCTGCAAAATCGATTGCTGGGCGGTCAACTCAATCAGCGGTTCGTTCAAACGGCCAAGATAGTTGATAAAGGCATACAGTACCCCTACGCCAATCGAGCCCTCACCGCTGAAGCCAAACAGCATCAACAGTCCACAAAGCACCAAGGCAGAGAACAGGCTAAGCAGCGGCCGCAACAGGAAACCGTCCAGGCGCAACGTCTGCATGCGGGCGGTATAATGCGAGCGGCTGGCCGCGCTCATGCGCTCACCAAAGCGGATCTGTTGGCGGAATTGCTGGATCACGCCCATGCCGCTGATCACTTCATTAAAGCCGTCGTTGATATCCGCCAGGTAACCACGCATCCGCCGCACGATCGGCGTGCTGTAGTATTGGTAGATGCCCATCACCACCAGCACTGCCGGGAAGATGCAGATCGCCACCAGCGCCATGCGCCAGTCCAGGCTGAACATTGCCACCAGCATCGCCCCGATCAGCGCCGCACTTTTCAGTACCGTGGACACCACCATCACATACAGATCTTTGATCACTTCGGTATCGTTGGTTACCCGCGAGATCAATTGCCCGACCGGTTGAGTATCAAATGCGCTCAGCGGTTGACGCAGAGCGGCATCCATTACGTCGGTACGCAACCGCTGGACCACTCCGACCGCCACCCGATTAAACAAGATCGCCTGAAAATAGTGCAACGCCGCAGCAAGCAGTTCCAGCAGGATATAGGCCACCGCCAGGGAACTGACAATCATCAGCGGCAGCTGCCCTTTCGCCACATAGTTATCGATAAAGTAGCTGATCAGGATCGGCCCGGCGACTTCCGCTGCCGCCGCGACCCACAGCATCAATACCGCCAACCCCAGCGGTTTGCGATAAGGTGAGCCATAGGCCAGTAAACGTTTCAGCGTTGGCCACATGTTCTGTAACTTACTCATCGGCCAAAACCTCTTCGCTGTTTTCGGGAGCCTCATCCAACGCCGCTTCCAACTGCTGATAGCGATACATGTCACGATACCAACCTGGCTCGGTTGCCAATTGCCCATGCTGCCCGCGTTGTACCACCGTGCCATGTTGCATCACCAGAATTTCACTGGCCTCGGTCAGGGCCGAAAGGCGGTGCGCACTGATGATCACCGTGCGGTTTTGCCCCCAACTGCGCAGGTTGTGCAGGATCTGGTGTTCGGTGCGCCCATCCACCGCAGACAGGGCATCGTCGAGGATCAGTATTTCTGCCTCCATCAATAGCGCCCGCGCAATGGAAATACGCTGCTTCTGGCCACCAGAAAGCATCACGCCGCGTTCTCCTACCTCGGTCTCGTAACCCTGGGGTAAGCGCAGAATATCTTCATGCACGCTGGCCAGGCGAGCAGCCTGTTCAATCTGTTCCTGAGTCGCTGCCGGGTTACCCAACGCGATGTTATTGGCCACGCTATCGGAGAACAGGAACGGCGTCTGGCTGACCACCGACAAACGGGAACGCCAATCATCGAGTTTGATTTGGCTGAGTGGCAAACCGTGATAGCTGATATGGCCCTCATCAACATCGAACTGGCGTTGGATTAGCGAGAGCAGTGTCGATTTACCCGAACCGGTAGGGCCGCATAGCCCCAACATTTGCCCAGGCTGCAACTGCAACGCCACATCATGTAACGCTGGCTTGTTGGTTTGCGGGTAATGGAAGGCGTTGATTGCCACGCTCAGGCTACCGCGCCCTGCTGGCAGATCGAGCTCACCATCTTTCACGGCCGGTGCCTCTTCCAACAGACTGCGGATACGGCCATAGGCGGCACTGCCGCGCTCGACGATGTTGAACATCCAGGCCAGCGCCAGCATCGGCCAAATCATCAGGCCGAGGTACATGACAAAGCTGGTCAGTTGACCCAGCGTAAGTGAACCGTTAACCACCATCCAGCTACCACCGCCGATCGCCAACAGATTGGCCGCGCCGATGGCGATATAAATGGTGGGATCAAAGCGCGCATCGACTCGCGCCACGTGCATATTCTTGGCACCGGTTTGTGCCGCCACTTCGGCAAACTGGTTGGACTGATGATCCTCCAGACCAAAGGCCTTGATCATGCGGATGCTGGTCATGCTCTCCTGGGCCTGATCGTTAAGGCTGGAGAACGCCGCCTGCGCCGATTTGAACCGCTGGTGCAGCTGATCGCCGTAGTATTTGATGACGATTGCCATGATCGGCATCGGGATCAGGGAAAGCAGGGTCAATTGCCAACTGATCTGGGTGCTCATCACAATCAGCACCGCCAGCCCCATCACCAAAGAATCCACCAGCGTCAACACGCCCTCACCGGCGGCAAACACCACACGATCGACGTCATTGGTCGCCCTGGCCATCAGATCTCCAGTGCGGTGGCGCAGATAGAACGCCGGATTCTGGCGGCTGAGCTGGCGATAGAAGTTTTCCCGCAGTTCGACCGCAAGCTGATAGGAAGCCCCAAACAGCAGCACTCGCCACACGTAGCGCAGCAGATAGACCACGATGGCAGTGCCAAGCATCAAGCCCAGCCAGGCCATCAGCACCTTGCTGGACATCTGTTCCTTGGTAACACCGTCAACAATGATGCCGACCAGTTTAGGCGGCAGCAGTTGCAGTATGGCAATGACGATCAGCAGCACCACGGCCCCAAGGTAGCGGCGCCACTCGCGGCGGAAGTACCAGCCGATTTGAGCAAAGAGTCTCACGCAGTTTTATTCCAGACAGTATCCGACAAATTACCGGTTGCGGCCCTGCAACCTTAACATTCAACAGTAGAGTGAAGATGTCACTCTGGCACGGGCAACGCCGTGGTGTATTTGATTTTTTCCATGGCGAAGCTGGAAGTCACATCGATCAACCCCGGTACGCCGGTCACCAGGCGTTTATAGAAATTGTCATAGCTTTTCATGTCCGCCACCTCAACCTGCATCAGGTAATCGTACTCCCCCGCCATGCGGTAAAACGCCAGCACCTCCGGCATCTGCGCGGTGAGATCAACAAACTTCTGATACCACTCGCTGCTGTGTTGCTGGGTTTTTATCAGCACAAACGCCGTCAGGCCAAGCCCGAGCTTTTCATTATCCAGCAGCGCCACGCGCCCGCGAATGTAACCTTCATCCTCCAGCCTTTTTAGCCGTTTCCAGCAGGGCGTTGAGGTCAGGTTCACCGCTTCGGCCAGCACTTGCAGCGATTGCGTACAGTCCTGTTGCAGCATGCACAGCAGCTTACGGTCAGTTTTATCCAGCATAAGGGAGTTTCATAGAAAATATTTCTCCCATTAGGCGATTAAACAGGAAAAATGGCAATCCTTTTTTCTCGCCGAAACGCTATGCTACACCTCAAACATCCTTGCTGAACTTCAAGCTACGGCTTGCAAGGCGGCGGGTTTAAGCCCCCTATATTGAGGCCAGAATATGACAAACGCTTGGGTAAAATATGCTATCGGCGAAATAGAAGCGGATTTCCAACGCTCCGCCGATACCCACCTGATCCGCTTAAACCTGCCGGAATTTCCTGGCATCTATCTCTATCTGAAAGATGAGAGCACCCATCCCACCGGTAGCCTGAAGCATCGTCTGGCGCGGTCGTTGTTCCTTTATGGGCTATGCAACGGCTGGATCAACCAGAATACACCGATTATTGAAGCCTCTTCGGGCAGCACGGCGGTATCTGAGGCCTATTTTGCCCGCCTGCTCGGCCTGCCGTTTATCGCAGTCATGCCTTCCTGCACCGCCAAACGTAAGGTGGAACAAATCGCCTTTTACGGTGGCCGCAGCCATTTTGTCGATCATGCAGCGCAGATTTATGCGGTATCGGAGGAGTTGGCCAAAGAGTTGAACGGGCATTATATGGATCAGTTCACCTTTGCCGAACGTGCCACCGACTGGCGTGGCAACAACAACATCGCCGACAGCATTTTCCGCCAGATGGAACGCGAGCCGCACCCGATCCCAAGACATATCGTGATGAGTGCAGGCACCGGTGGCACCTCGGCAACGCTGGGGCGCTACATTCGTTATCAAGGGCACGATACGCAGCTCACCGTGGTCGATCCAGAAAACTCGGTCTTCTACGACTGTTACCATCATGGCGATCGCACCATTATCGGCAGCTGTGGCAGCCGCATCGAAGGCATTGGCCGCCCCCGCGCCGAGCCGTCGTTTATCCCTTCGGTGATCGACAACATGCTGCGTGTGCCCGATGCCGCCAGTATTGCCACCATTTATTGGTTGGAAAACATTCTGGGCCGTAAAGTAGGAGCCTCGACCGGCACTAACGTCTGGGGAGCGCTGCAATTAGCCAAGCAGATGCGGGAAAAAGGCGAGCAAGGTGCTATCGTCACCCTGCTATGCGACAGCGGCGAGCGCTATCTGGATACCTATTACAATAGCGACTGGGTCAGCAATAATATCGGTGATTTGACGCCTTATCGCACTCAGTTGACCAAGCTTTAAGTGAATAAATATCCCCAATGGATTTCAAGTTGTAGCTAGGCGGCAAGGACACTCATCCCCAGGAGCTTACTTTTGTAAGTGACTGGGGTGAGGGTACGCAGCCAACAACGCTACAGCTTGAAAGACGAAGGGGAAAAAAAAGCCGGGTAGTCATACCCGGCCGGCTGTAATGGTAATACCTCAGAATTCGGGGGAATAGGTGAGGTGTGGTGAACGCAGCCAATGTTGCAAATAGTGAGCCACCGCCTGATGTTCGCAGCGGCCGATAATCTGTAGTTGCGGCAACAGGGATTTCAACTGTGGCAAGGCATTGCCCATCACCACGCCGTGCCCGACGCCTGCCAGCATTTCCTTGTCATTCATCGCATCGCCAAAGGCCATACAATCCGCCAGCGTCAGCCCCAGGTGTTGGCTGAGCCGATCCAATGCCGCTCCCTTGTTGCAGCCTTTTGGCAGCACTTCGAGGCAATCGTAGGCCGAAAAACACAGATCGGCACGCGTACCAAAATGCTCGCTCAGTTGTATCTGTAGTTTGATCAGCTCTTCATGAGGGGCACAGAAACAAACCTTGCTGTTGCCAAACGCAGGCAGGCGGCGCAGATCGGTCAGTTGGAAATGAAAACCGCTTAGGTGGTGGGCTTCCAGCATTTCCGGCACCGCATGTTCGGTCAACCACCCTTCATCACGAAACACGTGCATGCTGGCAGAGGTACGCCAATGGGTATGCAAAACCTCTTCGGCAATCTCCGCGGGTAAGTCCGTGGCGTGCAGTTGCTGCCCATGCAGGTCATAAACGCGGGTGCCGTTACCGGTGATCAAGTAACCCTGCAAACCCAGCTGAGCCATGATCGGCTGGGCATCGAGGTAATGCCGCCCGGTGGCAAAGGTCACCACCATTTCCCTGTCGATAAGCTGATTTAACGCGCTCAGCGTTTCCGACCCGACACGGTGATCGGGGGTCAGCAGGGTGCCATCCATATCGAAAGCGGCCAGGCGGTACATAGGAACCTCATAACTGTGAGCACAATGGCAATCAACGCAGTATGGGGTGGTATTTGCGGAAGTAATAGTGAACAATTTGCATAAACACTTCCTGATTTAAACTTCATCGCTTGCAGCACTTAGGATAACGCTATGCGCCTGGTTCATCGTCTTGGTCAGTATCAACGTTTGTACCACCAGCTAGGCAGCGCCCCGGTGGCGATCACTATCGGTGAGCTGGCAGCGATATTCTATTGTAGTGAACGACATGCACGTACTCTGGTGCAGCAGTTGCAGGAACAAGGTTGGCTAAGTTGGCATTCCCAGGCTGGCCGAGGTAAACGCGCGCAGCTGCAATGCCTGAAAACCCCCGATGAACTGCGGGCAGCGCATCTCCAGCGCTTACTGCAACTGGGCGATCATCAAGGTGCATTGGAAATGGCGCAGCTTGCGCCACAGCATCTGCAAGAGTTGCTTAGCCCCCACCTCGGCGGGCAATGGCAGGAAGGCAGCCCTACCCTGCGTATTCCCTATTATCGCACGCTGGAAAAGCTCGACCCGCTGACGCTAAGCGGCCGTGCGGAACAACATTTGGTGGCGACCGTATATGCCGGATTGACGCGCTTCAATACCGGTTGCACCGAGCCGCAGCCCGACCTGGCCCATCATTGGCAAATCAGCGAGGGCGGCCTGCGTTGGCAGTTTTTCCTACGCAGCCAATTACGCTGGCATAACGGCGAATCCTTGACCGGCCAACAGCTGTTGCAAACCCTTAACGCCCTGCGCCAACATCCGCGCAGCCAGCCATTATTGAGCAGTGTGGCGGTAATCAGCCTGCCACATGCGCTATGTATCCAGTTCGATCTGCATATACCCGACTATTGGTTAGCACATCGGTTGGCAGAGCTGCCCTGCCTGATAACGCATCCGGAATTACCGACCATCGGCGCAGGCCCATTTAAATTGGCGCTCAACGAGCCACATATGGTACGGCTGGAGCAGCACCCTTATTACCATCTGCAACATCCGTATCTGGAAAGCATCGAATACTGGATCACGCCAGAGTTGCCAACTAACAGTAGCGACACCAGCTGTCTGCACCCGGTTCGTATCACCATCGGCCAACAGGAAGAGCTGGCACAGGCGCGGCCGGTACAGCGCAGTATGAGCCTGGGATGGTGTTATCTGGCGATTAATCAGCGCCGTGGCGTACTGAGTGAGGCTCAGGGGCAAAAGCTGCTGATGCTCATCCAGCGCTCAGGATTATTGGCCAGCCTGCCAATCCAACAAGGGGTGATCACGCCAAGCCATGAAATGCTGCCCGGCTGGGCGATCCCCGAGCATGATGTACACCAGGACGTTGAGCTGCCCTCTCGATTGACGCTGTTGTACCATCCACCGATCGAACTGGAGAGCGTCACGCAGGCTTTGCAGCAATTGCTGGCCGAGCATGGCTGCCAATTGGCGATCCGCTATTATTCCGGTAAACGTTGGCAAAGTACCGAGCAGATAGCCCAGGCAGATCTGTTGCTGGCCGATAACCTGATCGGTGAGGCCCCGGAAGCGACGTTGGAAAGTTGGCTGCGGCGCGATTTGTTGTGGCGGGGGATCTTGCGGGAAGAGGATTGGCAGCATCAACAGCAGATCCTACGACAGATCCAACAGCACCCCGCGCCGCAACAGCGTTACAGCCAGCTAAAAGAGTATTATCAACAGCTGATGGGGGCCGCGATCCTCACGCCCTTATTCAATTACCAATATCAGGTCAGCGCTCCTCCCCGCATACATGGCGTAATGCTCACCGCCTACGGCTGGTTTGATTTTTGCCAGGCCTGGCTGCCTCCGCCGCTGGACAGCTAACCAGAAACACCTTATTTAACAGTGGGATTTTAGTTTCGCGCTCTTTGTTTTGCCATCGGCGCATGCTACATTCTCTATCGTTATATAAATTATTACATATCGAAGACCGAGAGTATCGGCATCGGTCCCTTCTGGCGAAACGTTTAATAATAATGAGAAAGCCGCTATGCCAAGCCTATTAAAGAAATCCCTCACACTATTTACCTTACTGTTAGTCAGTTACAGCGCCAGCGCGGTTGAATTACATCTGTATGCCGGAGCCGGGCTGCGTCAACCGGTCGAGTCCGTGGTCAAACAGTTTGAACAGGACAGCGGCCATAAAGTCGTTATCGAATATGGCGGCTCAGGGCAAATCCTCACGCGCTTTAACCTGACCAAAAGCGGGGACGTTTTTCTGCCCGGCTCCGCCGATTACGTTGAAAAATTGCAACAAGCAGGGCAAGTGCTCGCCTCTTACCCCCTGGTGTTACATACGCCAGTAATGGTAGTCAGAAAAGCCAGCGGTGGTCAGATCCAAACGTTGGCCGATCTGGCGAAAAGCAATCTCAAGATCGGCATGGGCGATTCTAAAGCTATCGCCCTGGGTAAAAGCGGTGAACAGCTCCTTGTCGCCAGCGGCTATGAATCCGCCTTGAAAGAAAAGGTGGTCGTGCAAGCGACGACAATTAAGCAGTTGCTGATTTATTTACTCAACGGCGACGTTGATGCTGCGGTAATTGGACGTTCCGATGCGATAAAACATCAGGATACCCTGACGTTATTACCTTCCCCTGCCGGTACCCCGGAAGAAGTGGCAACTATTGCGGTACTGAAAACCAGCGAGCATCCAGATATTGCTAAACAGCTCGCGGAGTTTTTTGCCTCACCACAGGGGATAAAAATGTTTACCGATCAGGGTTACCTGCCCGTACACCCCCGTTAATCATTGCGACGGATCGAGTATCAATGGCGAAGCTGGCCCTGTTACCTTTAGCGATGCTGCTTTTTTTGATCGTAGGATCGCTGTTTTCCCTGTTTACCCAACTGAGTTTTAGCCACTTCGTTCAATTACTCTCCGATAGCGAGATCCAGTTTGCTTTAGTGCTGTCTGTGACTACAGCGCTGATCTCTTTGTCTCTGGCATGCCTGATCAGCCTTCCTGCCGCCTGGGCAATGGCACGCCTGTCAGTACCAGGAAAAAGAGCGATCAATATCCTGCTTGATCTCCCGATGGTGATGCCACCGCTGGTAGTAGGGATCGGGTTATTGCTGCTGCTTGGGCGGGAAGGCCCGGTCGGGCAGATTGCTCCAATGATTTCCCAATGGCTGTTCTCTCCCTTTGGGATCGTGATCGCCCAAACCTATGTGGCCAGCTCAATACTGACTCGTAGCGCCTATGCCGCTTTTACTTCCATCTCTCCGGCCTATGTCCACACCGCTTATAATTTAGGACTCACGCCATTAAAAACGTTCTGCCTGGTGGAAATTCCCTTGGTTTGGCGATCGCTATTAAGCGGCGGCGTGTTGGCTATGTCCCGTGCGCTTGGGGAATTTGGTGCCACGCTGATGCTGGCCGGGGCTACAAGAATGAAAACTGAAACCTTGCCGATTGCCGTTTTCTTGAATATTGCCAGCGGCGATTTCCCTCTGGCGGTAGGCTGCGCCCTGTTGCTGATCCTGTTCTCGGTCTTTCTGCTAATCATGCTGCATCTGTTGCAACAAAGGGGTATACCGCATGTTAAAAGTGACTGATCTTTACTGCGGTATTCTCGAACAGGTCAGTTTCTCGATGGAATATGGCACCAGTACCGCCGTATGCGGCCCATCCGGCAGCGGGAAAACCACCTTGCTGAACGCCATCGTTGGCAACCTTGACTATCAAGGGAGCATTGCCATTGCTGGTCAATGCATTGATGCGCTGCCGATCTGGCAGCGCCCCTGCCGCTACCTGAACCAGCGCCTGTACTTGTTTCCCTTTTTATCTATTGAAAATAACCTGCGTATAGCGCAATACGCGGCAAAGCAGCCGCAGGAAGCAGAGAAGCGCCGCGCCTTGCTACAGTTACTGGAAATTGACCATCTGGCTAAACGTTACCCTGCCCAGATCTCAGGTGGAGAGCAGCAACGGGCAGCTTTGGCCAGAGCATTAATCAGCGAACCCAGGATCCTGCTACTTGACGAGCCCTTCTCCAGCCTTGACTGGCCGGTCAGGCAGCGCTTGTGGCAGGCGATGAAGGAGATACAGCAGCGCTTTTCCGTGACCCTGCTGTTAGTCTCACATGAGCCAAAAGAAGTCGCAGCTTTAGCTCAACGGCAACTGATACTGAGCAAAGGCCGTCTGTTGCCGTGATAATTCACCTGGTTGGGTATGCCCTCCCTACGCTATAGCAGCCATTTCTGATAGCATCCCCTCAGTAGCGTCAGGCTCAGGCAAGTAACGCCGTAGCCTGGCATAAACCGGTCGCCCGAATGTGCATCGGGAGTGGCCCAACAGAAAAGGTAGATTTATGAAACGCGCAGTCGTCGTTTTTAGCGGTGGACAAGACTCCACGACCTGCTTGATCCAGGCATTGCAACAGTACGATGAAGTTCACTGCATCACGTTCGATTATGGCCAGCGTCATCGCTCTGAAATCGAGGTCGCCCAGGCTTTATGCCAAACCTTGGGGGCCAAGGCACACAAGGTGTTGGACGTTGGATTACTCAATGAATTGGCCATCAGCAGCCTGACTCGCGATAACATCCCGGTGCCCGCCTACGACAGCTCGCAGACGGATACCTTGCCAAGTACCTTTGTACCTGGGCGCAACATACTCTTCCTGACCTTGGCGGCAATTTATGCTTACCAAGTGGAAGCAGAGGCTGTCATCACTGGCGTGTGCGAGACCGATTTCTCGGGCTACCCGGATTGCCGCGACGAGTTCGTCAAGGCCCTGAATCAGGCCATCGTGCTGGGGATCGCGCGTGATATTCGCTTTGAAACGCCGTTGATGTGGCTCAACAAGGCCGAAACCTGGGCACTGGCGGATTATTACCAACAGTTGGAACGCATCCGCCACGACACGCTCACCTGCTATAACGGCGTTCAGGGCGACGGCTGTGGTGAATGTGCAGCCTGCCACCTGCGGGCTAATGGGTTGCAGCAGTACCAGCAGGATAAGATCGGCGTGATGGCCAGCCTGAAGCGCAAGACCGGGCTGGTTTAAGCCCCTTCCCACAGACATAGAGAACAAGCTCAGAGCCGTGCTCAGGAGCGGTTAATCTGAATAACCGAATGACACGGCTCCCCTCACCCCAGCCCTCTCCCAATGTTGCTAAAGTGGAAGTCAAAAACGCTTGTGAGGGGAGAGGGAACTAGTGCCGAGCCGGGATTGGGAAAAGAGTTCATCTGGGCACCGGCACTGCGTAGGGGCGCTGCATGCTGCGCCCGTGGATAATTCAGCCCTGCCGATCCTTAAGCTGCAACGCCTCCAGGTGTTCGCGCAGTTCGCCTTCGATCGGCAGTGCCCGCTGGGTCTTCAAATCGATGCAGACAAAGGTCAGCGTCGCATCAGCAACCATCGTCCCTTCTGGCTCCAGCAATACCTGCTGGCTCAGCACACCACTCTTGCCATTGAGCTGCAACATCTGGCTATCGATACGCAGTTTATCGCCCAACACGGCGGGCTTACGGTAATTGATATTGATGTTCACCACGATAAACGCGATGTTGTTTTGTGTCATCCAGTGGAAAGCATCCAGGTTTTCCAGCCACTCCCAGCGCGCTTCCTCCAGGAATTCCAGATAACGGGCATTATTAACATGTTGATAGACATCAAGATGATAGCCACGAACTTTGATATAAGTCTGCATAGTGAAACAACCGCTCCTGCTCTGGTGATAACGAAAAAGAGTTTGAACTGGTATGACCTGTAAAATGTAGCAGAAATGTAGCAGAGCAGCGCGGCTGCGAGGACACTTTGCCACGCAGCCGCGAGCGGGATCACATTTTCAGTCGATCACGATTCCTTTCCACCAGGGAAGGTCCGATCCCCGGCACCTCCTGTAGCTGGTCTATTTCGCTAAACGGCCCGTTCTGTTCGCGGTAACGCACGATAGCCTGCGCCTTTTTCAGCCCAACCCCGTTCAACACGCTGGCTAGCGCCTCCGCATCAGCCTGGTTAATGCTGACCTTGGCTTCAGCTTCGCTCTGCACTTCAGTGCTAACCGGAACATTGGCTTTGGGCGATACCGCAGTGGCTGCTGGTTGCCCTTGAGCCGCCTTTTCTGCCGCCATGGCAGGGCTACCCATCAGACCGAACAGTACCGCCACCAACAGCAGTTGACGGGCGCCAGAAAAACGGCCAATGGCTTTATTTTCGCTAAGTTGCATGCTGTTTCCTCCTTGTGTTTGACAGCTTGGTTACCTTGCAGTAGTGGCGGAGGATCGGCAAATGGCAGAGTTTAAATGTGGAAAAGGCCGCGAAAGCGGCCTTTGGGTATTACATGCGATTACAAAGAAATGCGGTGCTTATCGATTAAGGTTGCTGTTGCTCAGCGGCACCCATTTTGATCTTGGCTTCTTTGCGCAGGTTAGTCAGCAAGGCATCGAAGATCACGCTAGCGCTGCCTTTCTCCATGTTGGCGACGAAGGTTTTCATTTCGTCTGCTGACAATGTGCCTGGTTTAACGCTATCCAGTGCGATCAGCACCACGTTCCCCTGAGCATCCTGCGACATCCCGTAAACCACTTTGCCTGCTTCCGGGTGTGGCAACGCGAATACGGCTTCCACCAGTTGGCTGTCTTCCGGGGCGCGAGCCATTTTCTGCACGCTACCAAAGCTCAGGCCAGCGGCTTTCATCGCCTCATCGCCTTTGCCCTGCTTCAGCTCAACCAGCAGCTTCTCACCCTGTAGTTTGGCTTCTTGCAGCGCCTTGTTGTGTTTGACCATTGCGGTAACGCGATCTTTCACCTTGTCGAAAGGCTCAATCCCTTCCGGCTGATGGGCTACCACACGGACAACAAACGCGCGATCGTTGTCAACGGTGATCACGTCAGAGTTACTGCCTGGTGCGCCGTTCTCGCCAATCAGTGAACCATCAAAGATGGCCTGTACGACCGGCTTGAAGTTCAACGCGGCAGGAATAGCGTCACGGGTAAACCATTCGGTATGCGTTGCCTTGATACCCGCGGCTTCTTCCGCAGAGGCCAGAGACTCGTTATCGCTGGTTGCCGCCTCGCTCACTTTCTGCTGCAGAGCATAGAAAGCGTCTACCGCTTTTTCCTGCTTGACCTGCTTGGCGATGGCGTCATGCACTTCGCTTAAAGGCTTCACCAGCGCTGGCTTGGTGTCGTCCAGGCGCACGATCAGGTAACCGACCGAAGACTTCACTACGCCGGAAAGTTGGCCTTTCTCAGTCAGGTTAGCCTGCTTCAGTTCGTCTGGCGTGGTATCTGGCTCCATCCAGTCCATTTCGCCACCGGTACGGCGCGAGATGATGTCAGTGGACTTCTCTTTCGCCAACGCGGCAAAATCGCCACCGTTTTTAAGCTGTTCCAACACCGCTTTGGCATCCGCTTCATCTTTCAGCTGGATCACGCTGAATTTTTTACGTTCCGGCTGGCCATAGCTGCTCTGGTGCTGATCGTAATAGGCACTGATATCGGCTTCGCTAACGGTCACTTTATCCTGCAATGCCGCAGCATCCAGTGGGATAAAGCTCACCTTCACCTGCTCTGGTGCGATGAAGCTGTTTTTGTTCTGCTCGTAGAACGCCTTCAACTCTTCGTCGCTGACGGTTTGCTTGGCCATCATGGCATTGAGATCGATCGTTGCCAGGCGTACTTCACGTTCTTGCAGCACCAGGGCAACCATTGACTGTGCTTCGTTTGGCGCAACGATTTCGGAGCCGCCAAAACCCTGGATCATCTGCTGGTTGATCAACCGCTGACGGGTGTATTGCGCATACTGATCGGCGCTAAAGCCAGAGCGGGCAATCAGGTCGAGATATTTGGCGTTGTCGAACTTGCCGTCCGTCTGGAAGTAGCTTTCTTTGCGGATAGCGTCTTTCACCTGATCGTCACTGGCGCTCAGGCCCAGCGTCTTCGCGTACTGATCCAGCAGCGACTTGTCGATCAGCTGAGACAGCACCTGCTGGCGCATCTGCTGCATGTAGCCTTCGTTGCCCGCCATGGCAGAGAAACGGTCGCCCAGTTCCTGCTGCATACGGCTGCGTTCACTCTGGAAAGCCTGTTCCAGCTGGGCGCGTTCGATCACCTGGCCATTTACTTTCGCAGCGTAATCGCCGGCACTTCCCTGATAGCTGACCACTCCAGTCAAAAGAAATGACAAGATGATCAACCCCAGGATGATTTTTAGCACGACGTGGTTTGCAGCCGCGCGTAAATTGTCCATCATAGTGTGACAACACTCCGCTGTGATATGGATTAACAACCCTTGTGCAGGCGCGTTCCCTGCGACAAAAATAAAAAAAGCGCATCAACCTGATGCGCCTTATATCTTACCTTACCAATACCGCTGCGTCAGGTGATTGTTTACCAACGACGTCAGGCGATTAACGCTGTAATCAGTTTACCGCGTCTTTCAGGGCTTTCCCTGCACGGAAAGCCGGAACTTTGGCTGCCGCGATTTTGATCTCTTTACCCGTTTGCGGGTTACGGCCGGTACGAGCTGAACGCTCACGCACGGTGAAAGAACCGAAACCAACCAGAGCCACGTCATCCCCTTCTTTCAAGGAATCGGTAACGGAAGCAATAATTGCGTCCAAAGCACGCCCTGCTGCCGCTTTAGAAATATCAGCACCGGCGGCAATTTTGTCGATCAGTTGTGACTTATTCACTCTATCATCCCCTCTAGAATTCAAAACGTCGCACCGAACAATCCCCACGGTGACGACAGCGCTGCTGTTATATCAATCCCGTCGTGCCTTGGCAAGCCACCAAACGGCGGCGAAACGTGAGCCGACAGGGATCTAACTTAGCGGCACAAAAAAATACTGGCAAGTCCGAATTGGCTTGCCAGCATGAGTTTTATCAATGGTTTTTGCTATAGGTCACTATTTTACCGCTACCGGCTGTGCGCCGAAGGCCGGATTGACCAAAGCAATGTTCAAAACTTCATCGATTCGCTGTACCGGATGGATCTCCAGATCGGCAATCACATTGTCCGGGATCTCTTCCAAATCGCGCTTGTTCTCGTAAGGGATCAGCACGGTTTTGATACCACCACGGTGCGCCGCCAGCAGCTTCTCTTTCAAGCCACCAATCGGCAATACATGACCACGCAAGGTGATTTCACCGGTCATCGCCACATCGGCACGCACCGGGTTGCCTGTCAGGCAGGAAACCAGCGCGGTACACATGGCAATACCCGCACTCGGGCCGTCTTTCGGCGTCGCCCCTTCTGGCACGTGGACGTGGATATCGCGTTTTTCATAGAAATCGGCATTGATGCCCAATTTCTCTGCACGCGCACGAACCACGGTCAACGCAGCCTGGATCGACTCCTGCATCACTTCACCCAAAGAACCGGTGTAGGTCAGCTTGCCTTTGCCCGGCACGCAGGCGGTTTCAATAGTCAGCAGATCGCCACCCACTTCCGTCCACGCCAGGCCGGTAACCTGGCCTACGCGGTTTTCGGTGTCTGCACGACCATAATCAACACGCTGAACGCCCAGGAAGTCCTTGAGGTTTTCACCGTTGATCTCGATGTGTTTGAGCTTCTTGTCCATCAACAGTGACTTGACCGCTTTACGGCACAGCTTGGAGATTTCACGCTCCAGGCTACGCACCCCGGCTTCACGGGTGTAATAGCGGATAATGCCGATAATGGCGCTGTCATCGACCGTCAGTTCGCCTTTCTTCAACGCGTTGCGTTCAAGCTGCTTTGGCAACAGGTGCTGTTTGGCGATGTTCAGCTTTTCGTCTTCGGTATAGCCGGAAAGACGGATCACTTCCATACGGTCCAGCAACGGAGCCGGGATGTTCATCGAGTTCGAGGTCGCCACGAACATCACGTCGGACAGATCGTAATCTACTTCCAGATAGTGATCGTTAAACGCCACGTTCTGTTCCGGATCCAGCACTTCCAGCAGAGCGGAAGCCGGATCGCCACGCATGTCGGATGACATCTTGTCGATCTCGTCGAGCAGGAACAGCGGGTTTTTCACCCCGACCTTGGCCATTTTCTGGATCAGTTTACCCGGCATGGAACCGATGTAAGTCCGGCGGTGACCGCGAATTTCCGCTTCGTCACGTACGCCGCCCAGCGCCATACGGACATACTGGCGGCCGGTCGCACGAGCGATCGACTGCCCCAACGAGGTTTTACCCACGCCAGGAGGCCCTACCAGACACAGGATTGGGCCCTTGATTTTGCTGACACGACTTTGCACGGCAAGATACTCAAGGATACGGTCTTTGACGCGTTCCAGGCCGTAGTGATCGGTATCGAGCACTTCCTGCGCCTTGAGCAGGTCTTTCTTCACCTTGCTGCGTGCATTCCACGGCACCTGAATCATCCAATCGATGTAACCACGCACCACGGTCGCTTCCGCAGACATTGGCGACATCATTTTCAGCTTTTGCAGTTCCGCTTCGGTTTTCTCGCGCGCTTCTTTCGGCATCTCGGCCGCTTCGATCTTGCGCTTCAACGCCTCGTGTTCATCCGGCGTGTCGTCCATCTCGCCCAGTTCTTTCTGAATCGCCTTCATCTGCTCATTCAGATAGTACTCGCGCTGGCTCTTTTCCATCTGTTTCTTGACGCGGTTACGGATGCGTTTCTCAACCTGCAACAGGTCGATTTCCGACTCCATCATCGCCATCAGGTACTCAAGACGCTCGGTGATATCGAACATCTCCAGCACCGACTGCTTGTCGCTGAGCTTCAGCGGCATATGCGCGGCGATGGTATCCGCCAGGCGCGCAGCGTCGTCGATGCTGTTTAAAGACGTCAGCACCTCCGGTGGAATTTTTTTGTTCAGCTTGATGTAGCCTTCAAACTGATTGATCGCCGTGCGCACCAGGACTTCCTGCTCACGCTCGTCGATGGCCGGTGACTCAAGGTATTCAGCCTTCGCTGCGAAGTGTTCACCGCTGTCGGAGAGCGTGGTAATACGCGCACGCTGCAAACCTTCGACCAGCACCTTGACCGTGCCGTCCGGCAGTTTCAGCATCTGTAAAATCGACGCTACGGTACCGACCGAGAACAGATCGTTAATGCCAGGTTCATCCGTCGAGGCCTCTTTCTGCGCCACCAGCATGATCTTTTTATCGTGATCCATTGCGGCTTCGAGGCACCGAATCGATTTTTCCCGGCCAACAAACAACGGGATCACCATGTGCGGATAAACCACCACGTCGCGCAATGGCAAGACGGGGATTTCAATGCGTTCGGAACGCTCAGGGTTCATAGAGCTCTCTCTTAGTTTAATTTCCGCCAGGATTTAGGGGGATCTCATGAGACGCAAGCATCAAACGTTTCACAAAATCTGGATTATGAGTATATGGGGATGAATCTCTTACATTCAACGGTAACAATGTAGAGAAAAAGAAAAGGGGGATAAAATCCCCCTTTTACGATTAACTTTCTGGTTTGGCTGGCTAATTATTCGCCAGAAGCCTGCGCTTCCGGTTTACCGTAAATCAGTAACGGCTTGGATTGGCCAGCGATCACCGATTCATCGATCACCACTTTATCTACGCTATCCAGTGACGGCAGATCGTACATGGTATCCAGCAGCGCACCTTCGACAATCGAACGCAGGCCACGGGCACCGGTCTTACGCGTCATGGCCTTCTTGGCAATGGCGGTCAGCGCTTCCTCACGGAACTCCAGATCGACCCCTTCCAGATTGAACAACGCCTGATACTGCTTGGTCAGGGCGTTTTTCGGCTCTTTGAGGATCTGGATCAGCGCATCTTCACTCAGCTCGCTGAGGGTGGCAACCACCGGCAGACGACCGATGAATTCCGGGATCAGACCGAATTTGATCAAGTCTTCCGGCTCTGCCTGCAACAGCAGTTCGCCTTCGGTGGCTTTTTCAGATTCGCCCTTCACCGTGGCACCAAAACCGATACCGGAACCGGTGTTCACGCGCTGGCCGATCACTTTATCCAGGCCGGCAAACGCGCCGCCACAGATAAACAGGATCTTGGAGGTGTCCACCTGCAGGAATTCCTGCTGCGGATGCTTACGCCCGCCCTGTGGTGGTACCGCCGCAATCGTGCCTTCGATCAGCTTCAGCAACGCTTGCTGCACGCCTTCGCCCGAAACGTCACGGGTGATAGACGGGTTGTCTGACTTACGTGAAATCTTGTCAATTTCATCGATATAGACGATGCCGCGCTGGGCTTTCTGCACGTCGTAGTCGCATTTCTGCAACAGTTTCTGGATGATGTTTTCCACGTCTTCACCCACGTAACCGGCTTCGGTCAGCGTGGTGGCATCGGCCATGGTGAAAGGTACATCCAGGAAACGTGCCAGCGTTTCTGCCAGCAAGGTTTTGCCGCTACCGGTTGGGCCGATCAGCAAAATGTTGCTTTTGCCCAGTTCGATGCCATTGCTGGTATCGCCGTTACGCAGGCGTTTGTAGTGGTTGTATACCGCCACGGCCAGAACTTTTTTCGCCTGCTCCTGACCGATAACATAATCGTCCAGGTGGTGGCGAATTTCGTGCGGTGTCGGCAATGAGCTACGCTCGCGATGCGGCGCAACCTCTTTAATCTCTTCGCGAATAATGTCGTTACACAGATCAACACATTCATCGCAGATATACACTGACGGACCGGCAATCAGCTTCCGCACTTCATGCTGGCTTTTGCCGCAGAAAGAGCAGTACAGCAGCTTTCCTGAACCGTCTTTGCGCTTATCTGTCATGAGTCAAACCTCTTCTTTTGTCTTTGTCCCGCACAATCATGCAGCGACAATGCGCCCAAACTTTATACCGGGAACGCCGATAACGCTGTTTACAGCGAGCCAGGCCCGCTCTGAATACTATAGCCTATCGGCCCGCAAGCCGCGCTGTACCCGTAACCTTTCAGGCTGCCGGTTTTGCCATGCAGCCTGAAATTTATCGGGCATCGTGCTAGCTGCGATGCGTCAGAATACTGTCGACCAGACCGTATTCTACCGCGTCTTCCGCTGTCATGAAGCGGTCACGTTCGGTATCACGTTCGATCTGCTCCAGCGATTGGCCTGTATGCAGCGCCATCAACTCATTCATGCGTGCCTTCACCTTGAGGATTTCACGCGCATGGATTTCAATATCCGTTGCCTGGCCCTGGTAGCCGCCCAGCGGCTGGTGGATCATCACTCTGGAGTTTGGCAGGCAGAAACGCTTGCCCTTGGTGCCTGCCGTCAGCAGGAACGACCCCATGGAACACGCCTGCCCCATACAGATGGTGCTAACGTCCGGCTTGATAAACTGCATGGTGTCATAAATTGACATGCCAGCCGTGATCACGCCGCCCGGTGAGTTGATATAGAGGAAGATGTCTTTTTCTGGGCTTTCTGCTTCGAGGAACAACATCTGCGCCACGATCAGATTAGCCATATGATCTTCAACCTGGCCGGTCAGGAAGATAATGCGCTCTTTCAGCAGGCGGGAATAAATATCGTAAGAACGCTCCCCGCGCGAAGTCTGCTCTACCACCATCGGCACCAGTGCCATGTTGGGTGCAAATTGATCTCGTTCGCCACTGTATGACATTACCGTCTCCTAATAGAAATTGCCTTGGCGCCATTGTCTGTCGATTCTACTTGAGAACGGCCATTATGACTACGTTCAAGCCACCGACAGGCTCCACACTGATTTGACGGCGCTATCATTCCGCCAGGCGGATCAAGCAGCCCATACTGTTGTAGGAATTGGGGGTCACAGAGCGAATTTCAAGCCCGGTGAACAATTATCACCAACATCCCTGTATCGCAGCAAGGTCACAACCACTGACCTTCCGCTGCCATCATTTACCCATGACCCAATAAATATAGTGCATATTGCCACAGTTAAGCCGAGATTAATCAGTCACGTGGCAAAAGAAAAGCCCGTAACCAAAGTTACGGGCCTTGTAAGGAACTCCCTGCTAGCGCAATGGACCTGTCAGCAGGTCGCTCCTGGCGTCAACCAGCATTACGCTTGTTGAGTCTGGTTCATCAGCTCGCTGAAGGTAGTGGCTTTTTCAGTCACTTTCGCTTTCGCCAGCAGAGCTTCTACCGCTTGTTCTTCCAGAGCAACGTTACGCATGTTGTTCATCAGCTCTTTGTTTTTGCTGTAGAACTCAACCACTTCGCTCGGATCTTCGTAGGCGGAAGCCATTTCTTCGATCAGGGTCTTGACGCGCTCTTCATCGGCTTTCAGATCGTTGGTGCTGATCACTTCGCCCAACAGCAGACCGACCACAACGCGGCGTTTGGCTTGCTCTTCGAACAGTTCGCGAGGCAGTTCCAACGCTTGCTTCTCGTTGCCACCGAAACGCTGTGCAGCCTGACGACGCAGAACGTCGACTTCGCCGTCGATCAGTGCCGCTGGCACGTCGATGTCATTAGCGTTGACCAGACCGTCGATTGCCTGAGTCTTGATGCGGTTACGCACGGCGCCTTTCAGTTCGCGCTCCATGTTTTTACGCACTTCGGTACGCAGACCGGCGATAGAACCATCAGCCACGCCGAAACGCTTGATGAATTCTTCGGTCAGTTCTGGCAGCTCGCGCTCTTCAACTTTCTTCAGCACGATAGCGAACTTGGCAGCTTTCCCTTTCAGGTTTTCTGCGTGGTAATCTTCTGGGAAGTTGACGTCGATGGTGAATTCTTCACCGGCTTTATGACCGATCAGACCTTCTTCGAAGCCTGGGATCATGCGGCCCTGGCCCATAGCCAGAACGAAATCAGCGGCTTTGCCGCCTTCAAACTCTTCACCGTCGATAGAGCCGGAGAAGTCAACGGTCACGCGGTCTTCTGCGGTGACTGCGCCGTCTTTGTCTTTCCAGGTCGCCTGCTGCTTGCGCAGAGTTTCCAGCATGGTATCAACATCGGCGTCGTTAACTTCAACCACCGGTTTTTCAACTTCGATGCTTTCCAGGCCTTTCAGCTCAACTTCTGGGTAGACTTCAAATTCAACGGTGAAAGCGAAATCTTCGCCTTCTTTATACTCGCCCGGCACGTAGTTTGGTGCGCCGGCCGGGTTAATTTTCTCTTTGATGATCGCATCAACAAAGTTGCGCTGCATCAGATCGCCCAGCACGTCCTGACGAACAGAAGCGCCATAACGCTGTTCAACGATGTTCATCGGCACTTTGCCTTTACGGAAACCGTCGATACGTACGCTTTTAGCTGCGTTGATCAGCTCTTTCTTTACTGCCTGATTGATAACATCAGCGGGTACAGTAATAGAGAGACGGCGCCCAAGGCCTTGAGTGGTTTCTACTGAAACTTGCATCTTGTTACCTCAAAAAAATCACAGTGCTCGGTCAACTCCGTTCCAAGAACCAGGACGGCTAAATTAAAAACCGAGTTCCCTGATGTCGAGAGCGTTCCGAAACCATTCCGGAAAAATAGACGCGACATTATAGCGGCGCAAGCGTAGCTAGTCGAGGATGGCAAGGCGGCACTGGCGCGTTAAAAATCACACTTTTGTCGATTTTCCGCCCAAATACCTGTTTGCCTTGGCCATCAGAGCGGCAAAAGCCTTTGGCTCTGTCGTCGTCAAAAACAGCAACGGCCCGCAGGCCGTTGCAAAATTCGTCAGTAGTAATACCCTAAATGCGGGTAAAAGTTCCACTGATACCGTAAATTTTAAGGTTCAGGCCAGTGTGCCAGCTCCACGACAGGGTGGCGAAGCAGGAACCGTATCCTGTAGCCCTTCCCATTCCTTCAGGGTATAGGTGTGTAACGCCAGCGCGTGCACGCCATCTTCCAGCTCCTGTGCCAACACGCCATAAATGGAGCGATGGCGGGTCAGAAAGCGTTCGCCTACAAAGCGATCGCTGACCAACACCACCTTGAAATGACTTTCTGACCCCGCGGGAACGTTATGCCGATAGCTTTCATCAGTCACTTCCAGATACGCGGGCTCAAATGCCGCCCTTAACTTTGCTTCTATTTGCTCGCGGATCATAGGATCTCCTTACAACACCGGCAGGCTACCAGGTTCTACTTTAATATTAGTCGGTTTTGCCCTCATCAGAACATCGCTATCGTAAATCCCGCCGCGCATTGCTGGAAAAAACAGCAATAAAAGCAGCTGAGTTGAGGTTTATCCGATTGAGGTGAGCGAAAAAGCCTGTTTTTATCCTGGTTGAGGAAAAATTTACGTCATGGCCACCTTCAACACTTCCCCCTGTTGTTGGCAATGCTATGATGGCGGCAATTTATCGTTGACTCTAGCGCTTTGATTATCAAGCACCCACAACCCTGCCCGCGGGTTTGAACAGCTCCGGGTATAAAAACCACGATTGATGAGACAGTAATAATGTTAAAAAAACTTTGTCTTCCACTGCTGGCTGTCCTGTTGTTGGCTGGCTGTGCGACCAGCACCAATACGTTGAACGTCACCCCGAAGATCGTGCTGCCGCAGCAGGATCCTTCCCTGCAAGGGATCACCATCAGCATTAACGGTGCCGACCAACGTCCAGACCAGGCGCTGGCTAAAGTGAACCGTGACGGCCAGTTGATCACCCTGACCCCATCGCGCGATCTGCGCTTCCTGCTGCAAGAAGTGCTGGAAAAGCAAATGGGCGCACGTGGCTACATGATTGGGCCAGCAGGTGCGGTTGATTTGCAGATCGTCGTGAACACGCTGTTTGCCGACGTTTCCCAAGGCAACCTGCGCTACAACATCACCACTAAAGCGGATATTTCGATCATCGCCCAGGCGAAGAACGGCAACAAGCAGGTGAAAAACTACCGTTCAACCTATAACGTGCAGGGTGCCTTCACCGCCAACAACGAAAAAATCACCGATGCGGTCAACACCGTGCTGGGTGACGTCATCGCCGATATGGCGCAAGACACCAGCGTCAACGAGTTTATCAAACAAAACGCGCGTTAATCTGGCAATATCTGGCGCTGCTCGGGCCACCGGGCAGCGCAGTTCGGGATCTCATGTCGAAACAGTATCTGAATATCTTCACCCAGCGTAACTCCGTCATCCTATTGGTCTTGGGCTTTGCCTCGGGGCTGCCTCTGGCCTTGACCTCCGGTACGCTACAGGCCTGGATGACCGTCGAAGGCCTCGATCTGAAAACCATCGGCATCTTCTCGCTGGTGGGTCAGGCCTACGTGTTCAAGTTCCTCTGGTCGCCGTTTATGGATCGCTATACTCCCCCGTTCCTGGGGCGGCGGCGTGGCTGGTTGCTAATTAGCCAATTGCTGCTGGTGGTCGCCATTGTGGCGATGGGGTTCATGAATCCGTCTCAGCATCTGTGGTGGCTGGCCGCGCTGGCGGTGATGGTGGCGTTCTGTTCCGCCTCACAGGATATTGTGTTTGACGCCTACAAAACCGATCTGCTGTCTGCCGAAGAGCGCGGTGCCGGGGCTGCGGTTTCGGTGCTGGGTTATCGCCTGGCTATGCTGGTTTCCGGCGGCCTGGCCCTGTGGTTGGCCGATCGCTACTTCGGCTGGCAGGCGACTTACTGGCTAATGGCCGCGCTGATGCTGATTGGCGTGGCCGCTACGCTGATGGCACCGGAACCGGACGATAGCATTCCTGCGCCACGCACTCTGGAACTGGCGGTTGTAGCACCGCTGCGTGACTTCTTCGCCCGCAACAATGCCTGGCTGATCCTGCTGTTGATCGTGATGTATAAAATGGGTGATGCCTTTGCCGGTAGCCTGAGCACCACCTTTTTGATCCGCGGCGTCGGCTTTGATGCCGGTGAAGTCGGCCTGGTGAATAAAACGCTCGGCCTGTTTGCTACCATCGTCGGGGCGCTGTTCGGCGGTGTATTGATGCAACGTCTCAGCCTGTTCCGGGCGCTGATGCTGTTCGGGATTTTGCAGGCAGTATCCAACATCGGTTACTGGTTGCTGGCGATCACCGATAAAAACATTCTCACCATGGGCAGCGCCATTTTCCTGGAAAACCTGTGCGGCGGCATGGGCACCGCAGCCTTTGTCGCCTTGCTGATGACCTTGTGTAACAAATCCTTCTCGGCCACCCAGTTTGCCCTGCTCTCGGCGCTCTCCGCCGTGGGTCGTGTTTACGTGGGGCCGATTGCTGGCTGGTTTGTGACCGCTCATGGCTGGCCACTGTTCTATCTGTTCTCCATCGCGGCGGCCGTTCCCGGCCTGTTACTGCTGTTGATTTGCCGCCAGACGCTGGAATATACGCAACGCACCGACAACTTTATGCCACGCACCGAGTTCCGTGCCGCCTATCGCTGGGCGCTGCGTCTGTTGGGCGTCGGTTGCTCGCTGCTAGGCATCTGGCTACTGCTGCTGATCGCTAACGCACTGGATTGGACCGACTGGCCCAACCTCGCCGTGCAACTGCTGCAAACCGGTGCCATGCTGAGCCTGGTGGGGATTATCATGGGTAGCCTGCTGGACTACCTGGCGTTGCGCCGAACACAATTAGCCTGATTTTTTGTCGGCCGATAAAATTCGGCCAACAAAAAAGCATCAGAAAAACGAATTTATTTCGTTAAAAATTTAATATTTCCGCTCAAGTTATTTTTTTACCCGAGTAAAACACTCGGAAATAGAATTTAATTCACCTCTATAAAACAAAAATTTTACATTAAATAAACCTTTTTGCGCCTATTCACTGGTCGCCAGCGCCGACGGGATATCCTGAGATACCCTTGCTTTTCCAACACATAGCACCCTCACGGAACGATTCAGCTCGCCAACACGTTGTTGCCATTAGTAAATTGTCACCTAACGTTACATGTGTGACCCCCTTAACAGAAAGTGTCAACAAGCCGCTGACACTCTCTTAAGTATGTTTACAGTACTGCAACCTTCCCGTAAAATGCCCGCACACATGAAACGACAATATAGAGCCTTGGTAATTGGGGTCGTTAGATGAGACTTAAGAAATACAATAAAAGTATTGGGATGTTGTCCTTAATTGTCGCCACCGTAATGCTAAGCGGTTGCGATATGGTTTTGATGGATCCCAAAGGAGCAATAGGTGTTGAGCAGCGAAGACTGATCCTCACAGCAATCGGCTTGATGCTGATTGTCGTGGTGCCAGTGATCTTCATGGCGTTCACGTTTGCCTGGAAGTACCGTGCTTCCAACAAAGCCGCCAAGTACAGTCCGAACTGGTCACACTCCAACAAGATTGAAGCGGTCGTCTGGACCATTCCAATCATTATCATCGCCATCCTTGGCACCATAACCTGGAAAACGACCCACGCGCTGGATCCATTCAAGCCAATTGTCACCGACAAAAAGCCAATGACCATCGAAGTGGTATCGTTAGACTGGAAATGGCTGTTCATCTATCCAGAGCAAGGTATCGCGACCGTTAATGAGCTGGCTTTCCCGAAAGATGTTCCAGTCGAATTTAAAGTCACCTCTAACTCGGTAATGAACTCGTTCTTTATTCCTCAGTTAGGTGGGCAGATTTATGCGATGGCCGGGATGCAGACCAAACTGCACCTGATCGGCAACGAAGCAGGCAAATACGACGGTATTTCCAGCAGCTTCAGTGGCCGCGGGTTCTCCGGCATGAAATTCACCGCCATTGTCACCCCGACCGAAGGCGACTTCGATCAGTGGGTAGCCAAGGTGAAAGAATCGTCTAATACCCTTAACGCCACCAGCGATTTTAACAAACTGGCAGAGCCGAGTGAAAACAACCCGGTCGAGTACTTCTCCAGTGTCAAACCGAATTTGTTCAAAGAGACTATTGGCAAATTCATGGGTGATATGCACATGCACAAAGGCGCAGAAGCTTCCGCGCACCAGGGCATGGACATGAGCCAGGGTATGGACATGAGTGAACATGCTCACGCCGGAGCCGAGGAATAATCTGATGTTGGGAAAATTAACACTTGATGCGGTTCCGTTGCATGAACCGATCATCATGGTCACCGTTGCTGCAATTATCGTTGGCGGGCTGGCACTGCTGGCGCTGATCACGTATTTCGGCAAATGGAAGTGGCTGTGGAGCGAATGGCTGACTTCGGTCGACCATAAAAAAATCGGTATCATGTACATCATCGTGGCTATGGTTATGCTGCTGCGTGGTTTTGCTGATGCCATCATGATGCGTAGCCAGCAGGCGCTCGCGTCTGCCGGTGAGGCCGGATTCCTGCCGCCGCACCACTACGACCAGATCTTTACCGCACACGGCGTGATCATGATCTTCTTCATGGCAATGCCTTTCGTGGTAGGTCTGATGAACGTGGTAGTACCGCTGCAAATCGGTGCGCGCGACGTCGCCTTCCCGTTCCTGAACTCCCTGAGCTTCTGGTTCTTCGTGGTCGGCGTGGTATTGATCAACATCTCGCTGGGTGTCGGTGAATTCGCACAGACCGGCTGGTTGGCGTATCCACCGCTATCGGGTAAGGAATACAGCCCGGGTGTCGGGGTCGATTACTGGATCTGGAGTCTGCAGATTTCCGGTCTGGGTACCCTGTTGACCGGTGTGAACTTCTTCGCCACCATTCTGAAGATGCGTGCTCCTGGCATGCCGATGATGAAGATGCCAGTATTTACCTGGGCAGCGCTGTGTACCAACGTGCTGATCATCGTCTCCTTCCCAATTCTGACCGTCACCGTCGCGTTGCTGACCCTGGATCGCTATCTGGGCACCCATTTCTTTACCAATGATATGGGCGGCAACATGATGATGTACATCAACCTGATTTGGGCCTGGGGTCACCCAGAGGTGTATATCCTGGTTCTGCCAGTGTTTGGGGTGTTCTCTGAAGTCACCGCCACCTTCTCGAAGAAACGTCTGTTCGGCTATACCTCACTGGTATGGGCAACCATTGCGATCACCGTCCTGTCGTTTATCGTTTGGCTGCACCACTTCTTTACCATGGGGTCAGGCGCTAACGTCAACGCCTTCTTCGGTATCGCCACCATGATCATTTCCATCCCGACCGGGGTGAAAATCTTCAACTGGCTGTTCACCATGTACCAGGGCCGTATTCAGCTTAACTCCGCAATGCTGTGGACCGTGGGCTTCATCATCACCTTCTCCATCGGTGGGATGACCGGCGTGCTGCTGGCGGTACCGGGTGCCAACTTCGTGCTGCACAACAGCCTGTTCCTGATTGCCCACTTCCATAACGTGATTATCGGTGGTGTGGTGTTCGGTTGCTTCGCTGGCCTGACCTACTGGTTCCCTAAATCCTTCGGCTTCCGCCTGAATGAGACCTGGGGTATCCGTGCGTTCTGGTTCTGGATCATTGGTTTCTTCGTTGCCTTTATGCCGCTGTACGCATTGGGCTTCATGGGGATGACTCGCCGTATCAGCCAGAATATCAACCCTGAGTTCCACCCACTGCTGCTGGTTGCGGCTGGTGGTGCAGCTCTGATTGCCTGCGGTATCCTGTGCCAGGTGATTCAGGTTTACGTCAGTGTCCGTGACCGCGAGCAAAACCGAGATCTGACCGGTGACCCATGGGGTGCACGTACGCTGGAGTGGTCAACGTCTTCACCACCTCCGTTCTATAACTTCGCCGTAGTACCAGAAATTCACGACCGTGATGCCTTCTGGGACATGAAAGAAAAAGGCGAAGCTTATAAGAAACCCGCGAAGTACGAGCCGATTCATATGCCGAAGAATACCGGCGCCGGTGTGATTATTGCTGGCTTCAGCCTGGTATTTGGTTTCGCGATGATCTGGGATATCTGGTGGATGGCGATCGCTGGCTTTGCTGGCATGATCGTGACCTGGATCGTCAAGAGCTTCGATGAAGATGTTGATTACTATGTGCAGGTTGATGAGATCGAGCGCATTGAAAACCAACACTATGAACAAATCAGCAAAGCAGGCGTGAAACATGTCAACTGATACTCTGACCAACCATAGCGCAGCCCATGCCGAGCATGGGCACCACGACGCAGGAGAAACCAAGGTCTTCGGATTCTGGATCTACCTGATGAGTGACTGTATTTTGTTTGCGAGCTTGTTCGCAACTTATGCAGTACTGGTAAATGGGACCGCTGGCGGTCCCGCTGGGAAAGATATCTTCGACCTGAATTTTGTTCTGGTCGAAACTTTCCTGCTGCTGTTCAGCTCCATCACCTACGGTATGGCGATGATCGGCATGAACAAAGGCAATGTCAGCAGCGTTAACAAATGGCTGTTCCTGACCTTCCTGTTCGGCGTCGGCTTCGTGGCGATGGAAATCTATGAATTCCATCACCTGATCGCCGAAGGTTACGGCCCAGACCGCAGTGCGTTCCTCTCCAGTTTCTTTGCGCTGGTCGGTACTCACGGTCTGCACGTGACCACCGGTCTGATCTGGATCATCATCATGATGGTACAGGTGAGCAAGCGTGGCCTGAACCCAACCAATAAAACCCGTCTGATGTGTCTGAGCCTGTTCTGGCACTTCCTGGACGTGGTCTGGATCTGCGTATTTACCGTTGTCTACCTGCTGGGGGTAATGTAATGAGCCATTCATCCCATGATACCTCTCACGGCGGCGCAAGCCACGGTAGCGTGAAGTCCTATCTGACCGGCTTTATCCTGTCCGTCATCCTGACGGTAATTCCATTTGCGATGGTGATGAGCGGCAGCGCCTCTCACTCCACTATCCTGGCGGTTGTGGTCGGCATGGCAGTTATCCAGGTGATCGTTCACCTGGTTTACTTCCTGCATATGAACACCTCATCGGAAGAGCGCTGGAACCTGGTGGCATTGCTGTTCACCGCTATGATCATCGGTATCGTTGTTGTGGGTTCACTCTGGATTATGTACAACCTCAACATCAATATGATGGTCGATTAAGAGCAGAGCTGGACGTGATGATTAAGCAATACCTGCAAGTAACTAAACCAGGAATTATTTTCGGTAATTTAATTTCTGTCGTCGGGGGATTCCTGCTCGCTTCCAAAGGGAGCATCGACTATCCCCTGTTTCTCGCCACCCTGCTGGGAGTCTCGTTGGTGGTTGCCTCGGGCTGTGTATTTAACAACTACATTGACCGCGACATCGACAAGAAAATGGAGAGAACGAAGAACCGGGTGCTGGTAAAAGGCCTGATCGCGCCGAGTGTGAGCCTGGTTTACGCTACCTTGCTGGGTATTGCTGGTTTTGCACTGCTGTATATCGCAGCCAACCCGCTGGCCATGTGGCTGGCGGTGATGGGCTTCGTGGTTTATGTCGGGGTTTATAGCCTGTACATGAAACGCCACTCGGTATACGGCACGCTGATCGGCAGCCTGTCGGGTGCCGCGCCGCCAGTGATTGGCTATTGCGCGGTGACCAACGAGTTTGATGCTGGTGCATTGATCCTGCTGGCTATCTTCAGCCTGTGGCAGATGCCGCATTCCTATGCGATTGCCATCTTCCGCTTTAAAGATTACCAGGCGGCCAATATTCCGGTACTGCCGGTGGTGAAAGGCATTTCCGTGGCCAAAAACCACATCACGCTCTACATCCTGGCGTTTATGATTGCCACGCTGATGTTGACCCTGGGTGGTTATGCTGGCTACAAATACCTGATCGTCGCAGCGGCGGTGAGCGTTTGGTGGCTGGGCATGGCGTTACGCGGCTACAAAGCGGAGAATGACAGCGTCTGGGCGCGCAAACTGTTTGTGTTCTCAATCGTCGCCATTACTTCACTCAGCGTAATGATGTCTATCGATTTCAGCGCCAGTGCTACACCAGAAACCCTGTTAACCTACGCTTGGTAAACTGCGGTTATCTGCGAATGGGCCGCCTAGCGGCCCATTTTATTTTGTTGCGCAGAAAATCACGCCAACTGTAATATCTGTTAAACAACATTCGATTTACCCCCCCCTGCCCTACACACTAGAATGACGCAGCTTTGCCGAGGCTATTCCAACTGGCTAAGTCCCCCCGCTTAACCCGTTGGAATAGGTTCTATCGAGGTCTACATGAACGACAATATTATGACTCCCCAAGAACGTCGCGCGACCTGGGGCTTGGGTACCGTTTTCTCTCTGCGCATGCTCGGCATGTTTATGGTATTACCGGTACTGACCACCTATGGCATGGCGCTACACGGTGCCAGTGAGGCGCTGATTGGCCTGGCTATCGGTATTTATGGCCTGGCGCAGGCGGTATTCCAGATCCCCTTCGGCCTGATCTCCGATCGCGTTGGCCGTAAGCCGCTGATCGTCGGTGGGCTGTTAATCTTCGCCCTGGGCAGCGTGATCGCAGCCTTGAGCGACTCGATCTGGGGCATCATCCTTGGCCGGGCGTTGCAGGGATCCGGAGCCATCGCCGCTGCGGTCATGGCACTACTGTCGGATTTAACCCGCGAACAGAACCGTACCAAGGCAATGGCGTTTATCGGCGTCAGCTTCGGCATCACCTTTGCTATCGCCATGGTGGTGGGGCCCATTGTCACTCATGCCTTCGGCCTGCATGCGCTGTTCTGGATGATTGCCGTGCTGTCACTCGCCGGTATCGCCATCACTTTGCTGGTCGTCCCTTCCGCCGACCAACACGTACTGAACCGCGAATCGAGTATCGTACGGGGCAGTTTCAGCAAGGTGCTGAGCAATTCGCGGCTGTTGAAACTCAACTTTGGCATCCTGTGTCTGCATGTCTTGCTGATGTCCAGCTTCGTCGCCCTGCCGCTGGCAATGGAAAAAGCCGGGTTAGCCGCGGCGGATCACTGGAAAGTCTATCTGGTCACCATGCTGGTGTCCTTCGTTGCCGTGGTACCGTTCATCATTTATGCGGAAAAATACCGCCGCATGAAGCAGGTCTTTATGGGCTGCGTAGCCGTACTGTTTTGCGCCGAGGTGGTACTGTGGTTCTCTGGCCTGCATCTGTGGGGCATCATTGCCGGGGTTCAGCTGTTCTTTATGGCGTTTAACGTCATGGAAGCCATTCTGCCCTCGCTGATCAGCAAGGAGTCACCTGCGGGTTATAAAGGCACCGCTATGGGTGTTTATTCCACCAGCCAGTTTATTGGCGTGGCTATCGGCGGTAGTGTAGGCGGTTGGTTGTATGGGCTACAGGGGGCAGGATTGGTGTTTATCGCCGGTGCCGTGCTTGCCGCAATCTGGTTTGTTGTCAGCAGCACCATGAAAGAGCCGCCTTACGTCAGCAGCCTGCGGATTACCTTGTCTGAACTGGCGGTAAAAGATTCGGCATTGCAAAGCCGTTTGCTGGCTCAGCCGGGTGTTGCAGAAGCGATTGTGGTGCCCGAGGAACGCAGCGCCTACGTGAAGGTGGATACCAAACAGACCAATCGCGGTGAGCTGGAAGCCCTGATCGCCGCGCTATAAGGGTTTGGCTTTATCGTCTGATGTTCCCCCTCACCCCAACCCTCTCCCCAAAAAGGAGAGGGGGCTGATACGGTGTTGAGGTTAAATACGGAATTAAACTTGTGGCACGGGCGGTCCCCTCTCCCTGTGGGAGAGGGTTAGGGTGAGGGGCTATAAAACTTAATCGCGGAAGTTTTTAAACTGGAACGGCTGCCCCAGATCGGCACCGCGGATCAGTGCCATCACGCCTTGCAGATCGTCGCGTGCCTTACCGGTAACGCGGATTTCATCACCCTGGATCTGCGCCTGAACCTTCAACTTGCTGTCTTTGATCAGCTTGACGATTTTCTTCGCCACTGAGCTTTCGATCCCTTTTTTGAGCTTGGCATCTACACTGTAGGTTTTCCCACTGTGGGTCAGCTCTTCCGGGATCTCCAGAGCGCCGCCGTCAATGCTGCGCTTCATCAGTTTTTCACGCAGGATATCCAGCAGTTGCTGCACCTGGAAGTCAGACTCGCTGGCGACCTTAATGCTTTCGTCTTTCTCGTTCAGCTCAAAACTGGCCGGGACGTTACGGAAATCCCAACGGGTACTGAGATCGCGGGTGGCATTCTCAACGGCGTTACGAACTTCCTGCATATCAATTTCGGAAACGATGTCGAAAGATGGCATACTTCTCTTCCTCCTGAATGGGTGCTCTATGATTTTCGATGCCGTGCATAATACCCGCTTTGCGCTGTCAGGCAAAATTCAGATATGCGCTTGAACAACACGCTTAACCATAGAAAAGCCTATAATCAAAAGGATCCATCAGTGGTCTTACCGGACACCAGGGAGATAAAATGAAAATAACCATTCTTGGTTGCGGTGCACTCGGACAACTGTGGCTTGCCAAGCTGTATCAGCAGGGCCACGATGTACAGGGATGGTTACGGGTGCCCCAGCCATTTTGTGCGGTCAACGTCATTGAACCCGATGGCACATCATTTAACCGTAATTTGCCCACCAACGATCCCGAGCACCTGCGGCACAGTGAACTGCTGCTGGTCACGCTGAAAGCGTGGCAGGTTTCCGGCGCAGTGACGGCATTGTTGCCTAAATTGAACCCTCGCTGTGCCATTTTACTGTTACATAACGGCATAGGAACGCAAGAAGAGCTGCCGCCGCACAGCCAGCCGGTGCTACAGGGCATCACCACGCATGCTGCACGCCATGATGGTAACACCATTGTGCACGTCGCCAACGGCACTACCCATATCGGCCCAACAACCCAGCAGGCCACCCATCTCAGCCATCTGGCAGAGATACTGCATCAGGCCCTGCCGGACGTTGCCTGGCATAACAATATCGCTTCAGCCAGTTGGCGCAAGTTGGCGGTCAACTGTGTTATCAACCCGCTAACGGCGATATATGACTGCCGTAATGGCGATCTGCAACGCTACCCAGAGCAAATAGAGCTTATCTGTAGTGAAGTGGCTAGCGTGATGGAGATGGAAGGTCACCACACCTCCTGCGAAAGCCTGATGTTCTATGTGATGCAGGTGATCCAATCGACGGCGGACAATACTTCTTCAATGTTGCAGGATATCCGTGCCCAACGGCACACCGAGATCGACTACATTACCGGTTATTTACTGCGTCGCGGGCGTAGCCACGGCATCCCCCTGCCAGAAAATACCCGGCTGTTTGAAATTATTAAACGCAAGGAAAATAGCTATGAGCGCAACGGCGTTGGTCTGCCTGGCACCTGGTAGTGAAGAAACCGAAGCAGTTACTGCCATCGATCTGCTGGTTCGTGCCGGAGTCAAAGTCACGACCGCCAGCGTAGCCAGTGACGGCGATTTGACCATTGTCTGCTCTCGTGGCGTCAAGCTGCTGGCAGACGCCCCCCTGGTGGCAATTGTTGACGAGCATTTTGACGCCATCGTCTTACCGGGCGGTATCAAGGGCGCAGAGTGCTTTCGCGATAGCCCGCTACTGGTAGAAAAAGTCCGCCAGATGCATCTGCAAGGTAACATTGTGGCCGCTATCTGTGCGGCACCGGCCCTGGTCTTACAGCATCACAAGCTGTTCCCGATCGGCAATATGACCGGCTTCCCCAGCCTGAAAGATCAGATCCCTGAAGGGCAGTGGATGGAAAGACGGGTGGTGTTCGATCCGCGCGTCAACCTGCTCACCAGTCAGGGGCCGGGCACCTCGATGGAGTTTGCCCTGAAGCTGATCGATTTGCTGTTGGGTAAGGCCAAGGCGGCGGAGATAGCAGCACAACTGGTGCTCATCCCCGGCATGTACGACTTCCGCGACTGAAACTGTATTGGCAGGCCAATTGGCCTGCCGAATAACACTGTTATTCGCTGATAGTGAAGGTCAGCGTTGACAGTAATACGGACTCATCACACTTCGCCTTATCCACATAAGGCAGTTTGTGTTCGGTCTCAACGACCCAATATCCCGCCTTCAACGGATAAACGTTAACTTTGCCCTTGCTGTCGGTCTGATTCAAAAAGGCTTTGGCATGGCTGTGGGTATGCCCGTGGTGCTCGTGTTGGTCACCAAAACCGGCAAACGTTGCCGTCACATCGGCATTCTTCAGAGGTTTGCCGTCATACAAGACCTGTATTGGCAGCGGCTGCCCTGGCTTGATGGTGGCCGGGTTGGCCAGGGGGATAATCTCCAGCTGTAACCCCTGCGGCTGGCTGATGACCGCTGTCTCCGTCGCCCCATCAATATTCACTACGGTTTTGCCGAACATGGAGGCCCGCTCACAGTACAGCGCGTCGGGCATTTCCGTCCTGCTCTGCTGTTGCCATCCCGCTTTATTTTGCGACCAATAGGTAGGCTTATAGATAGCGATAGCGGCATAGCTGCCTTTGGCCAACGGTTTTTCCGTCACGAACTGGTAATTCTCTTTACCCGGCTTCAGCACCAGATCGCCACTTTTCCCAATTAGCTGTGCCGGCTCGAAAATGTGCCGGCGCTCTTCAGGGATCGTTTCTGCGGTTGGGAATTCATCGCCGTAACCAAGCTCAATCATGCTCTGCCCGCCCGTAGCGGGGAGTGCATTAACCCATAAAGAATGGGCCTGTAACGGGCTGATAAACAACCAGGGTAGTATTAGCGCCAACGGTTTTAACTGCATAAACGTGCTCCTGCTGATTATTGATATGTTATAACGTAACAATAAATAAACCAAAGTAAGCCGTTATGTCAAAGTTATTCGCAGGGAAAGGGTAAAAAGAGGAGCAAACAGGAGGTAAGGATAGCAACGCCACAGCAGCGGCATTGCTACCCTTAAAGCAGATTACGGGCGGTAAACCTTGACGTTGGCGTAGCCCTGCTCCAGCAGGTACAGCGCTTGTAACCGGCTCATCACACCACGGTCACAGTACAGCAGATAGGTTTTGCTCTGATCGAGATCGGCAAACTGCGTGCCTAACTTGTAGAACGGCAACGGTTTAACTTCTACCTGTGACAGTTGCAGCGGCTTCTCTTCCTGCTCATCCACCGAGCGGATATCCAGGATCACTTCGTCAGCGCTGAATTCAGCCACGGTTTCTACTTCCGCGACCTGCTGACGTGCTTCTTCTGCAATGGTACGGATATCGACGTTACGCGCTTCGCGCACCACGCGATCGAGGATCTCGAAGTCAAAATGCCCTTCTTCCTCTTCGATCCTGGCCTTGATCGCTTTGACCGTCGGGCTTTTCGAGATCACACCGCAATACTCCGGCATGGTCTTGGCGAAATCTTCGGTGCCGATTTCACGTGCCACGTTGATGATGTGCTCTTTATCATGTGAGATCAGCGGGCGCAGGATCAGGGTATCGGAGGCGTTATCGATCAGACGCAGGTTGGTCAAGGTCTGGCTCGAAACCTGGCCCAGCGCTTCGCCGGTTACCAAAGCCTGCACGCCATAGCGTTCAGACACCTGAGAAGCGGCACGCACCATCATGCGCTTGAGCACCACGCCCATCTGGCCATCGTCGACCTTTTCCAGGATCTCACCGACCACCGGCTCAAAGTCGATGGCAATAAAACGCACTTTGTGTGAGCTACCGAAACGGTTCCACAGATAGTAAGCAACCTGCTTAACGCCAATTTCGTGCGCCGCACCGCCCAGATTAAAGAAGCAATAGTGTACACGACAGCCACGGCGCATCAGCATATAGCTGGAAACACCGGAGTCAAAACCGCCGGAAATCAGTGACAACACGTCTTCCTGGGTGCCAATTGGGTAGCCGCCAATCCCTTCGCGGCGCGCCTTGACCAGCATCAGCTTGTCGTCTTCGATCTCCAGATTCACCGTAACCTGAGGGTGTGAAAGCTTCACGCGCGCGCTTTCAATATGCTGGTTCAAACCACCACCGACGTAACGTTCCACATCCTGTGAGCTGAACTCATGCTTGCCACGACGTTTCACTCGCACACAGAAGGTTTTGCCTTCCAGCTGTTCGCGGTAGGTCTCCAGCGTCTGCTCAAAGATATGGTGGACATCGGTATAGGCGCGGTCTTCTACTTCCAGGATATGGTGAATACCGGGAATACGCGTCAGAGCATCGGCAATCACCGGGCGCTGATCTTCGTCTTTAGCTCGCACCTCGATAAAATCCCAGTGACGGACAACCGCCAGCGTTTCATCATACTGCTTCAGGACGTTACGAATGTTGGTAGTCAGGATCTTAATGAAGCGCAAGCGCACAGATTGACTCTTGATGGTGATTTCCGGGAACAATTTAATGATAAACTTCATGGCGGTCTTTATAGTCTGATGAAAGTTACGGGTAAAAAATCAATACCTCTCCCCGTCGTCTTTCAAGCTGCAGCGTTGTTACCTGCACTTGCCCACCCCAGTCACTTACAATAGTAAGCTCCTGGGGTGGGCAAGCTTGTCGCCTAGCTGCAACTTGAAATCCATAGGGGATACCTTTATTGGCGGCTGCAGCTAGCTGCCACTGCAAGGCTATTAGGTATACAATGGCGATAAGATTGATAAAATCGCGGGCTGACCGAGCTTTTATCAATCTTATCTGGGCGCGAAGTATATCACTATCTGCCTGCGCGCCGTGCACAAAACCACATAGAAGTGCCATGATTTGCTAATCAAGATCCGCTAGGATAGGCTCTGGTACCCCAGTTCACATGGTGATGTAAAAAGAAAATTATGGCGAAAAAACCTGCACAATCAGACAATAAAGAGCAAAGCATCAGCTTTGAGAACTCTCTGAGTGAACTTGAGAGTATCGTGACCCGTCTGGAATCCGGTGAATTACCGCTGGAAGATGCGCTCAACGAATTTGAACGCGGCGTCCAGTTGGCGCGCCAAGGTCAACAAAAACTGCAACAGGCGGAGCAGCGCGTACAGATCCTGCTCAACGACCATGACGACGATGCTGCACTGGCCCCTTTTACCCCGGACGCTGAGTAATTACGATGTCTGAGTTCCACGATCAGTTACAGGCCTTCCATCAGCGCAGCGATCGCGCACTGCTTGGTTTTATCGCTCCGCTGCCGTTCAGTGATGGCAAAATGGTTTCGGCGATGCGTCACGGCGCCTTACTGGGCGGTAAACGGCTACGGCCTTTTCTGGTTTATGCCACCGGACAGATGTTTGGCCTGAGCCTGGATAATCTGGATGCCCCGGCGGCGGCGGTGGAGTGCATCCATGCCTACTCGCTGATCCATGACGATCTGCCGGCGATGGATGACGACGACCTGCGCCGTGGCCAACCCACCTGCCATATCAAATTTGGTGAAGCCAACGCCATTCTGGCGGGCGATGCTCTACAAACGCTGGCTTTCTCGATCCTGGCCGATGCCGAAATGCCCGACGTAGCGCTGCGAGATCGGCTGGCAATGATCTCCGAACTGGCCAAAGCCAGCGGCGTTGCCGGTATGTGCGGTGGTCAATCGTTGGATCTGGAAGCCGAAGGTAAGCAAATCGATCTGCAAGCGTTAGAGCAGATCCATCGTCACAAAACCGGCGCGTTGATCCGTGCTGCGGTTCGTCTGGGGGCATTGGCTGCTGGTGAACCGGGGCGTGCGGCGTTACCTGAACTTGATCGTTACGCCGCGGCCATTGGCCTGGCGTTTCAGGTACAGGACGATATTCTCGACGTCGTGGGCGAAACCGAAAAAATCGGTAAACGCCAAGGTTCCGACCAACAGCTTGGCAAGAGTACCTACCCGGCGCTACTTGGTCTTGACAGCGCCAAGCTAAAGGCGTGGGATCTCTATCAGGAAGCCTTGGCAGCATTAGAATTGTTGGCGACACAATCTTATAACACGGCGCCATTGCGGGCGTTAGCCAACTTCATTATTGAACGCGACAATTAACTCCTCTGATATGAGTACTGAATGAGTCTTGATATAGCCAAATACCCGACCTTGGCCCTAGCGGAAAACCCGGAAGAGCTCCGTTCATTGCCAAAAGAAAGCCTGCCGAAGTTGTGTGATGAACTGCGGCAATATCTGCTGGACAGCGTCAGCCGCTCCAGCGGCCACTTTGCGTCAGGGCTGGGTACCGTCGAGCTGACGGTGGCGCTGCATTACGTCTACAACACCCCATTCGATCACCTGGTTTGGGACGTGGGCCATCAGGCTTATCCACACAAGATCCTGACCGGTCGGCGTGACCGCATCTCGACCATTCGCCAGAAAAACGGCCTGCATCCATTCCCGTGGCGCGCCGAAAGCGAATATGACGTGTTGTCCGTTGGCCACTCTTCAACCTCAATCAGTGCGGGTCTGGGCATGGCCGTGGCCGCCGCGCGTGAAGGCAAAAACCGCCGCACCGTCTGCGTGATTGGCGATGGTGCCATCACCGCTGGTATGGCGTTTGAAGCCATGAACCACGCTGGCGACATCACCCCGGATATGCTGGTGGTGCTGAATGATAACGAAATGTCGATCTCCGAAAATGTCGGGGCGTTAAATAATCATCTGGCGCAGTTGCTGTCTGGCAAGCTCTACTCCACGCTACGCGAAGGCGGTAAAAAGGTGCTCTCCGGCCTGCCGCCGATCAAAGAGCTGATCAAGCGTACCGAAGAACACCTCAAAGGCATGGTAGTGCCTGGCACGCTGTTTGAAGAACTTGGCTTTAACTACATTGGCCCGGTAGATGGGCATGACGTGCAGGCATTAACCGCCACGCTGAGAAACATGCGAGACCTGAAAGGCCCACAGTTACTGCATATCATGACCAAGAAAGGTCGTGGCTATGCTCCGGCAGAAAAGGATCCGATCAGCTTCCATGCGGTGCCCAAATTCGATCCTGCCAGCGGCACTCTGCCAAAAAGTGCTGGCGGTCTGCCAACCTATTCCAAAATCTTTGGTGAATGGCTGTGTGAAACGGCAGCCAAAGACAGCCAGTTGATGGCAATCACTCCGGCCATGCGCGAAGGCTCCGGTATGGTGCAGTTCTCACGTGACTATCCGCAGCAATATTTCGATGTGGCGATCGCCGAACAGCATGCGGTAACTTTCGCCGCCGGGTTGGCGATTGGCGGTTACAAGCCGGTGGTAGCAATCTACTCCACCTTCTTGCAGCGCGCCTACGATCAGGTGATCCACGACGTGGCGATCCAGAACCTGCCGGTCATGTTTGCCATCGATCGCGGCGGCATTGTCGGGGCCGACGGCCAGACTCACCAGGGCGCATTCGATATTTCATTCCTGCGTTGTATCCCCAACATGGTGATCATGACGCCGAGCGATGAAAATGAATGCCGCCAGATGCTGTTTACCGGTTATCACCATAACGATGGCCCAACGGCGGTACGCTACCCACGGGGTAACGGTACGGGCGCAACGCTGGAGCCTTTGGCCGCATTGCCGTTAGGTAAAGGCATCGTGCGCCGCGAAGGGGAAAAAACCGCTATCCTCAACTTTGGTACCCTGCTGGCGGAAGCCGCTCAGGTGGCCGAAGCGATGAATGCCACGCTGGTAGACATGCGCTTTGTCAAACCGCTGGACGAACAGCTGGTGCTGGAAATGGCCGCCAGCCACGAAGTGCTGGTGACGCTGGAAGAAAACGCCATTATGGGCGGAGCTGGCAGCGGAGTTAACGAGCTGCTGATGGCTAAACGTCGAGTCGTTCCCGTGCTGAATATTGGCCTGCCTGATTACTTTATTCCACAGGGCGGCCAGGAAGAGATCCGCAGCGATCTGGGCCTGGATGCGGCCGGTATTCAACGCCAGATCGAAACCTGGTTGGCATAATCTAGCGTAGGGGCGTGCCACAGCGTGCGCCCTGATCATTTTCATCCCCCAACGCCACACCCATCATTTCTGCATCATTTTCCACTACAGTGACTTTTTAAACGGTACACAGGAGAGAGGCATGAAATATCTGAAACTGGGTAACACCGATTTAAACATTTCCCGTATCTGTCTGGGTTGTATGACCTATGGCGAGCCCTCACGTGGCAACCACGCCTGGACGCTACCGGAGGAGAGCAGCCGTCCGCTGATCAAACAGGCGCTGGAGGCGGGTATCAACTTCTTTGATACCTCCAACAACTATTCCGATGGCAGCAGCGAGGAGATCGTGGGCCGGGCGCTGCACGACTATGCACGCCGCGACGAGGTGGTGATTGCCACCAAAGTCTATAACCAGATGAGCAATCTGGAGCGTGGCCTGTCACGCCCGAAGGTCATGCAGTCGATCGACGACAGCCTGCAACGCTTAGGTACCGACTACGTCGATTTACTGCAAATCCACCGCTGGGATTATGAAACTCCGATCGAAGAAACGCTGGAAGCCCTGCATGACGTGGTGAAAGCCGGCAAGGCGCGCTATATCGGCGCTTCTTCGATGTATGCCTGGCAATTTGCCAAAGCGCTGTATACCGCCGATTTGCACGGCTGGACACGCTTTGCCAGCATGCAGGATCAATACAACCTGATCCAACGTGAAGAAGAACGTGAAATGCATCCGCTATGCGCCGCAGAAGGGATTGCAGTACTTCCCTGGAGTCCATTGGCGCGTGGCAGGCTGACACGCCCTTGGGGGGAAACCACCGCGCGGCTGGTCAGCGACCAATATGGTAAAACCCTGTATGACGCGACCGAAGGGGTTGATGCCTTGATTGCCGAGCGTGTAGCCACCATTGCGGAACAACGTGGCGTTTCACGGGCACAAGTCGCCCTGGCATGGCTGTTGAGTAAACCGGTAGTGACTGCGCCGATTATTGGTGCCTCACGCAGCGAACACTTGCTCGACGCCGTTGCCGCCATTGATCTGGAGCTGACATCACAAGAGATTGCTGAACTGGAAACAGCCTATGTGCCGCATCATGTGGTCGGTTTTGAATAACTGCAACGCGTAGTCAAAAATGCAAAAACCCGACTGGTGAGGTCGGGTTTTTACGTTTCGGCCGATAACTCTGGCCGGAACTGAGCCATCTTTTACTAACCAATTGAGAATAAGTTAGAAGACAAGCAGATGCAATTTCGTACAGTTATGCGCTGATAGGTTTGCCGCCTCCGACCTTACTATTTTACGACCCTTGAGCGCTACCAAAGTGATCGTAACCGCTCCACGGCAGTTCAACCTCTTGCTGTTCGCGATAGAACTTCATCCCTTCAGACTGCGGGCCGATCTGGCCAATACAGGTGTAGTCCGCACCTAAATGGCTTAACGCCACTTCCAGCGCTCCCCGATTGATCTCGGGCACCGTAAAGCACAGCTCGTAATCTTCCCCGCCGGTCAATGCCCAGCGCAATGCCTGTTCGGCATCGGTATTGCTGGTCAGCGTCTGCGACATTGGCAGTTCATCCAACTCGATACGGGCACCGCACTCGGAGGCTTTCAGTACGTGTTGCAGATCTGAAATCAGGCCGTCGGAGAGATCGATCGCCGAACTGGCCAAATCACGCAGCGCCTGGCCTTGCAGCACACGCGGCTGCGGACGCAGATGACGCGCCAGCAAATAGTCCCGGGACACTTGATCAGACACTTGCAAACGATCTTGCAGGATGGCCAATCCGGCAGCGCTGTCGCCCAGCGTACCGGTCACGTAAATCCAGTCGCCAATGCGTGCACCGCTGCGGGTTAATGCCCGCCCGGCCGGGATAAGGCCGTGGATCGTCAACGTCATACTCAGCGGGCCACGAGTAGTGTCGCCGCCAATCAATTGCATGCCGTAGTAATTCATCTGTTCGAACAGGCTATCGCTGAACCCCTTGAGCCACTCTTCGTTGACTTCCGGCAACGTCAACGCCAGCGAAAGCCACGCGGGATCGGCGCCCATTGCCGCCAGGTCGCTCAGGTTTACCGCCAGTGCTTTATAGCCGAGATCGGCAGGATCAATATCTGCCAAGAAGTGAATGCCTGACACCAGGGTATCGGTGCTGATGGCTAAAAGCTGTTTTTCTGCCACTGTCAGCAGTGCACAGTCATCGCCAATGCCTAGCTGTACATCCCGGCGCACACTTTTGAACCGGTCAAAATAGCGGGCAATGAGATCAAATTCGCCACATGCCATGGTCTGTCTTCCAAAGAAGTAAGGCCGGTTTCCCGGCCTTACGTTTTATTTTTTCTTGCGGATGCTGGGGGCTGCTTTATCCAGCACGCCATTCACAAACTTGTGGCTATCTTCCGCGCCGAAGGTTTTCGCCAGTTCGATCGCTTCGTTGATGGCCACTTTGTAAGGGACATCTTCACGCATTTTCAGCTCGAACAGCGCAATGCGCAGCACGGCTCTTTCCACCTGGCCCAATTCTTCAAGCTGGCGCGACAGGAAGGGGGCCATCAGGCCATCCAGCATACCTGCGTTGACTGCCACACCGGACAGCAGCTCACGAAAATAGGCGACGTCAACATCTTTGACATCCTGCTCCGTCAGGAACTGGTGTTCAACATCGGCAATGTCATTTTTAGACAACTGCCAAGAATAAATCGCTTGAACAGCGCACTCACGAGCGCGACGACGAGCAGCAGGTTTCACGGAATTCCCCTTAAACTAAATTCAGGCTTTAATAGCTTTGATTACATTAATCATTTCAAGTGCGGTCAGGGCGGCTTCTGCGCCTTTGTTGCCCGCTTTGGTGCCGGCACGCTCGATCGCTTGTTCGATGCTTTCGGTGGTCAGCACGCCAAAGGCAACCGGGATCTCGGTATTCATTGAGACATTGCCCAGACCGGAGCTGGCTTCGCCCGCCACATATTCGAAGTGCGCGGTGCCCCCACGGATCACCGTACCCAGCGCAATTACCGCATCATATTTGCCGGTGTTAGCCAGCACGCGTGCGGTTAATGGCAGCTCGTAAGCGCCTGGGACCCAAACAACGGTGATGTTGTCATCAGCAACCTGGCCGATACGCTTCAGTGCATCAATGGCACCTTGCAGCAGGCTGTCGTTGATGAAATTGTTAAAACGTGCAATTGCGATCGCCACACGGGCATTAGGAGTAGCAACAACACCTTCGATAACTTTCATGGGCTTTCCTTAAAAATGGGTTCATACCCCGCAGGGGGGCGGATTCTATCATATTCTTTGCCCGCCTGCGCGGCGCTTTTGTAAAACGCGGCTACACCGGCAGGCAAAGGTCACATTCTCTATTTGGCGGTTAACCGCAGGCGCAGATCGGGACCAATCTGGCGCACCTCGCTAAAGACAAACTCAGGCACATCGGCCAGTTGCGTCAAACCTGGCAACTGGCACAGGCCACGGGCATTATCACCCAATAATTTTGGCGCGATGTACACAATGAGCTCATCCACCAGCCCGGCCCGCAACAGTGCACCGGCAAGCTGCGCGCCAGCCTCGACCCAGATGCTGTTCACCTGACGTTTGGCCAGTTGCATCATCATCACCACCAGATCGATACCACCGCCGTGCAGCGGGAAGGAGAGTTGCTCGACACCGGCTGGCCAAACCCGATCGTCTGGCTGCTGACGTGCCAACCAGGTAATACCCGGCTGCTGCACGACCCGGTGTTGCGGCGTTACCCGGTTCTGGCTGTCTACAATAATCCGCAATGGCTGACGTAGGCTGTCACGCGGGTAGATCTGTTGGGTTTCACTGCTCAGTTCATCCCAACGCACCGTCAGCGCAGGATCGTCGGCCAACACGGTAGCGCTGGTGCTGAGGATCGCCGAACTGGCCGCCCGCAACTCCTGCACATCTCGCCGTGCCTGCGGTGAGGTGATCCACTGACTTTCTCCAGAGGCCATCGCCGTACGGCCATCCAGTGAAGCCCCCAGCTTGAGCTGCACATAGGGAAACCCGGTGCGCATACGCTTGAGGAACCCCAGATTAACGGCTTCCGCTTCTGCCAGCATCACGCCGTGGCGCACATCGATACCCGCCTGTTGCAGCTTGTAGAGTCCACGCCCGGCAACTTGCGGGTTGGGATCTTGCATAGCGGCAACTACGCGGCTGACTCCAGCCTCGATCAACGCGTCAGCACAAGGAGGCGTGCGGCCATGATGGCTACAAGGTTCGAGCGTGACATAGGCCGTAGCCCCGCGCGCCTTTTCCCCTGCCATGCGCAGAGCGTGAACCTCCGCATGAGGCTCACCGGCCCGCAAATGGAAACCTTCGCCCACGATGTTGCCATCGCGCACGATAACGCAGCCCACGTTGGGATTCGGTGTGGTGGTAAAGCGCCCCAAACGCGCCAGCTCAAAGGCGCGCGCCATATAGAATTCGTCGTTTTGCATGCGGATCCCGTTAATCCTGCAGTTTGGCGATCTCTTCGCCAAACTCGCGAATGTCTTCAAAACTGCGATATACCGAAGCAAAACGGATATAAGCGACCTTATCCAGCTTCTTTAACGCATCCATCACCAGGTTGCCGACCATTTTGGTGGGCACTTCACGCTCGCCAGTCGCTCGCAACTGGGATTTGATATGGTTGATGGCGTTTTCCACGTCGTCGGAACTGACCGGGCGCTTTTCCAGCGCTTTCAGCATGCCACGGCGTAGTTTATCTTCATTGAACGGTTCGCGGACTTCATCACTTTTAATCACCCGTGGCAGCACCAATTCAGCCACTTCAAAAGTGGTAAAACGTTCATTACAGACCAGACATTGGCGACGACGGCGCACCTGCGATCCATCACCCACCAGACGGGAATCAATCACTTTGGTATCAACGGCAGCGCAGAAAGGGCAATGCATAACTCGTCCTGATAAGCGTTTTTATAGTTGAATACAGTTTACCCCGAACTACCGCCACAACAAAGACCGCCGGACATTTGTTGCGAATTGCGGCCATGATTGTGCAATAAAACAGCCAGAGCGGGCGCTGAACATGACTTTGACCCGCGATCGGGCTAAGCTGGTAACCAGTGTTATTGAAGAGGAAATTGCCGCTATGACAATCCGTTATCGCCAAGTTTGCCTGCTCACCGCCATGATCCTGCTGGCCGGCTGCGCACAGAACCGCGAAGTGCCGAAGCTCACCAATCAGGTCGTTGAGTTGAAACAGGTGCTGGGGGAGTTGACCGAGCAGGCTACTGCCCTGGAGCGCCAAAATCGACTTAATCAAAGCTCGAGCAGCGGCGTCTACCTGCTTCCCGCCGCCAATAACGCAGCTAGATTGCAAAGTAGCGTGGGCGAGTTGAGTCTGTCCCTCAACTATGTAAAGAGCGAGGCCAACGGCAGCTAGGCAACGTTGTATGTGCGTACGCTGTCCGACCAGTATCTGCCCGGCTTTACTGCGACGCTGGAATGGGGCCAGTTGGATCCGGCAACCGGTATGCCGCTGACGGCGCAGGCGCAGTCACAACAGATCCAGAGCGCCAGTTCACTGCTGCCAAAAACCGAACAGATCTTTGAACTGCGTCTGAGTGGCGTAACGCCAGCACAGCTGGGCTATATCCGTGTGCACAGCGTAGAGCCTGTGACTCGACGTTGATGTCGAATCGCACATATTCGATTGTAGGGGCGCCGCATGCTGCGCCCCTTGTATGTTTAGAGGGCCGGGGTGGATTTAATTACCAGGCTAGCCCAAACGTTGCAGCTTCGCCGGTAATCCCTGCCGTACCGCCGCCCCGCTCACCCAGTCCAGCCAGCTATTACCCACCTCGCGGGTCGGATCGACCAGCCCCAGATCGTTGAGGTTGATCCCTGCGGCAATGCGCGGATCCGCTGCCAACGCCTGGCCATCCAGAGAATGCACCCGCGCCCCCATTTCACGATGCCCATAGCCGTGTTCAATGGCGATAACGCCCGGCATTACCCCATCGAGCACGCTGATCTGCGCCTCAACGCTGCCGCCCGGTGTCTGCAACCTGACCCGGTCGCCATGACTCAGAGCGTAACGCGCTGCGTCGGCCGGATTGAGCGCGACCAGATTCACCGGCTTCACCGCTCGCAAACGTTCGATGGGTGCCGTTGAACTGCTCATCAGATGCGATTTGAACGACATCAGGCGGAACGGCCATGCCTCGGTCGGATAGTGCTGCGCCACGTCGGAACCATCGGCAAAACGCGCCGGATAATAGGTCGGGCAGCCGCTATAACGTTCGCCGGTCATGGCATGGCGATGGCGTGCCACCTCTTCATTCCAGATATTCAGCCCTTGTTTCCACTGCGGGCCGGTCGCCTCCCCTTGCCAAGCCTGCTCATGGGGCGCGAAACGACCGCCACGTGCCAGCATATAGCCCACCCGCAGGCGCTCATCCGCTTTCAGTACTTTTTCCAGCGCTGGTTGCAGGCGATCGACGCCGGTCAAACGCAGCTCACTTGCCGTCGCTTCCGGCAACGGTTCACCGGCAAACGCCACGTTGGCGGCGGCACGCAGGTAATAATCTTCAGCACAATGCAGCCCACAAAGGTTGCCTTGCGCATCCTGTAACGCACCATCACCGAAGCCCGGCAATCCCATGGCTTTCGAGAGCGCAATGACAAAGCTTTCCAGTGCGACCGGCTGCCCGTCCGCCGTCTTCGCCGTGCGCGCAGGCACCACCGGCCAACGGGCGGTACTGGCCTTGACCATCACGCCAGACCAAGGGGAGGTAAAACCCCAGCTCTCAAAGTTATGCGTATCCGGTACGACATAATCCGCCAACGCACTGGTTTCGTTGATAAAGGCGTCAACGGAAATAAACAGCGGCAGATGCTGCGGATCCTTCAGCCGGTCCTCCACCACTTCACGCAGCCCGGCTACGCCGTAGAGCGGGTTGCCCATATGATTGATCCAGGCCTTCAGCGGGTAAGGATATCCCATCAACGCGGGGGCCAACTGCTCGGTAAACTGGCCAGCGACAAAGGGATACCACGGCCCACGCGCCGGATAGGGATTGACGCCCTGTTCCACCTTGTAGCGATATTCATCCGACTTTTCATAGGCCTGCTTGCTGCGTGACAAGACTAGTCCTTTCGGCTTCACCATGTCAGGGAAGGTGGCCAGGTTATAGCGCGGCCCCTCGGCAAACTCCTTGAACTTGCCGCCGCCCACCGAAACGCCGCCCTTGAGATTAAGGTTACCGATCAGCGCATTGAGCATCATCACCGCCCAACTGCTGTAGAAACCGTTGCCACTCATCATGCCGCCGTGGGAGATCACCGCCGCCTGCCGTTGGTAGGAAGTGAATTCCTTGGCTAACGCCGCAATGGTTTCGGCACTGACGCCACATTGGGCGCTGTATTCGGCTAGCGTAAAGCGTTCCGCCGCCACTTGCAGGCAACGGAAGCTCGAACGGACCCGCACCTGCGAACCATCGGCCAGTTGCACCGGCTGTTCAACCAGCAATTGGCCATGCAAGGCCTCGGTAGCTGGCATCAGTTCAGCCCGCTGTGCATCCCACACCAAAGCCGGGCTTTCCCCTTCGCTGGCTGCACCACCTTCCAGATGGGATTTACGCAAGAACTGGCCGCACAAGGGATGATCTTCATCGATCACCACCAGATGTGTGGCGTTCGACCAGCTTTTTTCCCCGGCGGCCTGCATGGCCAGTTCGCCAGGTAGCGCCAGGTAATCGGCGTTATAGCGCTGCTGGTCGATAATCCAACGGATCATGCCCATCGCCAGTGCAGAGTCCGTTCCCGGCAGTACCGGCACCCAACGGTTATGATCGTTGGCAAGCGTGGTGGTTAACGGCAACGCCGGGGCCACCACCACATAGCGGAACTCATCGCGCAGGCGGGCATTGGCCAACTGACGCCCCTGCCGTTTGAACGGGTTACCGGACTGTGCGGGTGACGTCCCCAGAAACAGTGCAAAGCGCAGGTGATCCCAATCGGGTTTCACATGAGCGTTCTTATCCAGATCGCCCATCAGCGCCCCAGAACCTGCCCGGTAAGCCAGTCCACAGTAAGCACCGTGGTGGCCGAAGTTGCGTGTGCCAAAGGCGTTCTGCGCAAAACGTTTGATAAAGGTATCCCGCCCCTCATCACCGGCGTTAGTGACCAGCAGCTGATTGGCCTTCGGCCCCAGCGTTGGCTGTGCCGGATCGAGCGGCGTTTGCAGATCGCGAATGGCCCTTAAGCCATCAACGTGCCCCTCACCAAACAGATTTCCGCCTTCAACCACCTCCTGGATCAGCTGTTCAAAACTGATACGCTGCCACTGCCCACTACCTCGTGGCCCTACCCGTTTCATCGGCTCCAGCACGCGATACGGGCTGGTCAGCCCTTCCAGCAAGGTCGCACCGCGCGCACAGGCGGTTGAGCGCTGTTCCAAACCAGCCTCACCACCAAGCCGGTTAAGCGCGTCGCTCACTGGCAAACGGTAAGGGAAATGATGATCGTGAGACAGCGGATGATAAGGATTACCGGCCACACGCAGTATCTGATTGCTATCGCGATCGACACGCACCCGCAGGCCGCACAGCGTCCAGCAGCCAAAACATTGCGTCATGGACACCGCCTGCTGGGGATTGGCCTGCCAACCTTCAGGATGCTGACGGCCTTCCGGCGGCAACGCGTTGGCGCTGATCCCGTCCAACGTCAGTTTGCCGCTGCTGCCGTCACGCAAGCCGGTAAACACCTTCTGCACCATTTCGCTGTAGCTGGCACCAAACACGGCCAACCCACCTAAAGCGAGCCCGCCTTTCAACCACTGACGACGCGTTGACTTAGCCATAGCGTTTTTTCTCCATCAACCCATGCTGTAATTCACGAACCCCGATGATTAGCGCCATCCACAGCCCGAAGGTGCCCAGGATGGCCAACAGCCCTTCGCTGCCGGACGGTAAAACATAGGGATTGAGTAAGATATTGAACTTGGGCAGCGTCTGGGTTTGCATCAGTAGCATCCAACGCACGCCCCAACAGAGCGACAAAGCCGCCACGCACTGAACCAGCAGCCCTGTGGTCCCTAGCGCCCGACGATGTGCTCGCCAGGCCGATGCCAGTAACAGCAGGATCAATACGGCAAATGCGCTACCCGCCTGTGTCCAAATGCTCCCCTGCGCTGGCAACTGGTGCAACACGGCGGCAGAGGAACTACCGTCCAACCACCAGCCAAGACTGGAGGCGCACAGCAACAGTAGAGAGCAAGCCTGATAGCGGGCCAAACGCGGTTGCCACTGAGGTTCGTGACGTAACCAATAAGCTAACAGCGGAGGAACCGCCTGCATGGCAGTGAGCAACAGCAGCCAAGGCAACCACAGGCTGAACCACAGCGGTTGCGAACGCAGCACGGAAACCTCCCTTCCGGTATAGAGCAAGATGCTGAATGCCGACAGCAAGGTCGCCAACGCCACCCAGCGCAAAGCTTTCTGTTCTTGCCATACGGGCCTGAACAGCAACCAACGCGCCCAGAACGGCAGGGTTTGCGTCCGCAACTGGCAACGCAGCAACAGGATGAAGTAAGCCATCACTAGCAGGGTAAACAGCGGTAAAAACACCGAACCTAGAGACATCCACGACCAGGGCGCGAAATGGGCATAGAAGTGCCAGATACGAGCGGGCTGATGCAAATCGGCACTTAGCGCCAACGGTGCGACGGTGCCGCTCACCACCGCCAGCGAAACGGCAGCCAACTCCAGCCTTGAAGCCTCCTGCTCTGAGCGCCAGCGTAGCCAGGCCGCAATGGCGATACTGCTGCATGCCAGGCCGATAAAGAAGAAATACTGTACCGCCCAGGGTAGCCAGGCGATCTCCTGCGGACGAGCCATCACTTCGCGGATCATGCGTGTACCTCCTGCCACAGCGCCGGTTGTCCCTGGACGTGGCTGACAAAGGCGTCATCCAACCCCAGGTAAAAGACTTGCGGATGCGTTCCCTGCTCGGGCTTGAGCACCTTTAGCTGCCCGTGATGCTGCTCCAGCGCACGCCTTAACACCCCATTATCGTCATTGAGATCGCCGATCATGCGCGCGCCGCCAACACAAGACTCCACGCAGGCTGGCAATAATCCTGCATCCAGACGGTGGACACAGAAGGTGCATTTATCCGCGGTTTGAGTTTCATGGTTGATAAAGCGCGCCTCATACGGGCAGGCTTGTACACAATAGGCACAACCGACGCAGCGGGTATTATCGATCACCACAATGCCGTCCTGCCGCTGGAAGGTCGCCTGAACCGGGCAAACCGGCACGCAAGGTGGGTTATCACAGTGATTGCACAGGCGCGGTAACAGCACGTTGGTCGGGATACGCTGGCTATCCGTGACGATCTGATATTGCAGTACCGTGGTACGAAATTGTCCCTGCGGCAGCTGATTTTCCACCGCGCAGCTGACCGTACAGGCCTGGCAGCCAATACAGCGGCGCAGATCGATCAGCATCGCCATGCGCTTTTTGCCATCACCTTCCCGCCGTTCGGGTTGTAGCTGCCAACCGGAATGCGCCAGCGGTACCAGTGCGGCACCGGCGGTCAGCACGCCGAGACGCTGTAAAAATTGCCTTTTTCCACTATCCATTGATTTCTCCCAAAATGTATCAACCGGGGAGCTGATACAAAGGAGTGTAAAAGTGGTGAGCGACCGCCCATATTGTGGTTTACCACATTCCCTGCGGCGGCTTGATCCAGGACAATTCCAGTAGGCGATCGAGATCATAAAAATGGAGATGATGTGAAGAAAGCAGTGCTGATGATCTTGCTATGCGGCTGGTTGAGCCCGGTTTGGGCAGGGCAATGGACTATCGCCGTGCTGGCACTGCGTGGCGATGCCCACGCCCTCACCCAATGGCAGCCGTTAATCGACCATCTCAACCGTCAGTTCCCAGACGAAAGTTTTCAACTTTTACCACTGAATCTGGCCGACATGAGTGAAGCCGTCAGCAATGGTCGGGTCGACTTTCTACTGACCAACCCAGCGCAGTATATTCAGTTGGACAACAGTTACCCGTTACGTTGGTTGGTGTCATTACGCTCCAGCAGAAATCAACAGAATGCCTCAAGCAACGTGGTAGGCAGCGTAATATTGGTACGCCGCGATAGCCCGGTAACCCAGGCCGATCAGCTCACTGGTAAGAAAGTGGGCGCGGTCGCCCCTGATGCTTTTGGCGGCTATCTGCTGGGTTATAAAGAGTTACTGGCCGCAGGCCTGCATCCAGAGAAAGATCTGCAACTGCACTTCAGCGGCTATCCGGTGGATGCCCTGCTATACCTGCTGCGCGATCGAGCGCTAGACGCCGCAATCGTGCCGGTTTGCCTGCTGGAAGAGATGGAAGCAGAGGGATTGCTAAGAGCCGCTGATTACCGTGCCCTACTTGCCAAACCCAGTGAGCAATCCTGCCTGACCAGCAGTGTGCTTTACCCCAATTGGTCGTTTGCCGCCTTGAACCACGTGCCCGATCCTTTGGTTGATGAACTGACCCGCCAACTGTTGCAAATGAATGCCCCTGATCTCCCAGCCTGGGGTGCTCCCGCCTCATCCCGTCAGGTTGACCAGCTGCTGCGTGATCTGGATCGCCATCCGGCTCAGCGCTCACTCTGGCAAGAAGCACATAGCTGGGCATTGCAACATCTGTTGTTGCTTGGCGCGATAGCCGGGGGCATGTTGCTGCTCGGTGCCAACCATCTGTGGATCGGCCATCTGGTGCGCCGCCGTGGGCGCGAGCTAGAGCAAATGCATCTGACGTTACGGGCCAGAGAAGCCGCACTTGCCCGAGCACAACGCCTCAGTGCCCTGGGTGAGATGGCTTCCGGTTTTGCACACGAACTGAACCAGCCTCTGGCGGCCATTCGCCACTATGCCGAAGGCTGCCGCATTCGCCTTGAACGCAGCGATCCACAGCACGAACTGTTGCCGATCCTCGAACAGATTGGCCAACAGGCACAGCGCGGGGCAGAAACTATCGTCAATCTGCGCCAGTGGGTCAGCAAAACGCCGCAGCATGAAAGCGCACAATGGTTGGCGTTACGTCCCCTGGTGGAAAACGTCGTCAAACTGATGCGCATCGAACAGCATTATCCACAGTGTCGGCTGGTGATTGCCATCGCCCCGAAAAGCCAACTGTATTGCCAGGCTACGCTATTGGAGCAGGTGCTCACCAACTTGTTAAGCAATAGCCTGCAGGCCGGTGCTCAACAGATCACCCTGCGGCGGGAAACCGATGGCGATCGGCAGAAGCTGATACTGGAAGACGATGCCGGGGGCCTCAGCGCTGAACAGTTGGCACAGCCGTTCGTCCCTTTTCGCAGCACCAAATCGGAAGGACTTGGCCTGGGGCTGGTGATCTGCCAACGGCTGCTGAGAAGCCAGCAGGGTGAACTGACGCTGGAAAACTATGCCGTATCACCACAACGACAGGGCCTACGCGTGACCCTGCACTTCCCTGAAAGCAAAAAGGACACTCGCCATGGCGCTGATACATCTGGTCGATGACGATCTGGCGGTCACCGATGCCAGCCGCTTTTTACTCGAAGGGCTGGACTATCGGGTACGGATCTGGAACGACAGCCAAACCTTTATCGAGCAGGTCGACCCTTACCAATGCGGCGTTGTGATGCTGGATATTCGCATGCCCGGGATTGACGGGCAGCAGATCCACCAGCGACTACGCGAGCGGGAAAGTACGCTGGCAGTGGTGATCGTGACCGGTCATGGTGATATCGCGATGGCCGTGGCGGAGATGAAGTTGGGGGCGCTGGATTTTCTGCAAAAACCGATTGCCACCGCGCCGCTGATCGAAGCACTGGAGCGTGGGATCGAGCATTCCCAACGTCAGGTGGAGCGTTACCAGTTGCAGCAACGTTTCACTACGCTGACCGCGCGCGAGCGCGATATCGCCAGCGCGGTCGCTGCCGGAATGACCAACAAGGCCATCGCCGATCGTTACTTCGTTGCCGTGCGTACCGTTGAGGTGCACCGCTCTAAAGTGATGGAGAAAATGCAGGCCACCAGCCTGGCGGAATTGGTCAGTTCGTTAAACCTGTTGGCAGCGCAGGAGCAAAAAAAATGCCGGTCAGAGTAAACTGACCGGCATTGAGAACTGCTGACAATTCTTACCAGAGTCACAACGTAGGGGCGCTGCATGCTGCGCCCAGTTAGCCGCACATGGTACCCGTCTGGATAATCAATGGGTTAAATCGGGTCGAACATGTTCGACCCCTACCAATTCAGCAGCATCACCAACTTGTCATCACGGCAGGATCGAAGGCTGATCGGCGCCTTCTTTCTCTACTTTCTGCTGCAGCATGTGTTCACGTTTCATACCCAGTTTCAACGCCAGCGCAGAGGCGACGTAGATAGAGGATACGGTACCGATAGACACACCGATCAGCATGGTCAGTGAGAAGCCCTGCAACATCGCGCCGCCGAAGATGTACAACATCAGAACCACCATCAGGGTCGTGGCGGAGGTCATGATGGTACGACTCAGCGTCTGCGTCAGCGAGACGTTCATGATTTCGTAAGGCGTACCGCGGCGGATCTTGCGGAAGTTCTCACGAATACGGTCAGATACCACGATACTGTCGTTCAGCGAGTAACCGATCACCGACATCAAGGATGCCACGATGGTCAGGTCAATCTCGATATGGAACAGTGACAGCACGCCCATGGTGATGACCACGTCGTGCGCCAGGGCGATAACCGCCCCCGCCGCCAGACGCCATTCGAAACGGAAGCCCACGTAAATCAGGATAGAAATCAGTGCAACCAGCAGCGCCATGCCGCCGGTTTGCGCCAGTTCTGCCCCTACGCTCGGGCCAACGAATTCGATACGCTTGACGGACGCATTCTTATCGACTGATTCGTTGATCACGCCAATGACTTTGTTACCCAGTTCCTGGCCTGCGGTGCCGATCGCCGGTGGCATACGCACCATCACGTCACGGCTGCTGCCAAAGTTCTGGATAATCGGGTCCTGGAACCCGGCTTTTTCCAGCGTTTCGCGCATCAGATCCAGATTCGCAGGCTGCTCCAGGGTAATTTCAATCACCGTACCACCGGTGAAATCCAACCCCCAGTTAAACCCGCGCACGGACATAGTGGCGATCGAGGCGATCAACAACACCAAAGAGATGCCGAAGGCCAAGTAATCCCAGCGCATAAAGTCATAGACTTTACGGCCGTAGTTGAGTTGCTCAACAGTATAATCCTGTGCCACAACGCACTCCTCAGATAGACAGCTTGTTAATGCGCTTGCCGCCGTAAAGCAGGTTGACGATGGCACGGGTACCGACAATCGCGGTGAACATGGACGTCGCCACACCGATTGCGGTAGTAATTGCAAAGCCCTTGATCGAACCGGTACCGACTGCGTACAGAATGATAGCGGTAATCAAGGTAGTGACGTTGGCATCAACGATACTGGAGAACGCGCCTTTATAGCCCTCATGGATGGCCTGCTGAATGGATCGCCCATTCTTCAGCTCCTCCTTGATACGTTCGTTTATCAGTACGTTGGCGTCAACCGCCACCGCCAGCGTCAGCACGATCCCGGCAATCCCCGGCATGGTTAGCGTCGCCCCTGGTAACAGAGACATCACACCAACAATCAGCACCAGGTTAGCCATCAGCGCCGTAGAGGCGATCAGACCAAACTTGCGGTACCAAACCACCATAAAGACGATCGAAGCCACCAGACCCCACAGGCAAGCTTCCAGGCCCTGGGTAATGTTCTGCTGCCCCAAGGTCGGGCCGATGGTACGCTCTTCCACGATCTGGATTGGCGCAATCAACGCACCGGCACGCAGCAGCAGCGACAGCTGACGGGCTTCGTTCGGGTTGCTGATACCGGTGATACGGAAGCTGTTGCCCAGACGTGACTGAATATTCGCCACGTTGATCACTTCTTCCTGCTTCACCAGCACGGAACGGCCGTTGGCATCTTTCTTGCCGCTGTCTTTATACTCCACGAACAGCGTCGCCATGGGTTTGCCAATGCTGTCTTTGGTGAAGTTGGACATGGCAGTACCACCGGCACTGTCCAGCGAGATATTAACCTGCGGCTGGTTGTATTCATCGGTGCTGGAGGTGGAGTCTGTAATGTGGTCACCGGTCAGGATCACACGCTTGTACAGCACTACCGGTTGGCCTTCACGGGTGTATTTCACCTCGGAGTCACCCGGCACACGACCATTGGCCGCCGCGGTCGCATCCGCGTTGGTATTTACCAGGCGGAATTCCAGCGTAGCGGTCGCACCCAAAATCTCTTTGGCGCGCGCCGTATCCTGAATACCCGGCAATTCAACAACGATACGATCGGCACCCTGACGCTGTACCAACGGTTCGGCAACGCCGAGCTGGTTGACACGATTACGCAGGATGGTGATGTTCTGCTGCACCGCATACTCACGCGCTTCGCTCAGACGAGCGTCGGTCATCGTGGCTTTCAGGGTGTTGCTGCCATTGGCAGAAAGCACCAGATCGCGCTGACGTGGCGCCATGTAGCTGATGGCCTGGTCGCGAGCGGCGTCATCACGGAAGCGAACTTCCACGCCGTTGTTGTCCAACTTGCGGATCGCAGCGTAAGGAATGCCCTTTTCACGCAGTTCACTGCGCAGGGTATCCATAGTTTGTTCTTGCAACTTGCCAAGTGCGGTGTCCATGTCAACTTCCATCAGGAAGTGCACGCCACCACGTAAATCCAGACCCAGCTTCATCGGCTCGGCGTTGAGCATCGCCAACCAGGCAGGCGTTGCCGGGGCGAGGTTCAATGCGACGACATATTTGTCACCCAGTTCCGCCATCAAGGCTTCACGGGCGCGCAGCTGAACGTCAGGATCTTTAAAGCGAGCCAGGATGGCACCGTTTTCCAGTGCAATCGACTTGCTCGCGATATTGTCTTTTTCTAATACGTTACGAACCTGGACCAGCGTAGTTTCACTGGCGGCGACTCCGCGCGCGCCAGTGATCTGTACGGCCGGATCCTCTCCGTAAATGTTGGGAAGTGCATAGAGCAGACCGACGAGGATCACGACGATCAGCATCAGATACTTCCACAGAGGATAACGGTTTAGCACGGCAGTTCCCTTAGGGAAAACAAAATTACAGGGCCTTCATAGTACCTTTCGGCAGTACGGCCGCCACGAAGTCACGCTTGATCATCACTTCCGTGGTGTCATTCAGCGCGATGGCAATGATACCAGTATCTGCCACTTTAGTGACACGGCCAATCAGGCCACCGGTCGTCAACACTTCATCACCCTTGCCGATGGAGTCCATCAGTTTTTTGTGCTCTTTAGCACGTTTCTGCTGTGGGCGCAGGATCATGAAATAGAAGATCAGACCAAACACCACCAGCATAATGATCAGAGAGTACGGGCTGCCCTGAGATGGAGCCCCTGCTGCTGCCACTGCATCGGAAATGAAAAAGCTCATTAAAATTCCCTCATTAAAATATCAATTATTAATTCAAGCGTTTAAAGGTGGTATCGGTTTACCGATCCGACCATAGAAATCCGCCACAAACAGCTCTAATTTACCCTCTTCGATGGCCTGGCGTAAACCCGCCATCAAACGTTGGTAATAGCGCAAGTTATGGATAGTGTTCAATCGGGCACCGAGAATTTCGTTGCAACGATCGAGATGATGCAAATAGGCACGACTATAATGGCGACAAGTATAGCAGTCACACTCACAGTCCAGCGTGGAAGTATCATCCTTGTGCTTGGCATTACGGATTTTTACCACCCCGTCGGTCACAAACAGATGGCCGTTACGGGCATTACGCGTTGGCATCACGCAGTCGAACATGTCGATGCCGCGACGCACGCCTTCCACCAGATCTTCCGGCTTGCCAACCCCCATCAGATAGCGTGGCTTGTCTTCTGGAATTTGTGGGCAAACGTGTTCAAGAATGCGGTGCATATCCTCTTTTGGCTCGCCTACCGCCAAACCGCCCACAGCGTAACCATCAAAGCCGATATCCACCAGCCCTTTTACCGATACATCACGTAAATCTTCGTAAACGCCACCCTGGATAATGCCGAATAACGCATTGTTGTTATTCAGTTCATCGAAACGCTGGCGGCTGCGCTGTGCCCAACGCAGCGACATTTCCATCGAACGCTTGGCATAGTCCCAATCCGCCGGGTAAGGCGTGCACTCGTCGAAAATCATCACGATGTCAGACCCCAGGTCGTACTGGATCTCCATCGATTTTTCCGGGCTGAGGAACACCTTATCGCCGTTGATCGGGTTACGGAAATAAACGCCTTCCTCTTTAATCTTGCGCATTGCCCCCAGGCTGAACACCTGGAAACCACCGGAGTCGGTCAGGATCGGCCCGTGCCACTGCATAAAATCATGCAGATCGCCGTGCAGTTTCATGATCTCCTGCCCTGGGCGCAACCACAGGTGAAAGGTGTTACCCAACAGGATCTGCGCACCGGTGTCTTTCACTTCTTCCGGCGTCATGCCTTTGACCGTGCCATAGGTACCTACCGGCATAAAGGCCGGAGTTTCCACTACGCCACGTTCAAAGACCAGGCGGCCACGACGAGCACGGCCATCGGTTGTCTGTAATTCGTACTTCACAAAACCTCCAGCGTCAGAGATACAGTCTGACGTCATTAAAACAGGACCACGCAATGCGCGTAGCCCGGGAATTTATTCCCCGACGGATTCGCTTTCCGCCAGTGGATTACGGCTGATAAACATCGCATCACCGTAACTGAAGAAACGGTACTGCTCAGCCACCGCCTGATGATAGGCGTTCATGGTGTTCTTATAACCGGCAAACGCCGAGACCAGCATGATCAGGGTGGATTCTGGCAGGTGGAAGTTGGTCACCAGCGCGTCGATCACCTGATAATGGTACCCCGGATAGATAAAGATGCTGGTGTCGCCGAAGAACGGTGCGATCAGCGCATCCTGGCAGGCATTGGCCGCGCTTTCCAGCGAGCGTACCGAGGTGGTGCCTACGGCGACCACTCTTTTGCCACGCGCTTTACAGGCTAATACCGCATCCACCACGTCTTGTGGCACTTCGGCGTATTCCGCGTGCATCACGTGCTCTTCAATGGTTTCCACCCGCACCGGCTGGAAAGTGCCAGCGCCCACGTGCAAGGTGACAAACGCCATCTCAATACCCTTGGCGCGCAACGCAGCCAACAGTGGTTCATCAAAATGCAGGCCTGCCGTCGGGGCCGCTACGGCACCCGGCTTTTCGCTGTAGACGGTCTGATACAGCTCGCGGTCGGCGTCTTCATCCGGGCGATCGATATACGGTGGCAGCGGCATATGGCCTACCGCATTGAGGATGGTGAACACGTCACGATCGTCGTTAAAGCGCAGTTCAAACAGCGTGTCATGGCGTGCAACCATGTTGGCAGCAATGCTTTCATCATCACCCAGCAGCAGTTCGGTACCTGGTTTAGGCGCTTTTGAAGCCCGCACATGGGCCAGCACGCGATGATCGTCCAACACCCTTTCGACCAGCACTTCGATCTTGCCGCCGCTGACCTTACGGCCAAACAGGCGCGCCGGGATCACGCGGGTATTGTTGAACACCAGCAGATCGCCAGCCTCCAGCTTAGTGAGCAGGTCGGTGAACACGCCGTGCGTCAGGCCGCCACTCGGCCCGTCCAGCTGCAACAAGCGGCAACCGCTGCGCTCTGGCTGTGGATAGCGGGCAATCAAAGACTCGGGGAGCTCAAAAGAAAAATCGGCGACGCGCATGGGTATTCACTTCTTCTGCTGACTAATTGGGAAAAAACAGGCGGTACAGTCTAAAGCCGCAGGCGACAAGCAGCAAGGAATAAGGAAGAATTGCATGACTTGGGTTATAGTTGCTGGATGAATTTTCTTGCTCATCTCCATTTGGCCCAGCTTGCGGATAGCTCGCTGCTTGGCAACCTGCTCGCCGACTTCGTGCGCGGCAACCCCGCAGGTGATTACGACCCGGCGGTGGTCGCAGGCATCATGATGCACCGGCGTGTCGACGTTTTGACCGATACTCAGCCGGAAGTCAAAGCCTGCCGCGACTACTTCAGCCCGGAATTCCGCCGCGTCGCCCCGATCACGCTCGACGTGGTCTGGGATCACTTTCTGGCCCGCCACTGGCAACAGCTTGAACCGACGTGCAGCCTGCAAAACTTCACCCAGCAGGCTCGTGGCCTGATTGTGCCGCACCTGCCACACACGCCACAGCGTTTCCAGAACCTGAACAGCTATCTGTGGCCCGAGCGCTGGCTGGAACGTTACGCCGAACTGCCGTTTATCGGCGATGTTTTGGCGGGCATGGCGAGCCGCCGCCCACGGCTGGCCGCACTGGCAGGCTCCTTTGCCGATGTGCAGCGCGAGTATCATCAGCTTGAAACACAGTTCTGGCAGTTTTATCCCCGTATGATGGAGCAGGCAAGAAACAAGTCCTTGTGAGCGCCAGCTAAAAAACCATAATATTCCAGTGGTTAATGGAATGTGGCTTTTAGTTCTTGCCCTTTTGTACGAAAAGGTTATTTTGAAAGACTGCTGTTTTTATTCTCTCGGTTTGATAGGTGGAAGCTATCTCATTGATTGGTCTTTCGCCCTTCCCTCACCGAGTGGCGGCCCTTATACTGGCCCCTGCTTTTACATCAACCCATTGAACTACTATTACAGGAGTAATTATGGTCCTGGTAACTCGTCAAGCCCCTGACTTCACCGCTGCAGCCGTTTTAGGCAATGGCGAAATCGTAGAAAACTTCAACCTGAAGAAGCACCTGAACGGCAAACCAGCCGTACTGTTCTTCTGGCCGATGGACTTCACCTTCGTATGTCCTTCTGAGCTGATCGCTTTCGATCACCGCTATGAAGAGTTCCAGAAGCGCGGCGTTGAAGTTGTAGGCGTTTCCTTCGACTCAGAATTCGTCCATAACGCATGGCGTAAAACCCCTGTCGACAAAGGCGGCATCGGTGAAGTGAAATACGCAATGGTTGCTGACGTTAAGCGCGAAATTCAGAAAGCTTACGGCATCGAACACCCAGAAGCGGGCGTTGCTCTGCGTGGTTCTTTCCTGATCGACAAGAACGGCATCGTTCGTTCCCAGATCGTGAACGACCTGCCAATCGGCCGTAACATCGACGAAATGATCCGTACCGTTGACGCGCTGCAATTCCACGAAGAGCACGGTGAAGTTTGCCCAGCTCAGTGGGAAAAAGGCAAAGCAGGTATGGGTGCATCTCCAGACGGCGTAGCTAAATACCTGTCTGAGAACGCTTCCAAGCTGTAATTTCAGCCGGTAAGTGTCAGAACCGGTCAGCCCTGCTGGCCGGTTTTTTTATGGGCAAAATCGGTGCAACCGCCCTGCGCCAGTGCAATATTCCGCTGTTTCGCTTCACATTTTTCACTCGTCCTGCCTCTACGTTCCCTATCCGTAGCTACTATTCAAAGGTTGGCCTGCACCTTGCAGCACCTTCGCGACAGATAAAAAAACAGGGATCACACAGGAGTCGTTATGCTTTTGCAAAAATGGAGTCAACCGCTGACCTTGGCAGCCTTACTGGTCAGCAGCCATCTGTACGCCGCCTCAAATCCGGCGGTAGAAGCGAAAAATGGCATGGTGGTAACATCGCAACATCTGGCCTCGCAGGTCGGCGTCGATATTCTCAAGATGGGTGGCAACGCGGTGGATGCGGCGGTCGCGGTCGGCTATGCCCAGGCGGTGGTCAACCCCTGCTGCGGTAACATCGGCGGCGGCGGCTTTATGACCCTGCATTTGGCCGATGGCACCGATACCTTTATCAACTTCCGTGAAACTGCTCCGGCGGCGGCCAGCGCCAATATGTATCTGGATGCGGACGGCAAGGTGAAAAAAGGCGCCAGCCTGTACGGTTATCTGGCCGCAGGCGTGCCGGGAACGGTGCTGGGGATGGAAATGGCACGAGAAAAGTACGGCAAGCTGAGCCGTGAACAGGTCATGGAACCGGCCATCAAGCTGGCACGCGAGGGCTTTATCCTGACGCGGGCCGATACCGATATTCTTGACACCACCGTCGCCCGCTTCAAGCAAGACCCGGAGTCGGCCAAAATTTTCCTGCGGAAAGACGGCTCTGCGCTGCAACCGGGCGATCGCCTGGTGCAAACTGATCTGGCTAACACGCTGGAAGCCATCGCCAAGCAAGGCACCACGGCATTCTATCAGGGTAAAATCCCGCAGGCGGTTGAAGCTGCGGCTAAACAGGGCGGAGGCATCCTCACCGCTGCCGACTTCGCCAACTATAAAGTGACCGAAACGGCACCGATTACCTGTAGCTATCGCGGCTATAAATTCGTTTCTGCGCCACCGCCCAGCTCTGGCGGCGTAACGCTATGCGAGATCCTCAATATCGTTGAGGGTTACGACTTGAAAAGTATGGGCTTTAACTCGGCTGCGGCGATCCACACCATGACCGAGGCGATGCGCCATGCCTATATGGACCGCAATACCTATCTCGGCGACCCCGAGTTTATCAAAAATCCGATCGATAGGCTGGTAAGCAAAAGCTACGCCGATGAAATCCGTAAGAAAATCGTCGCCAATCAGGCCACGCCATCCGTAAACGTGCAGCCGGGCATGGAACCGCATGAAAAACCGGAAACCACCCACTATTCGATTGTCGATCATTAAGGTAACGCCGTATCCACCACCTATACCGTCAACGGCCGTTTCGGGGCCGTGGTGATTGCCCCAGGTACCGGCTTCTTCCTCAACGATGAAATGGATGACTTTACCGTCAAGGTCGGCGAGAAGAACCTCTATGGCCTGGTGCAGGGAACGGCTAACGCCATCGCCCCCGGTAAGCGCCCACTATCCTCCATGAGCCCCACGCTGGTGACCAAAGACAATCAGATCTTTATGGTGCTTGGCTCACCAGGCGGTTCACGCATTATTACCATCACGCTGCAAACCGCGCTGAACGTGATCGATCATGGCATGGCTCCGCAGGAAGCGGTGGATGCCCCGCGGATCCATCATCAATGGCTGCCGGATGAAGTCTATTACGAGCAGCGTGGCGTCTCTGCCGATACGCTGAAAATCCTCAAGGAGATGGGCTACAAGATGGTTGAGCAAACCCCTTGGGGCGCTGCCGAGCTGATATTGGTGGGATTACCCGGTGCGGCGGGTGTCATCCCGGCCAACTCGGGCAATGACTCAGCCGTTTCCGGCCTGGTGCGCGAGGGCTATCTGTACGGAGCCAATGACGTTCGCCGTCCAGCGGGATCTGCTGTGGGGTATTGAGCCCCTCACCCCAACCCTCTCCCACAGGGAGAGGGAGCTGCCCGGAGTGCGTAATAAGCCCATACAACTTCGGAAAGTCGGGAGTAAAAACCAGAAAAACAAGGTATTACGCAGAGTAACTAACGACCTCGATCGGTCCCCTCTCCCTGTGGGAGAGGGTTAGGGTGAGAGGCTTTATCAGCGCAATCGCCATATGCTGGCCGACTCAGCCGCTAGCTGCAATCGCAAGCCACCTTCCCGCGCAACCAGCTCGCCTTCGCCTTCCACAAGCTGCCATTTTCCCTCTCGCAACAGCGGGCAATAAGAAAGGTCAACTTCACCGCTCCCATTGCGCTGCAATGCCACCAGTACCTGCTCCTGCTGGTAAGTACGTACAAACACCAGCGTTTCCCCTTGTGCATACAGCACCTGGCAACCGCCACGCCGTAGCGCCCTGCTCTTCTTACGCAGCGCCGTAAGGCGGCTGAACAAGTCCAGCAGCGGCCGATCCCATTGGCTTTCATCCCAAGGGAACGGCTTGCGGCAGAACGGATCGTTGCCGCCATCCAGGCCAATTTCATTGCCGTAATACAGGCATGGCACACCAATCCACGCCAACAGCCACACCGCCGCCATTTGCATACGACGCGGGTTGTTATCCAACAAGGTCAGGAAACGCGCAGTGTCATGGCTGTCCAACTGATTAAACTGGATCAGTTGGCGATTATGAGGCAAGCCGGCCCGATAGCCATCCATCCACTGTACGCAGTCTGCCGCATCCAGTAGCACCGGATGATAAGCCACATCAACTCCCGCCAGAAACGCCCGCACCGGCAAAGCAAAGCCCATATAGTTCATGGCAGCGTCTTCAACCCCGGAATGCAGCCAGCGGCGTGCATCACCAAAATGTTCCCCCAGCACGTAAGCATGAGGGTTTTCTTGCTTGATCGCCTGATAGATCCCGGCCAGATGATGCAGGTTCCCCGCAGCTCCGCCGTTTTCCCCCAGCATATGCACCACGTCCAAACGCCAACCATCGATGCTGTACGGTGGCCGTAGCCAATGGCGCACTACGCTATCCTCTGCCCGATAAATGGCATCAACCACCTGCGGTTCAGCGAAGTTGAGCTTAGGCAGGTTGGTATTGCCCTTCCAACTCAGCACGTTACCGTCCGGGTAGAAGTTGAACCAGCCGCGATAGGGGGAGTCAGGATGGTGGCACGCGCCATCCTTTGCCTGTTGATAACGATCGAACCACGGATGAGAGTCACCGGTATGGTTAAACACGCCATCCAGCACCAGTTTCATCCCCACCTTGTGAGTGCTTACTCGCAGACGCAGCAACGCGTCATTGCCGCCAAAGTAAGGATCGACCTGATAATAATCTTCGGTGTCGTACTTATGGACGCTTGGCGAGGTGAAAATCGGGTTCAAATACAGGGCGGTAACCCCGAGCTGCTGCAAGTAGGGCAGCTTTTCGCTGATACCATCCAGATCGCCGCCGTAGAACGTGGAGGCGGCATGTTCATCCTCCAGCGGATGTTGCCAGTCACGGCGTATCACATCGCAACCGGCGGCATGATGGTGATAGCTGCCACTTTGGATGCCATGCTCCCCGCCGCTGCTGGCAAAGCGATCGGGGAAGATCTGATAAAACACCTGATCAGCTACCCAAGCAGGGCTGGTATCTGGCTCATCCAAAGCAAACTGGGCCAGTTGCCCCGGCGGCGTCAGCGACCAGCCCTGTGGGCCGAACCACTGCTGGCGGTCAGCCCACAGCAGTTTAAAGCAGTAACGCCTTACCGGCTCCCCTTCGTGCAGCGTCAGGCTGGCCTGATAGCGCCACAGCCCCTCCACCGCCTTTGGCTTCATGATCAGCAACCACTCTTCGTTGTCCGGCTCTACACGTAAAAAGACCTGCTTAGGCAAATCTTCCCCGCGTAACCATAAAGTGATCTCCAGACGTTGTTCCTTGTTCACCACGAAGGGGGGAACCGGTTGATGCCAGGCATTTAGCATAAATTTTCTCCTGATGGTGCAAACGAAATCGACGACTCATGCAATGCCACGCACCATGCCACGTTGCGCGCCTTTCCCCCTCCTCTTTCAGCCTTAAACTAAGGGATGAGCCGAGGGGTGGAGATAGTAAAAAAGTGTAAACAGGCACACATCATGCCTGATAGCCGCTAGGCTAATGGGTTTTAACGCGTTTGGATATTTTTTGCGCATTTTTTGACGGGAGCAGGCATGCAACAACAGATAAGACAATGGCTGGAAAGCGTTGGGCTGGAATTCACTGACATGATGTCACTGATGATGGTGCTTGGGCTAATCGTTTTAATTTCCGTGGCGATCCACCTGGTGTTACACCGCGTGGTGCTGGCCGCTATTCAGCGCCGTGGTCAACATTCCCAGCATCTCTGGCAGCAGGCCATCACCCAACATAAGCTGTTTCAGCGTGCCGCGCTGCTGCTGCAAGGGGTAATCATCAACGTGCAGGCGGTGCTGTGGCTGCACAATGGTAGCCAGACTCAGGCGATTATCGTCACGGCGGCGCAGGTATGGATCCTGTTATTTGCCCTGCTGACGCTGTTTTCGCTGCTCGATACGCTGTTGGCGCTGATGCGTCAAAGCCCGCTGGCCAACCAACTCCCACTGCGTGGCATCTTCCAGGGCGTGAAACTGGTCGCCGCCATCTTTATTGGCATCATGACCATCTCCCTGCTGATGGGGCGCTCGCCGCTGCTGTTACTCAGCGGTTTGGGGGCCATGACGGCGGTATTGATGTTGGTATTTAAAGATCCAATCCTCGGTCTGGTCGCCGGGATCCAACTCTCCGCCAACGATATGCTGAAACTCGGCGATTGGTTGGAAATGCCCAAGTATGGTGCCGACGGCGCGGTAACCGATATCGGCCTCACCACGGTAAAAGTCAGAAACTGGGACAACACCGTCACCACCATTCCTACCTACGCGCTGATCTCCGACTCGTTCAAGAACTGGCGTTCGATGTCCGAATCCGGTGGCCGCCGCATCAAGCGTAGCATCAATATCGACACCACCAGCGTTCACTTCCTGACAGAAGAGGAACAGGAACGCCTTAACCGTAACCCACTGTTACAGCGCTACCTGAACGAAAAATCCCAGGAACTGGGCCAGTACAACCAGCAACGCGAGGTCGATCTCAGCTCGCCGCTTAACGGCCGCCGCCTGACCAACGTAGGCACCCTGCGCGCCTACCTGGTAGCCTATTTACGTTCGCACCCAGGGATCCACCAGAATATGACGCTGATGGTGCGCCAACTGGCGCCAACACCGGAAGGGTTACCGCTGGAGATTTACGCCTTTACCAACACCACGGTGTGGGCAGAATACGAAGGGATCCAATCAGATATCTTCGATCACCTGCTGGCGGCGATCGGTGAATTTGATCTGCGCATCCACCAGACGCCAAGCGGTAACGATATGCGCAGCATGCTGACAAACCTACAGCCCGCGGCCAACAATCCCTGACCTAACCTGACGAAATTATTTCTGCTGGTAATTATCTGACGCCAATTGCCAGCAGATATCTCCGCCCGCTTTTCTTCCGCCGCCGAATGGCTATTAATATACCCACTCGCCATTTTTACCGTTCGGAGCAGGCATCTTGTTAAAACCGTCAAAACACCGTCTGTTTACTTTGTTGGCCACGCTGATGTTTGCTGGCTACTTACATAGCGCCACGCTGGATGAAAGCCAGATGAGCCGTACGCTGCAACCGGCACTCTGCGCCTTGAGCAGCAGCATGATGGATCTGCGTGAAGGATTGGCTCGCTGTGCCAGAGAAGGAAAGGAAGAACGAATAGTAGAAAACAATCTGGTGATTGTAGCCAGGGCTGCTGGTGATGGGGATCGTGACGAAGAGAGTTAACGGGCGCAGCATGCGGCGCCCCTACACGGTGCCTATCCACAACACCGTACCAGCTCCCTCTCCCTGTGGGAGAGGGTTGGGGTGAGGGGGCAGCTTGCTTAATCCTGCTGTGTCAGAACGGGTTTGCTTTTCTGAAGGTTAACCTTCACAAAGTAGCCCAGCAACAGTATCGCGACCCATACCAGCCCGGCGTACAGGGAAACACGCGTCGTTGGGAAGTAGCCGATCAGACCGATGATAAACACCAGGAAGATAATCGCAACGACCGAAGTGAATACCCCACCGCGCAGCGGGAAGGCCAGCTTGCCAACCTGCTCTTTGCTCAAACTGCGGCGGAAAGCGATTTGCGAGAACAGGATCATGATCCACACCCACACGGTGGCAAAGGTCGCCAGTGAGGCAATCACCAGGAACACGCTTTCCGGCATCACGTAGTTGAGATATACGGCGATCAGCATAGCCGCCATCATCACGACCACCGTTACCCAAGGAATACCGCGCTTGGAGATCTTGCTGAAGACCTTCGGAGCGTGTCCTTGCTCTGCCAGGCCATGCATCATACGGCCAACGCCAAACACGTCGCTGTTGATCGCCGATAGTGACGCAGTGATCACCACGAAGTTAAGAATACCCGCCGCAATGGTGATTCCCATATGCTGGAAGGTCAGCACAAACGGGCTGCCGTTGGTACCCACCTGGTTCCACGGATAGATGGACATGATGACGAACAGCGTCCCGACGTAGAACACCAGGATACGCCAGGGTACCGAGTTGATAGCTTTAGGGATCGATACTTTAGGATCTTTGGCTTCACCGGCGGTGATACCGATGATCTCAATCCCGCCGTAGGCGAACATCACCAACTGTAGCGACAGGATCATGCCGATAAAACCGTTACTGAAGAAACCGCCGTTGACCCACAGGTTGTGGATCCCGGTCGGTTGTCCCCCGTTACCGATGCCCCAGACGATGATGCCGATACCGGCAACGATCATGATGATAATGGTGGCAACCTTGAAGAACGAGAACCAGAACTCCAGCTCACCGAACACTTTCACGCTCATCAGGTTGATGGCACCGATAATCAACACCACGCTCAACACCCAGATCCAATGCGGCACTTCCGGGAACCAGACGCCCATATAGATGCCGAATGCCGTCACGTCGGCAATGGCAACGATCAGGATCTCAAAGCAGTAGGTCCAACCGGTAATGTAACCCGCCATTGGGCCGAGGTAGTCCTGGGCATAACGCGAGAACGAGCTGGCCTGCGGGTTGTTCACCGACATTTCGCCCAGTGCGCGCATGATGATAAAGGCGATGATACCGCCGATCAGGTAAGCCAGCAGGACGCTGGGGCCAGCCATTCTGATGGCTTCTGCGGAGCCGTAAAACAGACCGGTACCAATGGCCGAACCCAGGGCCATAAAACGGATGTGACGCGTGCTGAGGCCACGTTTGAGCTTATTGGCTGGTGCTGCGGTGGGTGACTGTTGTTGCATGAAAATGACCCGTCTTTTTTAAACGTAAAAAAGCCACGGACAAGTCCGTGGCCTAAAATTCAGACCGGAGGTTTAAGGGTGAGCAGTCACTTGGCTGCGTGCAAAAACCCGATCATAAATCGCGACCAGTACCAGCATCAGCAGCGAAGGTGGCAACCATGCCAGCCCCTGCGCCGCCAGCGGCAGGTGATTGGTCCATTCTGGCATAAAATGCTGGAAGTTGGACGCTTTCACTGCGTCAAGGATACCAAACAACAGGCTGACTAACATCACCGGCGCAACAATACGTGATGCACTATTCCACCAGCGCAGGGTGAAGCTCAGCAATACCAGCACGATGCAAGGGGGATAGATCGCGGTCAGCACCGGGATCGAAATCTGGATCAGATGGCTCAGGCCCAGGTTGGACACCACCATCGAGAACAGGCCGAGAATGAAGACTAGCGTTTTGTAAGAGAACGGCAGGTATTGCTCGAAGAACTCCGCACAGGCGCAGGTCAGGCCCACCGCGGTCACCATACAGGCGATGAAGATCAGCGCCGCCAGGAAGAAGCTCCCCAGGCTACCGAAGGTATTTTGTACGTAGGCATGCAGCACCACCGCGCCATTAGTGGCATCCGGTGTCAGCACGCCACTGCCGGAACCCAGCTTGAACAGGCTCAGGTAGACCAGCGTCAGGCCTACACCGGCGATCAGACCGGCCAGGATGGTATAACGGGTCAGCAGACCGGCATCTTTCACCCCACGGGAACGTGCGGCGTTAACGATAACGATACCGAACACCATGGCGCCCAGCGTATCCATCGTCAGATAGCCGTTCACAAAACCGGAAGAGAACGGTACGGACTGGTAGGCTTCTGCCGCCGGGATCGGCGTCCCAGCAGGCCACAGCACGGCGGCAATCCCCAGCACGGCCAACGCCACGATCTTCAGCGGAGCCAGAATATGGCCCACGGTATCGAGCAGGCGGCCCGGATAGAGTGAAATGCCAATCACCAGCGCGAAATAGACCAGGCTATAGATAAACAGCGGCAGCGGGCCGTCGCCGGTCAATGGCGCAATACCGACCTCAAAGGAAACAGTCGCGGTACGCGGGGTGGCAAACAGCGGGCCAACGGCCAGATAGCAGACCGTCGCCAACAGCAGACCTGCGCTACGGCCAATCGGTGAGCTTAACGCATCAACACCGCCGCCAACGCGAGCCAGGGCAATCACCGTCAGCACCGGTAGACCCACGGCGGTGATCAGGAAGCCAATTGCCGCAGTCCAGACGTGTTCGCCAGACTGCAAACCTACCATCGGCGGGAAGATGATGTTCCCGGCCCCGACGAACAAGGCAAAGGTCATAAAACCCAATGCCAGAATATCTTTTGACGCTAAACGATGACTCATAGGATGTCGTGCTGCCTGTTGCAATAAAAATTCACCAATATGGATGGTGGCAAAGCTGCCCCACTTCGGTTGCCGGCCAGCTCTCTCATCGTGAAACGCATAGGCAACAGACAGCGCGCAATAGCGGCGTCTTACCTTGATAACGGCGAAGACTCGAGATGACGAGCAGATTTTTAGACGTTTTCCCCCCGCTCAACTCCTGGTAGCTATCACCGAAGGATGCAGGGAAAAATGGAGGTTTAGTCCGGCAATGGGGGTCAAGTTAAACGTTTATAGTGCCAAAAGGCAATACGTAGGACGGAAAGCAGAGTGATCGTCCAGATAATATCTCGCATCCAGTCGAACATAGGGGTTATCAATAAATACGCCCTACATGATTTGTATTATTTTTGCACACATCACTCACGAAATGTGAAACAACTGGTTACAAAGCGCATGCAAACACCAATAAACCACCATAAAACGCGCGGTATGCGCTCAAATATCGCCCTTACTCCAGCCCCAGAAGTGCACGGGTTTTGAGCAACGTAGCCGGAGGTAACGGCAGATAACCGTCGTGATTAACCAGAGCTTGCCCCTGCGCAGACAGCACACGATCGAGGAATGCTGCCGTCAGAGGTTCCAGCGGCTGATTGGGGGCTTTGTTAATATAGATATACAGATAGCGTGCCAACGGATAGTTGCCGTTGCGCACGTTGGTTTCGCTGGGCTCAATATAACGGTCACCCGTTTCAGCCAGCGGCAGCAACCGCACCCCGCTGGCACGAAAACCGATGCTGGCATAGCCAATACCGTTTAACGATCCGGCCACCGCCTGTACCACCGAGGCCGAGCCCGGCAGTTCATTCACCCGCGCCATAAAATCACCGCCGCATAACGCGCGCAGTTTGAAATACCCATAGGTACCCGAAGCGGAGTTGCGGCCAAAACGTTGCAGGGCGCGCTGCTGCCAACTGCCTTGTAGCCCCAGTTCGCCCCAGCGGTTAATTGGCGTATTTTCCCCGCAGCGGCGGGTCGCGGAAAAGATTTGATCCAACTGTTGCAGATTCAATCCACGCAGCGGATTGTCCTGATGCACCAACACCACCAACGCATCGACCGCGACCGGCACCGCCAATGGCGCATAGCCATAGCGATGCTCAAATGCCGAGACCTCCGCCGCCTTCATCGGCCGGCTCATCGGGCCAAGCTGTGCCGCCCCTGCCGCCAAAGCGGTGGGTGCCGTTGAGGAACCGGCAGCCTGTAATTGCAGATTAACGTTGGGATAGTGTCGGCTGAAATCCTGTCCCCACAGCGCCATCAGGTTGGCCAGGGTATCTGAACCTACACTGGACAGGTTGCCGGAGAGCATGCCGTCCGGTGCGGCCACGGCCCCTCGGCCAACCGATAACAGCAGGCAAAATAGCAAAGCTTGGGTAAATCGGTTCATCGCGGGGTTACCTGTTAATTTTTCACCGCATTCTCTGATAAAGCCGCGGGAACAATCAACCGGTTAGGCAAGGTAAAGATAAAACGGGTGCCCATCCCCGGCTCGCTGAGGATCTCCAGCCGTGAATCGTGATGGCTGAGCGCATGCTTGACTATGGCTAACCCCAGCCCACTGCCGCCGGTCTGTCGCGAACGCGCCTTATCAACCCGATAGAAGCGTTCGGTCAGGCGCGGGATATGTTCAGGACCAATTCCCGGCCCGTTATCGCTGACCTGGAACTGCGCCCCCTGCGGCGTCTGCTGCCAGCTCACTTCGATGTTGGTACCCGCTGGCGTATGGTTGACCGCGTTGTACACCAGGTTGGAAACCGCGCTGCGCAGTTGATCCTCATTACCAAACACCTCCAGGTTTTCGTTCACCCGGAAGTTAATCTGATGATTGCCGCCGCTGAGCGATTGCGCCTCACGCTGCAACACTCGCAGCATCAACGGAATATCCACCTTCTCGTTCATATCCACGTTTGGCGCGGCTTCAATCCTGGAGAGCGTAAGCAGCTGCTTCACCAGCCCATCCATACGTTTGGTCTGCTCTTGCATGGTACCCAGCGCTTTGCCACGCAGCGAACCATCCAGCTCTTCGTCGCTCATCATCTCCAGGTAGCCTTGCAACACCGTCAGCGGCGTGCGCAACTCATGGCTGACGTTGGCGAAGAAGTTACGTCTGGCCCCTTCCAATTGACGCATCTGGGTGACATCGCGGGCCACCATCAGCAGTTGGCCTTCGGAATAGGGCATGATACGGAATTCGACAAAGTGCTCGTTATTCAGCTGTAGCGTCAGCGGTCTGGTAAATTCCTGCCGTTGCAGATAGTGGCTGAATTCGGGGTAACGCAGCAGGTTGAGAATGTGCTGGCCATTATCTTCCGGCCAACGAAAGCCCAGCAGATGTTGTGCCAGACCGTTACACCAGAAGATATTACCCTCAACAGTGGTCATCACCACCGCATCCGGCAAAGATTCGGCTCCGCTGCGAAAGCGTTTGATCAATAGCGCCAGCTCACGGCGGCGGCGGCGGTTACGCTGCTGCATCTGATACAGACCGTAGAACAGCGGTTCCCAGCTCCAGCGGCCTGGCGGTGGCGTCATGCTGCGATCCACCCACAGCCAGTGAGAAAGTTTGAGTTGGTTATAGAAGTTCCAGACCAGTGCAGCCAGTACGGAAATCAACAACAGCCAGGGCAGATAACCGAAAATCAGCCCCAGCAATAAAGCAGGCAAACAAAAAAGGGCCAGCTCCAGCGCCAGCCTCTTCCACGATAAACGTTCTAGCACGGTAACCCCTTCAGCGCAGTGCGACTAGTAGCGCGTCGAGAACCGATAACCGGTGCCGCGAACGGTTTGAACCATCTTGTCATGACCAGTGGTCTCCAGCGCCTTACGCAGCCGGCGGATATGCACATCAACGGTGCGGTCTTCCACATAAACGTTAGTGCCCCAGACGTGATTAAGCAACTGTTCACGGCTATAAACACGCTCCGGATGAGTCATAAAGAAGTGCAGCAGTTTGAACTCGGTCGGCCCCATATCCAGCGCCTGCTCATTGGCCATCACCCGGTGCGAGGAAGGATCCAGGCTTAGCCCCTGCATTTCAATCACTTCTTCTACGGCCATCGGTGAAATCCGGCGCATCACCGCCTTGATACGTGCCACCAGCTCCTTGGGTGAGAAAGGTTTGGTGATGTAATCATCCGCCCCGACCTCCAGGCCACGTACCCGGTCTTCTTCTTCACCGCGCGCGGTCAGCATCATCACCGGAATATCCCGGGTCATCGCCTCGCGCTTCATATGCTTGATAAACTGGATCCCGGAACCGCCGGGCAACATCCAGTCCAGTAACACCAAATCAGGGAACGGCTCAGACAGGCGCGTAACGGCACTGTCATAATCCTCGGCTTCCAACGGTTGGTAACCATTCTGTTCCAACACAAAGCACACCATCTCACGGATCGGCGCTTCGTCTTCCACCACCAGTATGCGTCTTGCCATCGTCAATCCTGCCAATGTGTTAGCGATCTCAGTTGATTGCGGTCGCCATTATGCGTCAGTTTTGTGACACTTTTATGAAAAAAAAGCCTCATGGATGGCAGTAAGCATAGTGATTATTTCTAACGAGCCACAAAAATCATTCTGCCCTCTGCTTGATTGTGCCACGACAGGAGGGCTCCCCCCCTTTATAATCGTCGCCATTATGTTGTCGCCCTGGGAGTTTTATGCGCCTGATCCATACCTCCGACTGGCATTTGGGCCAGTACTTTTTCACCAAAAGCCGCGCCGCCGAGCATCAGGCCTTCTTACGTTGGCTGATCGAACAGGTGGAACAGCAACAGGTGGATGCGCTGATCGTCGCAGGCGATCTGTTCGATACCGGCTCCCCGCCAAGCTACGCCCGCGAACTGTACAACCGCTTTGTGGTGGATTTGCAACGCACTGGTTGCCAGTTGGTGGTGCTGGGCGGCAACCATGACTCCGTGGCCACGCTGAATGAATCGCGTGAGCTGCTTTCCTGCCTGAATACCACCGTGATTGCCAATGCGCAAAGCGAGCTTGAGCAGCAAATCGTGGTGCTCAACCAGCTTGATGGCCAACCTGGTGCCGTGCTCTGCGCCATCCCGTTCCTGCGCCCACGGGATCTGCTCACCAGCCGCGCCGGCGAGTCTGGCAACCAAAAGCAGCAGGCATTGCAAGAAGCTATCGCCGAGCATTACCACAACCTGTATCAGGCCGCCTGTGCGCGTCGCGATACGCTGGGTTTGCCACTGCCGATCGTCGCCACCGGCCATCTGACGACCGTGGGCGTCACCACCTCGGATTCGGTGCGCGATATCTACATCGGCACGCTGGACGCCTTCCCGGCCCAGGCGTTCCCCCCTGCCGATTACATTGCGCTGGGGCATATCCATCGGGCGCAGAACGTCGCCAAGTCCGAACATATCCGCTACAGCGGCTCGCCCATCCCGTTGAGTTTTGACGAGTTAGGCAAAGCCAAAAGCGTGTTTATGGTCGATTTTGCCGACGGTGCGCTGCAACAGATCGCGCCACTGGAAATCCCCACCTTTCAGCCCATGCAGTTGATCAAAGGGGATTTGCAGCAAATCGAAACCCAGTTGCAGCAGTTTGCCGACTATCAAGGTGAATTGCCGGTTTGGCTGGATATCGAAGTGGCTACCCAGGATTACCTCAGCGACATTCAGCGCCGTATCCAACAGTTAGCAGAAGATTTACCGGTGGAAGTGGTACTGCTGCGGCGCAGCAAAGAGCAGCGTAACCAGACCCTTGCCCAGCAGGATAAAGAAACCTTGAATGAATTGAGCGTCGGCGAAGTGTTCGAGCGGCGGCTGGCATTGGAAGCCGAGATGGCCGAACCGCGCCAGCAGCAAATGCGCCAAATGTTCCAGCAGGTGGTAGAAACCCTGCATCAGCATGAGGAGCCATCGGCATGAAGATCCTGAGCCTCAGGCTGAAAAACCTCAACTCGCTACAGGGTGAGTGGAAAATCGATTTTACGGCAGAACCCTTCGCCAGCAACGGTCTGTTTGCCATCACCGGCCCCACCGGAGCGGGGAAAACCACTCTGCTGGATGCCATCTGCCTGGCACTCTATCACCAAACGCCGCGTCTGGAAGTCAGCGCCAGCCAGAACGAATTGATGACCCGCCACACCGCCGAATCGCTGGCCGAAGTGGAGTTTGAGGTCAAAGGCGTCGGCTATCGTGCCTTCTGGAGCCAGCGCCGGGCGAAAAACGATCCGGACGGCAACCTGCAAGCTCCCAAGGTGGAGTTGGCGCTGCGGGAAGATGGCAAAATCCTGGCGGATAAAATCTCCGATAAAAAAGAGCTGATTGCCGCCATCACCGGCCTGGATTTTGGCCGTTTCACCAAGTCGATGATGCTGTCGCAGGGGCAGTTCGCCGCCTTCCTCAACGCCAAGGCCAACGAGCGCGCCGAACTACTGGAAGAACTGACCGGTACCGAGATTTATGGCCGGCTGTCGGCGCAGGTATTCGAACAGCACAAACAGGCGAAAACCGATCTGGATGCCTTGCATCACCGTGCCAGCGGAATTGAGCTACTCAACGATGAGCAGCGCCAAGAGTTGGAAAATCAACTCAACGGACTGGGTGCTGAAGAACTGCTGCTCAACCAACAGGCACAGAGGCAACAACAGCAACTGAACTGGCTGCAACGTTGGCAAACCCTCCAGCAGCAGACTGCTGATCATCAGCGGCAGTTGGCTGGCGTGCAGCAGGAGTTTCAGCAGGCCGAGCCGCAGTTACAACAATTAGCGCGCAGTGAACCCGCAGAGAAACTCCGGCCATTGCTCAATGAACGTAATCGCTGTCAGCAGGATCGCCTGGCGCTACAACGGCAGATCGAACAGTTGGCGCAGCAGCAACAGCGGCAATTGGCCGAGCTGACCCCGCTCCAACAACAATTGGAACAGGCTCAGCAAGCCAAACTGGCCCAGACGGAGCATCAACAACGGCAGCAAACGCTGATTGATGACCAGGTGCTACCGCTCGATCACCAGATCGCCCAGCTGCAAAATCAGCTGGCAGAAATGCGCAAGCAGCATGCGGAGAGCCAGCGGCAGAGCGAAGAACTGCGGCGTACGTTGGAACAGTTGACCGAAAGGCGCAGCCAACTGGCTACCCTGGCGAGCCAATACCGGGCTAAGCAGGTCGAACTGACGGCAGCGCTGGATCATCAGCTCCAGCAGCAAGCGGCGCTAGAGGTGCAATCCCCCGCGGAGAAACTGCGCCACCGCCAGACAGAACTGAGCGGCTTGCGCCCGGTACGTCAACAGCTCTCTAAACTGGCTTTGCTGTTCCAACAGAACCAACTGCGCCTTGAACAGCAACGGCTCGAATTTGCCACGCGCCAAAAACAGCTGACCGAGGTGGAAACCCAGCTCGATGCCGTTCGCCAGCAGTATAAACAGCAAAAAGCACATCAGACTGACGTTGAAAAAACGCTTGAGCTTGAAAAACGCATCGTCAGCCTGGAAGCCGAGCGGGCGCGACTGCAAACCGATGCCCCTTGCCCATTGTGCGGCTCCACACACCATCCGGCAATCGAACAGTATCAAGCCGTTAAACCGTCAGAAACGGAACAGCGCGTCACTCAATTACGCGCCCAAACCGACGAACTGCACACTAAAGGTACCGAGCTGCGTGCACTCAGCGAAAGTCTGAAAGAGCAACAGCTACGGCTGGAGACGCAGCTGAATCAGGAAGTTGCACAGCAGCAAAGCCATCTGCAAAGCTGGCAAACCCTCAGCGCCCCCTTGGCTTTCGACTTTACGCTGCAAGACAGCGCCCGGTTAACCGACTGGCTGGAAACTTGCGATAGTGAGGAACAGGCCGGTCAGCAACTTCTGCTGCAACACGAACGGTTCGCCAAGGCGGTACAGTTGGCGAAGGACGCCCTGAATGCCCTGCAAACCGAACAGCAGAGTTCGCAACAGGAAACGGCGCGACTGAATGAACGTTTTGAATTGCTTGAAAAAAACCAGCAGGAAACTCAGCGTCAGTTGGCGCAGTGGCAACAGCAGTGCCTGACGCATGAAGCCCAACTGCTGGAACAGCGTAACAAACGTATCGCGCTGTTTGGTGAGCAAGCGGTAGCCGAGGTCCGCGAGCAGTTACGCACGGCACAAGCTGCCGTAGAGAGCGCCTTACAACAGGCCACGGAGCAGTTGCATAAAGCGAAGGAGCAACGCGATCGGCTGGCCGGTCAGTGGCTCGGTTTGCAGCAACAGCTGCAACAGCAGACCGAACGTGAGCATCACGCCGAGCAGCAATGGCTACAAGCCTTGGCCAGCAGCACCTTCGACGATGAGGCCGCCTTTAACGCCGCCTTGCTGGATGACGGCGAACGTCTGCGCTTGCAACAGCACAAAGAGCAGCTGCAGGAGCGCCAGGTGCAGGCCACCACGCTGTTGGCGCAGGCCGTGCAGGCTCTGGAACAGCATCGTGTGGATCGCCCTGTGGATCTGGATGAAGCGCAGGTCAATACCGAGCAGCTTACTGCCGCAGTCAGCGAACTGGCGGATCGGCTGAAAACGCTACAGCTGCGCCAAGGCGAAGTGCGCAACCAACTGAGCAGCGATGCCGAACGTCGTCTCAATCAGCAGTCGCTGTTCGAACAGATCACCCAAAGCCAGCAGCAATACGACGATTGGAGCTTGCTCAACCAGCTTATCGGCTCCAAAGAGGGGGACAAATTCCGCAAGTTCGCCCAGGGTTTAACCCTCGATCATCTGGTGTATCTGGCCAACAACCAGCTTGGCCGTCTGCACGGGCGCTATCTGTTGCAACGTAAAACCAGCGATGCCCTGGAATTGCAGGTGGTGGACACCTGGCAGGCCGACGCGCTGCGCGATACCCGCACCCTGTCCGGCGGCGAAAGCTTCCTGGTCAGCCTGGCGCTGGCCCTGGCGTTGTCCGATTTGGTCAGCCACAAGACCAGCATTGATTCGCTGTTCCTGGACGAGGGTTTCGGCACGCTGGACGCCGAGACACTGGATACCGCACTGGATGCCTTGGACAGCCTTAACGCCACCGGTAAAACCATTGGCGTGATCAGTCACGTGGAGGCGATGAAGGAACGTATCCCGGTGCAGATTAAGGTGAAAAAGGTCAATGGGCTGGGCGTTAGCCGCCTGGACGCTCAGTTTCGCATCGAATGACCGCGACTGAGCACTACGTCAAGCGCTAACAACCGCCAGAAGTGTGATCGCGGCGACAGTACACAGTGAAAAGCATTGAGCGCAGGACAACAAGGTTTATCATGGTGCCAATAACAGGATTGTCACTGTGAATACAGGCAAAACCTGACCTTCGGGATCGCACCCGGGCGTCGGGTTTTTTCGTTTTCAGCGGGCCGGGAATAGCCATGAAAATCGCTAAAATACTTAATAATAATGTAGTGATTACGCTGAATGACCATCAGGAAGAAACGGTGGTCATGGGGCGTGGCATTGGCTTTAAAAAGAAAGCCGGGGATAGCTTGGATGAAAGCCTGATCGAAAAGGTCTTCACCCTCAACAGCGGCGAGATGAGCGAGCGCTACAAAGAACTGCTGGCGGAAATTCCGCTGGCCTGTGTCACCACCGCAGACAAGATCATCACCCTCGCCCGCGAGCGGCTGCCGGGTAAACTGCATAACATTGTCTACATCACGCTGACCGACCATATCCATTTTGCGCTGCAACGCCATGCTCAAGGGCTGGATATCAAGAACGCGCTGCTGTGGGAGATCAAAAAGCTCTATCCGAACGAGTTTGCCATTGGGCTGGAGGCGTTAACCATCATCGCCCAGCGCCTGGAGACCACGCTGCCGGAAGACGAGGCTGGCTTTATTGCCCTGCATCTGGTCAACGCCCAGCTCAATGACGAAATGCACAACACCCTGCATATCACCCGTGTGATGCAGGAAATCCTCAATATCGTCAAATACCATTTCCGCTTTGACTACAACGAGGAGGCGCTCAGCTACCATCGCTTTGTCACCCACCTGAAGTTCTTCGCCCAGCGGCTGCTAGGCAAGAACTACGTCAACAGCGACGACGATTCGCTGTACCAGGTGGTGAAGGAGAAATACCGAGAGTCATTCGCCTGTGCCGGTAAGATCAATCAGCATATCGAGAAGAGCTACCAGCATACGCTGACCAGTGAAGAGATGATGTTTCTGACCATCCACATCGAGCGGGTGCGCAGCGAAAGTGAAAAGGATTATGCACCGAAGGACTAAGGTTGGAACTGCTGACCTTCCCTAGCCGGGTGCACACGTAGGGGCGCGGCATGCTGCGCCCGGTTATACCTGCGGCCATAGCCAGGCAGCGCCACGGACGCCGCTGGAGTCGCCATGTATTGCCTTGCGGATCGGTGTTTCACACTCGCCGCCAAACACCCAGGTTTTCACCAGCGGTGGCACCGTTTGATACAGCCGATCCACGTTACTCATACCACCGCCAAAGACGATCACATCGGGATCAAAGATGTTGATCACATGTGCCAGGGACTTCGCCAGTCGCATTTCGTAGCGCTGGAGGGCTAGCTCAGCTACCGCATCCTTCTGCGCCACCAGCGCCATGATTTCGTAACCTTTCAGCGCCTGGCCACTCAGCCGGGCATAGTCGGTAGCGAAACCGGTGCCGGAGATAAAGGTTTCAATGCAGCCTTGCTTACCACAGTAGCAGGGCACCTCAGCACGAAAACGCAGTTCGTCCTCATCCAGCCACGGCAGCGGGTTGTGGCCCCATTCTCCGGATATTCCATTGCCGCCAGAGTGCACCTGACCGTTGATCGCCACCCCAGCGCCACAGCCGGTACCAATGATAACCGCAAACACGGTTTGCTTACCGGCAGCGGCACCATCGGTGGCTTCCGATACTGCCAGGCAGTTGGCATCGTTGGCCATCCTCACTTCGCGTTGCAGCATGGCCGAAAGGTCTTTATCCATCGGCTGGCCATTCAGCCAGGTCGAGTTGGCATTTTTTACCAGACCGGTAAAGGGCGACAGCGTACCAGGGATCCCCACGCCCACAGAGCCTTGCTGGCCCGTTTTTTCCTCCGCCAGACTGACCAGCCCGCAGATAGCCTCCAGCGTCAGTTGATAATCATCACGAGGCGTGGCGATACGATGGCGGAACAGCTCGGCCCCGTCGTTGGCTAACGCAATCACTTCAATTTTAGTGCCACCCAGATCGATACCAATACGCACAATTCCTCTCCCTAATTCAGCACGACAACAAACTTGCCGCCCAGTGTAGCGCATAGCCCGGCTCACGCCACGCTCAGCGAATGTGACATCAATGGCAATTCCAGCGAAACGCGGTAACGGACGCAAATCGACGGGAATCAGGCGATTTTTCAGCGTCAATTCGTTATTATGCCGCCCTGCTTTTGATGAATCTGCGTGCCAAATGCACGCCCAGCCTGGGATAACATTATGCTGTGGTTTAAGAATTTGATGGTTTACCGTTTGAGCCGCGACGTTGCGCTAACTGCGGATGAAATGGAAAAACAGCTCAGCGCCTTTGCCTTTACTCCGTGCGGCAGCCAGGACATGGCGAAAACCGGCTGGGTTTCCCCGATGGGCTCTCACAGCGATGCGCTGACGCACGCGGTTAACGGCCAGATCATGATCTGCGCCCGTAAAGAAGAGAAGATCCTGCCCTCGCCGGTGCTGAAACAAGAGCTACAGGCCAAGATCGAAAAGCTGGAAGGTGAGCAGCATCGTAAGCTGAAGAAAACCGAGAAAGATTCGCTGAAAGATGAAGTGCTGCACAGCTTGCTGCCACGCGCCTTCAGCCGCTTTAACCAGACCTACATGTGGATCGATACCGTTAACGATCTGATTATGGTCGATGCCGCCAGTGCCAAGCGTGCCGAAGATATGCTGGCGCTGCTGCGCAAGAGCCTGGGTTCATTGCCGGTGGTGCCGCTGACCATGGAAAGCCCGATCGAGCTGACGCTGACCGAATGGGTGCGCTCCGGTGAACTGCCAGCCGGTTTTATCATTCAGGATGAGGCTGAACTGAAAGCCATTCTGGAAGAAGGCGGCGTGATCCGCTGCAAGAAGCAGAACCTGATCAGCGACGAGATTGCCGTGCATATCGAGGCTGGCAAGCTGGTGACCAAGCTGGCGGTAGATTGGCAAGAGCGCATTCAACTGGTGCTGGCCGACGACGGCTCACTCAAACGCCTGAAGTTTGCCGATACCCTGCGCGATCAGAACGACGATATCGATCGTGAAGATTTTGCCCAGCGTTTCGACGCCGATTTCATCCTGATGACCAGCGAACTGGCGGCCTTGATCAGCAACACCATCGAAGCCCTGGGTGGCGAGGCTCAGCGCTAAAACAAAAGGGGCGCAACAAGTTGCGCCCACTAAAATACTAGAAAATTGGTAATCACGACAAATACCCTATGGATTTCAAATCGCAGTTAGGCACCAAGCTCACTCAGCCCCAGGAGCTTACTTTTAGTAAGTGACTGGGGTGAGTGAGTGCAGGTAACAACGCTGCGGCTTGAAAGACGACGGGTATTTTTACTTACTGAGATAACGACACAGATAGGCTGTCGCATCAGCAACCTGGACGTTGAATTCACTCTGCGCAGGCACAAAGAACTTCTCGCCTGGCGTAAATACCTGCCAATCCGGCGCGCCCGGTAACAACACTTTCAATGCCCCGGTGATCACCGTCATTTCTTCCGGCTGTGCGGTACCGAAGGTGTACTCACCCTCTTCCATCACCCCGACGCTGGTACGACCGATGCTGCTACTATCGTAACCGATAGACTTCACTTTCCCGGCAAAATACTCGTTCACTTTCAGCATAGACTGGCACCCGCGTAATCATCTTTGAGGAGTCTCCATATTGGGGGATGAAACCGGGTCTGTCACTGGTTTTTACTACGAAATGCGATCGCTACGCATGGCAAAACATGAGCGGGATCAAACAATGAGTTCAGCAGCCAGCTTGGCTACCAGCACGTTCGATAGCAGTACCGGTATTTTTAGCTTGGTCAGCAAAAAATCCCGCTGCTGTTGGTGATAGCCAATGCAGTCTAGCACCACCACTTCAGCCCCCTGTTGCAGCAGGCTCTGTGCGGCCTGCGCCAGGGTTGCCTTATCGGCCAAGTAGGGGCTGGCGACGGCAAAACAAGGTGGCGTGGCCAGTAGCTGCCATTTGCTGGCCTGTTCCTGGATCTGTTCCTTCACAGGCACCACAATACCAACCCTGTGTTCACCGACAATGGCAGAAATCAGCGGCGGTACAATATGGTCCGGCTCCAGCAGTAGCGCCGTTGCCGTACGTAAATGACCGAATTCGCCGGTGCAGAGCAGCATGATCACGTCACATCCCATCGCCTCCAACTCGGTGATTTTCAGTTGTAGTTCCTGCTCTACCTGCTGAGCAGAAAGCCTCACCTGAGCACCATTCAGCAATCGGGATACCAGCACTTTCTCACCCACCTGCGGGCAGTAACGCGCAGCGATCTGTTGTTCACTCATCCCATCCAGCAGCCCAACATGCATCATTTGCTCAAGCGGCAGATAGGTCGCTAACAGCGGCATGATGTCACTGCGTGGAGCCTGGCCAATGGTCAAGGTGGCAAATGATGCGTTCATCGCATTATTTCCTCTGTTGCAGATGGCTCAGGCTGCCGTAGAGCGCCAACAGGCGATCATAGTCGGCGGCATCGAAGAAGCTACAGGTTCCGCGCCCGAACTCCTTTGCCACTTCCACGGCAAATTTTACCGCCAGCGCGATGTCTACCTCATGGCTGGCCCCGGTGCCACAACCCGGTACGACCGACTCGGTGCAGATGGCTACGCCTACGACCGGCGCGGCCGTCGCAGTGGAGGGCTGCAAGATACTGTTAAGATGGTGCACACCGTTGCCATAAGGCGTGATGTCTTGCGTCGTGATCGGGAAAGTCACCGCCGGGCGGCCACTGGTCATCTCCATGATGCGCAACAGATCTTCCGACACCCGCAGGATGTAGCCCTGTTTCACCGTTGGTGACAGCGCATAGCCCTTGTGATTGATGATGCGATTCCCTTTAGTGGTATCAATCGACAAAATGGCATCCGCTTGCGGCACCACTTCGTTGTCGTTCATCGTGACGTCATCGATCGGCGAGTCCATAAAATCGACCGGATCGTGTGGGCGAGTCGGCGCATTGGGGCAAATATGGGTGGTAACAACGACATCCCCAGCTAGCACATCGCCTTTGCGCTGCATTTCTGCCAGCTTCAGGGCGCTGGCGATCGCCGCAATAGCGCCGTCACCGTCAGAAACCAGGCCGATACGTGTTGGCCGCGCCCCAATGCCGCCCAATCTGCCAATGATCCCCAGCGTGGGCGCATTGCCACCGGATAACTTGCCTGCACTGCCGGGGATTTCAATACGGACAAAATCCGTGGTGCCCTTGTCACCGCTGACGCGAAGAGTGCTAGCCAATACCTGCGGATAATCGGCAAACAGATCCACCACGTCCTGCCCCTTAACATAGGCATTATCAATCAGTTCAAAGACCTGTAGCGTTTGTTGCAAACTCATAGTCATCCCTCGCAAATGTTGCCTGGTAGATTGTTGCCTCCCGCCATAGCGGGGATAGCGTTATTTTCCCTTGCTGGAAAAGATCGAGTTGAAGAAGTTGTACAGCGCATCACCAGCAATAAACCCGGCGGCCATAATTTCCATCGGCGTACGACCTTTATCTCCCCAGCGTTTAACGATCAGAATGCGCAGTGCGATCCCTACCAACACAGCCCAGCCTGCAAGCGCGTTGTTAATCAGCAACCCCGTGGCCAACAGCACGCCGAGTTGGCGCTTGGGCCCACCAATAAACTGCACGATGGCACCCGGAATGGCCCAAATCAGCAGGCTGGAGGCAATACCGGGCTGCACCCCAGCTTCGATGGTTTTGGCATACACCCGAGCCACCGGCGGGATCAGTTCCTGCAGGAAATAGCTGGTGTAAGAGAGGTAAACCACCGGGATCGCAATCACGAAGGCAATCATGGCGGCGATCAGCTGAATACGTCGCCCTAGCAGCTCCTGCTGTAAATTCTTGCCGTAGCCCCGCAAAATAAAGCCGGCTTTCAGATCAAAGCCCATATCGGCAAACGCCGGGCCGGTAGCCGCAGTAAAACCGGTGAGCACGCAAAGTGCTAACGGAGGGAAGCCAATTAAAATCCCGACGATCAGCGTAATAAGCGCCACCGCAAATGCCGGGAACCAGCCAGAATGCATCGCGGCAATCCCCACTATCAGCTCATGCACGAAGGCGGCAAACGCGGCATAAATCACAAACAGCAGCAACATGGTCAACGACATTTCGCTATATAACCCGCTGCCCAATGCCAGTAACGCGGCAATAGCAACATAGCCAACTGCCCCTAGCCCCAAGGCTTTGCGCACCTCGCTGTCTGGTTGGCTAAAGCTTGCCGCCGTCTGCTGGTTTTTATTGCGGATCACCTGTACGACCTGGATCAACGCCACCAGCCCTGCACCCACCATCACCCCATGTGGAATATAGTGCGCATTGATATCAACCCCGGTCAGCGGTTGGCCATAGGCTCGCAGCAGCAGACCAACACCAAACATGCTCAGCGCCCAGATATTGCCGATAAACGCGGTGCCAAAGGCCGCCATCGGGATCTTCAGCATCGAACCGGCAATGCCCACCAATACACCAACGACCAATAGCCAGGCCTGTTTGCCACCGCGATCGCCCGCTTTGATGGCTTCCGCTGCCGCCACGCCTGGCGGCCAGGCATTGGCGGCGGGGAAAACCTTGGTATCAAACATCCGATACAGCAAGTAGGCATCCAACAGCATGGCGACAGCCACGCCGCAGAACATCGGTAGGATCAGTTGCGGCTGCCCCATGACATAAGGCACGGCAATCGGCATCAGCAGGCTGTTGGCCGCCCCAAAGGTGGCAGAGGAAATCACCGTCTGAGCCAGGTTCTGGGTGTGGATCGAACGGTAACGCTGGAACATCTGCAATGGAATGCGTGCCAGCAACATGGCAATCAGCGCACCGATAATCGAGGTATTGGGCGTCACACCCAACGTGGTGATCAGTTGCACGCCAATTATCGCGCCGATGATGGATAACAGCACCATTACCAATAGCGTACCGATATCTTTCAATGGATTGGTGGTTGTTTCTGGTTTCATAAATCTGCCCCGTGAATATCCCTACTTGATGGCGAAAATAATATTTCAGGCATAAGTTGCCGATAAAGTTCCATTATTCGGAACTCTAGCCGTTGAAATCTATTATTCAGTGCCTACCTTGGCTAAATTAATGACAGGGAAATGGCCCCTGGCATTAACCAATCAGCGAGATGCCCTGGTGTTGGCGCGCTAATTAAGCCTGTTAAAGATATGATTGACGGTGAGCTATTTGATCTGCTGCCAATATTCATCACCGAGCTTTGCTGCCAATTGCCGGGAAACTGCCATTAGTGCCTCGAGCACCTGGGGCGAATAAGGTTGCTCCTCCGTCTGCGAAGGGAAAGATAAACAGAGCCCCACGGTCTCACTGCGATGTTTGTTGATCACCGAAGTCGCCAGGGAGCTGATACCCGGCAGCGTTTCGTTACGGGCCAGCGACCATCCCTGTTGCCTGATCATTGCCAGTTTCTGCAGCAATTCCTCAAGCGTTTGGGGGGCATTTTTCGAGGCGACATGGTAGCCCGCATCAAAACGCTCGCGCACCTGTTCATCACTTTCCCGCGCCAGCATCGCACGCCCCACCGAGGTTTCTGCCGCCGGGGAACTGGTGCCTACTGGCGTCACCACTTGCAGAAAATGCCGGCCGGGTAAGGTGCGCATGACCCAGTTCTCTCGACCTTCCAGCTTGGAAATATAACCGGTACAAAAGGTCAACTGATTAAGCTGCATCATTGCCGCCGTTGCGCTCTCTACCAGCGGCGTTGACAGGTAATGACTAGCCACCCCCAGCAACATATAACCAATGTGATACTGACGACTTTGCGGATCGCGCTCCAATAGCCCCTGATTTTCCATCGTTTGCAGCAAACGGGAAACCGTACTTTTTGGCAACCCAAGTCGCTCGACGACATCAGTAAAAGAAATCCCCCCATGCCCATGGGTAATCTGCCGTTGAGAAAATAATTTTAACACCGCAGCAGCATTTTCTAATGTGGTCATGGCTCGCCTTGTTCCACTATATGGAACCTAGTTCCCAATCGATATTTAGCAACCTAAAACCCGTGCAACTTATCGTCAAGCGGTTTATTTTTATTGCGCGGCGAAATTACAGCGAATGATGCTTTAATATTGAAAATACTGCACAGATCGCAAAGTCATTTCCCGAGAAGGTTGGCACATGTCCGTTGCAAGGGATAAATACCAGCATAAGATGCCAATATTCATCAGGCCATCAGGACGGCCTTTGCTGCTGTTAGATATTGCGCAGGATATAAATGGCGAGGAAAGTCTCGAACAGAATAATGAAGATGGACCAAAATGCGGGGAAAAATCGGTCATAGTGGCTGACAAATTGGCGAAGTGTTTTCATAACCTTTACCGCTGAGGTCTCCCAGGGAGCAAAATATTGCCGATGCCCTAGGCTACGCCCCGCAGTTTATAAGCACAACGGACCTGAAAAAGTGAAGCCGGCGGATACCGGCCACTTTTTGTTACACCGCAGGCTATTCACCCAGGCTTTCATCCTCGTAACGCCGCTTGGCGTCTAACGCTTCCCGTTCGGTTTCATGTTCGCTGATCAGCGTATCGGGTTTGGGGTGGTCGGCCCGCAGCTCATACCAACGAACCTGCTTGCCTACTTCGCCCTTGTCTACGGCCACAATACGTGCCGTTCTCGGGTAGGGAGGTTTACTCGGCATAGTGCTCTCCTGTGTGGTTGCCTGGCGTTAAGTATAGACAAGCTTAACGGGCGTCGGGCGCAGCATGCGGCTATCGGGCGCAGCATGCGGCGCCCCTACGGCATAGAGTAGATTGGTCAGGAGAATCGTGGCACAAGAACTTGTGCCCAGAGAACGTTACTTTACCGCCTCGCCTTGCAAGACTGCCAGAATCTGCTCAACCACCTGCTGCGGATTAGCAGTGCCATCCATCACGTGGTGCGCAGCCTCCTGATAGAGTGCCTCACGTGCCGCCAACACCTCCAGCATTTCCTCGGCAATGGGTCGCCCGGTCAGCGTTGGGCGCTGGCCCTCTTCTGGAAATTCTGCCAACCGTTGCGCCAAGACGCTGGCTGGAGCGCGCAGGTAAATCACCGTGCCGTGCTGACGCATGAAGAGCCGGTTCTCTTCGGCCAGGATCGCCCCACCACCGGTGGCAACTATGGTTGACGGTTGTGTTACCGCTTGCAGGGTCTGGGTTTCACGCTGGCGAAAGCCCGGCCAACCCACCTGAGCGACCATTTCCGCCACGCTCATATGCGTGGTCTGCTGCATAAACAGATCGGTATCGATAAATCGATAGCCCAGCGCTTGCGCCAATGCACTGCCGACCGTGGTTTTTCCTGCTCCGCGAGCTCCGACCATAAAAATGGTTTGTGTCATTACGGGTTGTCCCTTAATACGGTGACTTGAATGCATTGGATGGCCTGCGAAATTCCCGACAGGTCGATCGAGCGATGGCATGGTAACTGCATCATACCGCCCTGAATCTGTATTTCAATCTTTACGATAGTGTAAATTCCATAGCACAGCGGCTAGAGGCAGCAAAACTTTGCCCTGCCTCCTGCGCCAGAAGATGTTGTAATTGCGTATCCAGTTGCGCGGTGGCAACACGGCGAAAGCCAAGCCGTTGGTAGTAAGGCGCATTCCACGCCACGTGCTCAAAGGTGGTTAGCGTTAACCGCTGCACGCCTTGACGCCTGGCCTGCTCGGCAACCTCTTCAATCAGCCGTTTGCCCACACCTTGCCGCTGCCAATGGGTCGCCACCGAAAGCTCGGCAATATGCCAGCTGTAGGGGAATGGCAGCACCGCAATAAAACCGACGATCTGCTCAGTTGGGTTAACCATCACCCATTCCCGTTGCCGATCAATAAAATCGGCGTGTTGTTGCGGGCTCATCACCTCACCTTCGGCGAGATGCTGCAACTCCGCCTGCTGGCGAAATAGCTGTGCGGCAGAACGTTCAACTGCCACCAGTTGGGAAATATCCTGCCGCTGCGCCAGACGTAGCTTCAGATTCATCACTGGCTCCTGGTTAACGGCCGGCCATTTAAACAGATTTTGCCGTAGGCAGAAATCACCAATAAACGTCATTACGCCCTATATGATAATTACTCTCATTTGATTATTCAATCAACAGAGGGGTCAACCGCGTGATACCGCGACAAAAAGTTAAAAATCGGTCGCAACGCTGTGACCTGGCAGGCTAAATTGGTATCACGACACAGGGGGAGCAAATATGACACAACAGATTGTTACGCTGACAGACTACCCGCACTTTGCCGACGTCTGCGCCGCCTGGGCCTTTGGCCAATGGGGCTCGCAACGTGGTGGTACGCTGGAACGTACCCGCCAACGCTTTGCCTTGTGCAGCAAACCCAGCGAGGATTTCCTGACGCTGCTGATGATTGATGGCGAACGCCCGTTGGGGATGGCCAGCCTGTGGCCAAGTGACGACCATCATCGCATGGATCTCTCCCCTTGGTTGGCTGGCGTGTTTGTGCACCCGGATCATCGGCGGCAAGGCATCGCTCAGCGCCTGGAGCAGGCGATCGTCAATATGGCTCAACAACGCGGCCACCCCGTATTGCATCTGATCACCGATCACAGCGAAGGGCTGTACGCCGGTTGGGGCTGGCAAACCATTGAACGCCGCCTGCAATATGACGGCGAAGTGGTGGTGATGGAAAAGCGGCTGTGATCAGCGCGGAGTACACACATAGACCAGCGCTGGGGGAAAATTACGCACCTCCAGCCGCCGCTGCCAGTGAAAGTAGCGCGAGAGCAGCTTCTCCGACAGATGGCTGTATTGGAACAGCACCAGCGTGCCGTTGTTGGCCCGTAAACGTTGCTGCGCCTGCTGCAGGATACGCACTCGGATCCTCAGCGGGATCGACAATAGCGGCAGGCAGGAAAAAATAACGTCGTAATCGCGTTCCAGCCTTTCCGCCGAATAAGCCATCACCCGCAGGCGACCATCATCAATCTGTTGCAGCGTATGAATGAAGCTGGTCTGAATTTCATAGGCATCCAGTTGAGCATCGGCTCGCATACGACCCAGGATACGCTTGGTCAGCACGCCGTCCGCCGCCCCCAACTCGGCAACCGACAGGACCTGCGTCCATTCGATCTGGTTCAACATCGCCTGGCATAGCCACGCAGAGGAAGGAGCCAATGTGCCTACGGTACGAGGGGAGGCCATAAATTGCTGGAGGTAAGAAAAGTGATGCTTTAGTTGCAGTCGCGTCGCATTTAACATTGAGGCCTCCATCATTTGAGTTCACCCAATGTGGACTGAATTTCTTAAGGTTTCATTAACCGTACTCCGAAAGGTACAGAGAGAGTTGTAATCAAATGCAACCAGACAGGAATAAATAGCCATAAAAAAAGGCTGCGATAATAATCAATCAATAGGCTAAATTAGCATTATTGGTCAGATTATTATCCGCAACCGTTTATTATTTCGGCCAACCTGGTTAGCCATTCAATTATTTACCATTAAGTAATTAACGATAAACCTCCGCAGTACCGCGCCAGTCGCTGGAATCCCCAGGATTATCCAGACCAATGACTCGATAATGTGTTGCGCCGTCTGCTGTCGCTTTCTGTTTCAACGCGTGGATGGCGTCATCCGGTGAGCCGCTGATACCGGAAACCGACACTACGCCGATGCTCTGCATGGTGCTGGCTTGGGCGCTATCAACCTGTTTAGCGCCGGTCAAGTATTCAATGTGTTG
>NZ_AYMQ01000047.1 GCF_000633355.1 Serratia sp. H1w
TTTTACATCGGTAGCGACAATTGAAGGGGCCTACGAGGTCTTGAGGATATTTGACCGGATAGAAGAAAGCCGCGAAAGCATGCTGGCATTAACGTTGACGCCGGAACATCAACATGCACTGGCGCACGCAGCACTGACCTACCGTTACGGCGAAGAACACCACCCGGTGACCGAAAGCCAAATCCTGATGCCCCGCCGCTGGGAAGACAAGAAAGACGATTTGTGGACAACTTTTCAACGGGTTCAGGAAAATTTGAGTAAAGGGGGATTATCGGGTCGCAGCGCCACAGGAAAACGGGCACAGACCCGTGCGATAAATGGGATTGATGGTGATATCAAGCTCAATAGAGCATTGTGGGTAATGGCAGAACAACTTAAGCAGGCGGTCGCCTGATGCAACAGGTCCCTGCCGAAGCACATCAGGCAACCCCGTATCCGGTGCCACTGGACAACCAACCCGGTTGTCGTTCGATATCGGATGACGATCTGTGCGCTTGGTACAGTCATCTTTGTTATCGACCGGGTGAAGTCAGCCTGTGCCAGTTGGTCAGGGAAGAGGGAGACTGGCCTGCCTGCTTTGACGTAGATGGCTATGCGCAATCCTGTCTCCAATTACACCTCATTCTCACTACACCCTCGTTGCTGAACTGTTGACGAGTTCCTCTACAATTTTACCTTCATTCGTCAACGATCGTTTTTAACGATCGGTTTCTGATTATTGATCTGCACAATCAATTATCTTTGCCGTTTGTGGGCCGATAGGATGGGTGGGGTTGTCTGTCGGTATATTGATAACACTCCAGCAAAACTTATTATTACGCTGACATCCAGGGAAATCGACTCACCGTTATCCCCCTGATAACGGTTTCAAGAAGGCAAGGGAGAGGCCGTCAATGACCATCAACTCCTCGATAAGCCTCTATTAAATCAATACATTATTTTATTACCTACCTCAACGCACAGGCTCCCCGGTTTTCCGGTGGGGCCTGTTTTGTTATTTATCTCATCAATAAGGATATTTCCATGAACATGCATTTTGAACTGTCTACACCCCCCTCTCAATCAACAACGCTGACTGCCACTGTCGTGCCTAGCAACCAGCGCTCTCGTTTCTGGCCCCAGCACTTCGGCAGCATACCGCAATGGCTCATTCTGGAGGCTCACGTCTTTGGCTGGCTGGATCGCCTGTGTGCCGACTACCACGGCGGCTCTTGGGATTTTTACACGCTCGATAATGGCGGGGCCTTTATCGCCCCCGAGGCTGATAGCGATAAAAAATGGTCACTGTTCAACACCCTGAACGGTAACGGTGCCGACATGAGCGCCGAAGCCGCAGGGATCACCGCCTGCCTGATGGCCTACAGCCACCACGCCTGCCGCACCGAGAGCGAGGCGATGACCAACCATTTCTACCGCCTGCGGGAATACGCGCTGCACCATCCCGACAGCCGCGCCATTTTCGCCCTGATTGACTGAGATCCCAAAAATGAATTCCTCAACATTATTGGCGTCAACCGCACTGCCGTTAACGGCACAGCGCACGGTGAAACGTGCTCTGTCATTACTGGAAAAACACCTGCGCGAACCCGGAGCCTTATTTACCTCCACCAACACCGCACGTGACTGGTTACGTTTGCAACTCGCAGGGTTGGAGCGTGAAGTCTTTATCGTGTTGTATCTCGACAATCAGCACCGGTTGTTGGCATCCGAAACGTTGTTCACCGGCAGTATCAGGAGTACGGAAGTCCATCCCCGTGAAGTGGTGAAGGCCGCACTTCGCCATAACGCAGCAGCCGTTATTCTGGCGCATAACCATCCCTCAGGAGAGACTGAACCCAGCCAGGCCGACCGGCAGATCACCGACAGGCTGGTGAACGCACTGGCACTAGTTGATGTGAAGGTCTTGGATCATCTGATTGTCGGTGGTCTGGATATCGTGTCATTCACCGAACGCGGCTGGTTACCTGGCTGATAGCCACTTTCTTCCATTCTATTTTTCAGCATTGCGCTGATGTCGTGCGTCTCCCTCTTTATAAGGAACCTTCTCTATGGGCTGGTTATTTTCACACTTCTCTCGCCGTGAGCTGATCGCGGCACTGATCCAAACCGATGACACTGAACACTATCAACACGTGACGCTGGCGCATGCGCTACGGGGCAATGTCCTGTGGTCAGTTGTCCAAAGCACACAGAAAGATCCGTCCAAAGCCTCCAGAACCGCGATCCACTGCACCCTGATGAAAGGTTCCGGCGGAAGTTGGGGCTATAAGGCGATGGATGAGTCGGTACAGCCTTGTTATTACTCCTGCCCAAAGATCTACCTGACGATGGCCCCGGTCATCAGCCCGGAATGGCGTGAGAAGGTATTGGCACATCATCAACGCCGTTACCCGCAACCGGGTGCAATAAAGGAGGGGGGGCCGATGATAGCAACAATACCGCTTTTACGTTTTGGTCTGCAATGCAGTTCGGCCCATATCAGTGAGAGCGACAATGCGGTGCTGTACCGGATCTCGCATTGTCAGGATAAGTTTAGCGACGGGGAGTGGATTTCCTTTTCGGGTACCGGCTATTTGCTGCGACTGGATGCGTGGATCCACCCAGTATTGCAACTCAAACGGCTAGGGCTTTCCAAAACCTGCCGCCATCTGGTTACCACGCTGATGAAACGCCATCAACTGAGCTACCTGCATATTGATGCTCTGGGTGAAGTCTTGCCCGACTTTATCACCTTCGACTGGTAATACTCTCCCACACCCAACGTTCCACCTTCGCATTATCCCTTTACTTTACAAGGACACTTTCTCATGAACATGAGTGCATCGCCCGTGCCTGGCGTATTCCATTTTCTGCAACATGACAACGTGTCATCGCAAGACTGGCAAACCTTATGCCTGGCGATCACCACCGCGTATCTGAAGCTGCATTGGCAACCCGACACATTAGGGTTAACCACCGCACCGGTTATCTGTGAACACACCGGCAACCGCCGATACCGGTTCGATAACAACCTGATGGGATTGGGCATGATCGGTTTTAACGGTGAGCGGATCGCGCACCTGGCGGGTGATCCGTTCATCCTCTACCAACGGCAGACACCCTATGCCCTTATACGCTGCGATACGCGAGGCTATCCCTACCAGTGGCTGGTGATGGCTACGTTGTTACTTGCCAATACGCAGTGCCCCACTACCTGGACGATTGAATCTGATATCCCTGTGAAGCAGTGGCGCAAGGTCGCTCACTGGCTGACTCACCACTGCCAACTCCCGGTTTCTCCATTGTGTTAAGGAACTGCCTGCATGAAAACTACCGACACCATTACGCCCATCACCTCCAATGCCCGTCACGCCCTAACCGAATACCAGCAGTTGCTCACCTGGTTGTTGGGCCACTGCTATGGCCTGGAGCTTAACGATACGCCCTACCACGACGATCAAGCCATTGCCCAACAGATTGAGCATGGCATCACGGTACGGGAAACCGTCAATGAACTGGTGGAGAAATTTGACCTGGTACGCATTGATCGCCCCGGTTTCAGCCTGATGGCACAAGACCCAACCTTGAGCGGTGGCGATATGTTACGCGCCCGCAGTGCGCTAGGGCTGCGGAGTCCTGCCATTCGCCGCCTGGCCTGATAATATCCCGCTTACCCTCAACACGCCAGCCTCTGCGCTGGCGTTGTACATTAATAAGGACATTTAACAATGAAAGACACCGTTACTGATACTCATGCAAATCTAAACACCGATGAAAACAGCGCACCATCACCCGTCTGGGGCCTGAAACGAGACATTACGCCCCGCTTGGGTGCCAGATTGGTGCAGCAGGGCAATCACCTGCACTTTCTGGCTGACCGCGCCGGTTTTGTCGGTACGTTCTCCCCCGACACGGTACAGACTCTTGAAGTGGCATTTGCAGCACTTCTGACAAAACTGGAAGCACAATTACAGTCTGGTGCATTAGATCCACGCCGTCAGCATTGCGTCACCGTGCAGCATGCCGGTTTTACCTGTGAGGCTGATACGTTAGGTAGCGTTGGTCACGTCTATCTAGCGATCTATCAGACATTATCACCCTCTATTGATGAGCACTCATGACCATGACGTTAACCACTGAGCTGGGGCTGGATATCCTCATTAACTGGGTGCAAGACAAGATTGACTGCGGCTCGTCACTCATTTTCGATAACGATGAGGATAAAACCGATTCCGCCACCTTGCTGCCTCTGGTTCAACAAGCACGGAACGCGGTTTGGGATCTTCGCCATCTCGGGCTGTTGCAAAACGAAACATCAACCTAGCCCTTATTCAACGCTCACTCACATTTGCACCAGCGTTTATCGCCTGGCGCTTTACTTGTCTATGAAAGGAAAAAAATGATATCAGAACACATCGTTATTGCCGAACCTGAAGTATTAACCGGTCACACCGAAGTGATTTGTTCCACCAGCATTGAACGTATCGTCACCGTGCGTAACGCCGCGCTGGAACAGATCAAAGCCATTATCCACCAGCTTGAGGATATCTCGGCCATCACCAACAGCATCGGTGGAGGAATAGCCAGAGACTGGTCTATGAAACAAGACTTTCGCTGCGGTTGCTGGTTGATGGAGAAAGCAGAAACGGCCATGCCCGTGATCACCCGCAATCTTGATCGCGATATATGGCGAGACCTGATGAAGAAGTCAGGAATGCTGAGCGTGATGGATGCCAAGGCCCGTGACCAGTGGTACAGAAGCCTTGAGGGAGACACTATTCCTGCCATCAGCGAGGAAAGCATTTACGGCACGTTCGAACAATTGCATCGTGATAAAGGAGAGGTGTTTGAGCGGGGAGTGATCAACGTCTTCAAATCGCTGTCCTGGCATTACAAAACCAACAGTCCGTGCCGCTTTGGCAAAAAGGTGATCGTGACCAATCTGGTGAGTTATAACCAATGGGGATTTACGCTGAACCACAGTTATCGGCGTGACCAACTGGCCGATCTGGAGAGGATGTTGCATTTACTCGATGGCAAGCCGCTGCCTGATAACCGGGCAGATCTCACCGCTCGGCTTTATGAGCATATCCGTGCCAATCCACAAATGACAAAGGTGTATGAAGATGAGTATTTTTCGATCAAATATTTCATGAAGGGATCAGCACATCTGACGTTTAGGAAACCAGGGCTGGTTGAGAAGATGAATGACATCGTGGCAAAGCATTTTCCAGGAATGTTAGCATCGCGGCTATGATGGCGGAGAGCAGATAGCCTCTCAATCTCACAAAAACCTCCTGCTACCTCGACCATCAATGGAACCGGCAGATCGCGCTGTGAATAACGGAACCCTCAATTACCTGTCCAACTCAAGGCAAACGAGGACAACTGCAGCCAACATCCAATGGCATACTGAATGGCATACTGATAAACGCTAAAAACGAAAAACCCCAAGTTTATTATAAGCTTGGGGTCAGTATTTGGCGGAAGGACAGAGATTCGAACTCTGGGAGCTGTTACACTCGACGGTTTTCAAGACCGTTGCCTTAAACCACTCGGCCATCCTTCCAATGGGCGCAGATATTAACGGTACCGTTATGAAATGTCTATCGTTTTCGCGTAAAAAAATACGTCAACACGTTCGTTCGCTTAAATTTCAGGCCAATTGTGGTTAAAAAAACAGAGAACCCCGCGCTAGCGAGGTCCTTTTGCACGAAAAACACTCAGTTATTTGGGTTGAGTATCATACTCTGAACAACTCTGATAACCCTTGTTCATCACATGGCCAGTATCGTTGTAGCTGACAAAATAGGTCTGCGCTTTGCCGTCTCGCGGTGCCACAGCATAAGTATCACAGGTACCCTGCGCATGGATCAGGGTCGCAGAGGTCGATGGCGGCCCGGCAATGGCACGCACTTGCTGCTTGGTCATCCCGACTTTAACATCGCTTACCACAGGCTCGTTCACATAGCTCGCGGCCCTGTCGTAAGTGGTACACCCAGTCAGTACGGTAAATGCCGCCGCAGTGCATACGGCCAAAATCAGTTTCTTTGTCATAGCTTATCCTCTTAGCAGGCTTACTGTTACTCTAAGTGTAGAAGCTAAAAGGCTTTTCTGCCAATATTGCCTTACTGCGGCTAATAGTTGGCCCAGATGCCCGGCGTAACCAGCTCCAACAGGTGGCCATCCGGGTCGCGGAAGTAAATGCTTTCCCCACCTTGTTCCCAACGCATGCGCCCTTCTATCTCAACGTCGTGTTCCGCCAACTGCTGCTCCCACAGAGGTAATTGGGCCTTGCTCACGGCCAGGCCAAGATGCTGTGGGCCGCTACCATCATGAGGGGGGATATAACCTTCAGGATAATGAGCGCCGTTCAACGAGTCTCCTGAGACAAACAGCAGCAACACGCTTTGGTTGCCAATGTCATAGGCCCGGAAACGCTCATTGGCTACCATCGCGGGCAGTTGCAATACCTGCTGATAAAAAGCCGCGGCGCGTTCAATATCACCTACATACAGCACCGTTTCAATCACACGTTCAATCTTAAGCTCCATGACAACCCCCTGATTTATCGATTTATAAACAGGATAGGTCCCTGCGGGTTCAGCTGAATAGCAATCAGTGCCGCATGAAGATCAATCCGTGCGGCCAGCGAACAGGCAAAAAAACGCGGCCCGAAGGCCGCGTGGTCACATTCACGATATTGCTTAGAACTGGTAAACCAGGCCTACAGCAACCACGTCGTCGGTATTGATACCGGCTCTGTCGGTAAATGTGCTGTCGTCCAGCAGGTTGATTTTGTAGTCAACATAGGTGGACATGTTTTTGTTGAAGTAGTAGGTCGCGCCCACATCAACATATTTCAGCAGATCTTCGTCACCGTAACCGCCGCCGATGTCCTTGCCTTTAGACTGCAGGTACGCCACGGAAGGACGCAGACCGAAGTCGAACTGGTACTGTGCAACCACTTCGAAGTTCTGTGCCTTGTTCGCGTAACCATACACCGAGCTATTGCTGCTACCGAAACGGGTCGCATTGTAAGACTGGGTATACATTGCCGCCAGGTAGACGTTGTTGGCGTCGTATTTCAGGCCGCCGCTATAGGCTTCGGCTTTGTCACCACGACCCAGAATGGAAGAGTTGAAGTTACCACCGTTCTGATCGTTGGTACGATCTGAACTGAAGTAGGCTGCGGCAGCACTGACGCCATAACCGATATCGTAAGATACGGACATACCGTAGCCGTCACCGTTCTGGTTCAGGACATCGCGGCCATTGTTGCTTTCTTCGCCGTTGCCATTTTTACCCTGATACTGCAGAGCAAAGTTCAGGCCATCTACCAGACCGAAGAAGTTATTGTTACGGTAGGTCACTACGCCGTTGGTACGTTGGAACAGGAAGTTGTCCGCGCCGTAGGTATCGCCACCAAACTCTGGCAGCACGTCGGTCCATGCGCCGATGTCATACATCACACCGTAGTTACGGCCGTAATCCAGTGAGCCGTAATCGCCGAATTTCAGACCAGCGAAGCCCACACGGGTGAAGGCGTCATTTTCAGCTTCGGTTTTGTTCAACTGAACCTGATATTCCCACTCACCATAACCGGTCAGTTGATCGTTGATCTGAGTTTCGCCACGCAGGCCAAAACGCATATAAGACTGATCGCCGTCGGTTTTATCGTTGTCGGAGAAATAGTGAAGACCATCGATTTTACCGAACAAATCCAGTTTATTACCGTCTTTGTTGTAGATTTCTGCTGCACCTGCTGTGCCTGCCATCAACAGAGCCGGGACGATCAGGGAGAGTACTCGAAGTTTCATCGTTATTATCCTTTTGTGTTTATGTCGAGCTACGGCCACTGCTCTTCTGAGCATTATTAGCGCGACTGTGCATTACCATTCTGGTAACAAGGGCTATATTAATCCAGAAAGAAAATGATACCAAGTATCCGATAGTGTTTCATCTCAATAATTAAAGGTTTCAGAATGTAAACACGAGCGAACTTTAACAAAAGTTTACCGACAATAGCAATAAGGCATCGAAAGATAAAAAAATAAATTAAACCTTATAAAACAATAAAATATACAAATCTTTATAAAAACAAAGATAACCGAACAAAAGTTTATACTAATAAGCACGTTGTGCCAAAAACCCTGTCGACGCCTGACGCTATAATCACCCCGCTATCATCATTATTTTCATTATTACCTTCATTATCCGTATGATAATTTTTGTAGTTACAACCGGCCATAGGCCGGTTTTTTTATACCCAAAATCAGGTTAATAATTGCACCTAAAAAGCATTTAATGCACAAATCTAATCACCGAAAGATATAATAAACATTATCAATCACCGCACAAATAGCTAAATTAATAACAGCAAAAACGCCAATAAAATAACCAACCCGCCATTTACTGGCTAAATATCCCGCACAAGCATACAAAATAACAATGTCTACACTCCATGCTTAAGCCAAAACAATATTTGTTTCTAAGGGAAATTATTTCACTCACCTCAGCGAGCAATTTAACCCCTACCATCTCCTGACAAGCCACGCAGTTGACGCGAATCCTTTCGACCCCGATCGCAGATTGTGATAAAAACAGGGGTTCATTTTAAGCCACCACCCAGAGCCGACCCCGATACCGACATGACAGTTACTTGCAACGAACAAAGTAAGCTCGGCGTGCCCGCGCAGAATGCCACTCGTCTGGCCTTTTTTATCGCTGGCCTTGCCATGGCCACCTGGGCACCGCTGGTGCCTTTTGCCAAATCGCGTATCGGTATCGATGACGGTTCATTAGGCCTGCTGCTGCTGTGCATCGGGGTGGGCTCGATCATGGCAATGCCGTTAACCGGGCTATTGACCGGTAAATTTGGCTGTCGGCGCGTGATCCTGCTGGCGGGTGTCGCCCTGTGCATTGATTTGCCACTGCTGGTGCTGATGGACTCTACCCTGGGGATGGCATTGGCGTTACTGCTGTTCGGGGCCGCGATTGGTATGATTGATGTTGCCATGAACATTCAGGCCGTGGTGGTCGAACGCGCCAGCAATCGTGCCATGATGTCCGGCTTTCACGGTTTCTTCAGCGTCGGCGGGATCGCCGGTGCAGGTGGGGTTAGTGCGCTATTATGGCTGGGGCTGGGCCCACTACAAGCCACGTTGATCGCCGTCGTAGCCATCCTGGCGCTGCTGTTCATTGCCAGTAAGCACCTGTTGCGTGAAAGCGGCGGTGATAAAGAAGGCCCGATGTTCGTTCTGCCACGTGGCTGGGTGATGTTTATCGGCCTGCTGTGCTTTATCATGTTCCTGGCGGAAGGCTCGATGCTTGACTGGAGCGCCCTGTTCCTGACCACCTTACGCGGAATGGATCATAGCCAGGCAGGGCTGGGTTACGCACTATTCTCCATTGCCATGACGATCGGCAGGCTGAATGGCGATCGCGTGGTGAACGCCATGGGCAGATATCAAGTGTTGTTGCTGGGTAGCCTGTGTGCGGCCATCGGTCTGGCGCTGGCCATTGCCATAGACAGCGCCATAGCCTCTTTGATTGGTTTTATGCTGGTTGGCGTCGGGGCATCCAATGTCGTGCCGATCCTGTTTAGCGCCGCCGGGAACCAACGCATCATGCCAGCCAATCTGGCCATCGCTTCGGTCACGACGGTGGGCTATGCCGGGATCCTGGCTGGCCCGGCAGTGATCGGGTTAATCGCCCAGATTTCCAGTCTGACGTTTGCCCTGGCCTGTGTCGCCGCATTACTGCTGGTCGTCACCGCCAGCGCCAAAGCGGTCACCCGTTAATTTCAGGAACACGTCGCCATGTTGCAAGAGAGACAGCTGACCATTAACTCCCGCTACATCACCCGCAGCTTCTGGCTGTTTATCATGCTGCTGGCCATGGCTATGGGTTTGTACAGTTACAACTATACCAACGCCTATCTGACGGAAAAAAAACATGCCGTCAGTACCATTGCCAGCGCGCTGCAAAAGCGTATCGACAGCTACCGATCGCTGACCTACCAAATCTACGATAAATTCGGCAATACCGCGTCGCTTCCTCTTGAGAGTAACCTACAGGAAACCCGCCTGCGCCCGGATGTCTATTACGTTGAGAAGCCGCGCGGCAAAACCGACGCGGTCATTTTTGGCAATCACGACAACGCTACGCTGGCAACGGTGGCCAATATTTCGGACTTCCTGGATAACCGCTGGGGAACCGAGACCGAAAACTATGCGATGTACTTTCTCAACGGGCAAGATAACAGCCTTAGCCTGGTGACAACCCAATCACTGAAAGAACTGACCTCGCGGTTGAAAGAAAACTACCTGACCACTTCGGTGTCAGATCGCCGCACCGAAATGCTGCAACAGGCCAATATGCTGGACGAGCGCGAGAGCTTTTCCGGCCTGCGCAAGCAACGCTTTCAGAACGCCTATTCGTTTTCTATCCGCACCACTTTTAACCAGCCGGGCCATTTAGCCACGGTAATCGCCTTCGATCTGCCGATTAACGACATCATTCCGTTGAATATGGCCCGCGCCAATTTCCTGCTGCTGCCCGATAGCGAAGAGATCGACGACAGCGTGGCGCCAAGCGAAACGGCAGTCACCGCCCAGGCAGCCTTGAAAGGCAGTTGGGTTGAATTCAGCGTTTCATTGCCCAATTCACCGTTAAAGCTGATTTACCGCGTTTCAGCGTTCAACCTGGCGATCGACCTGCTGCGTAATAACATCTGGCTGCTGGCGGTCAATCTGCTGTTGCTGGCGCTATCGATGGTGGGCATTTATTTCCTCCGCCAGCAATACATCCGCCCCAGCGAAAACATTGCCGTCGAGCTGGAGCTGCAACGCTCGCTAAACCAGGAAATTATCGCCAGCCTGACCTGTGGGCTACTGGTCTATGACTTCGCCGACAACAGCGTGATCGCCAGCAACAAGATCGCCGAACACCTGATGCCACACCTCAGCCTGCCTAAAATTGCCCATATGGCGGAACAACATCATGGTGTGATCCAGGCCACGGTCAACAACGAAGTCTATGAGATCCGCATCTTCCGCAGTCAGCGAACGGCTGAAACCTACCTATTCCTGCTCAATGATCAGGATAAAGAAGTGATGGTAAACAAACGGCTGCAACAAGCTCGGCGTGAGTACGATAAAAACGTGCAGGCCCGCAAGCTGATGCTGCATAATCTGGGGATCGAGCTTAACCAGCCGGTACGCCAAATGCACGAGTTGACCGTGAGTCTCAACCAGCCGTCGGATGCCGAACAGCAGCAGACGTTGCTCAAACAGCTCAATCTGGCCTCAGCCTCGGTATTGGATCTGATCGACAATATCACCCTGCTCACCAGGCTGGAGACTCAGGACTGGCAGCCGGTGCGTCAACCTTTTAACCCTTCGGCCCTGCTGGATGAACTGCTGCTGGACCTTCTGCCCGCCATCAACCAGAAAGGGCTGGCGCTGTTCAACCATGTGAATCTGGACGTGAACCAGCAGTACGTTGGCGATGCCGGTGCGCTGCGCAAAATCCTTTCATTACTGCTGCGCTATGCCATCATCACCACCGCCTACGGCAAAATCACTCTAGAGGTGGAACAGGAAGCCGATCGCCCTGAAAACCTGGTATTTCATATCAATGACACCGGCGCTGGCATCTCCAATGAAGAAATCAGCAATCTGAACTACCCTTTCCTTAGCCAAACGCTGGTCGATCGCTTCGATCACGGTTCGGGACTGACGTTTTTCCTGTGCAATCAGCTGTGCAAAAAGCTCAATGGCCAGTTGGATATCCGCAGCAAGATCGATATCGGCACCCGCTATACCATTCGTGTCACGATGGAACGGGAAAAAACAGACGAAGAGGCGACGGAGAAACTGCTCGATGGGGTAACGGCGCTGCTGGATATCACCTCTGACGAGATCCGCCGTATCGTGACCCAGCTACTGGCTGGCTACGGGGCCAACTGCATCGTGGCCGAGGAGCACCAGAACAGCAGGGAATATGATGTATTGCTGACCGATAATCCGCAGCAGGCCGACGACTATACGCTACTGCTTGCCAGCGATGAAGCGGGCTGGCAACAACTTGGCCATGGCTACATTCGCGTCAACTATAACCTGCACAGTGCCATGATCGACGCAATGCTGATCCTGATCGAACAGCAGATGGCGGCACAAGAGCAGCAGGAAAACCCTGTAGAATCATTGACCGATAACGTTCAACTGTATGAAAAACAATTGAGATCAAGTGATTACTATGGTTTGTTTATTGATACAGTACCCGATGATATCAAAAAACTGTATACTGAGGCGGGCAGCAGTGATTTTGCAGCGCTGTCCCAGACTGCACACCGCCTGAAGGGCGTGTTTGCTATGTTAAATCTGCTTCCCGGCAAGCAACTGTGTGAATCGTTAGAACAGCACATCGCGGACGGTGATGCGCTCAAGATCGAGAATAACATCAGTCAGATTGATTTTTTCGTCAGTAGACTGCTGCAGCAAGGTAGCCAACAACATGAATAACCTGAACGTAATTATTGCCGATGACCATCCTATCGTACTGTTTGGCATCCGGAAGTCACTTGAGCAAATTGAGTGGGTGAATGTCGTTGGGGAGTTCGAGGACTCGACAGCACTGATCAACAATCTGTCCAAGCTGGACGCCAACGTACTGATCACCGATCTTTCGATGCCGGGTGACAAGTATGGCGACGGCATTACGCTGATAAAATATATCAAACGCCACTATCCGCAATTGTCGATCATCGTCCTGACCATGAACAACAACCCTGCCATTCTCAGCGCAGTGTTAGATCTGGACATCGAAGGTATCGTACTGAAACAGGGTGCGCCTACCGATCTGCCTAAAGCGCTGGCTGCATTGCAGAAAGGCAAGAAATTCACGCCAGAGAGCGTCTCGAAGCTGTTGGAGAAAATCAACGCCAGCGGTTACGGTGATAAACGCCTCTCCCCGAAAGAAAGTGAAGTGTTGCGCCTGTTCGCCGAAGGTTTCCTGGTGACCGAAATCGCCAAAAAACTGAACCGCAGCATTAAAACTATCAGTAGCCAGAAGAAATCAGCCATGATGAAACTGGGTGTTGATAATGATATCGCTCTGCTGAACTATCTCTCCTCCGTCAGTATGACGCAGTTGGATAAAGATTAAGCCAGCAGGCAAGTAGAAAAAGGGCGCTCTTATGCGCCCTTTTGTGTTTATGTATTTCCCAACTCGGCCCTGGACCGCCGCACTCGTTGGCTGTAATAACCCAGCGGCTGTTCCAGCGTCTCCAGCGTGACCGGTTTCGACAGGCAATTATCCATCCCGGCCTCAAGACAGCGCTGTTTCTCTTCCGCCAGGGCATTGGCCGTCACCCCAATCACCGGGGCCGTGAAATTCGACTGACGCAGGTTGCGAGTCAACTCATAGCCATCCATATTCGGCATATTGACGTCGGTCAATATGATATCCACCGCGTTGCGTTCCAGAACACCAAGCGCATCGACACCGTCATTGGCGGTGATCACCTGATACCCCAGCGATGCCAGCTGATCGGACAGTAAGCGCCGGTTAATCGGATGATCGTCCACCACCAGCAGGCGAATATCCCCGTTGTCTGCCTTGTTGGCCTTAACCGGTAACGGTAGTTGCACCAATGCCTTGTCGTTTTCGGTCACCACGCCAAACAGCCGATTCAACAGCTGGATGGCATCCCGCGGCGTAGAAGTGCTATGCAGCCAGTAACCTGGATGCGTTTCCAATGACGGGCCGATATGCGCGATGGAGAGTTCGATCTGTGCCAACAACGGGGTATCGACCTGCATTGGATAATCGCTGAGTAAAACGTCCTCTGCCGCGGTGGGTTGCCCCTCATAACGTAATACCTTGGCACCGTAGCCGCCAAGAATGGCCTCTAGGTAGCTTTCCAACCGTTGATTGCGAATTTGCAGCCACAGATTTCTGCCCTGCCAGGTATCGCTGGCCTGCGGCGTCGGGAACAACGCCCCGAACAGCGGGATACGAATGGTAAACAGGCTGCCGAGGCCAGGCTCGGACTCCACCGCAATATCACCGTCCATCAGGTTGATCAGCTTTTCACAAATCGCCAACCCAAGCCCGGTGCCCTGGAAATGGCGCTGTACCCCGCTACCCACCTGGAAGAATGGATCGAACAGACGCAGTATCTCTTTTTCTGGAATGCCGACACCGGTATCGCGCACGCTGAATTCCAGATAGCTGTCACGGGTGCAAACCTGCAAGATGATACAGCCGGTGTCGGTAAACTTGATGGCGTTATTCAACAGGTTGGACAACACCTGCTGCAAACGCACCGGATCGCCATTGATGCGCTCAGGCACCCCTTGTTCAATAAAGCAGTACAGGCCGAGCCGTTTTTTCACCACCAGCGGCAAATAGTTGCCCGCAATATGGGTGATCACTTCCAGGCAAGAAAACTCTCGTGGCTCGATCTTCAACTGCTCCGATTCGATCTTGGAGAAGTCCAGGATGTCACTGATGATCTTCAACAACAGCCCCGAGGAGTTGTTCATCGCGTTGACCAGGCGATCGACCCCTTGCGGTAACGCTTTGGTCTGTAGCAGATCCAGGTTGCCGATGATCCCGTACAGTGGCGTGCGCAGCTCATGGCTGACGGTAGCCAGGAACATCGATTTGGACTGGCTGGCCTGCTCCGCCGCCGCCGCCATTTCTTGCAGCGACTCTTCCATTTTGACGCGGGCGCTAACGTCAACCAGCACGCAGATAGCCACGTCCTCATTACGGTAGCGGGAGTGCACAAAGCTGATTTGCAGGTTGTTGTTACTGGTCATCACATCAACAAAGTTGACCTGCTGCTCGCAGATAATGCGTGTAATGCGATCGCGGTCCTCGTTGGTCAACAGGTTGATATAGTTGTGCGCCAGCTCATTACTCAGAATGTTGGTGCCGTCACTGATGCGCAAAATGCAGATGCCCACCGGCGCCGAAGCCACGATTTTACGGTTGAACTGTTCATGCTCCTCCAATCGGAAGGCATTCTCTTCTGCGGGCAGGAACATCTTGCGTTCGAACAGCCACGCCAGGCTGAACAACACCACGGCGGACAGCAGATTCAGCAGCACCGCGTTGAGGATCAGCATTCTGAAACGCTCGACCACGCTTTTCACCGGCAAAGAATAGACGATGCTGAGCGACGAAGGCGGCAGCGCCTTCTTCATGATCAGATCCTGGTAACTGTCGACATAGCCAAAATAAGTGTGCTCCTGCGGATAAACGTTGAGCGAGGAGGCATAGCGATCGCCATTGGCCAGTTGCAGCACCGATTCGTTGTTCTCATCCAGCAGATTGACCCCCACCGGCAGGTTGCTGGTGGTGACAAAGTCCTCCAGGCGAATGGTCTGTTCAATCCCCAGCAACGCTTCCAGCTTGTTGCCGACGTACACTGGAGTCATCACATACAGGTAACCCACATCAGGCCGCTGCTGGCTGGGGCTGACCCAGTAAAGGTTGTTGTCTTTATCGGCACTGTTGGCAGCGTTACGGTATTTAAGGATGCGCTCATGCAACGCCTTCAAGACGTTTTGCCGGTCGGTAATGCCGTTGCTGCTGCCGAACTCCGTCATGCACAGGCTGTCGCCGCCGATAAAAAATACCCGGTTCAGGTCATAGGCCGCGACAAAGTTTTCTTTCCAATATTGGATCAGGCCGTTTAGCGAAGTGATGGAGTCACGGTAGTTGGAATTCAGCGCACAGTTGGATTCGGGGTACAGCGGCTTTAGCTCAGGCTGGAGGTCTTTGCCGTTCATCATGCCGGTGAACAGCTCCAGGCTCCCTACTGTACCATTGAGGCGGTTTTCCGCCATGTATTTGATGTCACGGATGATATCCGCCGAGTGACGAATGTAGCCCTGAGCCTGGTCAAAGTTGAGATTATATTCCTGCCTGATATCGGATTCTTTCTCATGCACGATATCCAGAATATAAAATGTGGTCAGCAGCGCTCCCAGCGACCACAGCATGATCGCCAACACCCGAAACAGATAACGGGAAATTTTTAAGGTGGTACGAAAGGAAGCTAAATATTTCAATCTTGCACCATGCCAGAGTAAGTGGTGACGAGCATCATCTGTAGCAAAACGAGGATCCGCGAAACACCGACAAACGAACCCGGCAATTAAACCACACAACTAAAAAAGGGCCTAGCATCGCTGCCAAGCCCTTTCTGATCCAACCAGACTCTACGACGTCTTAGTTTTCTTCATCCATATCGTCTACGGCGCCGGTATCCTCATCACCCTCATCGAGTGGTGTGGTATCTTCTTCCGCTTCTTCTGAACCCGGCTCAAGGCTATCCAGCTCTTCATCTTCAACCGGTTCAGCAACGCGCTGCAAGCCGACGACGTTCTCGTCTTCCGCAGTACGGATCAGGGTGACACCCTGGGTGTTACGGCCAACCACGCTGACTTCCGCAACACGGGTACGCACCAGCGTGCCTGCATCGGTGATCATCATGATTTGATCGGTAGTTTCTACCTGAACAGCCCCAACCACCTGACCATTACGTTCGCTGACCTTGATGGAGATAACCCCTTGGGTCGCGCGCGATTTGGTCGGATATTCCGTTACCGCAGTACGCTTGCCGTAGCCGTTCTGTGTGACGGTCAGGATATCTCCTTCACCGCGTGGAATGATCAGCGAAACAACGCGATCGCCTTCGCCAAGGTTGATACCGCGTACGCCGGTCGCGGTACGGCCCATCGAGCGCACCTGCCCTTCTGGGAAGCGCACCACTTTACCGTTGGCGGAGAACAGCATGACTTCGTTGCTGCCGTCGGTCAGATCGACACCAATCAGCTCGTCACCCTCATTGAGGTTAACAGCGATGATGCCAGCACTGCGTGGGCGGCTGAACTCGGTCAATGCGGTTTTCTTCACGGTACCGCTGGCGGTAGCCATAAACACATGGCGGCCTTCTTCGTATTCACGCACCGGTAGAATGGCAGTGATACGTTCGTTGGCTTCCAGCGGCAACAGGTTGACGATCGGCCGGCCACGGGCACCACGGCTGGCTTCAGGCAGTTGATACACCTTCATCCAGTACAGGCGGCCACGGCTGGAGAAGCACAGGATCGTGTCGTGGGTGTTGGCCACCAGCAGACGATCGATAAAGTCTTCTTCTTTAATACGGGCGGCTGACTTGCCTTTACCACCGCGACGCTGCGCTTCATAGTCGGTCAGAGGCTGATACTTCACGTAGCCCTGGTGCGACAACGTCACGACCACATCTTCCTGGTTGATCAGGTCTTCGATGTTGATATCAGACGTGTTGGCGGTAATTTCGGTACGGCGAGCGTCACCGAACTGATCGCGCATGGCCACCAGTTCTTCACGGATCACTTCCATCAAGCGGTCTGGGTTTTCCAGAATAAAGATCAGCTCAGCGATAATGTTCAGCAGCTCTTTATACTCGTCCAGCAGCTTCTCGTGCTCCAGGCCGGTCAGTTTCTGCAAGCGCAGATCCAGGATCGCCTGGGCCTGTTGCTCGGTCAGATAATATTTACCGTCACGGATGCCAAACTCTGGCTCCAGCCACTCTGGACGTGCAGCATTATCGCCGGCACGTTCCAGCATCGCCCCAACGTTGCCCAGATCCCAAGGCTGCGCGATTAACGCAACTTTCGCTTCTGCCGGAGTCGGCGCGCGGCGGATCAGTTCAATAATCGGATCGATGTTGGCCAACGCAATGGCTAACGCTTCCAGGATATGGGCGCGGTCGCGAGCTTTACGCAGTTCGAAAATGGTACGACGGGTCACCACTTCACGACGGTGACGCACAAATGCACGCAGAATATCTTTCAGGTTCAGCAGCTTCGGCTGGCCCTGATGCAGTGCCACCATGTTGATACCGAACGTCACCTGTAGCTGAGTCAGCGAATACAGGTTGTTCAGCACCACTTCACCCACGGCGTCACGTTTGACTTCAATCACGATGCGCATACCGTCTTTGTCAGACTCGTCACGCAGCGCGCTGATGCCTTCAACGCGTTTTTCTTTCACCAGCTCGGCGATTTTCTCGATCAGGCGCGCTTTGTTCACCTGATACGGAATTTCATGCACGATGATGGTTTCGCGGCCGGTTTTAGCGTCCGCCTCTACCTCGGCACGGGCGCGGATATACACTTTGCCACGGCCAGTTCGGTAGGCTTCTTCAATACCACGACGGCCGTTGATAATTGCCGCCGTTGGGAAGTCCGGACCTGGGATGTGTTCCATCAGCCCTTCAATGCTGATGTTTTCGTCCTCAATATAGGCCAGACAGCCATTGATTACTTCAGACAGGTTATGCGGCGGAATGTTGGTCGCCATGCCTACGGCGATACCGGACGAGCCGTTGACCAGCAGGTTCGGGATCTTGGTTGGCATAACGGCCGGGATCTGCTCGGTACCGTCATAGTTTGGCACGAAGTCGACGGTCTCTTTTTCCAGATCCGCCAGCAGTTCGTGGGCGATTTTCGACATGCGCACTTCGGTATAACGCATTGCGGCAGCGGAGTCGCCGTCCACAGAACCGAAGTTACCCTGGCCGTCCACCAACATGTAGCGCAACGAAAACGGTTGGGCCATACGGACGATCGTGTCATACACCGCGCTGTCACCATGCGGGTGATACTTACCGATCACGTCCCCAACGACACGGGCCGATTTCTTGTATGGTTTATTCCAGTCGTTACCCAGTACATTCATCGCGTACAGAACGCGGCGGTGCACCGGCTTCAGTCCATCACGAACATCTGGCAACGCACGGCCGACAATAACGGACATCGCGTAATCCAGATACGAGCTTTTCAGCTCTTCTTCGATATTTACCGGTGTGATTTCTCTGGCAAGGTCGCTCATGGAGCTGCTATCCCTCATACTGAATGATTCATCTGCCTTGGCATATTGCCAAAGGTGTAAAACTATATCACAAAGCGCGCTTTACGGGGAAATTACCGGCGCTGTTTCGGTGAAATGTGCGGGTCTGCGGGTTAAAAAAGCCCCGATAACAACAGCGCTGCGCCAAGCGTGCCGGAACATGTATAATCTGCGCCATAACAGAACCAGGAGCCAATAACGCCCATGAATGCTGAATCATCCCGTCACGCGCCAAACGTTGATCACCAGGAAATCGCCAAATTTGAAGCTGTCGCCTCACGTTGGTGGGATCTGGAAGGTGAGTTCAAACCGCTGCATCGCATCAACCCGCTGCGCCTGAATTATATCATGCAGCGCGCAGACGGCATTTTTGACAAGCAGGTGCTCGACGTTGGCTGTGGTGGCGGCATTCTGGCAGAAAGCATGGCGCGTGAAGGCGCGACGGTAACCGGGCTGGATATGGGCGCGGAACCGCTACAGGTCGCACGTCTGCATGCGTTGGAAAGCGGTATGCAGGTCACCTACGTACAAGAAACCGTGGAAAGTCATGCGCAGGCTCACCCGCAGAAATATGACATTGTCACCTGCATGGAGATGCTTGAGCACGTGCCGGATCCGGCTTCCGTCGTCCGCGCCTGTGCACATCTGGTCAAGCCGGGTGGTCACGTGTTCTTCTCCACCATCAATCGCAATACCAAAGCCTGGCTGATGGCGGTCATCGGCGCCGAATACGTGCTGAAGATGGTGCCGCAGGGTACCCACGACCATAAGAAGTTCATCCGCCCTTCTGAACTGATCGGTTGGGTCGACGGCACCGAGCTGCGCGAGAAACATATCATCGGCCTGCATTACAACCCGATCACAGACCATTTCAAGCTGGGCCGCAATGTGGATGTGAACTATATGGTGCATACTCAGCACCAAGGCTAAATCTACCACCGCGCATCGGGGGCGACCTTTACGCCTCCGCTGCGACTAAACGCATAAGATAAATACCTATTTATCTGCGTTCGATCAAAATAGCCGATGTAAACCGTTTTTAAGAATATAAAAGCAGATCAATATGCGGTTTTTTTCTAACGTTTAATAAAGCGGCAAACGATCGCAAATTTCAGAAATTAAGCAAAATCTCATCGCGCTTATTGACAAGCTTGTCACCCCAGATAGGGCGCGCACTAGGAACAAACCGTAACATTTCACCCCCAAGTTATCCACAAGATAGGCCGCTTTTGTTCACTTGCAAACATGCCATTTTATCACTATCTTGTTACCTCACCGACATACACCCCCTATATATAGTGTTTACATACTGAGCAGAGCGACTACACTTGCTGCTTAGGGGAATCTCACGGACAGGTAAAAATGAACCAAAGCCTACTTGTAACTAAACGCGATGGCAGTAAAGAGCGCATCAACCTCGACAAAATCCACCGAGTCATCGACTGGGCCGCAGAAGGTTTAAACAACGTCTCGGTCTCTCAAGTAGAGTTACGTTCACATATTCAGTTTTATGACGGCATCAAGACCGCCGATATTCATGAAACCATCATCAAGGCCGCCGCCGATCTGATCTCCCGCGACGCACCGGACTATCAGTATCTGGCCGCCCGCCTTGCCATCTTCCACCTGCGTAAAAAAGCCTACGGTCAGTTTGAGCCACCGAAGCTGCTCGACCACGTCGCGCGTATGGTAGAGATGGGCAAATACGATAAACATCTGCTGGAAGACTACACCACTGAAGAGTTCGAGCAGATGGACTCCTTTATCGATCACTGGCGTGATATGAATTTCTCCTACGCTGCCGTCAAACAGCTGGAAGGGAAATATCTGGTGCAGAACCGCGTCAGCGGCGAGATCTACGAGAGCGCCCAGTTCCTGTACATCCTGGTCGCCGCGTGCCTGTTCTCCAACTACCCGCGCGCCACCCGTCTGGATTACGTAAAACGTTTCTATGACGCGATCTCCACCTTCAAGATCTCGCTGCCCACGCCAATAATGTCTGGCGTGCGCACCCCAACCCGCCAGTTCAGCTCCTGCGTGCTGATCGAGTGTGGTGACAGCCTGGATTCCATCAACGCGACCTCCAGCGCCATCGTGAAATACGTTTCACAGCGTGCCGGTATCGGTATCAATGCTGGCCGCATCCGTGCCTTGGGTAGCCCGATCCGTGGCGGCGAAGCCTTCCATACCGGCTGTATCCCGTTCTACAAGCATTTCCAGACTGCGGTGAAATCCTGCTCTCAGGGCGGCGTGCGCGGCGGTGCAGCCACGTTGTTCTACCCAATGTGGCATCTGGAAGTTGAAAGCCTGCTGGTGCTGAAAAACAACCGTGGGGTTGAAGGCAACCGCGTTCGTCATATGGACTACGGCGTACAGCTCAACCGCCTGATGTATCAGCGCCTGATCAAAAACGAAGACATCACCCTGTTCAGCCCGTCTGACGTCCCAGGGCTGTACGACGCATTCTTCGCCGATCAGGATGAGTTTGAACGTCTGTATACCAAATATGAGAAAGACAGCAGCATCCGCCAGCAACGCGTGAGAGCGGTAGAATTGTTCTCACTGATGATGCAGGAACGTGCGTCTACAGGCCGTATCTACATTCAGAACGTCGACCACTGCAACACCCACAGCCCGTTCGATCCGCAGATCGCCCCGGTACGCCAGTCAAACCTGTGCCTGGAAATCGCGCTGCCAACCAAACCGCTGGATGATGTGAACGACGAAAACGGCGAAATCGCGCTGTGTACGCTGTCGGCATTCAACCTGGGTGCGATTGACAGCCTGGACGATCTGGAAGAGCTGGCCACGCTGGCCGTGCGTGCTCTCGACGCCCTGCTGGATTATCAGGATTACCCAATCAAAGCCGCTCACCGTGGCGCGATGGGCCGCCGTACCCTCGGTATTGGTGTCATCAACTTCGCCTATTACCTGGCGAAGAACGGCGTACGCTATTCCGATGGCAGTGCCAATAACCTGACCCACAGAACCTTCGAAGCGATCCAGTACTATCTGTTGAAAGCCTCGAACCGTCTGGCTCAGGAGCAAGGGGCTTGCCCGTGGTTCAATGAAACCACCTATGCGCAGGGCATCCTGCCAATCGATACTTATAAGAAAGATTTGGACGCGATCTGTAGCGAACCGCTGCATTACGACTGGGAAAGCCTGCGTAAAGAGATCAAGGCGACCGGCCTGCGCAACTCCACGCTGTCTGCCCTGATGCCGTCGGAAACCTCGTCGCAGATCTCCAATGCCACCAACGGCATTGAACCGCCTCGCGGTCATATCAGTATCAAGGCGTCCAAAGACGGGATCCTGCGTCAGGTAGTCCCTGAGTATGAGCGTCTGAAGAATGACTACGAACTGCTGTGGGAATTGCCAAATAATGACGGTTACCTACAGTTGGTTGGCCTGATGCAGAAGTTTATCGACCAGTCGATCTCGGCCAACACCAACTATGACCCAACCCGTTTCCCGGGTGGCAAGGTGCCAATGAAGCAGTTGTTGAAAGATCTGCTTACCACCTACAAGTTCGGTGTGAAAACGCTGTATTATCAGAACACCCGCGACGGTGCAGACGATATCCAGGAAGACATGCAGCCTGCTCAAGGCGGTGATGACGACTGTGAAGGCGGCGCCTGCAAGATCTGACGTTTGACACAGCGGGCCGGAACTCTTCCGGCCCCTTTAATTTCAGCCCGGCACTAAATTGGATCCAAGCTCATGGCTTACACGACTTTTTCTCAAAACAAAAACAACCAGTTGCTTGAGCCGATGTTCTTCGGCCAGTCGGTCAACGTGGCACGTTTCGACCAGCAAAAACACGAAATCTTCGAGAAGCTGATCGAAAAGCAACTCTCCTTCTTCTGGCGTCCGGAAGAAGTTGACGTCGCACGCGATCGTATCGACTATCAGGCGCTGCCGGAACACGAGAAACACATTTTCATCAGCAACCTGAAGTATCAGACGTTGCTGGATTCCATCCAGGGCCGCAGCCCTAACGTGGCGTTTCTGCCGCTGATCTCCATTCCGGAGCTGGAAACCTGGATCGAAACCTGGTCATTCTCCGAAACCATTCACTCGCGTTCCTATACCCATATCATTCGTAACATCGTTAACGATCCGTCGGTGGTGTTTGACGATATCGTCACCAACGAGGAGATCCTCAAGCGTGCGAAAGATATCTCCGGCTACTACGACGATCTGATCGAGATGACCAGCTACTATCACCTGCTGGGTGAAGGTACGCATCAGGTTAATGGTAAAACAGTGACCGTTAACCTGCGTGCCATCAAAAAGCAGCTATATCTATGCCTGATGAGCGTCAACGCGCTGGAAGCCATTCGTTTCTACGTAAGCTTCGCCTGTTCATTTGCTTTCGCAGAACGCGAACTGATGGAAGGCAACGCCAAGATCATCAAGCTGATCGCCCGCGACGAAGCCCTGCACCTGACCGGTACGCAGCATATCCTGAACCTGATGCGCTCGGGCGCAGACGATCCAGAGATGGCGGAAATCGCCGTAGAATGCCAGCAACAGTGCTACGACCTGTTCGTGCTGGCCGCACAGCAAGAGAAAGAGTGGGCCGAGTATCTGTTCCGCGACGGTTCCATGATTGGCCTGAACAAAGACATTCTGTGCCAGTACGTGGAATACATTACCAATATCCGCATGCAGGCCGTCGGCCTGGGCTCACCGTTCCCAACCCGCTCCAACCCAATCCCATGGATCAACGCCTGGCTGGTGTCGGATAACGTGCAGGTGGCTCCGCAAGAAGTAGAAGTCAGCTCCTATCTGGTCGGTCAGATTGATTCTGAAGTCAACGCCGACGACCTGAGTGATTTTGAGCTGTAAGTGGCTATACCAACCATCACGCTGCGTGCCACCGGTACGCAGCTCTCCTGCCCCGAAGGTGAAAAAAGCCTGCTCGACGTGCTCGAACTGCATGACGTGGAAGTGGAATATCAATGCCGCTCCGGCTATTGCGGTTCTTGCCGGGTAAAACTCCTGAAGGGTCAAGTCGCTTATCACCAGCAACCTTTGGCTTTTATCAATCACGGCGAGATCCTGCCCTGCTGCTGTATGCCGCTGGTGGATATTGAGCTGGAAATCTAACTCAATAAAACAATCATCAGAATCCCACCGCGAATACCCCTTATAATCCTATGATTAATAAGGGATACATTCCTGCCATCAACAAGTTTCTACTCGATAATTTCCACAATTTCCAGCCAGCTGTTCTTGCCACAAACCGGGCCGCCGTTCAGCCAGCGCCGCAGCATATCCAGTGCCAGCATCGCCACCGACTCCTGACGTAAACGCAAACCGTGGCGTGAAGCACGATAGCTCACCGTCTGGCCAATACCGCCTTTAGGTGTATGTAGCGCGATGCTGATACGATCTCCTGCCATCGCGCTGACCGCCAACACTAACTGCGCACCAGTAAGCTGAGCTAACGATTGGGCTCGCACCAGCACCGTTTCCAGCGTTTCCGAACAATGCGCTGGTAACAGTTCGCCACCGGCCAGCGGAGCCGCTTCACTCTGCAACTGTAGATTGATTAGCCCGGCGGTAAATTGCTCGCTCAGCGCCAACGTCAGGTGTTGTTGCTGTAAGCGTTGTGCCAGTTCTGCTGGCAATCCGGCCGTACCTTCAAAAATCGTATTGTCACCCGCCACCTGCCGAACTCGCTGCCAGGCTTGTTCCATAGCGCCACGCTGAGCCTGTGGGCCAGTCAACTTCAGTTCGATAATCGGGCTGGAGGAACGGTAGCCCAATACCACGCCTGGAGGTAATGGCATGCCATCCAGTTCGGCAGCCAAGTCGCTTTCCGACGTACCGAAGGTAGTCAGGCGGAGGCACAACGGTGGCTCAGGCAAAGTAAAGCCCTGGCGCAGGCGCGGCAGGATCTGTTCTTCCACCATCACTTTAAATTCGGAAGGGACTCCCGGCGTAAAGAACATCCGGCACTTGTTCAGCGTTAAGGCAAAACCGCAGGCAGTACCGACGCGGTTATCCAGCATTTCCGCGTTGGCCGGGATCTGTGCCTGTTTACGGTTGGAGGCCGCCATCGGACGGCCACGCTCAGCAAAGTAGGCCTCCATACGGGCGATCCATTCGGGATGTTCGACCAACTCAGTCCCGCAAGCTTTGGCTGCTGCCAGCGCGCTCAGATCGTCGCTGGTTGGCCCCAGGCCACCGTTGACGATCAGGACATCGGCGATATGGCTCCGTTCCTGGAGGATTTCGATCAGAGAGGAAAGACTGTCCCCCACTGTTTCACGCCCGTTCATCGGTAAGCCTTGCTGGAACAGATAATCCGCTAGCCAGGCGGCATTGGTATCAATAATTTGCCCATGCAGCACCTCATCACCGGTGCTGAGCATTTCCACCCTTAACATTGATCTCTCCCTTATGTTCAGATCTCTCCACTATAGAAGCTTTTCATTACGTACCGAACGATATTGTTGTTGAAAGGCATTTTTTATTGCCGCTTTCGCCCGCTGCTTTCTGTAAATTTTACTGTACAGTAGTCGTAACGTCGGTTTGACACAAAATCAGCAATCAACTATTCTGCCGCACTAAAAATAGGGTCGTGAAAACGCCGCTAAATCATCTAAAAGCAGAGAGTAACGAGAAGAATCGCACGCTGGGCAGTGTTTTTATCGTGGCAGGCACCACCATTGGTGCAGGGATGCTGGCTATGCCCCTGGCGGCGGCAGGTGTCGGGTTTGGCGTAACGCTGGCACTGCTGGTTGGGCTGTGGTTATTGATGTGCTATACCGCGCTGCTGCTGGTCGAAGTTTATCAGCACGAGCAGGCGGATACCGGCTTGGGAACGTTGGCCAAACGTTATCTGGGCGGCGGTGGCCAGTGGCTTACCAGTTTCAGCATGATGTTTTTGATGTATGCGCTGACCGCAGCCTATATCAGCGGCGCGGGTGAACTGCTGGCAGCCAGCATCGCGCAATGGACAGGCCAGGAGTTCCCGGTCTATCTCGGCGTGCTGCTGTTCACCCTGGTAGCCGGGGGCGTGGTCTGCGTCGGCACCCACTCGGTGGATCTGTTCAACCGTATTCTGTTTACCGCCAAGTCGATTTTCCTGATCGTCATGCTCGGCTTGATGATGCCGCATATCCAGCAGACCAATCTGCTGACGCTCCCGTTAGAGCAAGGGCTGGCGCTCTCGGCCATTCCGGTGATTTTCACCTCGTTCGGTTTCCACGGCAGCGTACCCAGCATCGTCAACTATATGGGTGGCAACATTCGCAAGCTGCGTTGGATCTTTATCATCGGCAGTGCCATTCCGCTGATCGCCTACATCTTCTGGCAGTTGGCGACGCTGGGCAGTATCAGCTCCACCACCTTCGTCGGCATTCTGGCTCAGCAGGCCGGGTTGAACGGTTTATTACAAGCGGTACGTGACGTGGTTGCTTCACCGCATGTTGAACTGGCGGTGCACCTGTTTGCCGATTTGGCATTGGCAACCTCATTCCTGGGGGTTTCACTCGGGCTGTTCGACTTCCTGGCCGATCTGTTCAAACGCCAGGATAATGTGCGGGGCCGCTTGCAGACCGGTGCTATCACCTTCCTGCCGCCATTGGCATTCGCTTTGTTCTATCCGCGTGGTTTTGTGCTGGCGCTCGGGTTCGCGGCAATCGCGCTTGCCGTGCTTGCCCTGCTGCTGCCTTCGTTACTGGTCTGGAAAACTCGCCGTCAACATCAGGCCAGCTATCGAGTCTGGGGCGGGACGCCAGCGTTGGCGCTGGTGTTTGTCTGTGGGGTGGCAGTGATCGCCATTCAGATCGGCATTGCCAGCGGTCTATTATCCGCCGTTGGCTAAAACGGGGAATATGGGGGCCAAAACCCCCATCACAGGCAGGATTAGAAGCCCACACCCACACCGATATACGGTCCATCGGCAATCGCATTGTCACGATTGCCATCTTTACCTTCGATGTTGATGTAACGATAACCGACATCCACGTTGAATGGACGAACATTCAAGCGCACGCCGCCATTGGCTTCGTTATAGGCTTTTGCTCCGCTGGTCATCGACTCTGGAGCAAAGTAGCCTTCGCCATACAGGCTGAGATAGCGGTTGAGATCCCATTGCAGGCCGCCCCCTAACGCCAGCGCCCCACCATCCTTGCCATCTTCCGGGCTAAGATAAATCGCCTTGCCACCTACGGTGGCCGTCAAAGGCCCCACCGGCAGGCTGAAGCTCAGGCCCAGACTACCGATATCCCCATCATGATCGCTACGGATCCAGTTGCCGCTCAGCCCCAGACCCGCCGTCGAAGTCCCCAAACCGACACCAAGGTTGGTGTAATGCTCACCAGCCTCACCGCTCACGCTGATCGCATTGGCAGAGCCAGCCACAAACAGCAAACCTGCTGCACACGCGACTAAAGTTTTGTTCATTATTGATCCTATTCATTCTTCATCATCAGGGAGTGATGATGCCTGGCACCGAAAAAAATATGCTGACAAGTGTAACCGAGTTGTCATCAATTCCCGGCTAATTTAAAGCAATAAACTGTTAATTTTTCAATAAACTGTAAAAAATTAAAAATCCGTTACCCGCAAAATTGCAACGATAAGCGCTGCCTATTTGCCGAGGACTGAGAATAAGTCTACAACTAGTAGTGTCTTTGACTGAGGTCAGCAGGGTAGGCCTTTTCATTAGTTATCATTATGAAGATTTAAAGCACCCGAAACTGAGCTATCAACTTAACTGCAACACAGTAAGGAGCAATTGATGAGCAAGAAAGGATTAACCACCGCGGCTGGCGCGCCCGTTGTTGATAACAATAACGTGATCACCGCCGGTAAACGCGGCCCGATGCTGCTTCAAGACGTTTGGTTCCTAGAAAAACTGGCCCACTTTGACCGCGAGGTGATCCCAGAACGCCGCATGCATGCCAAGGGTTCTGGCGCCTACGGCACCTTTACCGTCACCCACGATATTACCCAGTACACCCGCGCAAAAATCTTCTCCGAAATTGGCAAGCAAACCGAAATGTTCGTCCGCTTCTCTACCGTTGCCGGTGAGCGCGGTGCTGCCGATGCCGAACGAGATATCCGCGGCTTTGCCATGAAGTTCTATACCGAAGAAGGTAACTGGGATCTGGTGGGTAACGATACGCCGGTGTTCTATCTGCGCGATCCGCTCAAATTCCCTGACCTGAACCACGTGGTTAAACGCGATCCGCACACCAACCTGCGTAACCCGGTGTACAAATGGGACTTCTTCTCCCATCTGCCCGAATCCCTGCACCAGTTGACTATCGACTTCAGTGACCGCGGTTTGCCTAAATCCTACCGTCATATGCACGGTTTCGGCAGCCACACCTTCAGCTTTATCAATGCCAATAACGAGCGTTTCTGGGTCAAGTTCCACTTCCGCTGTGAGCAAGGCATCGAAAACCTGATGGATGATGAAGCGGAAGCGATCATCGCCAAAGATCGTGAAAGTTCTCAGCGTGATCTGTTCGATTCCATCAAGAACGGTGACTTCCCGCGCTGGAAGCTGCAAATCCAGATCATGCCTGAGCATGAAGCCTCACAGACCCCGTACAACCCGTTTGACCTGACCAAAGTCTGGCCGCACGGCGACTATCCGCTGATCGATGTCGGTTTCTTCGAGCTGAACCGTAACCCGGATAACTACTTCTCCGAAGTGGAACAAGTGGCGATGAACCCGGCCAACGTGGTGCCTGGCGTGAGCTTCTCGCCGGATAAGATGTTGCAGGGCCGTCTGTTCTCCTATGGCGATGCGCACCGCTACCGTCTGGGCGTCAACCATCACCAGATCCCGGTAAACGGTGCCAAATGCCCGTTCCATAACTATCATCGCGATGGGGCGATGCGTGTGGACGGTAACAGCGGCAACGGCGCAACCTATGAACCAAACAGCTTTGGGGTGTTCCAGGAGCAGCCAGATTTCAGCGAGCCGCCATTGAGCATCGAAGGTGCCGCCGATCACTGGAATCATCGTGAAGACGACGATTACTACAGCCAACCGCGTGCGCTGTTCAATCTGCTGAGTGCCGAGGAGCATCAACGTATGTTCACCCGTATTGCCGGTGAGCTGTCGCAGGTGCCAGAACAGATCCAACGCCGTCAGGTTGAGCTGTTCACCAAGGTGCATCCGGATTACGGCAACGGCGTTGCCAAGGCCCTGGGCCTGAAATAATCGGTAACACCAATAACAAGGCCGCCCGAGGGCGGCCTTGTTTTTTCGACGCAACGCGCTATTCCCGCAGTTGGCTGCTCGCCCACAATTGCAGTCGACGGCGCGAAATCTTGATGCCACCGTTTTTTAGTTCATCGGGTAACGGCAATGCGGCAATAGGTCGCTGGAAGTTCGCCAGCCGGTCTTGCGCCCAGAGCATTAACGCTTCCAACGTCAGATCGCCTTCCAGATCGACTATCGCCACCGGCCGTTGGCCAAACTCTTCATCGTCGATTGGCACGATAAATACCTGCAACACCTGCGGATGCGCGGCAAAGACACGTTCCACATCTTCCGGCTGTACGCCTTCCCCACCGCTGAAGAACAGGTTGTCTAGCCGGCCAATAATACGCAGTTCACCGTGCTCCATCGCGCCACGATCGCGGGTATGGAACCATCCCTGATCGTCGGTAATGGGCACTAATTCGCCGCGCAGCCAATAACCCAGTGCCAGGCTGGCAGAACGGATCCAGACTTCCTGATCCACCAGGCGGATCTCACGACCTTGTAAAGGTGCCCCAACGCCGGGCAGTTCGTCGGCACGCTTGGCGCACACCGTCGAAGCCAGCTCCGTCAAACCATAGCCGCACCAGCAGTGGATCCCAAACGCCTCGGCCTGCTGGGTGAGGGATACCGGGATCATCGCCCCACCGAGCAGCACTTCTTTTAGCGCATGCTGGGCCATCGGTTCAGACAGCAAACGCCAAAGCTGCGTCGGCACCAGCGAAGCATGAGTGCATCCCGCCAGCGCATCAGCCAGAGGCTGCATTTCGCGTACTACAAGCTGTGCTCCGACAGCCAGCCAACGCCAGACTATGCCCTGACCAGAAACGTGAAACAGCGGTAGCGAAAGTAGCCAACTATCCTGCGGCTGAAACTCCATCAGATGCAACACACCATCCGCACTGGCAAGATGCCCGGCATAGCTATGAGCGGCAGCTTTTGGCAAACCACTGGAGCCAGAGGTTAGCGTCAGTGTCGCCAGCCGTTGTTCATCCCATGGCAACAGCTGCAAGTCACACTCGTCAACGCCCGGCGGTGACAAGACGATCGCACCAGGGGGCAACTCAGGCAAACCATCCGGGCTGAAGGCAAAGTCGATATCCAGATCCGGCAGTAAAGCTGCCAGCATCGGCGCAGGCAGCGTCGGATTGAGCGGCAACAAACGCGCGCCGCACTGCAATAGCGCCAGATAGGCTAACAGCAAAGGGTAACTGTTCTTGCCACACAGCACTACGCCGCTGCCGGGTAACACACCCTGGCGCTGAAAGTCTGCGGCTAACACGTCTATCTGCCGTTGTAACATCAGCCAACTGACCTGCTGATGCTCAAAGATCACCGCGGTCGCCTGTGGGCACTGTTTAGCCCAATGCCGCCACGGCCAATCACTCAACTGCGCCATACACACTCCAAGGTATCAATACCCAATAACGGCAAGGTGCTCTCTGGCCAGCCACGAACTAGCTGGGCCTGCATCAGATCCAACGTATCCAGACCCGGCACCGTCTGCGGCGTCAGCCAATGCGCAATGCGCGCCAACTGAGTCAACCCCAGGCTGGATTCAATACTGGAACTGATCACCGCCGCCAATCCGGCCTGATGCGCCTGCGTAACCAATTCGCGACAGCGATCCAGGCTACCCACCAGGGTTGGCTTGATGACGATGGCCGCCACACCCGGCTCCGCCTGTACGACAAAATCGGCTTCACGCACGCTTTCATCCCAGGCGATGGCAATCCCGGTCGCCTGGGCAAAATCACGCGATTCATCACGGGTTTTGCAGGGCTCTTCCAGAAACGCGATGCGATCGCGCCACGCCGGATTGACATATTTGGCAAAACCGTCCGCTTTGGCCCGGGTCCAACTACGGTTGGCATCCAGCCGCAGCTTGAGATCCGGCAAAGCCTCCAGCAAGACATTGACCACCATGCCATCCCGCACGGCTTCGTACAGACCGACCTTCACCTTGGCGACTTTCTCCCCCGGCAGAGCGGCTAACAGATCGAACAGTTCGTCGGGATCGCCTGTACACAACGGTGCCTTGCGGTAGTCGGCCTGGGTGGGCAATTCTCCGGCCAGTTCTGCCAGGGCACAGCTGGTTCCGAAGGCCACCGAAGGCCATTCGCTTGCCACTGACGATCCGCCAGCAACCCAAGCCTGCACCCAGGCCAAAGTCGCCTGCTGTGCCTGATCGAGCGTCTCCTGGCTGAACTCCGGCAAGGGAGCAATTTCCCCCCAACCTTGCTGCCCATCCTGTTGCAGGTGGATCAGCAGGCCATCACGAGTTTTCAGCCGCTGGTTGCGCAGCACCACGCCCGCCTCCATCGGCAGGCTATAGCGATAGATCGCGGCAACGCGGGTTAGCGCCGTCATTACGGATTACGCTTGAATTTGCTGAAGTCAGGCTGGCGTTTTTCGATAAATGCGTTGCGCCCTTCCTGGCCTTCATCGGTCATGTAGAACAACATGGTGGCGTTACCTGCCAGCTCTTGCAGCCCGGCCTGACCATCGCAGTCGGCATTCAGTGCGGCTTTCAGGCAGCGCAGGGCCATCGGGCTGTTCTGTAACATCTCACGACACCAGCGTACGGTCTCTTTTTCCAGATCGGCCAATGGCACAACGGTGTTGACCAGGCCCATATCCAACGCCGCAGCGGCATCGTATTGGCGGCACAGGAACCAGATCTCACGGGCCTTCTTCTGGCCGACGATGCGCGCCATGTAGGATGCGCCCCAGCCGCCGTCAAAGGAACCGACTTTTGGCCCGGTCTGGCCAAAGATGGCGTTATCCGCCGCAATGGTCAGATCGCACATCATATGCAGCACGTGGCCGCCGCCGATGGAATATCCGGCTACCATCGCCACCACTGGCTTAGGGCAGGTACGGATCTGGCGTTGGAAATCCAGTACGTTCAGGTGATGCACGCCGCTGTCATCACGATAGCCGCCGTAGTCACCGCGCACTTTCTGATCGCCGCCGGAACAGAAGGCTTTATCCCCGGCACCGGTAAGAATGATGGTGCCGATACCGTCGTCATAACGCGCGTTCGACATCGCTTCGATCATTTCCTTCACCGTGTGCGGGCGGAAGGCATTACGCACCTGCGGGCGGTTGATGGTGATTTTGGCGATACCATCGCTGGACTTGTGATACAGAATGTCTTCGAAATCACCCGAGCAGTCCTGCCAGTCGATCGCGGCGTACAGTTGTTCTTCATTGGGATACAGCATGTTTGGTTCCTTTTTTAGCAAGAAATTCATCGAGCGCGGCAGCAAAATCTGCCGGATTGGCCAGATGGGCGTTGTGGCCCGCCTCTGGCACGGTTTGCAGTGGCAAACCGGCATCACGCGCCAACGCCTGAAACTTATGATCGTCGGCACCGCATAGCACCATCATCGGCAGTGACAACTGTTGTAATTGTGGCACCAACCACGGTTGCCGTCCGAGTGAGGTGGCCTCCAGCATGTCGGCAATCGCCGGGCCATGATTATCGGCACGAGCGGCGATCAGCGCCTCACGGTGTACCGGGCTGAGGTTGGCAAATACCGGTTGGAGATACCAATCGGCCAACACCTTTCGGATCTTTTCCGTGCGAAAACGCTTCGCCCAGGCAGCATCATGGGCACGCCGTTGGGCGCGTAAGTCTTCGTTCTCCAGCCCAGGGTTACCGCCTTCGATCACAATGCCTTGCAGCCCTTGCGCATCGCCGCAACAAGCATGGTACATAGCGATGCGCCCGCCGAGCGAATACCCCACCAGCCAGTAACGTTCAATATTATGCTGCTGCAGGGTGGCGGTGATTTGCTTGCTGACATCGGCAAAATCCAGACAGGATTGATCGGCAGAATCACCATGGCCGGGCAAATCAATTGCCAGCGACGGCCACTGTTCGCAACGCGAGGCGATCACCCGCCACTCGTTGTTGTTCCCCAGCAGGCCATGCAGCCAGATCAGCCATGGACGTTGGCTTTCGCCCTTTTGTAACACGCGGGAAGCCAGCATCAGTTTGCCCCCATTTTTTGCACCAGATGTTGCAAGGTTTCTGCACCATCGCTTGGCGGCACCTGCAACTCAATCAAAGTGGCACCGCTATGACGCCAGGCCTTTTCCACCGCCTGTTGCAACTGCCCCCAGTTTTCCGGGCAGGCATAATCCAGTTGGAACATGGCCGCCGCGTGGCTGAACTCCACGTCCTGCGGCATGCAGTAAAACCGCTGGCGCTCAGGTTCCGGCGTTGGCAACAGTGAGAAAATCTGTCCGCCATTGTTATTCACCACGATCAGCACCGTGGGGGCCGAACATTGGCGCAACAGCGCCAAGGCGTTCAAATCGTAAAGTGCGGAAAGATCGCCGACCACCGCCAATGTAGGCTTGGCTGTCGCACGCTGAACCCCGGCGGCGGTAGAGATTAGCCCGTCGATACCGCTGGCTCCGCGATTGCTGAACACCGGATAACCGGCTGGCAACTGGGTTAAGGCATCGATCAGGCGCACGATCAGGCTATTGCCGAGAAACAGCTGGCCATTCTCCGGCAATAGCTCAGGCAGACGATGGGCCAGTTGGGCCTCGCCAAACCGGTTCACCAGATATTGTGACGTCGCATCAAGGGCATCATCCGCCAACGCGGACAGATCGCCAGCCCAAGGTGAGCGCGGTTGCGCCGGGTGCAGATCGAGCCACTCCCCAACGGTAGAACGGATGCGACGGCCACGATGATGTGCAGGATCGAGACGCCCAGGCAGATCGTCGATCAGCCAGAATTCCTCCGGCTGACAGCGTTCCTGCCACTGTAGCAGGCGTTTGCCCGTCAGGCTGCTGCCAAATTGCACCACCAACTGCGCGCTTGCCAACAGATCGCGCGCCTGCGGGTTAGTCAACCATAAATCGGCACAGGGCAGCGGTTGCCCGGTCTGCGAAAGGGCATCACCGATCAACGGCCAACCGAGCAACCCCGCCCATTCAGCCAGCTGTACGCCCTCTTCCGCGCCCATCCTGCCAGCGATAATTACGCCGCGCTTCTGCCGCCAGAAAAACCAGTCTGGCTGCTTAATCACCTGATGGGGGTCCATTTCACGCAGCCAAGGATGGGTATCTTGCCACCAGTCCCCTAGCTCCGCCGACCACTGCTCATACTGCTGTTCATCACCGCCATATAACGGCTCGGCAAACGGACAGTTGATATGCAGGGCTCCTTGCCGCAGGCGCGCCATCGCGCTGTCCAGGGTAGAGACCAGCCAACTGGCCGGAATATCCGGGCTTGGGCGCGGCAGATCGATATTCAAGGTGGGGTGGCTCGAATAGAGGCCGTTTTGGCGGATCGCCTGATTGGCACCACAGTTAATCAACTCCGGCGGACGATCGGCGGTGAGGAACACCAACCGCTCCCCGGTTAACCCAGCTTCAATCAGGGCAGGATAGAGGTTTGCCGCTGCGGTGCCCGAGGTGACGATCACCGCCACCGGCTCGTGCGTGGCCTTTGCCAAGCCGAGCGCCAAATGCCCCAAGCCCCGCTCATCGAAATGAGTATGACAGACAAAAGCGCGGTTGGCGGCAGCGGCCAGCGTCAAGGGCGTAGAGCGCGATCCCGGAGCGATACAGACATGCCGCACTCCATGGCGAACCAGCGTTTCCAACAACAACGCCGCCCACCGGCGATTAAAAACACTTGTCGACATATTTCGCTCACAAGTAGTAAACAGAGGTTACGCGCCGAGGCCTACCCAAAGGAGGTAGCGAACCGGGGATCATAACTCTGAATTATATAAGTAATTATCTTTACGGCTTTTGCGCTGGCGCAAAAACGCCGCATATCCCTGTGACAGGTTGAATCATCCCGACCCGTATTAAATCAATTGCCACTGTCAGTGCCGACAACGGCACAGCAAAGGAGAACAAAAAACAAACATATAAAACACAATAAGTTTACACACGAAGATCGTCCTGCTCAATGCGCCTGTCAACGGCTCAGCGAGAAGGCTCTGGTTGCAACAGCGTGCGTAAGCCCGCCGCCTTGTTTTCGATCTCTTGCCATTCCTGTGCCGGAACGGAACCCGCGACAATTCCCGCCCCAGCATAGAGTTCAACCTGGGCATCTTCGATTTGGCAGGAACGCAGCGCAACGCAGAACTCAGCCTGAGCCACGGAAAGATAACCGGCAGAACCGGCATACCAGCGGCGGGAAAAAGGCTCATGCTGGCGGATAAACTCACGTGATGCCTGGCGCGGCAGCCCGGCCACCGCAGCCGTCGGTTGTAGCCGTTGCAGGCAATCGGCATCGTCGCAGTGGTTCAGTTGCCCTTCGATGCGCCGCCGCAGATGCTGCACTTTACGCAGGCGCACCACTTCTGGCGGCAACACATCAACCGCTCTGGCACTGCCTTGCAAACGCTGGCAGATATCATCGACCACCAGCAGGTTTTCCTGTTGGTTCTTATTGTCTTGCAGCAACCACTGGGCCAGTGTCCTGGCCTGCCGTTCATCAGGATGGTTGGTAACGGTCCCCGCCAATGCTTCGGTAAACAGCTGTTCTCCCTCGCGCAGATACAGTCTTTCCGGGCTGGAGCCAAGGAAGGCGGAATGCGCAGCAAAGCGCAGCATGAAGTGGTAACACTGGTGATTCACTCTGCGGCTGGCAGCCATCATCGCAGGGGCAAACAACGGGCTTTCCAGCGTCAATACCGAGCTACGCGCCAAGACCACCTTATCCATCTGTTGACGATCGATCGCTGCCAGCGCCTCGCGCAACATGATTTCCCACCCGGCGCGTTCCGGCTGGTGCAGCACCGACAACACGTTCACCCGCAAGTCTGCAATCGGCTTTGCCACTGCTACGCTGGCAAGCCAGTCTCGGGCAGCTCCAGCGTCTGCATGCAAAGAATCTTCAGAAAACAGGTTTAGCGTCAGCTCACTCTTCCCTTGGCGGCTGAGAATTTCCAGACGCGGCAAGAACAACTGGGCTTCACCGTCGAAGGCCGTCAGCCCCCATAAACGGGCCGCAGGATAGCTATTCACAAATGCCTGCGCCAAGGAAGGGTGCGAAAACTGCCGTAGGGAGCCGCACACTGCCGCCTCCTGTTGGCCTTCACGATGACGCCAATAAAACTGAGGGAACAGAGCCTGCGCCGCCAACCACTCCAGCAGCAAGTCGCTCAGATGGCCGGGAACCGCCAGGGTTAACTGCCGAAATCCGGCTTGAGAGGGAAAATCTTGCCCAAGCTGCTGGCCTAACTGCCGCAGCAATCCCGAAAGTTGTTCCACTACCACCTCATTAACCAAACGCTATGTGGGGAATTATACGGTAAATCAACTGGCGAGGGCGGAAAAATAGCGCCTATTAACCAATGCCTTCCACCATATATTGTTTATTAAAACTGAAGTTTAAGATTAAAAAACAATCACCAGCACGCTATGCAACTATACTTAGAAGTCATGTTCCTGCCGCAGTGAATTCTTGTCATATCATATCGATAGTGAAATCAAGATGTTCGCAGCCTCCCAACGGTAATAACCAACTGCCCTTTGGGTCAGATGTAAGGAGCTTTTGGCGTGAAAGAAAGACTTATCAATTGGTTAAAGAAGCAGCGCCGCGGCGCAAAAGCCATCCGCTCACAATTACGGGAGAACCGGGCCACAGCCGAAGTCCCTCCCGCCAGCAACATCAAGGCAGAGCTGTTTTCTGTCGACCAAATGGAGCGTTATGGCCAGCGCCTGGCGCGTTCTCATAAGCTGGCCACCCATAAAACGCCTTACCATTTGCTTAAGCGCCTCGATAACAACGAGCAGGTATTGACGGACAGTTGCCGCAGATTGAGCAACGACAAGAAAAACACCATGACACCGGCAGGCGACTGGCTGCTGGATAACTTTTATCTGATTGAAGAGCAAATCCGCGTCGTTCGGCACCATCTGCCGAAAACCTTCGGCCGCGGGCTGCCACAGTTAACCGCCCCCCATAATTGCCCGCGGATTTACGACATCGCCACCGAAGCGATTGCACACGGCGATGGACGCTGGGATGCCGAAAGCCTGACACGCTATATTGCCGCCTACCAGAAAGAGGCCAATCTGACCCTGGGCGAGCTTTGGGCGCTGCCGGGGATGCTGAGACTGGCGCTGATCGAGAACCTGCGCCGCGTGGCGGTTGAAGTCGCGCAGGCGCAAGAAGAACGTAACCTCGCCGATAGCTGGGTAACCAAGATGCTGGAGTCGGCGGAAAACGATCCGGCCAATCTGATTATTGTCATTGCCGATATGGCTCGCTCCAACCCCCCCCGCACCAGCGCCTTCGTGGCGGAACTGGTGCGCCGTCTGCAAGGGCACGGCACCATGCTGGCGCTGCCGCTGACCTGGGTGGAACAACGCCTGGCTGAAGTCAGCCTGACTTCCGATGAGCTGATCCACCGCTTCAACCAACAGCTGGCCGTCAGCCAACTTTCCGTCAGCAACAGTATCGCCGGCCTGCGCCAACTGAGCGAAATGGACTGGGCAGAATTTGTTGAAACCATGAGTCAGGTCGACCAGACGCTGCGCGAAGATCCCGCCGGTGTCTATCCAATGATGCATTTCGATACCCGCGACAATTACCGCCATGTGGTTGAAATGTTGGCTCGCCACTGCCCGCACAATGAAGTTGGCGTTGCTAAGCAGGTGTTGAATATGGCTCATGTCGCTGCCGAAGATCCCAGTAGCGATCCGCGCACTCATCACGTCGGCTATTACCTGATCGACGATGGTCGTCCGCAGTTGGAACAGCACCTCGACGTAGAGCTTGGCCGCATTACGCGTATCCGCCATGCGTTCAGCCAATCCCCGCTACTTTCCTGGCTGGGGAGCATCAGCCTGCTGACAACGGCCTGCTGGGCTGTGCTGCTACGTCATGCCCACCAAACCGGGCTTACCTGGGGATTGTTGATCTTGCTGTTCCCATTGGGGATCGTGATCGGTCAGTTCGTCCTCAACCTGCTCAGTGAAGTCACCACCCGCAGCCGTTCACCGCAGCCACTGCCCAGGCTGGATTTTTCCTGTGGCATTCCGGCCGAGTTCCGCACGCTGGTCGTCATCCCTACGCTGATCAGCAGCAAGCCCGGCATTGACCAGTTGATCAACACGCTGGAAGTTTGTTACCTCGGCAATGCCATGAAGCACCTGCACTTTGCCTTGCTCACCGACTTTAACGACTCGCCCCGGCAACAGCACCCAGACGATGCAGAACTGCTGGCCTACGCCAGCCAGAAGATGACCGAGCTAAATGCGCAATATACCTGCGAAGGCCCAAGCCACTTTTTCCTGTTCCATCGCGATCGCCAGTGGAATGAACAGCAGCAGAGCTGGATGGGGCTGGAGCGTAAACGTGGCAAGTTAAACGCGCTGAACGATTGGCTGCGCAACCAAGGCAATACGTTTACCACCCAGATTGGCCAAGGGCTGGAGGTGCTGAAAAACGTCAAATACGTCATCACCCTGGACAGCGATACCGTGCTGCCACGCGAAAGCGCGCACCGGCTGATCGCCGCCATGGCGCATCCCCTGAATCAACCTCAATATGATGCCAAACAGCAGCGGGTGGTGGAAGGTTATGCCATCCTGCAACCCCGTATGGCAGAGGAGATCCCCGCGTATGGTCAGAGCCGCTACGCCGCCCTGTGCAGCAGTACCCCGGGTAACGATCCTTATACGCTGATGGCATCGGATATCTATCAGGATCTGTTTGGCGAAGGTTCGTTTATCGGCAAAGGGATTTACGATGTCGATGTCTTCTCTCACAGTCTGAAAGGCACCTGTCCGGAGAATCTGGTGCTAAGTCACGATCTGTTGGAAGGCTGCTATGCCCGCTCCGGTTTACTGAGTGACGTCTTGCTCTACGAGCAGTATCCGAGTAACTATCTGGTCGATGTCGCCCGCCGTACCCGCTGGATCCGCGGCGATTGGCAGTTATTCAACTGGCTGCTACCCCGAGTCATTACCGAAGATGGTTCGCGGGTTACCAACCCATTAAGCCCCCTTTCACGTTGGAAACTGCTGGATAACCTCCGCCGCAGCCTGGTAGCGCCATGCTTCCTGTTACTACTGTTCTTTGGCTTCACCTGGTTGCCAGATACCCAATATTGGCTGGCCGTGTTCGCTATTATTCTGTTGCTGCCCACGCTGGTGGCACTATTACAGGATGTGGTGCGCAAGCCCCCGCGGCGGCCTTTTATTCAGCATTTGCAACTGGCACTGAAGGGCTCATTGCATCGGCTTTCCCAGATTGGCCTGCGCCTGGCCGAGCTGCCTCACGAGGCCTGGTACAGCCTGAAAGCCATTGGCATCACCCTGTGGCGTTTGCTGGTCAGTAAACGCAATCTGCAAGAGTGGACCAGCTTCGACCAATCCAAACATCATCTGACCGTCACGCTGGGGAATTTTTATCGCAGCCTGTGGGTCAACCCGACTGCTGGCATTCTGTTATTGCTACTGGCCGCCTTTTCCAGCCCGGTGGCGCTGTTAGTCGCCATCCCGTTAGCCGCCTTGTGGATCCTGTCGCCATACCTGCTTTATACACTCAGCCTGGAACCCCAGCGCAGCAAAACGGCCATCGACGATCGCCAACGCCGTTTCCTGCGCCAGACCAGTCGCGAGACATGGGAGTTTTTCGCCACCTTTGTCAATCAACAGGAAAACTGGCTGCCGCCGGATAACTTCCAGGAGATCCCGGAGCCGGTGGTGGCACACCGCACGTCACCCACCAATATCGGGCTGGCGCTGTTGGCCGATCTTACCGCCTGTGACTTCGGTTATATCACCCTCAGCACAGCTTTACAGCGCATTACCCTGACGTTGAATACGCTCGATCGCATGGAGCACTATCGCGGCCACCTGTACAACTGGTACGACACCCGTACCCTGGAACCGCTCAATCCACGCTATGTTTCCAGCGTGGACAGCGGTAATTTCGCAGGTCACCTGCTGACCCTGAGCGCGGGCCTGCCGGCATTAGCCATGCAACCCGTCATCGATCCGGCTCGCATGCTTGCCGGGCTGGAAGATACGTTACTGATACTGGAGCAACACTGGGGCACTGCCGCGCCGAAAGGCTTAGTCAAACTGCGTAAACATTGGGAGCAGGCGCAGAAAGCCCATCCGGCGGCGCTACAGGCCGAACTCAATGAAATGCGTAACCATTGTAACGGGCTACAGGAACCCGCTCTGCAACAGGGTGACGAGGTCAAACGCTGGGCTGGCAACCTGCACCAGCAGCTCAATGAATTCTGTGCCGAATGGGCATTATGGTTTGGCTGGCTGAGCGACAGCATGCCAGAGCTGGAACAGATCCCCGGCTTGCATTGGCTGGCCAGCCCACCTAAGCGACTGACGCTGTCCGCAGAGCAGCAAACACGGCTGGATGCCGTGATGCAATTGGCATCGGAGCGCCTCGAGCAATTGGCACAGTTGGCACGTCGCCTGACAGCCATGGCGCAAATGGACTTCAGCTTCCTGTATGACGAAGCCACGCATTTGCTGACCGTCGGCTTCAATTGCGATCAAAACCGTGCCGACAGCGGTAAGTACGATCTGCTGGCCTCGGAAATCCGCCTGACCAACTATGTTGCCATAGCCACCAACCAAATCCCGCAGCGTAGCTGGTTTGCGCTAGGCCGGTTGTTTACGGTGATCGACAACGAGCCAGCGCTGATGTCCTGGAGCGGCTCGATGTTTGAATACCTGATGCCGCAGTTGGTGATGCCCGCCTACCCCGATACCTTGCTGGTGCAAATGTGCCGTTCGGCCGTCGATCGGCAAATTGCCTGGGGCAAGGAGCGCGGTGTACCGTGGGGAATTTCCGAGTCCGGTTACTTCGGCTTTGATGCGGCGCAAAACTACCAGTATCACGCCTTTGGTGTGCCGGGCTTGGGGCTGCGGCGCGGGCTGGGTGATGATATGGTGATCGCCCCTTACGCCACGGTGATGGCGTTGATTGTCGATCCGGACAGCGCCTGTAGCAATCTGGTTGAGCTGGAAAAAACGGGGCCAAGGGTCGCTATGGCTTCTACGAAGCGCTGGACTACACCACATCGCGCCTCAGCCGTGGGCAGTTGTATGTGATTGTCCGCTCCTACATGGCGCACCACCAGGGCATGAGCTTCTTGGCGTTATCCCACCTGCTGCTGGATGCGCCGATGGTGAAACGCTTTGCCAGCTATCCTGCCTTCCAGTCAACCCGTTTGCTGTTGCAGGAGCGGGTGCCAGATGCGGTAGAGCTGTACAGCACCCGCCGCCACTTCGAAACTCATGAAGGCGCGATTAAACCGTCCAGCTTCGCCGCACGTGAGTTCACCCGTGTCGATTCGCCGATCCCGGAAGTGCAACTGTTGTCGAATGCCAATTACCACCTGATGGTCACCCAAAGCGGTGGCAGCTACAGCCGCTGGCAGAATCTGGCCCTGACCCGCTGGCGTGAGGATGCCACCTGCGATAACTGGGGCGCGTTCTGCTATCTGCGCGACCCACAAACCGGCGAGGTGTGGAGCAATACCTGGCATCCTACCGGCGAAACCGAGAAGGGAGGCTATCGCGCCGTCTTCAACGACGCCGGGGCGGAATTCCAACGTAAACAGGGCCTGTTATCGGTGAAAACCCAGGTGGTGATCTCCCCTGAGGACGATATCGAGCTGCGGCGCCTGACCTTGGTGAACCGTGGCAAGCAGCCGCGGATCATTGAAATCACCAGCTATGCCGAAGTGGTGCTGGCTCCTGCCAGCAACGATTTGGCCCACCCGGCGTTCAGCAACCTGTTTGTACAAACCGAGCTGTTGCCGGAACAGGATGCCATTCTGTGCCACCGCCGTCCGCGTGAGCCGAAAGAAAAGTCGCCATGGTTGCTGCATATGATGTCGGTCCAGGGTGCGGCTAGCCAGACCTCCTTTGAAACCGATCGGGCCAAGTTTATCGGCCGTGGCCGGACGGCAGCCAACCCGCAGGCACTCCATCAGAATCAGCCCCTGACCAATAGCGCCGGGCCGGTGATCGATCCGATTATCGCCATCCGTCAGCGGATCCAGTTGGAGCCAAACGTGCCGCTAACGTTGGATATCTTCTACGGGGTCTGTGAGGACCGCGCCACCAGCCTGGCGATGTTGGAGAAATACCGCGACCGCCATATGGCCGACCGTATTTTCGAACTCGCCTGGTCGCACAGCCAGGTGGTGCTGCGCCAGCTTAACGCTAATGAAGAAGACGCCAATCTGTTTAACCGACTGGCTAGCGCGGTGGTGTTCCCCGCGCAGGAGATGCGTGCCGCCAGCAATGAAATTATCAATAACCGCCGTGGGCAGTCCGGCCTGTGGGGTTACTCGATTTCCGGTGACTTGCCGATCGTGCTGCTGTCTGTCACCGATGGTGAAAATATCGCTTTGGTGCAACAACTGATCCAGGCGCACAACTATTGGCGACTGAAAGGATTGCAGGTCGATTTGGTGATCCTCAATGAGGACTCCGGTGGTTATCGGCAAGATCTGCAAAATCAGATCATGGGACTGATCGCCGCCGGGATGGAGTCGTCCCTGACGGACAAACCGGGAGGGATCTTCGTGCGCTCCAGTGAGCATATGTCTCCGGAAGATCACACTCTGCTGCTGAGCGTGGCGCGCATTTATCTGGATGACCGCCGTGGTGGCCTGACAGAGCAGCTCAATCAGCGGCTGCAACTGCCGCAAACGCTGCAACAGCCATTGGGGCCGCCGACCGCCTCCTCCAAACTGGCGACCATGGCCAATGTGCCGCGCAATCTGCATTCGCCGCAGTTGCCGATTATCGACAAACTTCAGTTTTACAACGGGTTTGGCGGGTTCTCGGAGGATGGCAGCGAATATGTGATCGCCATGAACGAAAGCAAAGTGACGCCAGCGCCGTGGTCCAACGTGATCGCCAACCCGATGTTCGGCTCGGTGATCTCGGAAAGCGGCCAGGCGTACACCTGGTATGAGAATGCGCATGAATACCGCTTAACGCCTTGGGATAACGATCCGGTCAGCGATCGCAGCGGCGAAGCTTTCTATCTGCGCGATGAAGAAAGCGGTCACGTCTGGTCACCTACCCCGCTGCCCGCCCGTGGGCGCGGCCATTATCTGACGCGTCACGGCTTTGGCTACAGCGTGTTTGAACACCGGGAAGGCGGCATCGACAGCCAGTTGACGATGCTGGTTGCCAAAGAGGCTCCGGTGAAGCTGTTCCTGCTAACGCTCACCAATACCTCTGGCCGTACGCGTAAACTTTCGACTACCGGTTATGCCGAGCTGATCCTCGGTGATTTACGCCAGAAATCGGCGATGCATGTGGTTACCCGAGCCGCAACGCCGCAAGGAGGCTGCGGGATCCTCGCCAGCAACCATTATGTCAGCAGTGGGTCACCGCGTACCGCTTTCTTCGGCGTTACCGGTGTCCATTGTTCGATCACTGGCGATCGGCGGGAATTTATTGGTCGCAACGGGTCGCTGGCCGCTCCTGCGGTGCTTAAGCTGCGGCGCTTGTCCGGCAAGACCGGTGCCGGGTTGGATCCCTGTGGAGCGGTGCAATCGGCCATCAGTATGATCGACGGCGATCAGCGCAGCTTTGTGTTTGCGCTTGGCCTAGGACAAGATGCCGACGAAGCCGAATCCCTGCTGCGCCAGTATCTCAGCGAAGAAGCCTTACAACACGAGTTGCAGCAGGTCGATGCCCATTGGGACAAAATCCTCAATAAGGTGCAGATCGGCACACCCCACACTGCGGTTAACCTGCTGGCTAACGGCTGGTTGCTGTATCAAGCCCTTTCCTGCCGCATCCATGCTCGCAGCGGTTATTACCAGTCCGGCGGTGCCTTTGGCTTCCGCGATCAGCTCCAGGACACCTTGGCCCTGACACACGCCCTGCCCGAGCGGATGCGTGAGCAGATCCTGTTATGTGCTTCGCGCCAGTTTGTTGAGGGTGACGTTCAGCACTGGTGGCATCCGCCGCAAGGCAACGGAGTACGTACCCGCTGCTCCGATGATTATCTGTGGTTGCCGTTGGCGATTTGCCATTACCTCGACGCCACCGACGACCAGCAAATCCTCGAAGAACAGGTAGGTTATCTGGAGGCCCATAAACTGGCGCCCGGTGAGGAATCCTCGTATGAACAGCCAGGCATCAGCGCAGAACAGGAAAGCCTGTATCTGCACGGGGCCAGAGCGCTGAAGCATGGCCTGACGTTTGGCGAACATGGTCTGCCACTGATGGGAGCCGGTGACTGGAACGACGGTATGAATATGGTGGGGTTGGAAGGCCGGGGCGAGAGCGTTTGGCTCGGCTTCTTCTTGTTCTACATCCTGCAACGTTACGGCAAACTGGCCACCCGTCGTGGCGATCAGGAACTGGCGGAGCTATGTCGTGAGGAAGCGGAAAAACTGCGCGCCAATCTGCACAGTAACGCCTGGGATGGCGAATGGTATCGCCGTGGTTACTTCGACAGCGGAGAGCCACTGGGCTCTCAACAAGCCGCCGAGTGCCGCATAGATGCCATCGCCCAAAGCTGGTCGATCCTTTCCGGTGCTGGTGATAAGGAACGTAGCGCACAGGCAATGGGATCCTTGGACAAGCATCTGGTGGACGATCAGGCTGGCATCATCAAACTGCTGACCCCGCCGTTTGACGGCAACGGCCCGAATCCTGGCTACATCCGAGGTTATCTGCCCGGCGTACGGGAAAATGGCGGTCAATATACTCATGGCGCGGTGTGGGCAGTGATGGCGTTCGCCGAGATGGGCAATATCGAGCGCGCCTGGGAGTTGATGGCGCTGATTAACCCGATCAATCACAGCCTGGATAGCACCGCAGCCGAGCGCTACAAGGTCGAGCCTTATGTCGCCACGGCGGATATTTACGCGGTCGCCCCGCACGTCGGGCGTGGAGGATGGAGTTGGTATACCGGCTCAGCTGGCTGGATGTATCGGTTGATCGTCGAGTCGCTGCTTGGCCTGAAACGCCATGGCAATACGCTCTCCATCCACACCCGCTTACCGGCGGATTGGCCACCGGTCACCATGACCTATCGTGAAGGGGCAAGTGAATATCACTTAACCCTGCGCCAGGGCGAAGGAGAGACTCGGGTGATCATTGATGGTGTCGCGCAGCAGGAAGCGGTGATTACGTTGACTGATGAGGCCAAAACCTATCAGGTGGAGGTGATACTGGGAAGTCATTAAGGACGCAGTAGTTTAATCGCTACAACTAATAATGCTACAGATGGGGATCATACAGAACGCCGACACGCCGTAAACCCGTCCATGGGGGCTCGCAATCGCGCATCCTTGCGCTCAACGGTCGGCTAACCTGTATGATCCCCACCTGCCTCAAGCTTGGGGTGTTGCGGTAGGAAATACAGTTAGCGCCCTATTGGCTTTACTTACGGGCCAACAATAGCCCAAGCACCAAACCCACCGTGGCACCAATGCCTACGCTATGCCAGGGTTTGTCACGTACATAATCATCTGCGCGGCACGCCACTTCTTTCGCCCGCACGTAGTAGCACTCACTGCTGCTGGTCAGACGCGACTTCACGTCCTTGAGTGCCCGCTCGGCATGCGCTTTGATATCCGTATAGGCCTGATCGGCACGATCGCCGGATTAGTCCAACACCTCTTGCAGGGTGTCGCTCAGCATTCTCAGATCGTCATCCAGCGTCGTTTGGTTCTCGTCTCTGTTTATTGCCATCTTCCAGCTCTCCGTTATCAATAAATCCAACGTTGCTTAACCATCAACAACCCGTGGTCGTAGTCCCATGGTAGGACATGACCCGGATACACGCCATCGGAAAGTTGACTAAAAAAGAGGCAAGGCAAGAAACTGACGCCCTTTCAGGCGTCGGTGGAGGCTTGTTCGGTCAGCGATGCTGCGGGAGATTTGCGGCGTGCGGCCAGCCACAAGCCACTGTTTTTCATCGCGTAGCCAAACAGCAGCCCGACCAGCAATGAGGCCGTGATCAACGGCCAGTTACCGTCGCCGGCAAAGGTCGCACAGGCACCAATAAAAGTGCCGGGCACAAAACCAAGCCACTGCTGTTTAGCCTGAATACACATCAGGAAGGCGACAATGCCGGTCAACAGGTAGCCTAGAATGCTCCAGGCAGGTTCCAACGCGCTGCCATGAATGATGACCATCGCCCAGAACACGCCGCTCAAGCAGGTCAGCGTGCTGATTGCCAGGCCCTTGAGACCACCTTGCGGGCAGGCAAAATAGGCCGTGCAGCCAAGAAAGCCCGCCCAACTGATTAGCCCAAGGCTGATAGCAACCCAGCCCCATACGCCGGAAAGAATACCGGTAGTTATCGCAATGGCAAAAATGACGTTCATAACCCTGATCCGCTAAAAATAATCCACACAGTTTACGCGAAACAAGCCGATAAGATGTGATAAAAATCACAATACATGTGCAATTTGACGTTATTCAATCATAAATATGTGATATTAATCACAATATTGGTGCATTTTTTCACCAATTCATCGGGCAATTACGGACAGCAAAGTCACACCGAGGCCCTTTCCACCGTTTTGGCCGGCACACGACGGCGTGCTATGGCCAGCGCACCGGAGAGAATGATCAGCACCATGCCCGCCGCAGCGATAAAGGATAACGTCTGGGCAAAGATCAGGTAACCGAGCAGCGTGGAGAAAATGATCGTGCTGTAGGACAGAATGCCGACGGTGACCGCGTTGCCACCGCCATAGGCGCGAGTCATGGTGATCTGCCCCAGGCTACCGAATACGCCGATGGCGCAAACGTACAGCAAGCTGGTGGCATCCAACGCGGCAAAGCCAACTATCGACGTCATCAGCAAACCAAACAGGGTGCCGACCAGTGAGAAGTAGAACACCACGCGCAACTCTGGCTCCCCGGTACGCACCAGCTTGCCGACGTTGAAATAGGCCAATGCGGTCAACAGTCCTGAGAGCAGGCCGATCAAGGTGGCGGTATATTCCCCGTGCGGCACGTCTGGGCGCAACAGGATCAGGATGCCGACAAAGCCCAGCAGCACTGAGAACAGCAGCTTGCCAGTCAGTTGGCCTCTGGCCGTCACGAAGGTGATCACCGACTGGAAAATCGGGTTGGTGTAGCCCAATGTTGTGGCGGTGGCAATAGGCAGGTGGATTAACGCATAAAAGCCGCAATACATGGCCGCATTGCCGATCGCGGCACGCTTCATGTGCAGGCCAAGATGCTGGGTGCGAAAGCCAATGTTTTTCAGCTGGATCAGCGCCGCCACAATCACCACGTTGATCAATGAACGGTAAAAAACGATATCGAAGAAGCCGACCTTCGCCGAAGCCAGTTTGATACAGGCCCCCATCAGCGCGAAAAACACGCTGGCAGCAACCATCCATAAAGCAACCATGATTTCCCCAGAATGCGGCCCGCCCGGGCTGCAAATACGCTGACTTAGCGGCACCCTGCAAGAATACCAGCATTTACCAGAAATATGCGTCGCTGACTAAAAATAAGGTTGCGATCTAATGGCGCAGCATGCGGCTAAGCGAGCGCAGCATACGGCGCCCCTACATAAGTGACACATGGTAGCCCACCAATAAAAAGGGCCGCCATCCGGCGACCCTTGTTGTCTAGCTCGATATCGATCAGAACATCGGCTGTGCCATCTGCACCAGCGTGATCAGCGGTTGCGGGTAGATACCCAGCAACAGCACCAACGCGGCAGAGATCAGCACCACCACACCACCGGCGGTCAACGCCCAGTTGTTTGGCGTATCGCGAACCAGGGTTTCCGGCGCACTGAGGAACAGGCTGACGGTCACACGCAGGTAGTAGTACAAGCCGATCGCACTACCCAGCACCACGGCACCGGTCAACCACCACAGGTGGGCACTGACGCCCATCGCAATCACGAAGAACTTACCGATAAAGCCCAGCGTCATCGGAATACCGGCCAGGGAAAGCATCATCACCGTCATCACCGCAGACAGGATTGGCTTGTGCCAGAACAGACCACGGTAAGAGAACAGTGAATCGGCATCCGGGCCACGGTATGGGCTGGACATCAGGCTAACCACACCGAAGGCACCCAGGCTGCTGAACAGGTAACCGGCCAGATAAACCCCGGCGGTTTCCAGCGACAGCTGGTGAGTCTGCACCGCAACCAGTGCCACCAGCAGATAACCCAAGTGAGCGATAGAGGAGTAACCCAGCAGTCGCTTGAGGTTGGTCTGGCTGATCGCCATCAGGTTACCGAACAGGATCGAGCAGACGGCGATGATCGACAACACCATCCGCAACGCTTCGTTATCGGCAGCCGGAGCGTACAGGAACAAACGCATAACCACCGCGAAGATCGCAATCTTGCTGGCGGTAGCCAGGAAGGTTGAGACTGGCGCAGGCGCCCCTTGATACACATCCGGCGTCCACAGCTGGAAAGGTACCAGGGAGAGTTTGAAGCCCAGGCCGACGATCATCATGCCCATGCCTGCCAGGATCAGCGGCTGATGCACCATGCTCTCTTGCATGCTCTTGCCCAGACCGGCCAGTGACAGGTCACCAGATTCGGCGTACAGCAGCGCCATGCCGAACAGCAGGAAGCTGGAGGCCGCAGCAGACAGCACCATGTACTTGATGGCCGCTTCCAGCGAACGCTTCTGGCGATAGGCATAGCCCACCAGACCAAACAGCGGCAGCGAGATCAGCTCAATACCCAGGAACAGTGAAGCCAGGTGGTTGGCACTTGCCAGCAGCAGGCCACCCATGGTGGCAATCAGCACCAGCAGGTAGAACTCTTCGCGGTTATCCGGGTAACCTACCAGCCATGGATAGGCGAAGGTACAGGTTGCCAGACTCGCCAGCAGCACCAGCCCGGAATAGAACATCGAGTAACCGTCAACCCGCACCAGCGGGGTGACGTCCATTGGGCCTACCTGGCCAACAAAGTAGAGTGAAAGCAGCGCCAGGTTAAGACCGATCACTGTCAGGGTGGCATTGATAAAGTGGTCGCGTCGCCACGCAATGCACAGCATCACAACCACCACCGTCAATCCGACGATCAACAGCGGTAACAGTGCGATCAGTTGTTGAGGAGTTATTGTCATGGCGAATTACGGCCTTGTTGTTGAAATTGCTGAAACTGCCGGAGCAAACCAGTGTTGCACGTTGCTCATTGCCGCACTTGAGGTATCGAGGATTGGCTGAGGATACACACCCAGCAGCACCAGCAGTACCACCAACAGCAGAATAATAAACAGTTCACGTGCGGTCATGCCCGGCAACGGTTGGTCAGATTTTGGCGCACCGTAGTAGGCACGCTGCATCATGATCAACGAGTAAACCGAAGCAAACACCAGACCGAAGGTAGAAATCACGGTGATCACTGGCACAACCTGGAAGCTGCCGAACAGGATCATGAATTCACCCACAAAGTTACCGGTACCCGGCATCCCCAAGGTGGCTACCGCAAAGAACAGTGACAGCGCAGGAATGAACTTGATACGTCCCCACAGGCCGCCCATCTGACGCATATCACGGGTGTGCAGACGTTCGTACAGCTGGCCACAGATGATGAACATACCGGCGGCAGACAAGCCATGAGCAATCATCTGGATCACCGCACCCTGGTAAGCCAACTGGCTACCGGTGTAGATGGCGATCAGCACAAAGCCCATATGGGAAACGGAGGTGTAGGCAATCAGACGTTTAATATCGGTCTGTGCGAACGCCATCCAGGCACCGTAGAAGATACCAATCACACCCAGCCACATGGCAATCGGTGCAAACTCGGCTGAAGCGTTCGGGAACAGCGGCAGGCTGAAACGCAGCAGACCGTAGGCCGCCGTCTTCAGCAAGATCCCCGCCAGGTCGACAGAACCCGCAGTTGGTGCCTGGCTGTGCGCATCCGGCAACCAGCCGTGCAATGGCACCACCGGCATTTTCACCGCGAAAGCGATGAAGAAGCCCAGCATCAGCAGATATTCAACGTTGTGCGACATCGGGGTTTTCAGCAGATCTTCGTAGTTGAAGGTCCACACGCCGGTCGCATTGTAGTGCACAAACACCAGACCAAGGATCGCAATCAACATCACCAGACCGCTGGCCTGGGTGTAGATGAAGAACTTGGTTGCTGCGGTGATACGGGTTTTACCATCCGATGCTTTATGACCCCACAAGGCGATCAGGAAGTACATCGGCACCAGCATCATTTCCCAGAAGAAGAAGAACAGGAACAGGTCGATGGCCAGGAACACGCCGATCACGCCGCCCAGGATCCACAGCAGGTTCAGGTGGAAGAAGCCCTGATACTTCTGGATTTCACGCCAGGAACAAAGGATCGCCAACACGCCCAGGAATCCGGTCAGCACTACCATCAGCAGTGACAGGCCGTCCAGCGCCAGGTGAATACTGATACCAAAGCGTGGGATCCACGGCAGCATAAACTCAGACTGCCACTGCGGCATGCCCAGTGGTTTGATCAACGAATAGCCACCCTGCAACCACAGTTGCAGAGAAAGCGCCAACGTCAGCCCCATTGCGATCAACGCTATCCAGCGCGGCATTTTAGTGCCGAAACGCTCGCACTGCCAACACAGCAGACCGCCGATAAAGGGGATAAGAATTAGCCAAGGTAATAGCATGGCGTTTTGTGTCCCTTATATGAATAATCTAAAAAACTTGTATCGGGCCCTTGTTTCGCCAAGGGCCGAACCCAAAATGCGTCTGTTTAAATTATTCAGTTAAACCAGAATCAACAGAGCCAGTACGACCACTGCACCCACACCCATAGACGCGATATACCAGCGGATCTGACCGTTCTCACCCACCGCCAGACCACGGTTCCCCAAGCGGGAGAACACGGCTGGCAGATTCATCAGCGAGTTCAGCGGATCGCTTTGCAGCAGCTTGGCAATACCCAGGTATGGCTTGACGAACACTTTGTCATACAGCCAGTCGAAGCCCCAGGCATGGAACCACCAGGTCGAGAAGAAACGACCCGGAGCGCTGTTCGCGATGCTGTTTACCAGGCGACGTTGGCCCAGCCACAGCGCAGCCGCCAGCAGGATCCCGACGATAGCGACCACGCCAGAGGCGATCTCCAACGTCAGAACGCTGCCGTGTGCCAGTTCAGTCGTCTCAGGCAGTACACCCTGCAACGGCGGCACAATCATCGCGCCGACGAAGGTGGACAGCACCATCAGAACCAGCAGTGGCAGGTGGTGAGTAATACCTTTGCCAGCATGAGCTTTGATTTTCTCTTCGCCGTGGAACACGATGAAGATCATGCGGAAGGTATACAGTGAAGTCATAAATGCGCCAATCAGACCGGCAATCATCAGGTTGAAGTGGCCGTTCGCCATGGCGCCCGCCAGGATTTCATCCTTACTGAAGAAGCCAGCGGTGATGATAGGCAGAGCAGACAGCGCCGCGCCCCCCACCAGGAAGCACACATACACCAGCGGAATGCTCTTGCGCAGGCCCCCCATCTTGAAGATGTTCTGCTCATGATGACAGGCCAGGATCACCGAACCGGAGGACAGGAACAGCAGCGCCTTGAAGAATGCGTGGGTCATCAGGTGGAAGATGGCCGCATCCCATGCCTGCACGCCCAGCGCCAGGAACATGTAGCCAATCTGGCTCATGGTGGAATAGGCCAGCACACGTTTGATGTCGGTCTGCACCAGCGCGGCAAAGCCCGCCAGCAGCAGCGTCACGCCACCAATGATACCGACCAGATTCAGCACTTCCGGCGTCATCAGGAACAGGCCGTGCATACGGGCAATCAGGTAGACACCAGCGGTAACCATCGTTGCCGCGTGGATCAATGCAGATACCGGGGTTGGACCCGCCATCGCATCTGCCAGCCAGGTTTGCAATGGCAACTGAGCCGATTTACCTACCGCGCCACCCAGTAACATCAGGGTTGCCCAGGTCAAGGCCGTATCGCCAACCGCCAGTTTTTGCGGTGCCAGCACCATCAGTTCACGGATGTTCAGCGTACCCAGCTCGTGGTACAGGATGAACAGCGCAATGGCCAGGAACACGTCGCCTACGCGGGTGACGATGAAGGCTTTCATTGCCGCCGCGCCGTTGGCCGGATCTTTGTAGTAGAAACCGATCAACAGGTAGCTGCACAGGCCCACACCTTCCCAACCCAGGTACATCAGCAGCAGGTTGTCTGCCAGTACCAATACCACCATGCTGGCGATAAACAGGTTGGTGTAAGCGAAGAAGCGGGAATAGCCTTCTTCACCACGCATGTACCAGGAAGCGTACATGTGGATCAGGAAGCCGACGCCAGTCACCACCGACAGCATGGTCAGCGACAGGCCGTCCAGCACCAGGGTTACGCCGATGTTGAAATCGCCAACGGCCATCCAGTTCCACAGGCTTTGCTCGTACAGCTGCACACCAGCGGCTTTTTGACTGATAAAATCGATCGCCACATACGCCGTGACCACCGCCGCCAGGCCAATCGACCCAACGCCAACGGTAGCCGCAGTATTTTCAGACCAGCGGCCACGGGAAAATGCCAACAGCAGGAACCCGACCAGCGGTAGCAGAATAGTTAAATATAATAGGTTCATCCGCGCATCTCACTGACAGTGTCGATATCCAGGGTATGACGACGACGGTAGAGTTGCAGCAGTAACGCCAGACCGATACTGGCCTCCGCTGCCGCCAGACTGATTGCCAGGATGTACATCACCTGCCCATCGGTCTGGCCCCAGTAACTGCCCGCCACGATAAACGCCAACGCCGCAGCGTTGATCATCACTTCCAGACTGATCAGCATAAACAGCAGGTTACGGCGTAAAATCAAGCCGGTCAGCCCCAAAACGAACAGGATCGCCGCCAGGATCAGCCCATGTTGAAGAGGGATCATGCTTGGTCCTCCGATTTTCTTTTCGCCATTTCGCTGCTTGGCGGGGTATTGCTGAACACTTCACCCGGTTTGTGCTCACGGCCAATGTGGAAGGCCACGACCAGGCCCGCCAACAGCAGCATTGAAGCCAGCTCAACCGCCAGTACGTAAGGACCAAACAGGCTGATCCCGACCGCTTTGGCATCCACCATCTCACCGGTGATGCCCTGGTCAGAGACGCTGCGGATCGCCACAATCAGTACCACCAGCAGAGCCAGTGACAGCAGACCAGGGCCAATCCAGACGGCCGGTTTCAGCCAGTCACGTTCTTGTTGCTGCACCGCGTTGCCGAGGTTGAGCATCATGACCACGAACACGAACAGCACCATAATGGCACCGGCGTAGACGATGATTTCCAGAGCACCCGCAAAGTAGGCACCCAGTGAGAAAAAGACTGCCGAGATCGCCAGTAAAGAGACGATCAGATACAGCAGCGCATGCACAGGATTGGTATGCGAGATGACGCGAATAGTCGCGACTATCGCAATGAATCCTGCCAAGTAAAAGGCAATTTCCATGCTTGCTGGCTCCTTAAGGCAACAGACCTTTGACGTCGATCGGTTTGGCTTCGTTTTCGGCTTCGCCTTTGGCTTTGCCGTCAATCGCCATACCGGCCATCCGGTAGAAGTTATATTCCGGATATTTACCCGGCCCCGAGATCAACAGATCTTCTTTTTCGTACACCAGATCCTGGCGCTTGAACTCACCCATTTCGAAATCCGGCGTCAGCTGGATGGCGGTAGTTGGGCAAGCCTCTTCGCACAGACCGCAGAAAATGCAGCGTGAGAAGTTGATGCGGAAAAACTCCGGATACCAGCGGCCATCTTTCTGCTCTGCTTTTTGCAGGGAAATACAGCCAACCGGGCAGGCAACCGCACACAGGTTACAGGCTACGCAGCGCTCTTCACCGTCCGGATCGCGCGTCAGCACGATGCGGCCACGGTAGCGCGGCGGCAGGTAAACCGGTTCTTCCGGGTACATCTGGGTTTCGCGTTTGGCGAAGGCGTGCAGGCCAATCATCCAAAGGCTGCGCACCTGGGTGCCGAAACCAACCACTAACTCTTTCAATGTCATGGTTTATTCACCCCTTATTGAGCGTTGTACAAAATGACCGCGGCGGTTGCCAGCAGGTTCAGCAGCGTCAACGGCAGGCAAATTTTCCAGCCGAATGACATCACCTGGTCATAACGCGGACGCGGCAACGAAGCACGGATCAGAATGAACATCACCATGAAGAAGGCCGTTTTCAGTGCGAACCAGATGAATGGCGGCAGGAATGGACCCTGCCAACCGCCGAAGAACAACGTCACAATCAGGGCGGACACGGTGACGATACCGATGTATTCCCCCACGAAGAACAGACCGAATTTCATACCGGAATATTCAATGTGGTAACCGTCAGCCAGTTCCTGCTCGGCTTCCGGTTGGTCAAACGGATGGCGGTGACAGACCGCGACACCGGCAATCGCAAAGGTAATGAAACCAAAGAATTGCGGAATGACGTTCCAGATGTGTTCCTGTGATTCAACAATCGCCTGCATGTTGAACGAGTCGGCTTGCGCCACCACGCCCAGCACGGACAGGCCGAGGAACACTTCGTAGCTCAGGGTTTGTGCCGAAGCACGCATCGCCCCTAACAGCGAGTATTTGTTGTTACTGGACCAGCCGGCGAACAGGACGGCATACACCGCCAGGCCAGCCATCATCAGGAAGAACAGAATACCGATGTTAAGATCGGCCACCGACCAGGTCGGGCTGACCGGCACGATGGCAAAGGCCAACAGCAGCGAGGTAAAGGCGATCACCGGGGCCAGCGTAAAGATCATGCGGTCGGCGAAGGTCGGAACCCAGTCTTCCTTGAAGAACATTTTGATCATGTCGGCGACCAGCTGCAGCGAACCGCCCCAGCCGACACGGTTTGGCCCGTAACGGTTCTGGAACAGGCCCAGCAGACGGCGTTCGCCGAAGCTCATAAAGGCCCCGCAGGTGACGACTACCAACAGGATCACCACCGCTTTCAACACGGCGATCAGGATGTCGATCACCTCAGGTGTAAACCAGCTCATAGTGCCGCCTCCCGCAGATTTTCAACCTTCGCACCCACCAGTACCGGCGGGATCCCTGGCAAGCCAAGCGGCAAACCAACCTGGCCTTGGCTCAGGGTTTCACTCAGGCGTACCGGCAAACGTAACGTCTGGCCAGCACAGCTGAACTCGACCCAGGTACCGGCGTTAACGCCAAGCTGTGCGGCGTCGGCAACGTTGACCATCACATAAGCCTGCGGCATGCGCTGCTGGATCACGTCTGAACGCTGCGACATTTCGTCACTGCCGAACAGATGGTAATACGGCGCCACACGCCAGCCTTCGGCTTTAAACGCGGCAGGGATTGCGGTGAAGTAACCGAGGTTCCCCTCCCCTGCTTCGATCAGGCGGATACCCGGATCGCCATGACGCAGTTTGCCACCCACTTCGGCCTGGAACTTGTTCCATGCCTGCGGTGAGTTCCAACCTGGAGCCCAGGCGAATGGGATCTGCTGACGATCGGCCAGCGGGCTGTTGTTCCCTTCCATCGAGAAGGCGAACATGGTGTCTTTGTCCTGCGGCTGACGCGGTTCATGCACGCTGATATCGGCACGCATCGCGGTACGGCCACTGTAGCGGTGCGGTGAACGAGCCAGTTTCTGACCACGGATGCGGAAGGTCGCATCTGGTGCCGCCTCGACAATACCTTGCAACTGCGGCAATGCGGTTACGCAGGCGGCAATCACGTCATCGAGTTGAGTCCAGTCGACCTGACGGCTGGTATAGGTGGAGTGCAGCGAGTGCATCCAACGCCAGCTTTCCAGCATCACGCTGTAGATATTTTTCTTGGCATCATCGTAATAAGCCGGGTCATAGACCTGGAAGAAGCGCTGTGCGCGGCCTTCCTGGCTGACCAGGGTCCCATCGCTCTCTGCGAAACTGGCCGCAGACAGGATCAGGTTGGCTTTATCCATGATGGCGGTGCGCTGATGGTCGGCAACGATCAGGTTACTGACCTTGGCCAACGCAGCATCCACTTTAGCTGCCGGTGCGTGACGATAGAGATCGTTCTCCATCACGATGGCAGTATCGGCAGCGCCACTTTCCAGTTGCACTAGTGCTTCATCAAGTGAACCACCGCCGATCATCGCCAGGCCCATGCTGTTGGCAGCGGCTGCAACGAAGGTGATACCCACGTTGGCACCGCGACCTTTCAACGCCTTGGCAATGTTGGCCGCAGCTTCAATGATCGCTGTACTGCCCGCATTGCTGCCGGTCACGATCAGTGGCTTCTGCGCACCGGCCAGCGCCTGTACGATAACGTCGATTTTCTTGTTCAGGTCTTCAGCTAGATCGCTCACCGCCGGAGCCGACTCATCCAGCGCGTGGGCAATGGCGAAGCCTAAACGGGCTTGCTCATCCACCGGCGCACGGTAGTTCCAGGCGGCGATGTCGTCCAGACGGGTGTTATCAACGTTGGTGATGAACAGTGGGTGTTTGGCGTGCTGACCGATGGTTTGCACCGCCGCGATCTGCCAGTCGGCAACGCGGTGGGCCGCAGCCATCGCACGGGCTTTACCCTTCACTGCCTGACGTACCGACAGCGCGATACGAGCGCCGGTTTGGGTCAAATCTTCACCCAGTACCAACACCGCGTCGTAGCTTTCGATTTCACGCAGGTTAGGCGTATACACGCCGCTGTTTTTCAACACGTTGAGCATCAGGTCCAGGCGTTGTTGTTCAGCCTGATTGATACCGGTGTAGAAGTTCTCGGCACCGACCAGCTCACGCAACGCAAAGTTGCTTTCCAGGCTGGCGCGCGGTGAACCGATACCGATGGTTTTGTTGGCCTGACGCAGAATATCTGCCGCACCCTGCATCGCCTGTTCGGCGTTCAGAGTGATCCAGTCGTTGCCACGCAGTTGCTGCGGCTGACGAGGGCGATCTTTCTGATTTACATAACCATAACCAAAGCGGCCGCGGTCACACAGGAAGTAGTGGTTTACGCTGCCGTTGTAACGGTTTTCGATACGGCGCAGTTCGCCATAGCGTTCACCCGGGCTGGTGTTACAACCGATGCTGCACTGTTGGCAGATGCTCGGGGCAAACTGCATGTCCCATTTACGGTTGTAGCGCTCGGAGTGGGTCTTGTCGGTGAATACGCCGGTTGGGCACACTTCTACCAGGTTACCGGAGAACTCGCTTTCCAGCGTGCCGCTTTCCGGACGACCGAAATAGACGTTGTCGTGCGCGCCGTACACACCGAAATCGGTGCCATCCGCATAGTCTTTGTAGTAACGCACACAACGGTAGCAGGCGATGCAGCGGTTCATCTCGTGCGAGATAAATGGCCCCAGTTCCTGGTTGTTGTGGGTACGCTTACTGAAGCGATATTTACGGAAGCTGTGGCCGGTCATTACTGTCATATCTTGCAGGTGACAGTTACCGCCTTCTTCACATACCGGACAGTCGTGCGGGTGGTTGGTCATCAACCACTCGACCACGCTCTCGCGGAACTGTTTGGCTTCGGCGTCATCGATGGAAATAAAGGTTCCATCGGATGCCGGTGTCATACAGGACATCACCAAACGGCCACGCGTATCGTCCGCGTTTTGGTATTGCTTTACCGCACATTGGCGGCAAGCGCCGACGCTTCCAAGCGCCGGATGCCAGCAAAAGTAAGGAATATCGAGGCCGAGGGACAGACACGCCTGCAACAGGTTGTCGGCTCCATCTACGTCGTATTCTTTGCCGTCTACATGAATCGTAGCCATAGTCAGCATGCTTCCAAGTGGCCTACCCATAAGGCAGGCGTTAATCAAAAATTCTGGCCGTGTTTCGGGGCGCGCTCACCGCGCCCAGGCAACGCGAGATTACCAGCGCTGCTTCAACAAGTTGTTTGGCTGAATGCCGCCAATCGCCTGGAGGTTGCCCAAATACTGTGGGGCGATCCCGGCTTCAAACTCTTCACGGAAATATTTAATCGCGCTTTGCAGTGGCTCTACGGCACCTGGCGCATGGGCGCAGAAGGTTTTACCTGGGCCAAGGGAGCGGCACAGCTGCTCGAGGGTTTCGATATCCCCCGGCTGGCCTTCGCCTTTTTCCAAAGCACGCAGGATCTTCACGCTCCACGGCAAGCCGTCACGGCACGGTGTACACCAGCCACAGGACTCGCGGGCAAAGAACTCTTCCAGGTTACGCACCAGGGGAACCATGCCGATCTCGTGATCCACCGCCATCGCCAGCGCCGTACCTAAACGGCTGCCCGCTTTGCCGATGCTTTCGAAGTCCATTGGCAGATCCAGGTGATCGGCGGTCAGGAAGTCGGTACCTGCCCCGCCCGGCTGCCAGGCTTTAAATTTCAGGCCATCGCGCATGCCACCGGCGTAATCTTCCAGGATTTCACGAGCGGTGGTGCCAAACGGCAGTTCCCAGACGCCTGGGTTTTTCACCCGGCCGGAGAAGCCCATCAGTTTGGTACCGGCGTCGTTACTCTTACCGGCGGAGATCCCTTTGTACCAATCCACACCATGCTCAAGGATGGCAGGCACGTTACACAGGGTCTCTACGTTGTTCACGCAGGTCGGCTTGCCCCATACGCCCACGGAAGCAGGGAATGGCGGCTTGGAGCGCGGGTTGGCACGGCGGCCTTCCAGCGAGTTGATCAGCGCCGTTTCTTCACCACAGATGTAGCGGCCAGCGCCAGTGTGGACGATCAGCTCGAAGTCAAAGCCGCTGCCCAGGATATTTTTACCCAGCAGGCCCGCTTCTGTCGCTTCGGCAATCGCACGGCGCAGGTGAACTGCGGCCTCGATATATTCGCCACGCAGGAAGATGTAACCGCGATAGGCTTTCAGCGCGAATGCCGAAATCAGCATGCCTTCCACCAGCAGGTGCGGCAGTTGCTCCATCAGCAGACGGTCTTTATAGGTGCCCGGCTCCATTTCATCGGCGTTACACAGCAGGTAACGGATGTTCATGGACTCGTCTTTCGGCATCAGGCTCCACTTCAAACCGGTGGAGAAACCTGCGCCACCACGGCCCTTCAGCCCGGCGTCTTTCACCAGGGTGACGATGTCGTCGGCGGCCATGCCTTTCAGCGCTTTTTCCGCGCCCTGATAACCGTTTTTGCTGCGATATTCATCCAGCCAGACCGGCTGTTGGTCATCGCGCAGACGCCAGGTCAGCGGGTGCATTTCGGCAGTACGTTTGATATCAATCATCATTTATACCGCTCCAACAGTTCGACCGCGTTTTCTGGCGTCAGGTGAGCATGAGTATCGTCATCGATCATCATGTTCGGGCCTTTGTCACAGTTACCCAGGCAGCAGGTTGGCAACAGGGTGAAACGACCGTCGAAGGTAGTCTGACCCGGCTTGATTTTGAGCTTGTTTTCCAGCGCGGCCTGAATGCCCTGGTAGCCGTTGATGTGACAAACTACGCTGTCACAATAACGGATCACATGGCGGCCTACCGGCTGGCGGAAAATCTGGCTGTAGAACGTGGCCACGCCTTCTACGTCGCTGGCTGGGATGCCCAGCACTTCAGCGATGGCATAAATCGCCCCATCCGGAACCCAACCACGCTGCTTCTGCACGATCTTCAGTGCTTCAATGGAGGCGGCGCGTGGATCCTCGTAATGGTGCTTTTCGTGCTCGATCGCATCACGCTCTTCCGCACTCAGCACAAATGCATCAGCGCCGCTCTGGGGAGCGGCTGCATTGGTGGCCTCAAGCGCATCGTGACTCACGTGAGTGTCTTTAAGATCATGCATAGTTAGCGGTCCACATCTGACATTACAAAATCGATACTACCCAGATAGACGATCAGGTCAGAGACCAGGCTGCCACGGATCACCGCAGGGATTTGCTGCAGGTGAGCATAGCTCGGCGTACGTATCCTGGTGCGATAGCTCATGGTGCTGCCGTCGCTGGTCAGGTAGTAGCTGTTGATCCCTTTCGTGGCTTCAACCATCTGGAATGATTCGTTGGCTGGCATCACCGGGCCCCAGGAAACCTGCAGGAAGTGGGTGATCAGCGTTTCAATATGTTGCAGCGTGCGCTCTTTCGGTGGCGGAGTCGTCAGCGGGTGATCGGCCTTGAACGGGCCTTCCGGCATGTTGTTCAGGCACTGCTCGAGAATGCGCAGGCTTTGACGCAGTTCTTCCACTTTCAACATAACGCGGGTATAGCAGTCGCTGTTGCCGTCGCCGACCGGCACTTCGAAATCGAAGTTTTCATAGCCGGAGTATGGACGCCATTTACGTACGTCAAACTCAACGCCGGTAGCACGCAGGCCAGCACCGGTGACACCCCATTCCAACGCTTCTTTCGCGTTGTAAGAAGCCACGCCGACAGAACGCCCTTTCAAAACGGAGTTGTGCAGTGCCGCCTTCACATAGGAGTCGAGACGCTTCGGCATCCAGTCCAGGAAGTCACGCAGCAGGCGATCCCAGCCACGCGGCAGGTCGTGCGCCACGCCACCAATACGGAACCAGGCCGGGTGCATACGGAAGCCGGTAATCGCTTCAACGACATCATAAACTTTCTGACGGTCGGTAAAGGCGAAGAACACCGGGGTCATCGCGCCCACGTCTTGGATAAAGGTACTGATGTACAGTAGGTGACTGTTGATGCGGAACAGCTCAGACAGCATGACGCGGATGGTATTGACACGATCCGGCACGACGATCCCGGCCAGTTTTTCCACCGCCAGTACGTAAGGCATTTCGTTTACGCAGCCGCCGAGATACTCGATACGGTCGGTATACGGAATGAAGCTGTGCCAGGACTGGCGCTCGCCCATCTTCTCTGCGCCACGGTGGTGGTAACCCACGTCTGGCACACAGTCGACGATATCTTCACCGTCCAGTTGCAGAATAATACGGAATGCACCGTGTGAAGACGGGTGGTTCGGGCCAAGGTTGAGGAACATGAAGTCCTCGTTCTCGGTGCCGCGCTTCATGCCCCACTCTTCCGGCTTGAACTTCAGCGACTCCATCTCCAGATCTTCTTTCTGTTTGGTCAACACAAAGGGATCGAATTCGGTGGCACGTGCCGGGTAGTCTTTACGCAGTGGATGACCTTCCCAGCTCTGCGGCATCATGATGCGCGTCAGGTGCGGGTGGCCGTCGAAGGTAATACCGAACATTTCCCAGGTTTCCCGCTCATACCAGTTGGCATTCGGGAAAATCTTGGTCACTGTGGGCACGTGCAGGTCTTTTTCAGACAGCGCCACTTTCAGCATGATGTCGCGGTTACGTTCGACAGAGATCAGATGGTAGAAAACAGAGAAGTCCGCAGCAGGCAAGCCTTCACGGTGGGTACGAAGACGCTCGTCCATGCCATGCAGGTCGAACAGCATCACGTAAGGCTTCGGTTGTTTTCTTAAAAACGTCATTACTTCCAGCAACTGCTCAACTTTAACCCATACCACGGGCATTCCGGTACGGGTTGGCTGAACAGTAAAGGCTTCCGGCCCAAAACGGTTGCGCAGTTCGCCGATCACCGGATCATCGAGATGATCGCGGGTATGCCAAGCAGGCAGAGCTTCGTGCGTCGTTAAATCTGTCATAATTTTTTTCACCACACTAAAGGGTTATTTAGCCGCAAGTTCAACTTTTCGCTGTGTTAACCAATAGCGCACTAAGATGGACGTTAAATGAACGTCTTAAATCTCGTCAGGCGACCGAAGGTTGGTTACCGCAATACGCTCGGCGTGCTTACGTTCTTTTTCTGATGGCATATTGGCGCGGTACACGCCCTGATCGCCAACGACCCACGACAGCGGGCGACGTTCTTTGCCGATGGATTCCTGCAGCAGCAAAAGTGCCTGCATGTAAGCTTCCGGGCGCGGTGGGCAGCCAGGGATATACACGTCGACCGGCAGGAATTTATCCACGCCCTGGACCACTGAGTAGATATCGTACATGCCGCCGGAGTTGGCGCAGGAGCCCATCGAGATCACCCATTTAGGCTCCAGCATTTGCTCGTACAAACGCTGAATGACCGGGGCCATCTTGGTAAAGCAGGTGCCGGCAACGACCATAAAGTCGGCCTGGCGTGGGGAAGCACGCAGAACTTCCGCACCAAAACGCGCCACGTCATGAACGGCGGTAAACGAAGTCACCATTTCCACATAACAGCACGAAAGGCCGAAGTTATACGGCCAAAGAGAGTTTTTACGCCCCCAGTTCACCATGTCATGCAAAGCATGTTCGAGTTTACCCATGTAAACCGTACGGTGAACCTGCTGCTCAAGGGGATCGCCAACGATCTCCTGTTTTTGCAGGGGATAACGGTCGTTCTCACCGTTCGGGTCTATGCGGGTGAGCGTATAGTCCATCTTAATGCCTCGCTGTTACTGCGGATGACTGTTGCTAGCGTTCTTGATGATAGTTGGCTTACTCAAACGCTTGGAGCGCGTCGGAGTCCAATCCAATGCGCCGATACGCACCAGATAAACCAAACCAGCCAATAACACCAAAATGAAAATGGCGGCTTCGATAAAGCCTACCCAACCGCTCTCACGAATCGAGACCGACCAGGCGTACAGGTATAAGGCTTCAACATCGAAGATGACGAAGAACATGGCAACCAGGTAGAACTTGGCGGACAAACGCAGACGCGCCGTACCGACCGAGTCGACCCCGGATTCATAAGGGGTGTTTTTGGCGCGAGCCTGGGCTCTCCCACCCAAGAAGAACGCACCCAGCAGCATAAAGCCGCAGAGCCCGATAGCCATGATAAGAAATACGGCGAACGCCCAGTGATGAGCGATGACTTCAATGGTTGTTGACATACTCTATGCTTACTCATCAAAAGTGGCGTCGATCGCTCTGCTCTTGTAACTGGCAGTTAGTGCACCACATCGATTTAAGGGAAGGATAAATAACCACACAAACAGGCTGCTTTTACAGAGAGTTAGGCAGTGTTTTACTGTGGGCTTTTTACTCCTTTCTATAACCTTTTGTCAACTTTGACAAAAGTATCTACACACTAATTTACATACGAAGCATTTAATTAACATATGATGCGCTTGGCTTAGGCTAAATCGTGTCAGTTGTTTGCTCAACAGAAACAGATAGATATAAACCAAGGTGCTCATTTCACTTTTACTATACCATTCTCTCAGGAATTCCCTGTTGTTCCACTCACTACCTAGGGGTATTTTTTTGATCCAGGACACGTTTCAGACAGAAAACCTCAAAAAAAGTGTGGCAGTTTAACAATTTTTGTCAAATTTAGGTAAAAAAACGCCAACGTAAAATAGCAAAATAACCTTACCGATTCCAGGTATTTACTTGTTGTTATCGCTGGATAAAAAACGAACAACTTAGGAGAATTCAGAGTCTACCCCCGATGAATCATAGAAAAATACCCATTTAGCATAAAAATCCTCCTCAACCCGGCAAAAATCCTAACTTCCCTTTTTTCAGACCAAAAAAAACCTCCGCCTGGGCGGAGGTTGGTCACTGGTAATACGACTAGCTTAGGGTAAAACGCTACTCTTCGCTATCGGCCAGGCTTGGGCCTGCTTCGACTACCGAAGATTCGCCGCCGCCAAAGTGGTAGATCTCACTGCCGTTTTGCACGGCGCTGAAGATCGCCATGGCCAGTTCATTCTCACACTTCATGTCTTTACACAACGCATACTGGGTATCAGGAAGATGCGGCAAGCCTTCTGCCGTGCCCAACACTCGCAGATCCGGGCTCATCATCTCGATTGGCCGCGCGGTGATCCCCAGCCCTGCCCGACACGCAGCACGCACCGCAGACAGCGTTGAGGCCACGTAGGCAATACGCCAAGGAATACCGGCAGCGTCAAGATGCTTGATCGCCATCGCGCGGAACGGGCTTGGCTCATCCATCACCACCAGAGGGATCGGCTCCCCTGCCTGGTAATGGTAATCCGCCGAGCAGTACCACAGCGTCGGTGAAGTGCGCAGCACGATGTGCGGATGCCCTTCGGTATCCACGGTGGTGATGGCCAGATCGACTTCGCCGTTCTTCAGCATGTCGATCATGAACGGGCTACGCTTCACCCGCACATCAATCGCCAGCTTGGGATAGACCGAAGTCACCCGGCTGAGCAAGAAGGGCAAAATAGTATCGGCGGTATCATCGGAAGCCCCGATAGTCAGGACGCCGTTGATGTTGTTGTACATCAAGGAGGCACAGGCTTCGTCGTTGAAGCGCAGGATTTTCCTGGCGTAGCCGAGAAGCTGGATACCGTGTTCGGTCAACAACTTATTGCGCCCATGACGGGCGAACAACTCTTTGCCAACCAATTGCTCTAACCGCTGCATTTGTTGACTGACTGCGGACTGAGTACGACAAACGGCAACGGCAGCCGCCGCAAACGTATTCAAATCAGCAACAGCAACAAAGGTTCTTAGCAGATCGAGGTCGAGATTAAGTATCGGACGATTTGCACTTGTCATAGTGTTTTCTTCACTTTTTAAATTCTAATTTACAAACTACCCTGGTGTATTTCTAAGACGCAGCTAAAAAGGGCATGCGTCACTTATGACAGTACCCCACTCATTAGAAGAGGGCAAAAAAATTACTTATATTTCGTTATCTGCATCGCTTTTTATCCATGATCTATCGCAACGGCTTATTGATAGTGGTGAAAGTTACGACGAAAAGTGCTTAGCCCTATAAGGTTTGATAATCCTATCGTGGCGAAATCAGCCCTTTCCTCCCTGTTACCGCGATCCCTGGCCGCCAGAGACCCTGCCAGTATTGTTGTTTTCTGTACAAAATATTAACAACCTGCCGAATATCCAGCGGCCAACCTATTAGGGAATTTAATAAATTCAAGCGGTAAGACTTTTCATTATTAAATTTCGCGGGTGATTAGTTAAATAAAATTCAAGTTAATTACTAAAGCAGGTCTAATGTAATTATACCCTAAGTCAGTGTGGTATTGTCAGCTCAGACAAGAAAGCAGATTAATCCCATATTGTTATTTTTAAACGGTCAGAGTGTTTTTTACCGCCAAACAGTGCGTCTTTTAACGGCTAACCGGTAAAAAACCCTTACGTTACACGCACTTTTCTCCATATATAAACCTTAAAACAGCGTTAGCATTGGATTTAAACACTGAAAAAACATTATTTACAGATGGTTATTATCTTAAAAAGCCACTTCTGCCGATCGATCTCACCAAAGCAGTGCATAACCCTTCAAAAGGCGGGCTGCAAGGAGTACATTGGACAGATTGCGGTGTTCCACGGTAGGAACGACCCTATCTTAGCAAAAGGCCCAACTTTCTATGTCCCCCATTGAGAAATCCAGCAAACTGGACAACGTCTGTTATGACATTCGTGGCCCAGTACTCAAAGAAGCCAAACGTCTTGAAGAAGAAGGCAACAAGGTCCTCAAACTGAACATTGGCAACCCTGCCCCGTTCGGCTTTGACGCTCCCGATGAAATTCTGGTCGACGTGATCCGCAACCTGCCAACGGCGCAAGGCTACTGTGACTCCAAAGGGCTTTACTCGGCGCGCAAAGCGATCATGCAGCACTACCAGGCACGTAACATGCGTGACGTGACCGTTGAAGATATCTACATTGGCAATGGCGTGTCTGAGCTGATCGTGCAATCGATGCAGGCGCTGCTGAACATCGGTGATGAAATGCTGGTGCCAGCGCCAGACTATCCGTTGTGGACTGCCGCCGTTTCGCTTTCCAGCGGTAAGGCCGTGCACTATATGTGCGACGAAGAATCTGGCTGGTTCCCGGACCTGGACGATATCCGCAGCAAAATCACTCCACGTACCCGCGGTATCGTGATCATCAACCCGAATAACCCGACGGGTGCGGTCTACAGCAAAGAACTGCTGGAGCAGATCGTCGAGATCGCCCGCCAGCATGACCTGATCATCTTTGCCGATGAGATCTACGACAAGATCCTGTACGACGAGGCACAGCACCACTCTATTGCCGCGTTGGCCCCAGACCTGTTGACCGTCACCTTTAACGGCTTGTCCAAAACCTATCGCGTTGCCGGTTTCCGTCAGGGATGGATGGTGCTCAACGGGCCGAAGAAACATGCCAAAGGCTATATTGAAGGGTTGGAAATGCTGGCTTCCATGCGTCTGTGTGCCAACGTACCGATGCAGCATGCGATCCAGACGGCATTGGGGGGTTACCAAAGCATTAGTGAATTTATTCAGCCTGGTGGTCGCCTGTATGAACAACGTGACCGCACCTGGGAGCTGCTCAACGAGATCCCTGGCGTTTCCTGCGTGAAACCTCAAGGGGCGCTTTATATGTTCCCACGCATCGACGCCAAACGTTTTAACATCCGCGATGACCAAAAGCTGGTGTTGGATCTGTTGTTGCAAGAAAAGGTGTTGCTGGTACAGGGCAGCGCGTTCAACTGGCCTTACCCAGACCACGTTCGTATCGTTACGCTGCCCCGCGTGGATGAATTGGAAATGGCGGTGGGCAAGCTGGGCCGCTTCCTGGAAACCTATCACCAATAATTTCTTGCCGGGCGCAGCATGCTGCGCCCATTTCTCTGACTGGCTGTGACGCGTATACTGCGATCCTACAGATCCACAGAGAGAACATCATGAGCCAGAGCCACTTCTTTGCCCACCTGTCCCGTTTGAAACTGATTAGCCGCTGGCCGTTGATGCGCAATGTGCGTACCGAAAACGTTTCCGAACACAGCTTGCAGGTTGCCTTTGTCGCCCATGCGCTGGCGGCGATCAAAAACCGCAAGTTTAACGGTAACCTGAATGCCGAGCGCGTCGCGCTGTTAGCGATGTATCACGATGCCAGCGAAGTGCTGACCGGCGATATGCCCACGCCCATCAAGTATTACAACCCGCAGATTGCCCACGAATACAAAAAAATCGAGAAAATTGCCCAGCAAAAGCTGTTGGAGATGCTGCCAGAAGAGTTACAGAACGATTTCCGTTCGATCCTGGATGAGCACCATCACAGCGAGGACGAAAAGCTGATAGTAAAACAGGCCGATGCGCTCTGCGCTTATCTGAAGTGCCTGGAAGAGCTGTCGGCGGGGAATAACGAGTTCAAACTGGCCAAGGCACGTCTGGAGAAGACATTACAACTGCGCCACAGTCCGGAGATGGACTACTTTATGCAGGTGTTTATTCCCAGCTTCAGCCTTTCGCTGGATGAAATCAGCAGCGATTCGCCACTTTGACGACAGAGCCAGATGCTTACGCATCTGGCATCCTGAGACGTTTAACCGCAGGCCGTTCCTTCCGGCATTTCCACCGTGAACTCCTGCTCGACCACCGAGCGTAAATCAATACGCTCGAAGGTTTGCGTTACCAGGAAGCGGTAGATTTTATCTTGTGGGCATCGGTTGCCAAAGTAAGAAGCTTGGGCTTCCAGCACCGGTTTTTTATCGCTGTTAAACATGCTCAACAGGAAACGACGCTCGGTATAGTAGTCCCTCTTCTTCGAATAACCGATGATCTCTCTGGTCATGATGGCCTTGGTGGTACAGGTCGCCTTTTCCCCTTTTTTGGTACTTTCGGTGGTGCATTCGGTGGTTTCACCGGTGGCAACGTCACCGTAATCCGCGCTGGTATATTCATGTACCCGGGTGTTTTTATCCAGATCTAACACCACATACAGCTTGGGTACCACGCCGCCTTTCGGCAGGTTATCCTCGGTATAAACGCGTTGGAACCCCTTGGCGCGCAAAAACGTCAGCGTATTACCGAAGAAATGCTTCACCAGCATCGGTTCATCCGAATTCGTGGCAACACGCACCACCACTGGCGCGCTCTTGTCAAAGGCATAACCCGGATCGGGCACCGAATTGAGAGAGCCAGTCATGTATCTCGCACAACCGGACAACAACAACAGAGAAGCTAAAGCAAGGGTTAAAAATCCATATTTAATTGTCATGGCAACTCCAGATGGAACGCTAAACTAAGCCAGGGCGACACGGGTCGCCATAAGGCCTCAACAGGTTGCAGCATGAGCCGATAAAATGCCAAAACTCTTGATGGTTTCGGTCTTTAGCAACTTAATCGTAATCTTAATAAAAGATAAAGCCCCTTTTCTTAATCCTGACATAAAACGCAAACTGTGTGCTTAAAACGCATATAGCCAAGGCACCAGGATCACGCTGACAATCATCACCAGCACGGTAAACGGCACCCCTATTTTAAGAAAATCGCCAAACTTGTAGTTCCCCGGCCCCAACACCAGCGTATTGACCGGAGATGATACCGGCGTCATAAAGGCGGCGGAGGCAGCAATAGCGATAATCATGGCAAACGGGTAAGGCGAAACCCCCATTTCACGCGCAGCGGCGATGGCAATCGGTGCCATCAATACCGCCGTGGCGGTGTTGGAGATAAACAGCCCAATGGTGGCGCACAGGACAAACAGACAGGCCAGCATGACATGCGGTCCGGCATCACCCGCAACATCCATCAGGCCACGGACGATCAGATCTACCCCACCCGTTTTCTGCAATGCCTGGGCAAAGGGCATCATACCGACAATCAGGATGATGCTCGGCCAATGGATCGCCTTATAGGCACTTTCCATATCAATGCAACGAAAGCGCCCCATCAACAGGCAAGCAATCAAGGCGGCGATCGGATTAGGGATCTCATCGGTCAGCATCATCGCCACCATCAGCGCCAGACAAAACAGCGCATGGGGAGCCTGGGTGATCGCCGGTGCCACTTCGTCCACTTCGGCAGGCAAGTTCAGAACGATAAAGTCATGGGTTTTGGCCTGCAACTGACGGATCGCTTTCCAATCGCCGATCACCAACAGAATGTCCCCCAGCCCCAGCGGTTCATCCACCAGCTTGCCTTGCAGGGTTTCGCCATTGCGGCGAATACCGACCACGTTGAGATCGTAACGGCTGCGGAAAGTGGCATCGCGTACGCTTTTCCCTAACAGGGCGGATTCAGGGATTAACGAAACTTCTGCCATGCCCACGTTGCGCGACTGCTCGGAGAAATATTCCCCGCGCAGCACCATCGGCTCGAGCTGTTGCTCACTACAGAACTGGCGTAAATCGATATCGCAATCCGTCATGTCAATCAGCAGTACGTCGCCCTCCCGCAATTCCGTGCTGCCAAAGGCGCTGATCATCACCCGGCGAAAACGTTTCCAGCGCTCGATACCGATAACGTTGGCGCTGTAGCGGGCGCGCAAATGCAGTTCATCCAGCGAACGGCCAATCAATGGCGAGCCGCTGCGCACCGCCAAACGACGTGCCCGCCCGGTGAGTTTATAGTCGCGGATCAAATCGCGAAAAGTCCGGCGCTCCCAGGCTGATTTCGTCTTGGAGCCGCCGCTATCGCCGAGCCAACGGCGCGCAACCAGCATGTAGCCTACGCCCAACAGCAATACCACCATGCCAATCGGCGTCACGCTAAAGAATCCGAAACCATTGATGCCTTCACGCACCAGTTCGCTGTTGACCACCATGTTCGGCGGCGTGGCCACCAACGTCATCATGCCGCTGATCAATCCGGCAAAACTTAGTGGCATCATCAACCGCCCCGGGGATATTTTCATCCGCACCGCAACGCTAAGCACCACCGGGATAAAGATGGCCACCACCCCGGTCGAGCTCATAAAGGCCCCCAGCCCGGCGACGGTAAACATCAGCAGCATCATCATTTTGGTTTCGCTGCTTCCCGCGACTCTGACCAACCAGTCACCAACCTGATAAGCGACCCCGGTACGCACCAACCCCTCGCCAATGACGAACAAAGCAGCAATCAAAATAACGTTGGGATCGCTGAAACCGGCCGTGGCCTCTTGCAGGCTCAAGGTCCCACTGAGCACAAACGCGATGATCACCAACAGCGCCACCACATCCATACGCAGTTTGTTGGTTGTAAACAGCACAATGGCTATTAACAGTAAACTCAAAACCCAAAGTAATTCGCTGTTCAAAACGGCCTCATTCTGCAGTGATCCCGGCTTAAGAAATTAGCACAAAAAAACCCCGCCTATGCGGGGTCTAATCAAATTGAGGTAAGAAAGTGCAGATTAAGCAATAAGTTCGATAACTGCGCCCTGCTCAGTCCTGGCAATCCTGACCTGTTCCAATGAGGAAAGGATCAAATCGACCTGGTCCAGCTTCGGCGTATCTGCTGGTGCATTCACCGCAATCACCTGGCAACCGGCAGCCAAGCCGGAAAGGATACCGGCAGGCGCATCTTCTACCACGACGCAATCCTGCGGTGCCAAGCCAAGACCTTTTGCCCCTAACAGATAGGCGTCTGGATGCGGCTTACCCTGTTTGACCAACTCACAGGTGATGAACACCTCAGGCAGCGGCAAGCCACCGGCCATACGACGTGCGCTAGCCACCGGCACGGAACCCGAGGTGACGATCGCCCAAGGTATCCCCAACGCATTGATCCGTTCCAACAGTGCCAATGCACCTGGCAAGGCATGGACACCGTCGGTATCTTCTGCTTCCACCTGCTCAAGCAGTTTGAACTCCTGCTCAAGCTCGGCCTCGGAGGCATTTGGCATAAAATGACGCAGCGAGGTGATCGCCTGTTTCCCGTGGATAAAGTCCAGCACCTGTTGCGGGCTGATGCCATGGCGTTCTGCCCAATGCGTCCAGGCTCGCTCTACCACCGGTAATGAATCTACTAACGTTCCATCAAGATCGAACAGAAAACCCTTACACTCCACGGGAAACCCCTCTACGTTTAATCAGGCATTGATGATTTGCGCAATCTCAACGGCGCTCAGATGATACTGGCGTGGGCAGGAGAGCCAGATACTCAGCATGCGCTGGTATTTTTCCCACATTTTGGTTTGGGCATTAAAACCGTGGCTGCCAGAATCGAAATGAGTATACCGCCCTTCCGTGCTAACCAGGAAACGCACATAGCTCAGATAACGTGCTTCGGTTGCCGCATCAAAGCCAAGAAACGCCAGGCGACGCGCTTCCAGCCCCTGCCGCTCCTTGAGGTTTTCCCAAGACACCTGGAGCGCATGGTGCATTTCCATAATGTTGATGATGGTGCGACACACTTCTTCGCTCATCTCACCAAAATCGCGATCCAACTCGCGCATTTGCAAACCAAAACCGCGTTCGATGATAGTCTGCAAGCGGCGGTAGCGCTCCGCATTGTCCGGATCGAGCATGGTCATCATCTTGTATTGATTCGATAAGATCAGGCGCTGGGCGTTAGTCATTTCCATTTCATCGTCCTCATTTCTGCAAATTAACGAGAGCATCGCATGAGTTGATTATGGCGTGGAATAGCAACTACGCCTTTCTTTGATTTGAAAGGGGGTATTCGTTGAATGTGAGCATTGGCCAGAGATGATCCAGGCACTGCCTTTATGCACAGGAGTTAAATTGTGGCGCATTCTGCCCCCTCTCCCTGTGGGAGAGGGCTAGGGTGAGGGGCATCATGCTAGAGATCGTCGAGGAAGGTTTTGTCCAACTGCTTGAAGGCACGTTTCAGCACGTCTGCCAGCGCCTGGTAGGTTGGCGTCCCTTCGACGGGAGCAATCGCCTGCCCGGCTTCTGCCAGTTTGTTGCGCACCTCATGGAACCATTGCAGCAAGGTTGGCGGCAACGGCGTCACCGAACGGCGGCCTAGCCACCACAGACCTTGCATAGGCAGGCTACAGGCAAACAGCGCGGTGGCAATCGCCGGGCCAAGCTGGCCGCCGAGCGCTATCTGCCAGGTCAGGGTAAAAATCGCCAGCGGTGGCATAAAGCGAACGGCAAAGCGGGTAGCGCGCGACACGCGGTTCTCAGGGAAAAGCGGTGCCAGCCGTTTGTCTGCTGGCCAGGTTTTCATGTAATGCTGTCCGCGCTGGAATATCTGAAACCAGCTTACGGAACCGGATGGTCTGCTCGTCATTGCGCACCTCAACTTCACGTATAAAAAATAAAATATTCTTGCAAACACACTAACAAAAAAGTTGAAGCTTTAAATTTATTTTGTGTTTGTGCCAGGCTATCGGTATCCTAAGCCGGCCTTGTGCCGGTAGAAGATGACAGAAGATTTGTCAACTTTTAGCCCTATTTCCCTAATCCCGCCGTTGGCGGCCATGTGGGGCCAGGGAGCGGTAAAAATCAGGATCGCTTAAACCGCAGAGAAATCGTCGGTTTTTTCATCATTGTGTCCTTTGTAACACTGACATGATGTTAATCATAAATGTCAACGGCATTATGCGCTACGCTTGATGTCTGATTGACGTTTTATTCACCACGTGTTTTTGGGTCTTCCTTATACCAACACGAACTATAAAGTAGGTACTTCCATGTCGAGTAAGCTAGTACTGGTCCTTAACTGCGGCAGTTCTTCCCTGAAATTCGCCATCATCGATGCAGTCAACGGTGAAGAATACCTCTCTGGCCTGGCCGAGTGCTTCCATCTTCCTGAAGCCCGTATCAAATGGAAAATGGATGGTGGTAAACAAGAAGCGGCACTGGGTGCCGGCGCAGCGCACAGCGAAGCGCTGAACTTCATTGTTAATACTATTCTGGCACAAAAACCAGAGCTTTCTGCTCAGTTGACCGCTATCGGCCACCGCATCGTGCACGGCGGCGAGAAGTTCACGGCTTCTGCCGTCATCAACGACGAAGTCCTGCAGGGTATCAAAGATTCCGTACCTTTTGCACCACTGCATAACCCGGCTCACCTGATCGGTATTGCCGAAGCGTTGAAATCCTTCCCTAATCTGGCTGATAAAAACGTTGCCGTGTTCGACACCGCGTTCCACCAGACCATGCCGGAAGAGTCCTACCTGTATGCCCTGCCGTACAGCCTGTACCGCGACCATGGCGTTCGCCGCTACGGCGCACACGGCACCAGCCACTTCTATGTTACGCAAGAAGCTGCCAAGGCGCTGAACAAGCCGGTTGAAGAAGTTAACGTCATTACCTGCCACCTGGGCAACGGCGGTTCCGTAACCGCAGTACGCAACGGCAAGTGCGTTGACACCTCCATGGGTCTGACCCCGCTGGAAGGCCTGGTAATGGGCACCCGTAGTGGTGACATCGATCCAGCCATCATCTTCCATCTGCATGATGCCATGGGCATGAGCGTTGACCAGATCAACAAGATGCTGACCAAAGAGTCTGGCCTGCTGGGCCTGACCGAAGTCACCAGCGACTGCCGTTACGTTGAAGACAACTATGAAACCAAGGCCGATGCCAAACGCGCCATGGATGTCTTCTGCCACCGTCTGGCCAAGTACATCGGTGCCTATAGCGCCCTGATGGAAGGCCGTCTGGACGCCGTGATCTTCACCGGTGGTATCGGTGAGAACGCTGCGATGGTACGTGAGCTGACCCTGGACAAACTGGGCCTGCTGGGCTTTGAAATCGACCACGAACGCAACCTGGCTGCCCGCTTCGGCAAATCAGGTAACATCACCAAAGACGGCAGCCGCCTGGCACTGGTGATCCCGACCAACGAAGAATTGGTCATCGCGCAAGACGCTTCCCGTCTGACCGCTTAATGCTCTGCACACCGTCAGCCCAGGCTGGCGGTGTTGTTTTGAGCCTGTCATCTTTGTCTGCGCCCCCGTTGCAGGCAGAAAACCGTGAAGAGGACTATTCTGTGTCACGTACAATTATGTTGATCCCCACAGGCACCAGCGTCGGTCTGACCAGCGTCAGCCTGGGTGTCATCCGCTCCATGGAGCAAAAAGGCGTTCGCCTGAGCGTGTTCAAACCTATTGCCCAACCGCGTACCGGCGGCGATACCCTCGACCAGACCACCACCATCATCCGCAGTAACTCGACCATTCCGGCGGCCGAACCTCTGCGCATGAGCTACGTTGAGAGCCTGCTAAGCTCCAACCAGCAAGACGTGCTGATGGAAGAGATCGTGGCGCGCTACCACGAAAACACCAAAGACGCAGAAGTGGTGCTGATCGAAGGCCTGGTGCCGACCCGTAAGCATCAGTTCGCCAACTCGCTGAACTACGAGATCGCCAAAACGCTGAACGCAGAGATCGTGTTTGTGCTGGCACTGGGTAACGATTCTCCAGCCCAGTTGACCGAGCGTATCGAACTGGCTCGCTCCAGCTTCGGCGGCAGCAAGAACAAAAACATTACCGGCGTGATCATCAACAAGCTGAACGCACCGGTAGACGATCAGGGCCGTACTCGCCCAGACCTGTCCGAAATCTTTGACGATTCCACCAAGGCCAGCGTCGCCAACGTCGATCCTGCGCAGCTGTTCGCCAACAGCCCGCTGCCAGTATTGGGTTGCGTACCGTGGAGCTTCGATCTGATCGCTACCCGTGCCATCGATATGGCCCGCCACCTGAAGGCGCGAGTGATCAACGAAGGCGACATCATGACCCGCCGCGTGAAATCCGTAACCTTCTGTGCGCGCAGCATTCCACACATGCTGGAACACTTCCGCCCAGGCTCACTGCTGGTAACTTCCGCAGACCGTCCAGACGTACTGGTTTCAGCCTGCCTGGCCGCGATGAACGGCGTGGAAATTGGTGCCATTCTGCTGACCGGTGGCTACGAGATCGATGCCTCCATCAACAAGCTGTGTGAGCGCGCCTTTGAAACCGGCCTGCCGGTGTTCATGGTTGATACCAACACCTGGCAGACCTCGTTGAGCCTGCAAAGCTTCAACCTTGAAGTACCTTCAGACGACCACCAGCGTATTGAGAAAGTCCAGAACTACGTGGCCAGCCACATCAATGCCGAATGGATCGAATCCCTGACCGCCACTTCAGAGCGTTCACGCCGTCTCTCTCCTCCAGCGTTCCGTTATGAACTGACCGAACTGGCACGCAAAGCGGGCAAACGCATCGTGCTACCTGAAGGCGACGAGCCACGTACCGTGAAAGCGGCGGCCATCTGTGCCGAACGTGGGATCGCGGAATGTGTGCTGCTGGGTAACCCAGAAGAAATCAAACGAGTTGCCGCTGCGCAAGGCGTTGAGCTGGGCAAAGGCATCGAGATTGTCGATCCGGTTGCCGTGCGTGAACTCTATGTGCCGCGTCTGGTTGAGCTGCGTAAGAGCAAGGGCATGACCGAAGTGGTTGCGCGTGAGCAGTTGGAAGACAACGTGGTTCTCGGCACCCTGATGCTGGAGAAAGGCGAAGTCGACGGCCTGGTTTCCGGTGCTGTTCACACCACAGCTAATACCATCCGCCCACCGCTGCAGTTGATCAAAACCGCACCGGGCAGCTCTCTGGTTTCTTCCGTGTTCTTCATGCTGCTGCCTGACCAGGTTCTGGTCTATGGTGACTGTGCGATCAACCCGGACCCAACCGCTGAACAGCTGTCTGAAATCGCCATTCAGTCTGCCGATTCTGCTGCCGCATTTGGTATCGAACCACGCGTTGCCATGATCTCCTACTCTACCGGTAATTCCGGCGCGGGTAGCGACGTTGAGAAAGTGCGTGAAGCAACCCGTCTGGCACAGGAAAAACGCCCGGATCTGATCATCGATGGCCCACTGCAATATGACGCAGCGATTATGGCCGACGTAGCCAAATCCAAAGCGCCTAATTCGCCAGTGGCTGGTCAGGCTACCGTGTTCATCTTCCCGGATCTGAACACCGGTAACACCACTTATAAAGCGGTGCAGCGCTCTGCTGACCTGGTCTCCATCGGGCCAATGCTGCAAGGCATGCGCAAGCCGGTGAACGACCTGTCCCGTGGTGCTCTGGTTGACGATATCGTCTATACCGTAGCCCTGACGGCGATCCAGTCAGCCCAGGCTGATGCACAGGCAGCCAAAGCCTGATGCAATGAGGCTCCCGTAGCCTCCGGTAATACTAAAAACGGCCTGGTGATCATCACCGGGCCGTTTTTTATTGTAGGCAGCACCTAAGCATAAATATTATTAATAAGCATACCCAGCAACATTTAAATATTGAATAATTCAAATCGTGAATAATTTTTTGTTGTTAATATGGGATACTCTTCGCAAGTTAATTCCGCTCCCAGGGTTATTTTTTCTTCGAAAATAAAATACGGTTACATCAGGAGAATTAAAGAGCCATTAGGGATATGACAACATTTTTCGATGAATTAGCGGCATATGGAGAACCTAGACAACATAAAACGGTTTTTAAGGTCAGCGACGTGGAGTATGAAGTTTATTTTACGCAAATCACCGATAAAAATCCGTTTGACTGCACTGTGGATTTTCATCCTGGGTTTATAAAACCAACTTACGCCAAACACTATGAGATCGCATTCGATGCAAAACTAAATCGAACAAATAAAACATACTTTCGCCGTGTCAAAGGATTACCACCAGGTAGCGCCATCAAGGTGATAAATTACGTTGAAAGAGCAATTTTTGACCACTATACTACTTTCCATGTGGGGCTCTACACCTACGCCCCCTATGATTTTAAGTTATCTTGCGTTTACTGCCGCCTCATCTCACGCCCCAGACATGCAGGGTCTTCGATTGAGGTTGGCCTAGAGCCGATGGGGAGGTCACATGTCTTACGAGGTCAAGTATTCAATGTGT
>NZ_AYMQ01000048.1 GCF_000633355.1 Serratia sp. H1w
GAATTCAATCGGTATTGACAGCAAATGATGGGGACGGAAATAAAACTGCAAAGTGAACCCCAACTGGGGAGCAAATTTTCTGTGACGTTGGATCTTGCCGTTGACGCCATGGCTGATAAACAGCAGCCGCAGTTGGCTGGTGCCACCGTCCTGGTACGCTCGCCGCATTCGGAACTGAGCGAAAATATCTGTGGTTGGCTGCGCTTATGGGGGGCGCGAGCGGCTCCAGCCCTCGATCGCCGATTACCGGGATATGATGAGGCTATTTTACTGAACGTACAGCGAAGCTTGCCAGGTGAACCGATTGAGTGGCAGGGGCCAATGTTAACCGTTTATTTATCCGGTGAAGTGACCGATGGCGATGAGGTGGATGCATACAGCCTAAGCAGCATAGGTTACGGCATAGGTCAACGGCTGCATGGTCAACCATCACGTGAACGGCACGAAGTGGCGCTGCCGCAATTTCACGTTCGCGTGCTGGTGGCAGAAGATCATCCGCTAAACCAGCTCACGTTGCAGGGACAACTCGAGCTGTTGGGTTGTGAGGTCCAACTGGCTGGCGATGGTGAGGAAGCGCTGGCTCAGTGGGATATTGAGCCCTACGACCTGGTGCTGACCGACGTCAACATGCCTTATCTGAATGGCTATGATCTGGCTCGCAAGCTGCGCGCGGAGGGGGCGACAGTGCCAATTATCGGGGTGACGGCCAATGCGATGCTGGATGAGGAACGTCGCTGTGTTGAAGCTGGCATGAGTGCCTGGCTGGTCAAGCCGATTGAGTTAAGTACCTTGGTTGAAATCTTGCACAAATATGCCCGCCATGACCATACTCAACATGAGAGTCACAATGACAGAGATTGCCAACACGTAGAACCCAACGTGCTCGACAAACACCGCGCTATTTTTCTTAGCACCATGGAGGATGATATGCGCCAGCTAGAGCAGGGGATGGCACACGGCGATGCCGACAGGGTGGTTACGGCGTTACACCGCATGCGTGCTGCTCTGGCATTGGCGCAACATCGGGCGCTGGCGGAGCAAATGGCAGCACTTGAGTGGCAGGTACAAACGCAGGGTCTGGATGAACCAGGGAAGGCGAGAATGCCGGCGATCGTCGCTGAAATACGGCAGGTTTTGCACAACATCGCGTCAACCTGATAAAAGAAGATGGCCTATGAAAACATTACGCGTAGTGCTGGTGGACGACCACCAGGTGGTGTTGGCTGGTCTGAAAGACTTTTTAAATCAAACTCTGCATATCGAGGTGGTGGCCACCTTTGCATCCAGCGAGGAACTGGTTCGCTATCTCAAAACTACTCCGCCAGATGTGGTGATCACCGATTACAACATGCCTAGCGATGGAGTGCACAAAGACGGCTTACGCTACGTCGAATTCTTGGTCAGAAATTTCCCGCAGGTCAAGATCCTGGTATTGACGATGATCTCTAATCCGATGATCGTGTCTGCGCTTTATGACTCCGGGGTGGCGGGTGTGATCTTCAAACAGGACCCGCTGTCTGAGGTTCAATCGGCGCTACGGGCAGTCAGGGCTAACACCCGATATTATCCCGCCTCATTCCAGAGCGATGGCCGCAGCGATGAGCGTGAGGTGTTTATACAGCAACGCATCAATAGCCTGTCCCCACGCGAGTTTGAAGTTTTACGCTATTTTGTGGAAGGCGATTCCATTGTGCAAATCGCTGCACGGCTTAATCGCAGTGCCAAGACGGTGAGCCTGCAGAAGAACTCCGCCATGCGCAAGCTGAACGTCGAGAGCAATCAGGAACTGATCCGTTTTTGCATGGGAAACCATATTTTTGAGTGATAGTTTGGCAACAAGGTCTGGCACGGCTACCTGGAATTTTAGTTTGGTAAAATATAATAATATAGATTTAAATTCTGATTATTATATTTTGTAAGAAATAGTTGACTAAGGAATGGGGTCTCCACGCCATGACTGATTCGCCAATTAGATTTAATGATTAATAAATAGTTATTTTATTTTGTTTTGCTGTTTCTTATTTAAGCGTAAATAATCTTACGGCGGCATAATACTTGATAAAAAAAGCTGACTGGTGAATGATATTGCCGTGGCACTGCCCAGTAAAATGAATGACTTCCTCTTATAGCCCTATTAAACGCAGCTATTTAGTCATATTATGAAAAGTAGCAGGTGATTAAGTGATATATATTATCAACGATAGTTTACTCTTTGATTCTGAAGGGTATTTGCTATCCAATAAGCTCAATAATAAGACTTTGCTCCTGAGCGCTATTTCATCGCGGCTTTTTTGTGAACTGTTGAACAACCCTACTGGCGTGACTCGGGAACATTTGCTGAATACCGTCTGGTCAGAACATGGGCTCACGGCGTCGAATAATAACCTCAACAATCATATCAGTATATTGCGCAAGCATCTGGAAGAGCTGGCCGGACTGAACGATCTGATTAAAACCGAGCCCAAAAAAGGTTTCTCCTTGAACCGTAACCATAAGGTTGTGCTGGTCAAAGAGGAAGGGCATGCAGCGCAGGTGGTGCAGGAACCACCGGTGACGAAACAGCGATCCGTCAGGCTAGTCTGTATCAGCCTCGCACTCTGTATGCTGGCTTTGTTGGCGCTGTTTACCTCGCTGTATGGCAATAAGATTGCCAATACTCAACCGGAAATTGTTTATAGGTATAAAGGCTGTGTACTGAAAACGCTGCGGGAGATCCCTGAGAAAAAACGCCAGGCGTACATTGATCTGGTCATGCAGGTGATAAACCAGCATGACGTCGATTGTGAATACGATCGTTATGACGTGTTTTTCTATCTCAGCGGTGAGGAACAGAGCACCAACCGATTCAGAATGCTGTCTTTGTGTCGCAATGAGCATGGTGGAAATTATGATCATTGCTACAGCATAAAAGTGGTTTGATGGCTATGAACAACAAAAAGATGGTGTGGCTGTTGATCGGCATACTGTTGTCAGGCGTGTCAGCATTGGCCTATCTGCTGACGATGGAAAGCCGGGGGCGATACTTCAAGTGCGATACGGAGGTCTATTTTGAGGATCTCGCCAGCCAAAGCAAGATCGAAGCTGACCTCTCTCTGATGTTGGTCAGCGATAATATCGGCATGCTGTCTGTCAGGGGCGTACTCAGCAAGGAAGGGGTGAATTATAACGTCAATCGCAAGATTTACTTTAACTACACCAGTGCGCCCTATGGTCGCTACTATCACCTTAAAAAAATCAATGATGAAAATTACGCCACCGTCAACACTGTGCCAGACGCGCTGTTCAATGAGCTGATTTTTGAGAATAAGCAGGACTTCTATCTGGCGATTACCCCGGTCGGCAACGGCGGCTATGAACTGCGCGAAATGATCTTCCCGGTGGCGGTATGCGCCAGCAAACGGGTGTAACAGGGCGGATGTAAGAACAGCCAATCTTTCGATTGGCTGTTGACGAAACCAAGGCTGGCCTTAGGCTTCGATTGGAGCACGCCAGTCGTCAGAACCCGAAGTCCCGGCGGTGTTGTGTTCCCAGGTAATTTTACGGTATGCCAGTGAAACGCGAACCAACTGAGTGAACTCAGCTTTGGTTGGATCCTGGCAATGTGGCATTTTGCAGTCGATATCGATGATGGTGGCATCTTCCAGTTTGGTGGTAAAGAAGTGCTCTTGTTTACCTTCGATAGAGGTGCGGTACCATTTCAGTTCAACCGTTGGCAGCATTTCGCCGGAGGCCAATGCGTTATACAGCAATGGAACGGCTTTGTTATAAGCCACGGTGAAACGGAAAGGCTTATGCGCACGCTGCCCTGACGGCTGGCCAGACTGTGGATCGGTTGGCACGGTGACGATATGTTCAAATTCCTGAACCAGCATCTGGTCTTCGTGGCCTTGAACATAGATATTACCAACAGATTCCGCGGTAAAGGCGCTGGCGGTAATATTACCCTGGGTTTTCCCTGTGATAGAGATATAAGCTGGAGTTGGCATCTTAAAGATCCTTGCTAGTTAGCTTAGTAATAACTCAATGCTAGTCGCACACATAACCGTTAATTAACGATCCCGTATGTTACTTGCCCCACTTCTCACTTCGGCCATCACTATAATCAGGTCTTTGCCAAGTGCCAAGCTGCCCACAAAATTACAAAATTTATTCGCATGTCTAATGGTATAAATGATTATAATATTTGTATTATTGGTGTTTTATGCTGGATTAACTATTGATGATAACTATGTGTTGGTTGTGAACTATAATTTAAAAAATTATGTTATTTTATAACATCATGTTTTTGTTGTTAAAATTTTTTTATTGAAAAATATTTTTTATGATCATAAGCAAATATTGCCCACGCAGGGTGATTTATTCCTACAGATCTTAGTGAAGAAAAATTTATAGACTTTTACCGGTAAGATCGGGGACGATACATTCAGTGAAGCTATGCTAATGCAGGGTTTGTCCGGTTTTGCCGTGGCCGGAGGCTAACTGGTTGGAAGCTTTCTGTGCTATTTAGGATTATTCTGAACTTTCGATGCGGGGTAGGATAATTATTAGATTTCGGTGCAGACAGCCTGGAAAGGGATATTTTTCGGTTTGCGGTGATAGATTTATTATATGAATAGATGGTGCCGACTCTATTAGCATGGATGATACCTGAATGTCATTTTTGGCTGCACATTCAACAAACATTAGCTGGTATTGCTTATTGTGACTAAAAGGACGAGTGATGAGTAAGAATAATCAAAGCAGTGTTGCCCCCAAGGAAAGGATCAACATCAAGTATGTTCCCAATACGGGCGATCAAACCTCAGAGATTGAACTGCCACTGAACCTGATGGTAGTGGGCGATCTTAAGGGAACTCGTGAAGACACTCCGATCGAGGAGCGTCAAGTGATTTCCATCAGTAAAACCAACTTCAACTCGGTAATGAACGAAGCCAATATCAGCTTGTCATTCGCCGTGCCTAATCGCTTGGAAGGTGAAGGCCAGGAAGAAATGCCGGTGTCAATGGCGATCCACTCTCTGGACGATTTCTCACCGGATAATGTGGCAAAAAATGTCCCTGAATTGAAGAAAATCCTGGAACTGCGCGAAGCACTGGTTGCGTTGAAGGGGCCATTGGGCAATATCCCTGCCTTCCGTTCTCGTCTGCAGGATCTCCTTGGCAATGAAGAAATGCGCGAGCAGTTGCTAAAGGAACTGGACATTCTTAATCAGAAATAATTGAGACGGAAAGAGGGAATTTTACGTATGTCTTTACATGAAGAAAACGCAGTTTTTGTCGCCGAACCTGCCAGCGCGACTTTCCTGCTAGATGAGATTATGTCTCAGACTCGCATGACGCCAGGGAATGACGGCTACGACGTTGCCAAGCAGGGCGTAGCGGCATTTATTGCCACCATCCTGGATACCGGCAGCAATGAAGAGCCGATCAACAAACTGTTGGTCGACAGAATGATCATCGAGCTGGATAAAAAACTCAGCGCCCAGATGGATGAAATTCTGCATGCCAAAGAATTTCGTGAAATCGAATCCTCATGGCGTTCGCTGAAGCTGTTGGTGGACCGTACTGATTTCCGTGAAAACATCAAAATCAATATCCTGCATGCGACCAAAGAAGAGCTGCTGGAAGATTTTGAGTTCTCACCAGAAATCGTCCAGTCCGGCTTCTACAAGCATGTCTACTCATCCGGCTACGGCCAGTTTGGCGGCGAGCCGACTGCGTCCATCATCGGTAACTACGCGTTTAGCAACACTGCGCCGGATATGAAACTGCTGCAATACGTCAGTGCCGTCGGGGCCATGGCGCATTCACCATTCCTTTCCAGCGTTGCGCCTGATTTCTTTGGTATCAACAGTTTTACCGAGCTGCCTGCCATCAAAGACATGAAGTCCGTGTTCGAAGGACCGGCACACACCAAATGGCGTGCGCTGCGCGAGTCTGAAGACTCCCGCTACCTGGGGCTGACAACGCCACGCTTCCTGCTGCGTCTGCCTTATTCTACCACTGAAAATCCGATCAAGAACTTCAACTACTACGAAGACGTGAGCAAGGATCACGAGCATTTCCTGTGGGGCAATACCGCATTCCTGTTGGCAGCCTGCCTGACAGACAGCTTTGCCAAGTACCGCTGGTGTCCAAATATCATTGGGCCACAAAGCGGTGGTGCGGTGCATAACCTGCCGGTTCACCTGTATGAGGCGATGGGCCAGGTTCAGGCAAAAATCCCTACTGAAGTGCTGATCACCGATCGTCGTGAATTCGAACTGGCGGAAGAGGGCTTCATTACCCTGACCATGCGTAAAGGGAGTGATAACGCCGCCTTCTTCTCGGCTAACTCGGTACAAAAACCGAAGGTATTCCCAAATACCCTGGAAGGCCGAATGGCGGAGACCAACTACAAGTTGGGTACCCAACTGCCGTACATGTTCATCATCAACCGTCTGGCTCACTACATCAAAGTGTTGCAGCGTGAGCAGATTGGTTCGTGGAAGGAGCGTCAGGATCTGGAGCGTGAGCTGAACATCTGGCTCAAGCAATACATTGCCGATCAGGAAAACCCACCGACCGATGTTCGAAGCCGCCGCCCACTGCGTTCTGCGCAGATCCAGGTGTTGGATGTCGAAGGCGATCCGGGCTGGTACCAGGTAGCGATGCAGGTGCGTCCACACTTCAAATACATGGGAGCCAGTTTCGAACTCTCGCTGGTTGGTCGTTTGGATAAGGAATAACAGACGATGGCTGCGCTTCTTAATTGGGAGCGAGGCAGTTCTGCCAGTTTGTTTGAGCGTATTCAGGGGAAGGGCATGGGCCCTTCCTCTCATAGCCGTGTTCAAGAGCTATTAATCTCAATCAAGCAGCATCTGAACGAAGTCCTCAATTCGCGCCCCGGAGCCTGCCAGAGTGCTGCCGGTCTGGGGGTTATTGATCTCAATGATGCCACAGCAACCACGACGGATTTTCGCAAAAGTATTGAACAGGCCATCAAGGAGTGTATTGAGCGCTACGAGCCAAGAATTTCTGCGGTTAACGTTCATTCCCTGGTGGATCAAGGGGACCCACTGCTACTGAGTTTTCATATCAGTGCTCATGTTGATTTCGACAATATCGGCGATGTGGTTGAGTTCAATATCCAACTGGACAGCAACCGCCGCTACTGCCTTAACCAGGAAGCATAATGTCGTTCGAAAAGTACTTCAGGGATGAGCTGGATTACCTCCGGCAATTAGGGCGGGATGCCGCAATCGAACGGCCGCATCTTGCCGCATTTTTATCCGAACAAGGTTCCGATCCAGACGTTGAACGTCTGTTGGAAGGCTTTGCCTTTCTGACTGGCAATCTGCGCGAAAAGATTGACGACCAATTCCCAGAACTGACGCATGGCTTGCTGAATATGCTGTGGCCAAACTACTTACGGCCAGTCCCCAGCATGACGGTGATCGAATATACGCCCAACGGCGGTGCGATCACTGAAGCGACGCTGATCCCGCGCGGTTCCCAGCTTGACAGCACACCCATTGTGCAACGAGCGGAACGAGGATCGTTGCACAAAGATGATAGGCCCCAGGGGCCACAGTGCAGTTTCGCGCTGTGCCGGGATGTCTGGTTGTTCCCGATGGGCATCCAGGATATCTCCGTCAACAACAGCAATGAGCAAGGCATTTTGAGTATTCACTTCGGCGCACAGGCGGAGTTGAATATGCAGGAATTGCGGCTTGATAAACTGCGTTTCTATCTGGGTGAGGACGAGTATACCAGCAGCCAGCTTTATTTCTGGATCAGTCATTACTTCGAACGGGCCGATCTGGTGGTTAACGGTATCACCATTCCGATGCCGGACTTCGATTTCAAACAGGTCGGCTTTGAACGTGAAGATGCGCTGTTGCCCTACCCGAAAAATGCCTATGTCGGCTATCGCATCCTGCAGGAGTATTTCTGCTTCCCGGAAGGCTTCCTGTTCTTTGACGTTACCGGTGTGGAAGATTTTCCAACCCATCTGAAAGCCAGCGAATTTACCCTGAAGCTGCATTTCTCTCAGCCGTTACCGCCAGATGCCAAAATACGGCCAACCACCTTGCGACTGAACTGCTCCCCTGCGGTGAATCTGTTCCAGTGCGACAGCGAGGCGATAGCCCTGGATGGTACGCAAACCGAATACCCGCTGTGCGCGAGTTACCAGTATCCCGAGCGCTACGAGATCTTCTCGGTGGATCGGGTGGATAGCTGGTTAAGCAAGGATGGCGATATCAAGGGTAGCGGGCGCGGGGAGGGTAGAACCTACCCGGCGTTTGAAAGTTTCCATCATCAGGTGGAACCTGCGCATGAGCGCAACGTGCTCTATTACCGTTTGCGCGTCAAGAACTCCCTGTTCCGCAAAGGCTTTGAGCACTACCTCTCCTTTGTGCGCAGTGATGAGAGCAAGGTGGCACTGGCGAACGAGAATGTGTCCGTCAGCATGACCTGTACCAACCGTGAGCTGCCGCTGGCACTGCGTGTGGGTGATATCAACAATCGGTCAGGTGCAGGTCCATCATTTGCCACTTTCCGCAACATCACCCGGCCTTCGGTGCCACTGCATCCGGTGTTGGATGGTGGCCTGCAATGGTCGCTGTTGTCGAATATGTCGCTGAACTATATGTCGTTATTAGACAAGGATTCGTTGAAACAGATCCTGCGGACCTATGATTTCCCCAGTGTCTACAACCGCCAATCCGCCAGGTCATCGCAAAAGAAACTGGATGCCATTACGCGCATCGAGACCCAGCCTATCGACAGATTGTTCCGTGGCTTGCCGGTCAGAGGTCTGCAAAGCACCTTGTGGCTGGAGCAAAGCGCTTTTGGTTCCGAAGGTGAGCTCTACCTGTTTGGTACGGTGTTGGCACGCTTCTTCTCCCTATACGCCAGCGTCAACTCGTTCCACCTTTTGAAAGTCATCAATCTTGATAATCAGGAATGCTACCAATGGCCGGTACAGACAGGTCAACATGCGTTGATGTAAGCGATGCTGATGACGCGCCGCGTGAGCCGGCGCTGGATGTTTCACGTTATAACTTTTACCAATTGGTCGAGCTGCTCAACCAAATGGCGGTAGCGTGGCAAAAATCCCCCGGCTCAATTCGGCCCGCCGATGAAGCGATCCGATTTAAATCTACCGCCAGTCTGGCTTTCCCGATCCGGGACGTGATCGCGCTTGAGAAGTCTGTTCGCGGTCAGTTTGAGCTGGAAGTCTCGTTCCTCGGGCTGCATGGCAGCCAGTCGCCGTTGCCTGGTTATTACCTGGACTCGTTGGCTTGGGAAGATGCCCAGAATGAAAACCGCCTGACGGATTTTCTCAACGTGTTCAACCACCGGTTGCTAACGCTGTTACATCAGATCTGGCGCAAGTACCGCTACTACATCTGCTTTGACGAGGGGGGTAACGATGAAGTCTCACAGCGCATGTTTGCGTTGGTGGGGTTAAGTAACGATGTGATCCGCAAGAAACTGCGTATCCACCACGGCAAAATGCTGGCGTATGCCGGCCTGCTGGCCAACCCTGGGCGCGCCCCGGAAGTGATTAGCAACCTGGTTGCACACTGCTTCAACCTGACGGATGTGAGTCTGGAAAGCTGGCAGATGCGTAAGGTTAGCATTGCCCCAGACCAGCAAAATCGCCTGGGTAGGCGGGTGAAGGTCAGCGGCCAGAAATATCAGGGGAAATCGGTGCTTGGCGTCAACTTCTCTCTGGGATCGCAGGTAGCCGATCGTAGCGGTAAGTATTTGCTGTGTATCAACCAGCTAACGCGCGAGCAGTTTTTGTCATTTTTGCCTAACGGTGCGAACTACGAGTCGTTAGTGATGTTTGTTGCCTTCATCATGCGCGACCAGTTCTCGTGGGATTTACGCCTGGGGCTGGCTGAAGAGCAGGTTAGCGGCATGATCCTGGGGACCAAACAGAACAACCTGCTGGGTTGGACCAGCTTCCTCGGGCTGCCCGAGCAACAACCCCACGTAACCATCAGCGTAATGGAATGACCATCAGGATTCAGGAATAGAGATCATGGATAAACAGCAACCGACGCTATCATTGCGGGTAGTTAACAGCGACAAATTGGAAAGTGGCAAACCGGCCAGCAGCCTGTTTAACGCACAGGGTGGGATCGTAGGGAGTGACGCCAGCCACCATTGGTCTATTCAGGATCAGGGCGGCAATATCAGCCCTTCGCAGTTTGCCATTGAATGGCGCGATGGTTCCTTCTGCTTGCGGGTGCTCAACGGCACGGTGAGTATCAACCAGTCGCTGCAAACCCCCAACTCCGGTTTTGTGCGTCTCCAGCAAGGCGATGAAATCGCCGTGGGCAATTTGGCTATCAAGGGCCATATCGGCCGCTCGAGCGCCGATATGATCGATCCGCTGATGGTCTCACCGGAATCGCTGGTCTCCAGCTACAGCAACCCGCTGGAAGCGATGATGGAAGGGGGGAGTACACAGGCTTCCCGCTATGAGCAAGATCACCATCTGGCCGCCACGGTTGCCGACGGTTTCAGCCACGATCCGCTGCGGGTGCTGGAAACCGAAAGCCTGACAATGAACGGACCTTTGGTCACCTCGCACCTCGGCGCTGATCACTCGCTGCAACAGGATCGCTATCGCGACCCGCTTTTTGCTTCCCCACTTTCTGATATCGCCAAGGACAGTGCAATGGATCAGGAGTTTATCGATCTGCCGCAAATCAGCAGTTTTCTTTCCGGCCAACAGCCATCGTCAGACAGCAAGATGGATCAACAGCACGTGGCAATCACGCCGCTGATGCGGGGTTTTGGTGCGCAACTGCCAATCCGCAACACCCAGGAAGCCAATGACTTCCTTGAGGAGGCCGGTAAAACGCTAAAGGCCGCCATTGAAGGACTCTTGGCCTTGCAACGTAGCCAGCATGGCCTGCGGGATAAACATTTAAGGCCGATCGAAGATAACCCGCTGCGTCTGAACATGGATTATGACACCACGCTCAGCCTGCTGTTTGCCGATCAAAAAAGCCCGGTACACCTTTCCGCTCCGGCGGCGGTGGCCGAAAGCCTGCATAACCTGCGTCTGCACCACCAGGCCAACCAACAGGCGATTGCCCAGGCGTTGAACACCATGCTGGAAGCCTTCTCCCCCGAGCGCTTGCTGACGCGCTTTAGCCACTACATGCGTAGCAACGAGCGTCAGGATCAAGATTCCGCCTGGGCTTGGGAGATGTACAAAAACTACTACCAGGAATTGGCCTCCAGCCGCCAGCAGGGCTTTGAAAAGCTGTTTGGTGAAGTGTATGAGCAGGCTTACGACCAGGCGCTGCGCCAAGGGATGAAGGACAGCGAACGATGATCCGTGGCAAAGGTTACTTTCTGACAACTGCGTTTTGCCTGGTGTTGATGCTGTCAGGATGCACGTTATGGAAAAACCAGAAACCGGAGCGCGCCACCGAGCAGCCTTCTACGCTGCGGTTAACGCTGCTGGCGGATGGGAATATCAACCCGAATGAGAAGGGTGAGGCCACGCCGACCCAAATTGCGGTGGTGTACCTGAGCGATGATTCCAAGTTGCTGGCTGCCGACTATGACCAGCTCAGCAGCGACTTGCTGGAGAAAACGCTCGGCAAGAACTACATCGACCATCAGGAATACGCCCTGCTGCCGAATCAATATAAACCGTTACCGTCCATTGAACTGGAAGAGAAGACCCACTATCTGGGGGTGATTGTCTACTATGCCGATGTTGATCGTGCTGAGTGGAAAAAAATCATCAAAATCAATGATATTGGTCATAATTATGGCGTGCTGATCCACGTTAAAACGGATGAGATCGACTTAAGGAAAGAGGAAGAATAACCATGCCGACCAAGAATCGAGTGATTTGGCGCGAAGGCCTGTTCATTAAGCCACAACACTTTCAACAACAACAAAGGCATAACGACTATCAGCTGCAGCGCCGTATTACCGGGCTGACCAATTACACCTATGGCTTCCACTCGCTGTTGATCAATCAGGAGCTGTTGAAGCTGGGGCGTATTGGCCTCACCAACGCCAGCGGTTGCACCGCTGATGGCACGGTGTTTGATATCCCTTACCAGGATCGCTCGCCCAAGCCGTTGGACGTACTGAACTGTAATGACGCAGCTAGCCGCGATATCTATCTGGCGTTGCCGATGCTTAACGACACTATCAATGAAGTGGCCAGCGAGCACAGCCAGATGCCTGGGGCAATCCGTTACGCCGAACATACCGATGACGTGCGTGATTTACATACTGACGGCGGCGATGTCAGCCAGTTGCTGTTGGCCCAGTTGGCGCCGCGTTTGATGCAGGGCTCCGAGGATCTCAGCGCCTATTCCGTGCTGCCGGTCTGCCGCATCAAAGAGAAACTTTCTGATGGTTCGCTGATCCTGGATGACGAGTTTATTCCTACCTGTACCACCCTGCATGCCTCTGGTCAGTTGAAAGGCTTTATGGATGAAGTGGAAGGCACCTTGGTAGAACGTGCGCGTTTACTGGCCAAACGTATTGGTTCGCCGGGCCAGCAGGGGATTGCCGACGTGGCCGAATTTATGATGTTGCAGGTGTTTAACCGGGCGCAGCCCCTGTTTACCCATCTGTCCCATCAGGCAGTGCTGCACCCGCAGGATTTCTATAGCCATCTGGTGCAAACCTGCGGTGAGTTGCGCACGTTCACCGATGAGTCACGCCTGGCAGGCAGCTTTATTGTCTATAACCACGACAACCTGACGGACTGCTTCCAGCCGCTGTTCATGGCGATGCGTCAAGCGCTCAGCACGGTGCTGACCCCGCGCGCCATCTCGGTACAGTTGCATTCGCAGTCCAACGGCATTCGTGTGGCGACGATCAACGACAGCGATCTGTTGCGTAGCGCCGACTTTGTGCTGGCTGTACGGGCGCAGATCCCACAGGAACAACTGCGGCGGCTCTTCTTGCAGCAAACCAAGATCTCCTCGCTGGACAAAATCCGCGAACTGGTCAGCCTGCAACTGCCTGGCGTACCGTTGACGCCGCTTTCCGCCGCACCGCGTCAGTTGCCTTACCATTCCGGCTATACCTACTTCATGTTGGATCGGCAAAGTCCGGCCTGGAAAGATCTGTTGCAAAGCAACGCGATTGCCTTCCACGTTTCGGGCGAGTTCCCAGAGCTGGATATGCAGTTCTGGGCGATTAGGAGCAGCTAATGAAAATACATGCCGTCACGGATAACCCAGCGCTGCCTGAAACGGAAACCGTCACCGCATATCGGCAATATCAGCTCCCGCTGCGCGGTGAGAGCCTGAACTCGATGGTGGATGCCGCCACGCCGTTGCTCGGTATGGTGTTGCGCTTGAAGGACATGGAAAACCAACCGCTGCCGGACCAGCTTTATCAGCAGGTGGTCACGGATATCCGCGCCATCGAGCAGTTCCTGCAAACCAAAGGCTATGAGCCAGGGGCGATCGTTTCATTCCGCTATATGCTTTGCACCTTCATTGATGAAACGGCATTGGGGCAAGGTTGGAACACGCAAAATGGCTGGTTACAGCAGTCGTTGCTGGTGCATTTCCATAATGAAACCTGGGGCGGCGAGAAGGTTTACGTGCTGCTGGAACGCCTGATGGGTGAACCCAAGCGTTATCAGGATCTGCTGGAGTTCATCTATCTGTGTTTCTGCCTGGGCTATCGCGGCCGCTACAAGGTGACGCTGCAAAACAGTGAGGATTTCGAACGGCTGTTCCGCCGTTTGCATCACCAATTGATCCAGCTGCGCGGCGAGGCGCCGCCGACGGTGTTGCACCAGAAACAGAGTCGTCTCGGCAGCCGTTACTACCTGAGTAAGCGTTTGACCATCAAGCATGTGTTATGGGGTGGTTTAGGCCTGTTGACGGTAATTTACCTGTTTTATGCCATCCACCTGCATAACCAGACTCAGGATATTTTGCAGCAGCTAAACAATTTATTGAGCTAGGAAGCACAGATGATTCAAATTGACTTGCCCACGCTGGTAAACCGCCTTAATCCCATCGCCCGCCATGCCCTGGAAGCGGCCGCGGCGCACTGTGTCAGTCAGCAGGAAGCTGAGATTACGGTTTCCCAGGTATTGATGCAGCTGATTGCCACCCCGCTAAGCGACGTCAGGTTGATTCTCAACCATGCTGGTGTGGAAACTGACGAACTGCGGGCGTTACTCGATCAACGTATTTCCGGCTATCAGTCGGTCACGCAGGCTTACCCAAGTTTCTCACCGCTGCTGGTGGAGTGGTTGCAGGACAGTTGGCTATTGGCTTCCACCGAAATGGAACATGGCCAACTGCGCGGTGGGGTGATGTTGTTGACCCTGCTGTTAAGCCCTTTGCGCTACCTGACGCCCGCTGCCAGCCGACTGTTATCTCCGGTTAACCGCGAACTGCTGCGTCAGAACTTCGCTGACTGGACGGCAGATTCGGCGGAAGCGCCGCAGGTGACTAAAGCGGGCGATAAAACCGGCTCAGCCGCCGCCAATGGTGAAAGCCTGCTGGCGCGCTATGCCAGCAACATGACCGAACAGGCCCGCAAAGGCACGTTGGACCCGGTGCTGTGCCGCGATGAGGAAATCGACCTGATGATCGATATCCTGTGCCGCCGCCGCAAGAATAACCCGATCGTGGTGGGTGAGGCCGGTGTGGGTAAAAGCGCCTTAATTGAGGGATTGGCGCTGCGCATTGTGGACGGCCAGGTGCCGGAAAAACTGTGCAACAGCGAATTGATGACGCTCGATCTCGGCGCATTGCAGGCGGGTGCCGCGGTCAAAGGTGAGTTCGAAAAACGTTTCAAAGGGATCATGGCGGAAGTTGCCCAGTCGGCCACGCCGATCATCCTGTTTATTGATGAAGCCCATACGCTGATCGGCGCGGGCAACCAACAGGGTGGCCTGGATATCTCCAACCTGCTGAAACCCGCGTTGGCGCGCGGTGAGCTAAAAACCATTGCAGCCACCACCTGGAGCGAATACAAAAAATACTTCGAGAAAGATGCTGCACTGTCGCGCCGTTTCCAACTGGTGAAAGTCTCTGAACCGAGTGCCGAAGAGGCGACGGTGATCATGCGTGGCCTGCGCACCATCTATGAACAGGCGCATGGCGTGCTGATCGACGATGAGGCGCTACAGGCTTCTGCGGTACTCAGCGATCGTTATCTATCAGGCCGTCAACTGCCGGACAAGGCGATCGACGTGCTGGATACCGCGTCCGCGCGGGTGGCGATCAACCTGACTTCGGCACCGCGCCAGGTTTCGGCACTGAAAACCCAGTTGCACCAGCAGGCGATGGAAATCCAGATGCTGGAGCGTGAGCAGCGCCTCAACCTGAGCCAGCCGGATGAGCGTTTATCCGTGTTGCAGCAACAGCGCAGCGATATCGAACAGCAATTGGCAGCTCTCAACGCCAGTTGGCAAACCCAGCAGCAGTTGGTACAGCAGATTATCGCCCTGCGGGCAGAGTTGCTGACGCAGGAAGAAAGTGCCAACGAGGAACAAGCCACTAATCTGGCGGCGCTGGGTGCCGAGCTGGAGCAGTTGCAACAGCATCAGACACTGGTTTCGCCGCACGTGGATAAACATCAGATCGCGGCGGTGATCGCCGAGTGGACTGGCGTGCCGTTGAACCGCCTGTCGCAGAGCGAACTGGCGGTGGTGACTGAGCTGCCAACCTATCTTGGTGAGCAGATCAAAGGCCAGGAAACTGCGATCCATTGCCTGCATCAACATTTGCTGACCGCCAGAGCCGACCTGCGCCGCCCTGGTCGCCCAATGGGAGCTTTCCTGCTGGTTGGGCCAAGCGGTGTCGGTAAAACCGAAACGGTATTACAGATCTCCGAGCTGCTGTACGGTGGCCGCCACTATCTCACCACCATCAACATGTCTGAGTTCCAGGAAAAGCATACTGTATCGCGCCTGATCGGTTCACCTCCGGGCTACGTGGGCTATGGCGAAGGTGGTGTATTGACCGAAGCGATCCGTCAGAAACCCTATTCGGTGGTGCTGCTCGATGAAGTCGAAAAAGCTCATCCCGACGTGCTCAACCTGTTCTATCAGGCGTTCGACAAGGGGGAATTGGCCGATGGCGAAGGCCGCATCATCGACTGCAAGAATGTAGTGTTCTTCCTGACCTCCAACCTCGGCTACCAGACTATTGTCGATCACGCCGAACAGCCGGAACTGCTGGGCGAGTTGCTCTATCCCGAGCTGGCAGCCTTCTTCAAACCTGCCCTGTTAGCGCGTATGGAAGTGGTGCCGTACCTGCCACTGGGCAAGGACACACTGCAAACTATCATCCACGGCAAACTCAAACGCCTGGATAACCTACTGCGTCAGCGCTTTAACGCCGAAGTGGTGATTGAGCCTGAGGTGATTGAAGAGATCCTGCTGCGTGCCACCCGTGCAGAGAATGGTGCGCGCATGCTGGAGTCGATTATCGACGGTGCGCTGCTGCCACCGGTTTCCTTACTGCTATTACAAAAAATGGCGGCAGGTTCGGTGATTAGCCATATTCGCATCGCCACGGAGGGGAATGCGTTCACCGCACAAGTCGAGGAGGCGCTATGAGGCAACGGCTGAAATGCTTACTGGCTCTGCTGGAAAACGATTCGGTCGAACAATTGGTCCATGGCTTTCTGATGTTGGATCACCACCGTCATGGTTTTGACGGTTTGATGGTGGCGATGTTCAACGCCAGCGAAGGGCAGTTGGAATGCCTCCGCCTGTCCGATGCCAACCGGCGCGCTACGGTGAAATTGGAAGCCGATATCGAAGACATCAACCACCCGCTGGTGCGGGTGCTGCGTAATGGCGCACCCGAAGTTTGGTATGCGCTCGATCGCGGGGTGCGCATCGAAGATGACGGCTTTCGCGGTTTTATAGAGACGCTGCCAAACGGTTGCAGCATGTATGGCGTGCCGCTGTTTGATTTTCACGAACGGGCCTGCGGGGTGATTGCCGTTTTTGCCGAGGATATTGAACGCTTCGTCGACAGCCGCGGCATGTTTGCCATTTATTGCCAGGTTTTTCAGCATCGCCTCAACAAGCTGCAAGAGATGGATCACCTGCGCACGCAACTGGCTCAACTGCGTGCGATGTTCAAGGTGCGTGAAAAACAGTTGGATGAGCTGATGGTCTCGTTGAGCACCGCCGATGTCTCCACCTCGGCGGAACTCTCACGCGATTACAGCAAGATAGACGACCTGTCGAGCGCAGTGGAGGCATTCGAAGCCGCGGTACTGACGCAGCGCCAGCGTCTGTACGGCAATGACAAAAACCGCATCGCGGACAGCCTGGGGATCACAACGCGCACCCTCGGTTACAAGTTGGCGAAATACAGGTGTTAGCTATGAATACGTGGTTATTGATCGGTTCGTTACTGGTTTCCGGCAGTCATTCTGCCACCGAGTGGTTAACTAGCCTGGCGCTGTCACAACCCGAAGGGGATGCACATACCTTGGCGCTGGTGATGAGCTGCCGCAGTGAAAACTCGCCATTGGTGCGCTTGGACTGTTATGACAACGCGCTGTCAGCGGGCAGTAGCGGTGCCAACAGCGGCCAGCAACAGGCCGGGCCAGCCTGGCAGAGAGCGATGGCGCAGGAAAAGGGCCGCCGCGATAACTCGACGGCGTTTCTCATCAGCGAGGGGCAGGGCGACAACCCGCAGGTGGTGTTGACTACTCCAGCGCTGGGTATGCAGCCACCGCGGCCGGTGCTGATGCTGAGCTGCATCGACAATATTACGCGCTTGCAGATCGCCTTGGTCAATCCGCAAAAAGACGGTGCGGTAACGTTAACGGCGGATAACGACCGGTTTAACGTGCAGTGGTTCCTGCGTGAAAACGGCTATCTGCTGGAGTCCAGCCGGGGCCTGGCGGGCATTGATGAGATCAAACGGTTGATGTCGGCACAGACGCTGACCATCGACGGGACAAACGGCGGTTTTCCCCGCCTGACATTTAATATTTCGCAGTTAACGCCGGCGCTAAAACCGCTGCGTAACGCCTGTCATTGGTGAGGACTATGGATAGCACGTCACAACATCCCTGGCATGCATTATTGCTGGCCCCGCTGACACCCGAGCAGACCGCAAAGGCGTTGGCTGACGACGATCCGCAATGGGAGCACATCGACAGCCAGATGGTCAAGGTGGGTTCGCTGACCCACAGCTCACTGAATATCGACGATCTGCAGCAGCAGGCGATGTCTCTGCTGTCGCAAAAAAGCAAAGACTTCCGGTTGGTGGCGCACCTGTTGCGCACCTTGCAGCACGGCGGCCAACCGGGCGAGCTGATGCTGGCGGTCTCCTTGCTGACCGCTTATGTGAAGCACTTCTGGACTAACGCCTGGCCGCTGAACCCACAGCATAAACGTCGTTTTGCCCAGCAGATCCTCAAGCGATTTGACAGCGCCAGCGACAGCTTCAGCCAACGGGCGACGGATGACCAGCGCCAGGAAGTACAAGGCTTGTTGGCGCATTTGGCCCAGGTCTGGCACAGCGATGAACCGGCACTGGCCACCGAGGTGGATAGCCTGCGCGTCAGCTATGCGCGTATGCCAACCCGCACCGTTGAACCGGTGATCCAGGAGGAAGAGCGCCCGCAGTCCAATTCGGGCTCGGCTCCTTCAGCCAGAACGATCAGCCCCAACCTGAGCATTGATAGCTCCAGTGATAAAGCCTGGCGGCAAACGCTGCTGAAAATGGCGGATTTGCTGTGTGAACTGCACCCCGACGTGGCCATTGGTTTCCGCCTGCGTCGCCATGCCCTGTGGGGCAGTTTGAGCGCACCGCCGATAGCGCAGGCCGATGGACGCACGCCGTTGGCCGCCGTTTCTGTCGATCGGATGGCCGATTACCTGGGGCGCGTGGCCACTGCGGATCTGGCCTTGTGGCAACAGGTGGAACAAAGCCTGGCGCTGGCACCGTACTGGTTGGATGGCCATGCGCTTTCGGCGCAGATCGCTATTCGGCTTGGGTACACGGAGGTTGCACAGGCTATCCGTGATGAGCTGATTGCCTTTATCGCGCGGATGCCAGCATTAACCACGCTCTGCTTTACCGACATGACGCCATTCCTCTCCCCAGAATCTGCCAGTTGGTTACAGCAGGATACGGGCGCGAAAGGGGGAGGTAACACTATTGAACAGGATGAAATTTGGCAATGCTATCAACAGCAAGGACTGGAAGCCGCGTTACAGATGATCGATCGGCAATCGCAGCAAGCCGCACCCAGGGATCGTTTTTACCTGCAATTGCTCAGTGCCCAACTACTCGAAAAAGCGGGAATGACGGCGCTGGCGCAGCAGCATTATCACGGCCTGCTGCAAGTGGGCCAGCAGATACAGCTGAGCGAATGGGAACCCACGTTGATCGCCTTGCTGGCCGACAAGCAACGGCAGCTCAAATCGTGATGGGCACGCAAGGAAACAGGAGCGTTAAAGCATGAGATTGCCCTCTTTTATTCAGTTTGCACGACCAGCCATGCCGCGCATCAAAGCCTCGGTGCCGGTGGTGTTGGCACTGCTGGCCTGTATAGGCCTGATTTGGGTATGGGTTTACGGGCCGGAATGGAAGCTGAAGGACTACCAGCCGTTTGAGCCTTTGCTGAGCCGTTGGCTGGTGACCGCGCTGGTGGTGCTGCTGGCCGTTTGCTGGCTCACCCTCAAGATGGTGCGGCGCCTGCAACAGTTGGAAAAGCTGCAATTGCAGGCCAAAACACAGGTCGACGATCCGATCCTGGCCGATGTTGCACAGCAGAACCAGTATCTGAACGTCTGGAAACAACAACTGCAACGTCGTTTGAATACCCCGGCTTATCTCTATCGCCTGCCTTGGTACATGGTGATCGGCACCCGCAACAGCGGTAAGAGCACCCTGATCAAGGAAGGCTATAAGATCACCGAAATCGCCAACCCCGAGCTGACCAGCGTGGAAGACGCGGGTGAACTGCATGTGCGCTGTTGGCTGGGTGAGCAGGCGGTACTGATCGATCCGGCGGGTGAACTGATTGAACAGCCGACGCTGTCGATCGTGGGCAAAGCCGCGCTGAATAGCCGCCTTTGGCAAAGTTTACTGGCCTGGCTGGTTGAACAACGTAAGCGTCAGCCGCTGAACGGCCTGATCCTCACCGTCGATCTGCACCAATTGTTGACGGCGAACAAGGCTCAGCGTGAAAACATGATTGCCAGCCTTCATCAGCGTTTACAGGATGTGCATCTGGCGCTGCATAGCCAGATACCGCTGTACGTGGTGTTTACCAAAATAGACCTGTTGTATGGGTTCGAAGCGATGTACCAGACGCTGGACAAGGTGCAGCGCGAAGCGGTGCTGGGCGTGACGTTCAGCCTGAATACTGCCGATCCAGCGGTGTGGCGCAAAGAACTGCAAGAGTTCTGGCAGCATTGGATCGCGCAACTTAACGCGGCCATGCCGGATATGATGCTCAACGGCGTCGATGCCGGACAGCGCAGCCAGCTGTTCAGCTTTACTCGCCAGATGCAGGGTCTGCAAGAGTATGTGGTGCAACTGCTGGAAGGCGTGCTCTACAGCGGTGATCATGCTCAGCCATTGTTACGCGGTGTCTACCTGACCTCTGCCCAACAGCGTGGACAGATGGATGATGTATTTACCCAGTCCGCCGCCGTACAGTATCACCTCGCGCCGCAGGCCTTCCCAACCTGGCCGGTGGCCGATACCGCGCCGTACTTCACCAAAGACCTGTTTAACCAGGTGTTGTTGGCGGAGCCGAATCTGGCGGGTGAAAATGGCCTGTGGCTGCGCCACTCCAGAAAACGCCTGATGGTGTTCTCCTGCGTAGGGGCCGTGGTAGCGGTGACGCTATGGGGCTGTTGGCATTACTACTATCAGAGCAACTACCGTGCTGGGCAAGAAGTGCTTGCCCAGGCCAAAACCTTCCTGTCGATCCCCGCGCCGAAGGGGGACGATCGCTATGGCAATCTGCAACTGCCACTGCTCAACCCGATCCGTGACGCCACGCTGGCCTACGGTAACTACCATGAGCGCAATAGTCTGCTGGCGGATATGGGGCTGTATCAGGGCAGCAACATTGGCCCTTACGTGGAAAGCACCTATCTGCAACTGCTGCAACAGCGCTATGTCCCTGCGTTAATGAGCGGCCTGCTGGAACAGCTGAATGCCGCTCCACCGGGCAGCGAGGAAAAACTCGAAATCCTGCGTGTGATGCGCATGCTGGAAGACGGCAGCGGCCGCAATATTGCGCTGGTGGAACAGTATATGGGCGATCGCTGGAGCCAGCAGTTTAACGGCCAGCGCGAGCTGCAACAGCAACTGATGGGTCATCTTGACTATGCGTTGAAGCATACCGACTGGCATGCGGCGCGGGAAAGTGGCGATCAGGTGGCTATCAAGAGCTTTATTCCTTACCTCCAGCCGATCAAGGCGGCCCAGAATGAATTGAGCAAGCTGTCGATCTATCAGCGGGTCTATCAGAACTTGCGGATCAAGGCACAGGATGCGCTACCACCGGCTCTGAACTTGCGTGACCAGATCGGTGCCAGCTTTGACGACGTGTTTGTCTCCAGCAACGACCGTCTGCTGGTGATCCCGCAGTTCCTGACGCGTAACGGCTTGCAAAGCTACTTCGTCAAGCAGGATGACCAGTTGGTTGATCTGACGGTGATGGACAGCTGGGTGCTGAATCTCACCAAAAATGTCGAGTATAGCGAGGCGGATCGTAAAGAGATCCAGCGGCAGGTGACCGAGCAGTATATCGGTGGCTATACCGCTACCTGGCGTGCGGCGATGAACAACCTGTCGGTCGGTGAGTTTGAAGATCTGCCGCAGGCGATTAGCGCCATCGAACAGGTGATCAGCGGCGAGCAACCTTTCCGCCGTGCCTTGCAAACGCTGAGTGATAACACGCGTCTGCCTGAGCTGCCTGCCGCGTTGCAGGGTAAAGAACGTCAGGAACTGCTACAAAAAACCGATTATCAATTGCTGGGCCGCATCAACCGCGAGTTCGCGCCGGAAACCGGTGTGTTGGTGGAAAACGGTGACAAAGGCAGCGTGATGCAAAGCGTCTACCAGAAACTGACCGAACTGCACCGGTACTTGCTGGCGATCCAAAACTCACCGGCACCGGGAAAAGCCGCAATGAAGGCGGTACAACTGCGTCTGGATCAAAACAGCAGCGACCCGATCTTCGAAGTTCAACAACTGGCAAAAAATCTGCCGGAACCGCTGAACCGTTGGGTCGGGGACTTGGCCGATCAAGCTTGGCGCGTGGTGATGATGGAAGCGATCCAATCGCTGGAGGTCGAGTGGAACGATACGGTAGTGAAACAGTATCAGACCTACCTGGCTGGCCGTTATCCGTTCGATCCTAAATCGCAGCAGGACGTCCCGCTGAGCGAGTTTGAACGCTTCTTCGGGCCGAAGGGCACTCTCGACAGCTTCTATCAGCAGAACCTGAAGCCGTTTGTGGATAACAACCTGAGCAGTGGCAATGACGGTCAACTGCTGATCCGCCCGGATGTGCTGCAACAACTGGCGCAGGCGCAGAAGATCCGCGACACCTTCTTCTCGGCACAAAATGGCCTGGGTACCCAGTTTGCCATTGAACCGGTGTTACTGAGCGGCAACAAGCGCCGCAGCGTACTGAACCTGGATGGGCAACTGCTGGACTACGCGCATGGCCGCGGCAACATGGTCCATCTGGTTTGGCCAAACTCCATGCGTGCTGGGGTAGAAAGCAAGGTCACACTGGTGCCGGATGAAAACGGCAAGTCACCGCGTTCTCTCAGCTTCAGTGGCCCTTGGGCACAACTGCGGCTGATCAATGCCGGTGAGTTGACCAACGTCGGGACCAACTCGTTCGATGTCCGTTTCAAAGTGGACGGCGGCGAGATGACTTACCGCATCCATGTGGACGAGTCCGATAACCCGTTCGCTGGCGGTCTGTTCAGCAAATTCTCCCTGCCAGACACGCTGTATTAATGAGACTGCTGACGAAGCTCAACGTAGGGGCGCTGCACGCTGCGCCCATTTCTTAATCGTTGCTATCTCGTCTCTCTGCCAGATCTGGCAGAGAGACGCCTTAAGGATGAGTCCGCATGAGCGAAGCCTCAGAAAATATCATCATTCAAACCGGTGGCGATCCGCGCCAGTGGCCGGAGTTCAGTGCTATTCGTGAAGAGATCAACAAGATCAACCACCCGGCGCGGCCAGAGGTTAACTGGCGCCTGATTGAGTCCCTGGCGCTGACGCTGTTCCGCACCAACGGGGTCGATCTGCAAACCACGGCGTATTACGCCCTGGCGCGTACGCAAAAGCATGGGCTGGCCGGGTTTACCGAAAGCTGCGAGCTGTTGGCGGGCATGGTGGTTAGCCAGTGGGATCGCCTGTGGCCAGAGCAGCAACAGGCCCGCTCGGAAATCCTGGAGTGGTTTAACGCCCGTGTCGGCAACCAACTGCGCCAGCATGAGTTCGTCATTGATGACCTGCGCCTGATATACCGCGCCGAGCGGGCATTGCAACTGCTGTGCGACAAACTGCAACAGGTCGAGCTAAAGCGCGTGCCACGCATTGAAAACCTGCTGTACCTGATGCAGAACACCGCCAAACGGCTCGAAGCGGCTCATGAAGCGGCGAAACAGCCGCCAGCGCAACCGTTGAAGATGCCGCCGATGGTGTATCTCTCGGTACCGGAAACGGAGCCGATCCGCACGGTGTTCTCTGAGTCCAAACCGGCCGCGCGGGAAGAGCCGCCACGTTACGAAGAACCCGCAGTGAGACCGCAGCCACCAGAAGAAGCGCCGCTACCTAATGTAGAAGTGCGTTTTAATGCCGCGCCACCGGTTGCCCCCGTGGCGACCAAACGTGCCTCGGCGGGATGGATCTGGGGATTTGGGTGCGGCGTACTGTGCAGCCTGCTGGTTGCCGGAGCGGCTTATCTGGTGCAGGTCAAACCTCTGCAAGAACGACTGGCCGGGTTAGCCGCGACGCCGGAAGCTGCGGTGCAGCTGTGGCTGGCCCAACCCACGCAGGACGGCTATGGACAGCAATTGAGTACCCTGGAAAACCTCTCGCCGTTAGCCGGTTTGCGTACTGCCGACGCGTCGGTGGCGCTGGCTAACCAACTGTGGCCGACGGATCCGGAGCAGATCGCCCAAAGCCAGCGTTGGCAGCAACTGTTGCAGGCGCGGCTTGGCAGTGAACGGGCCGATAGCAGCTATTTTCAGGTACAGCAACGCTTGCAGGCGCTGTCGGACAAATTGCTCGAACAGGAACAGACGCGCGGCAGCCTGACGCTTTCTTATCTGAAAACGCAGGTTTACCAGATGCAAAGTGAATTGAACCGTGAAACGCCTTTGGAAGAGTTGCTGCGGCAACTGGCGGTTTCGGTAGATCAGCAGCAACCCGCTTCGCCGCTGTTGATTAAACAGATAGACGAACGTTGGAATGCATTGCTCAGTCGTTATCACCAATTAACGCAGCAGGTAGCGCCTGCCCGTTAACCTCCAGGAAGGAATAGATATGTTTGCTGATGATAAGAAAAACGGCCTTAAGGGCGGTGTGCAGCCGAAGAACATGGTGGCCTCGGAGACGCCGTCGGTAAGTGGCGATCAGGTGGCGGATATGGTGGGCAGTGCAGCCGGCGCTCTTGGCGGCAAGGCGGGCAAGGTGGCAGCGAAAGTCACCAATGCTGCCAAACAAGCGGAGTCGATGGCCGGTGTCGCGAAGAAGGCGGTGAACGTTTTCACCGACAGTAGTGCTGCGGGTATGGTTCACTCCACAGGCGTGAAGCCGATGAACATTGTCAGCGGCGGTGGTGCAGCAGGTATCGCTTCCGCCGCAGGGGTGAGGCCGATGAATATTGTCAGCGGCGGTAGTGCGGCGGGCATGGCCCCTTCCACAGGCGTAAATCCGATGAACTTTGCCGGTGGGGGGAGCGCCGGATCCCTGGCCTCATCCGCTGCCGGTGCCCTGATGGGCGGCGCACAACCGAGTGGTTTACAGTTCACGCTCACGGCGGTGGGCTTGCCACCGCAGACTTTCGTGGTGTCGGACTTCAGCATGACCGAGATGCTCTCTTCTCCCTTCGTGCTGAACGTGGGCCTGGCCAGTGCCGATCCGGCGATCGATTTTTCCGCGGTGCTGGATGAGGATGCCACGCTGTTCGTCTGGCGTGAGGGCGTGCTGCAACGCAGCATCACCGGCATGGTGGCCAGCTTTGAACAGGGCGATACCGGTTTACACCAGACCCGTTACAGCATGGTGATCCGCCCGGCGCTGTGGCGTACCACCCTGCGGCGCAACTCGCGCATCTTCCAGCAAAAGACCATTGAAGACATCATCACCACCTTGCTGAAAGAAAACGGCATTACCGATGTGGCCTTTGGTTTGCGCTACCCGCACCCGGCGCGGGAGTTTTGCGTACAGTATCAGGAGTCGGATTTTGACTTTATCCAGCGCCTGGCCGCCGAAGAGGGGATTTTCTACTACTTCGAGTTCACCGAAGGCAAAAACACCGTGGTGTATGCCGATGATGTCGGCACGATGCCGCAGGGCGTGACGCTGCCGTATAACCCGGGCGTGGCCGCTCAGGCACTGGAACTGTGTGTCACCACCTTCACCCGCAGTGCGCAGGTGCGAACCGCCATGGTGCAACTGAAGGATTACACCTTCAAGGATCCGCAGTGGCGGGGGACGTTCGACAAACAGGCCAATGAACTGCAAAACCAGCGTCCGGACTACGAACACTTCGATTTCCCAGGGCGGTTCAAAGATGAAACGCATGGCAAGGATTTCACCCGCTATCGTCTGGAAGCGCTGCGTAACGATGCCAATCTGGGGCAAGGGCAGAGTAACGATTTTGCCCTGCACCCGGGCAAGCTGTTTACCCTGACCAGTCACCCACGTGCGGATTTGAACCACCAGTGGCAAGTGCTGAGTGTTGCCCACAGCGGTAGCCAACCGCAGGCGCTGGAGCAAGAGTCCGGTGGGCAAGGCACGACGCTGAGCAACCAGTTTACCTTTATCCCGCATACCCAGACCTGGCGGCCATCGCCGATGAGTAAACCGGCCATGGACGGTCCGCAGATCGCGATGGTGGTGGGGCCAGCCGGGGAAGAAATCTACTGTGACGAGTTCGGTCGTATCCGCCTGCAATTCCTGTGGGACCGCTACGGGGAGAGCAACGACAACAGCTCGTGCTGGATCCGCGTGACACAGCCGTGGGCAGGGCAGGGCTGGGGGATGTTGGCTATTCCGCGTATCGGCCAGGAAGTGGTGGTGGATTTCCTGCATGGGGATCCAGACCAACCAATCGTCACCGGGCGTACCTATCACGCCAACAACATCCCGCCGGGATCGCTGCCGGCCAGTAAGACCCAGATGGCGTTCCGCTCCAAGACCCATAAGGGCGAGGGGTTTAACGAACTGCGGTTCGAGGATGCGAAGGGGGGCGAGGGGCTGCATCTGCATGCTCAGCGGGATATGGAGACGATTGTTAAAAACGATCAATCCCTTACCGTAGAGTCAGGCAACCGGACGCTAAATATTCTTGCTGGTAACGAAACCAAGACCGTGAAGCAGGGAGGTCTGTCGGAAACCATTTGTACCATGCGCAGCACCAGCGCTAATCAGGTTCAGGTAAAAGCTAAAGCAGGCAAGAGTGGTCTTGGAACACAGCTTTATGAATCCTCAGACGTCATCACACTGAAGGTGGGAGCTGGCGAAATTAAAATGACTACTGGAAGCATTGTGCTCAAATTCGGTGGTTCAAGCATTCAGCTCGATGCTAATGGAATATTTGTTAGTGGACCCGTTATTCATTTAAATAAGTGAATTTATTACGAATGGCATTCTGATTAACGGGATGCCTTGAGCCAAATTATTTAGGGATAAATAATGTTAAATCCTAATGAACTCTCTCTTTTCCAATTTAACGAAGGTGCTATTGAGCTACCTACTGCCTGGAGAGATCTCAGTGTACTGGTGCTCAGTGCGGCTGATAACGATCAAAGCGGTATCAGCTTTACTATCTCCAGAGACGTTATCCCATGGGGCATGTCATTCAGTCAGTTTGCTGAGCGTGAAATCATCAGTTTGTCAAAGCAGTTGAAAAATTACCAGCAAATCAATCAAGAGAATGGGGCGCTAAATTCACGCGATACAACTACCTCTGAATTTAGTTGGTCATCGCCACAGGGACCTATTCATCAATTGATGATGTTGCTAGATGTCAATCCCAAAGTGCTGGTTTTCACTGCCACAGTTCCGGGCGGTATGACAGATGAACAGCGACAACAAATAAGCGTGTTGATGAGTACATTCCAACTGCGGGAACCGGTGGCGGCAGGCAAAACTGCAACAGAGTAACAGGAGCGGGCTATGAGTGTTGCACAAGGAGTATGGTCGGGTGCAGGTGCTGCTGGCGGGCGCTCTGCCGTTCGTCAGGAGGTGATGGAGCAACAACGCGGGGCAACACCACCGAATACCAGTGAAGACAGCGCGGAGTCCTTTAACGAACAAGCGCTGAGTTTTATGGAGAGTGAAGAGGTAAACACTGCGGTAACGGCTGGTATGGGGGCTTATGCTGTCGCGAGTGGTGCTGGGGCACCTTTCGCCGTGGGGCTAGCGGCCGGTTACCTTGGCGCACAAGCGGGTAGTTATGTCGGTGAAAAAGCCGGTACTGCCATTGCTGAATCCTTTGGGTGGAAAAAAGTAGCAACGGAGGGGGATGCTCCGGCGCGCATGGGTGATTTTATTGCGCACCAAAAGAAAGACCTCGGCACCTGGGGGGCATTGGGCGGAATATTGCTTGGCGCGGTAGTTGCCGTTGGCGTCGGTGCTTTGGTGGTTGCTACTGGTGGTGCGGCACTGGTTGTTGTGGCAGCAGCAGCGGCAGCAGGCGGATTTGTTGGTGCGGGTGTAGCCACCGCTTGCGCAGTGATGGGGCAATACGGTGATAACAAAGGCACGATTATCGACGGTTCTCCCAACGTTTACTTTGAAGGGAAAAAGGTGGCTCGAGTTGGGGATTCTATCGTATGTAGCGATCATCCCGGTCCCCCACCGGTTATTGCGGAAGGGGCGAAAACGGTTTATGCCAACGGCAAACAAATTGCCCGTTTAGGGCACCGTACCACCTGCGATGCCAACATCAATAGCGCAGCTGCGACTATTATGGAAACCACAGAAACTGCCCAGGTTTTTAAAGTCAAAGACAGCCGCAACTCGGCCCTGCGCTGGGTCACTATCGTCGCCAGTTTTCTGCCGATACCCAAAGGGAAGAAAAAGGGCAGCAAGCCAACAACTTCGGCAGAAACCAAAGGCTGCAGCAATAACAAATGTACCAAACCCGGTGAGCCTGTGGATGCGGCAACGGGGGATTTCCTGCAAGTATGGCCAATGATTGACATTCCGGGAATATTGCCATTGTCATTAACCCGGTTGTACCGTTCCAGCGGGCATTTGGCAGGTAGTTTTGGTGATAAATGGGCAGATGATTGGTCACAGCAACTGATTGTGGAGGGGGATGTTATTCGTTTCCGCAACCATGAAGGTGTATTGCTGACTTACGATGCACCGCAAGACGACGACGATGTGAAGGCTATCAATCTTCACGAGGGTCATTATCTGCTCTATGGTCAACGTAGTGGCGTATTGCATATCTTTAACCGGCAAACCCAACAGATCATGAGTTTTGCCGAGCGGCAAGGGAATGTATGCCGCTTATCTTCCATCAGCGATCGTTTCGGCAATCTAATTCGTTTTCGCTATTCTGATGAACGACAACTTTCACACATTGAGCACAGCGACGGCTATTCACTTGAACTGAGTTATCATCAACAGCAATTGTCTATGATCGACTTGGTTACGCCAGTACAGCGCCAATGGTTGGTTAAGTGCCATTATGCTGCCAGCGGCCTGTTGGCTGAATGCGATACTTTCCAATTTACCCATCTTTATCATGAGTATAATGCTGCCGGTCACATGACCCGCTGGCATGATACCGACAAGACTGATGCTCATATTCACTACGACGCTCTTGGTAGAGTACTGTCCACACGCACTGCTAGCGGGCATTACCAAGATCGTTTTATCTACGATGATGTCGCGCAATGCACAACCTATCTGGATGCGGAGGGAGGATGCACCCGTTTTTGGTATAACAGTGATGGCCAGGTGACCCGTGAAAGTGACCCACTGGGGCGTGAACGTTTGACTGAATGGACGTTCGGCAACAAACTTTCTGAAACGGATCCTCTGGGACGCCGAGTGGAGTACGAACGTAATCAATTTGGCGAATTAGAGCAGATCACGACCTCTACTGGTGAAATTTATCGCCATGGGTACAACGGATTTGGGCAGGTCATAAGCAGCACCTTACCGGATGGTAAAGGTTGGCAGTTTTTCTATGGCGATGAAGGGCAACTGTGCAATGTTGTCGATCCACAAGGCTTACGGCAAGAATACCGCTATGGCGCAAAAGGAGAGATGGTACGCCAGATCCTGCCAAACGGTGCCGAATGGCGTTACAGCTATAACACTCAGCATCAGGTTAGAGAGGTTCTTGCACCTGATGGCGGCGTTACGTTGCTCAACCAAGATGTCTTTGGCCGTCTGAAAGATATACAGGATCCTTTAGGGCAAACCACACGTTATGTGTTTTGCCCATCGCACGCCAGCCCAACAGGCAGTGTCAGCCAGGTCTATCTGCCTGATGGAGTCAGGCAGGTGATTGCCTATGACAGTGAAAAACGCATAGCGGCAATGACTGATGGTGCAGGCAAAACGACCCGCTACGAATACGGTGGTTTTGATTTACTGACGGGGCTTATTCGCCCTGATGGTCAAAAGTTAACATTTAATTATGACAAGCTAACCCGACTTAACGCTGTCACTAATGCATTGGGTGAAACTTATCGTTTTACCCGCGATTTGGCTGGACAGGTTATTGCGGAGACGGATTTCACTGGGCGTACCATTCAATATCAATATGACTTAGTGGGGCGGCGCATTTGGGCGCGTTATCCCGATCGCCGGGTGATCCGTTGGCAATACTCACCGCGCGATCAGGTTCTGGCTCAGCAGACATGGCGCAGTGATAAATTGAGTTCCACGCTGGTCGCAACGGTCAATTACAGCTACGACGAACAGGGGCGCTTACTCAAAGCTGAAAATACAGAGGCTGTTGTTGAGTTTGATTATGATGATACAGGACAACTGATAGCAGAACGCTTGAATGGGCGAGAAGTTAAGCACCAGTGGGATCCGCAAAACGGTACGCCAACGGCACGGTTGGTTGGAGAGCTTGGGCTTGATTTTGAGTATGGTCTTCAGGGCGAACTGACGCAGTTAGCGCTTGCGGGTTATCAGCCTTTACATTTCCGCCACGATAAGCTGGGCCGGGAAACCGTACGCGAAAGTGCTGCCGGGTTCATCCAGGCCTGCAATTATACCGCGGTGGGATTGTTGGCCAATCAGGCGGCAGGGCGTAACTCATCTTTGTTCCAACAGCAATTAATGACACCAGACGCAATGACACCGGCGTTGCATGGTAGTGCAGTCAACCGCAGTTGGCAGTATGACCAAGCCTACAACGTGGTGGGGATTGATGATGGGCGCTGGGGTAAAACACAGTACCAATATGACCTTAATGACCAGATAATTCGCGCGAATTTTGGTGGTATTCTACCGCTAATTGAACAGTTTACCTACGATGCTAATCAGAACCTGACATTGCATGCCCGCATGCCACGTGGGGCTGAGGCTGCTTTACAGCAAGAGCAGCAGCACCAGCGGGCTGGCCGTGTTATATCTTGCGGTAACAACCAATATCATTACGACATAGGGGGACGACTGGTTGAAAAACGTGTTCTGAAAGAAGGGTTCCGGCCACAGGTGTGGCGTTACCGCTGGAATGAACAGGATCAGTTATCTGAGCTGATGACGCCGAAAGGTGAGCGATGGCGCTATGGTTATGATGCTTTTGGCCGGCGGATCCGAAAACTGCGGGTAGTAGATAACAAACCATTTAACCCATTGTTTGATTCGCCCGCACCAGTCATTCAACCGGCTAGTGCTATGGTGCAGGGTTATGAGTACCTGTGGAGTGGCGATCAACTGATTGAAGAAGCCCCGATCTATGCAGATGGTACCGTTGCCTATGAGGAGAGTATCCACTGGTTGTATACACCGGGAGCGTTAACTCCGGTAGCCCGTTACGAACAAGGCAAGCTTCATTATGTTGTTGCCGATCACCTGGGTACCCCACGTGAATTGCTCAACGAACAGGGGAAAATGGTTTGGGCAGACCGCCTGAGTACCTGGGGTAAAACAGAGTTGTGGCAACAAGCGGCCAACGACGAAGATAAGGTCACCTGCAATTTACGGTTCGCCGGACAGTATGCAGATGCTGAATCTGGGTTGCATTATAACCGTTTCCGCTATTATGATGTGGATACGGGACAGTATCTGTGTCCAGACCCGATAGGGCTGGCGGGGGGAAATAACCCTTACGCTTATGTTCATAATCCCCTTACATGGGTAGATCCGCTTGGGTTGGCTGGGTGTCCTTTGAGGGATAGTAATGGTCGTTTTAGAAGTGCCCAAAATATCTCTGAGGAAATGAGTTCATTGCCAAGTTTTGCTGGAAAAACCCCTGGTCAAGTTCGTCAAGGATTACGTCGTCGAGGATATACCTCTACTTCTGCCCATAGTGGCGGCGAGATCTGGACAAAAGCACTACCAGATGGAAATACTGCTTCTGTTCGCATTGATCCACGAAAAGTGAGAAATCCTAATTTGGGCTATGCGGATGAAGTTCCACATTTCCATAAGGAAAGTGTGCCTACAGCCAAAGTAACGAATGGAAACTATAAGCCGAAGCATTCTACTCAATATAATGACATGGGTTCTCCTTCCCATAAAGGGACGAATTCTAATCATGCGGCTGATGTGCATATAGATATGAAACCAACAAGAGCGCCTTATAACTGATGATATTAATGAGGTAGGAGATGGAAAGTGATATCTATACTCGGTTTAATAAAAGTGTGGAAGATTTTTGTAGGGATAAATCAATAGGAGCCTTGAAGAGGATTGTAGATATATATATTGAAGCATATGTTGATGACGATTTTATAGGCGATCATGATATTCATGATGAATGCGTTATTTTTTTATCCCAAAATCCTAGAGAGGAAATGATTGAGTATTTATCATGTAAAAAAAATAACGAAAATAATCATGATTTGGTTTGTGAGTTGAATGATCTTATCAACATGATTAAGCTTAAATTAAATGTAGGCCTGCACAACTCGTGTCATAATGACTAAAAATATAGGGATATCCCTAGGGGTATCCCTACCATAGACTCATGTATCATAAATTGAAGAAGATATGAAATAGATTGTCGGGTTATATAGAAATAACATGCTAAATAAAATATCATCTGACACATGGAAAATGCTAGAGTCATCAAAAGACAAAGTTTTTTTGAATATTTATCTTTGAATGAAAAGATGTGCAAGACTCTTCCTGGCTGTTATCTTAATTGTTGGAAATGATAGTTATATCGAAATCGTAGCTTCAGGTTACACATGTTAGCAATGGTTTCTGTATTGAAAAAATAAAGAGCGACCTGAAAGTCGCTCAAATAGCTGGAAATATCTCTCTGAGTCTTACCAGCCATCTTTTATCTGTTGTTACGCAAATATATTACCCTGCTGTACCTGAATCACCACCTTACCGGGCATCATGCTGAGCGCCAGCGGTTGCCCGGTAAGGCCGCTTTGTGTCAGCCAGTCCCCGCCAGATACAGCTCGCCGTTATCCCTTATCCAATCTGCGCCAGTATGAGGATGAGTGTCCACTTCCAATAATAACCGCTCAATCTCTGCCTCATTGGCGGAAAGGGTAATTACCAGTCCATCCCGATACTGTTCTATCTTAAATGCAGCGCCAGGCGTAAACTCCGCCTTGATAATATCCTTGCCGTTGATAATCAGTTCAGGAATAAATTCACCCGTGGTTGTCTTTATAATATGAGTCCAGTTCATACACACTCCCTCACCTGAATAATCAACCTTCTCTGCTCAATATTTACCGTGACCGGCTGGCCGCGCAGATAAAAGCCAGGGTGGCCAGTGGCGAATATGCCTCGGAAAGTGAGGTTATCCGCGAGGGGCTTAGGGCGCTGCTAGCGCGTGATCAAGCCGTAGAAAAATGGCTTCAACAACAAGTTGTTCCTGCATGGAATGCGCTGAAAAATGGCGAATCGAAAAGCGTCAGTGGTAAAGATGTCAGGGCACGTCTGAAAGCAGAACACCAAAAGGTGACTGGAGAAAGCTGATGGGATACAGGGTGGTATTCTCACCGCAAGCAGAAGAGCAACTTGCCAGGCTATACCATTACATTGCGAACGCCGCTACACCACAAACAGCCTTACTGTGTACAGAAAATATCGTGGAATACTGCGAGGCCTAGAAGTTGTTCCCACATCGGGGAAATCCGCGCGACGATATCCTACCAGGGTTACGGGTGACCAATTACCGTAAACGGACGGCGATTGCCTTTATGGTGGAAGCTGAAACGGTAAATGTGTTAGGTATCTACTACGGTGGGCAAGACTATGAAAACACCTTGCTGTCGGAAGAAGAATAGCGGGCTGTGAGATATCATGCCTTTTGTATAGCCATGGGGTCTTGATCCGCTCACTGCCCATATCTCCCCCCTCAATGAGAAGACAACTCATACTTCTTTATCTTGCGATACAGCGTCGCGATACCTATCCCCAGCTTCTCCGCTACCACCTTCTTGTTGGCGTGTTGACTCAGCGCTTCTTCAATCATCAACTTCTCCATACTTTCCAAACCCGCCATATCATGACTTTCACAGTTTTCCGTTACTCGCTGTATTGCAGCGGGTGTGCGTACCTCCAGCGGTTGCCCACGGGTCAGATTGGGCGGCAGCAAATAGGTATCGATAATCTCGCCGCTTGGCACCACGTTAACCAGGTATTCCATCAAGTTACTCAGTTCGCGTACGTTACCGGGCCAGCGGTGCCGCCGTAACAGTTCAAGCACCTCTGCCGAGATACCGGGATAGATAATGCCGATCCTCTTGGTGTGCAAACTGAGGAAGTAGTGCACCAGCAGTTCGATATCGCCTTCGCGCTCGCGCAGCGGTGGCAGGGTGATAGGGATAACATTCAGGCGATAATAGAGATCTTCACGGAACTTGCCTTCGGCGATGTATTGTTCCAGGTTCTGATTGGTGGCGGAGATGATGCGGATATCGACCGGGATCGGCTTGCTGGAGCCGATCGGCAATACCTCACGGGACTCCACCGTGCGCAGCAGTTTGGCCTGCAACATTAACGGCATATCGCCGATCTCATCCAGGAATAGCGTCCCCTGATTGGCGGCCTGGATGAGCCCCACCTTGCCATTGGCCGAAGCGCCGGTAAATGCGCCTTTCAAGTAGCCAAACAGTTCACTTTCCAACAGTTGATCGGGAATGGCGGCACAGTTAATAGCGATAAAGGGTTTATCGCTGCGATTGCTTAGCCGGTGGATAGCCCGTGCCACCACTTCTTTGCCGGTGCCGCTTTCGCCCACCACCAATACGCTGGAGGGGCTGGGGGCAATACGGGTAATCAGGCTCTTCAGCAGGCGCATCGGTTTGCTTTCCCCTGCCAGATGTTCAATACGTGGGTCTTGCTGGATCAGCGTATCGTTAAATGACGAATGTGACTGATGGAAAGCCATCAGGAACAATTGGTGATCCTGGATCTGGTGCAACTGGCCAATCATAATCTCCTGATTATCGTCAAAGGAGAGAATATGTTGCAGATGCCCGCTGGTATAATTTTGCCGGAAGGTGAGGGCGCGGATAGTAAAGGTTTTACCGATGATATTTTCCTGCGGCAGATTAAGCTGTTTTAAGGCCATCATATTGGCAAACTTGACCTGGCTCTTTTCATTGAGGATTAATACCCCCTGATCCATATTTTCAATCAGGCTGAACAGCACTTTATTTAAGCCACTGCTGCCACCTTGCGTCTCCAATAAGTTGGAAACAAAGACGTTGGAGATATTACGCACGTAATCCGAGAACTCATGCAGGTTATCCCGTAACCTTTGCTGTTGTTCCAGGGTGAAGGCCACCAGGCTGATCACGCCGATGCAGGCGTCCTGGAACAGGATCGGGATGCCGAGGAAGGCCTTCTCCTGGCACTCATCTTTGCTGGTGCACCCTTCGCACACCGGATCGAAACGCGAGTGGGTGACTATTTTTTCATTTTTAGTATCAAGTACATATTTCAATAGCCAGGAGTTACTACCGAGCTTGACCCCAAAGTGTTTACCATAGGGGCCAGTGCCTGCCACGCGCACCAGGTTGGCATCGACAATCTCCACCTCCAGCAGCAGCACGCTGGAGAGCATTTTGGTAAAGCGCAAAATGGTGGGTTGTATCTGCATAAGAGCCGACTGGGCAGTGGCCGATGCTATCATCACGCGTCCCCCGTTATCGTTATTGAAAAAGAAACGATAATACACTACCGCCAGATATAATTTGATAGCCATCAAGCTAATCGCGGAGAGAATAGAGATTATGCTGTTAACATCACAGTTTATTATCAAAATGATACTGCGCGCTAATTGCTATCATTTTGGGTTGAGATAATGGCTGATAATTATAAACGTTGCCTTAACGCCTACGGCCATTATCGTTAATCAGCAATATATTTAGCATAAACCGCACTGAAAACGCTAAATTATGTGATCATCATCATATTGTTTCGCTGTTTTATGTTGCGCCGCTTAACTTTCCTGTTGTTGGCACGCTTATTGATTGTCCTGTGGTCAGGCGCTGAAAAGCGTATTTGTCATGCTGAGGTCAGCTACCTGTTTTATCGGGTCACCACCACACTCTCTATTTAGGGGCAAAGATGAGAACAGTTAACCAGTTAATTAAGGAAATAAGCGCGTTAAAGTCCAATTTACATCAAAAGGACTTTTTACTGACGTGGGAACAGAGCCGTGACGAGCTGGAACTGGTGCTCAAGCTGGCGGAATCGCTGAAAACCATGCGCTCAGAAAATATTGCCACCAAGATTTTCAACAGTGGCCTAGGCATCTCCATCTTCCGCGACAACTCCACACGCACCCGCTTTTCTTATGCCTCGGCGCTCAACCTACTGGGCTTGGCGCAGCAAGATCTGGATGAAGGCAAATCGCAGATTGCCCACGGGGAAACGGTGCGTGAAACGGCCAATATGATCTCCTTCTGCGCGGATGCCATCGGTATCCGTGACGACATGTATCTGGGAGCGGGCAACGCCTATATGCGCGAGGTAGGTGCCGCGCTGGATGAAGGGTTCGAGAAGGGCGTATTGCCACAGCGCCCGGCCTTGGTCAACTTGCAATGCGATATCGATCACCCAACGCAGGCCATGGCGGATCTGGCCTGGTTACAGGAGCACTTTGGCAGCCTGGAAAACCTGAAAGGCAAGAAGATCGCAATGACCTGGGCCTATTCACCCAGCTATGGCAAACCGCTGTCGGTGCCGCAGGGCATCATTGGCCTGATGACCCGCTTTGGCATGAAAGTGACGCTGGCCCACCCGGAAGGTTACGACCTTATCCCAGATGTGATCGAAGTGGCGAAAAACAACGCCGCCGCTTCCGGTGGCAGCTTTCAGCAGGTGACCTCGATGGCAGAGGCCTTCCAGGGCGCGGACATTGTCTATCCGAAATCCTGGGCGCCGTACAAGGTGATGGAACAGCGTACCGACCTGCTGCGCGCCGACGATCACGCGGGCCTCAAGGCGCTGGAGCAACAGTGCCTGGCGCAAAACGCCTATTACAAAAACTGGCACTGCACCGAAGAGATGATGAAGCTGACCAAAGGCGGCGAGGCGCTGTATATGCACTGCCTGCCAGCGGATATCACCGACGTCTCGTGCAGCGAAGGGGAGGTCTGCGCCAGCGTGTTCGAAAAATACCGCATCGCCACCTATAAGGAAGCCAGTTGGAAGCCTTACATCATCGCGGCAATGATCATGGCACGCAAATTCTCCAACCCGGGTCTGGTGTTGGATCAATTACTGAAAGAAGCAGAAAAACGCATTAAATAAATTTACCTGGTCAGGGATACCGGGCGGTGTCCCTGCAAGGTGAACGGTTAATGCGACCAGAAGAGGTAGCGGTTATGTCGGTTTTTTCATTGAAAGTGGCGATTGAGGATAACCGTTATTTTAACGGCGAAACCTCCCCTCTGTTCTCCAAGGCGCAAGCGCAGCAAGCGCGCGAGTTTCATAAAAAGATCGCGGGTTATCAGCCAACGCCGTTATGCGCGTTGGACGATCTCGCTCAGCTGTTTGGCGTGCGCAAAATCCTGGTAAAGGACGAGTCCCAACGCTTTGGCTTGAACGCCTTCAAAATGCTCGGCGGCGCTTACGCTATTGCCCAGTTGCTGTGTGAAAAGTATCAGATTGATATTAATGCGTTTACCTTCGAAAAATTCAAAGCCGCGGCGACCGAAAAAATGACCTTCGCCACCACCACCGACGGCAACCATGGCCGGGGTGTCGCCTGGGCGGCACAACAGCTGGGGCAGCATGCCGTGGTGTACATGCCCAAAGGTTCGGCGCAGGAGCGGGTGGATCACATTCTCAACCTCGGTGCCGAGTGCATCGTTACCGACATGAACTACGACGATACCGTACGCCTGACCATGAGAACGGCCCAGGAGCGTGGCTGGCAAGTGGTGCAGGACACCGCCTGGGAAGGTTATACCAAGATCCCGACCTGGATCATGCAGGGCTACGCCACGCTGGCAGACGAAGCGGCCGAACAGATGCGGCAGATGCATATCGAGCGGCCAACTCACGTGCTGTTGCAAGCCGGCGTCGGGGCAATGGCGGCAGGTGTGCTGGGCTATCTGGTGGACGTGTTTGGCGCAGACAAGCTGCATTCGGTGATTGTTGAACCCGAGCTGGCCGACTGCGTTTATCGCTCAGGGGTAAAAGGGGAAATCGTCAACGTGGGCGGCGATATGGCCACCATCATGGCCGGTCTGGCCTGTGGTGAGCCTAACCCCTTGGGCTGGCCGTTGTTACGTAACTGTGCCAGCCAATTTATTTCCTGCCAGGACAGCGTGGCGGCGTTAGGGATGCGTGTGCTGGGCAATCCGCTGGGCAACGATCCGCGCATTATCTCAGGCGAGTCCGGTGCGGTTGGGTTGGGCGTACTGGCTGCGGTACATCACAGCCCGCAACGTGCGCAGCTGATGCAGAAACTTGGTCTGGATAGTCAGTCGGTGGTGTTGTTGATCAGCTCCGAAGGGGACACCGACGTCAAACATTATCGCGAAGTGGTATGGGAAGGGAAACATCCCATCTGAAGATACCCGTCGTTAAAAATTGGAGAAAAAACAGAATGGCAAAGCAAATTCCTTTTGAGTTGGTGTTAGAGAAAGCCTACCAATACAAAGATGAGATGACGCGCTTCCTACGGGACATGATCGCCATCCCGAGCGAAAGCTGTGATGAAAAACTGGTGGTGCTGTGTATCAAGCAAGAGATGGAGAAGGTGGGGTTCGACAAGGTTGAGATTGACCCGATGGGCAACATCCTGGGCTATATCGGCCATGGCCCACACCTGATCGCGATGGATGCGCATATCGATACCGTCGGCATTGGCAACATCAAGAACTGGACCTTCGACCCTTATCAGGGCATGGAAAACGACGAAATTATCGGTGGCCGCGGCGCGTCCGATCAGGAAGGCGGCATGGCTTCCATGGTTTACGCGGGTAAAATCATCAAGGATCTGGGGCTGGAAGATCAGTATACGCTGCTGGTGACCGGCACCGTGCAGGAAGAAGACTGCGACGGCCTTTGCTGGCAGTACATCATCGAGCAGTCCAACATTCGCCCAGAATTTGTCATCAGCACCGAACCGACCGACTGCCAGATCTACCGTGGTCAGCGTGGCCGTATGGAAATCCGCATCGATGTGCAAGGCATCAGTTGCCACGGGTCTGCGCCGGAGCGCGGTGATAACGCCATTTTCAAAATGGGGCCGATCCTCAACGAACTGCAAGAACTGTCCGGCAAGCTTGGTCACGATGACTTCCTGGGCAAAGGTACGCTCACCGTTTCAGAGATTTTCTTCACCTCACCCAGCCGTTGCGCGGTAGCAGACAGCTGCGCGGTGTCGATCGACCGCCGCCTGACCTGGGGCGAAACCTGGGAAGGGGCGTTGGACGAGATCCGTGCGTTGCCAGCGGTGCAGGCAGCCAAAGCGGTCGTATCAATGTATGACTATGATCGTCCGTCCTACACCGGCCTGGTATACCCGACCGAATGCTACTTCCCAACCTGGAAAGTCGAAGAAGATCACATCACGGTGAAAACCGTGAGCAAGGCCTATCAAGGGTTGTTCAAGAAGCAACCGGTGGTGGACAAGTGGACTTTCTCAACCAACGGGGTCTCCATCATGGGGCGTCACGGTATACCGGTGATCGGTTTTGGTCCGGGCAAAGAGCCTGAAGCTCACGCGCCGAACGAGAAGACCTGGAAAGATCATCTGGTGACCTGTGCGGCGATGTATGCCGCCGTGCCTTTGGCCTATCTGGACGAGTTGGCGCAATAAGTTTTGGTTGCCCCTCACCCCACCCCTCTCCCACAGGGAGAGGGGTGGGGTGAGTAGATTGTTCGTTCGCAAGATTTGATGTGTGGCACGTTCGGTCCCCTCTCCCTGTGGGAGAGGGTTAGGGTGAGGGGAACAATGAAGCAGCTGATTAAGAACGGCATTCTGGTTGATAGCGAGGGGCAGTATTCTCAGGACTTGCTGATTGAGAATGGGGTGATCTGCCAGCGCGACACGGTGCTCGAGGCCGATAGTCACTGTGAGGTTATCGATGCGTCCGGCTGTTATGTCATGCCCGGTGGCATCGATGTTCATACCCATTTCAACATTGATGTCGGCATCGCCCGCAGTTGCGATGATTTTTTCACGGGTACCCGTGCGGCGGCCTGCGGTGGCACTACCACTATTATCGATCATATGGGATTTGGCCCGGCGGGTTGCAATCTCCATCACCAGCTAAACGTCTATCACCAGTATGCGGCCGGCAATGCGGTTATCGACTACGGCTTTCACGGCGTGATCCAGCATATTGACGACGGTATTCTTGAAGAGATGGCCAGCATGGTGCATGACGAAGGGATCAGCAGTTTCAAGCTGTATCTGACCTATCTCTACAAGATCAATGATAGCGACGTGCTGCGCGCCTTGGGGCAGTTGCGGCAGGTTGGGGCACTGACCACCGTCCACCCGGAAAACGATGCGGCGATCGCCTTGCGCCGCACAGCGCTGGTGGCGGCCGGTAAAACGGCACCGATCCATCATGCGTTAAGCCGTCCGCTGGAGTGTGAGGCGGAGGCGATTGGCCGGATGATCAATCTGGCCCAGTTGGCAGACAACGCCCCGTTGTACATCGTCCATTTGTCCAATGGGCTGGGGCTGGACTATTTGCGTCTGGCACGTCAACGGCGCCAACCGGTGTGGGTGGAGACCTGCCCGCAGTATCTGCTGCTGAACGAACAATGTTATCTGCGCGAAGATGGGGCGAAATACATCCTCAGCCCACCGCTGCGCGAGCAGCGGGAATTGGATCGGCTGTGGGTAGGCATTGCAGAGGGTTCGATCGATACCGTCGCTACCGATCACTGCACTTTTCCGTATCACCAGCGGCAAGCGATGGCGGCAGGGGACTTTACCCGCTGCCCGAACGGCCTGCCTGGGGTCGAGAATCGCATGATGCTGCTGTTCTCCCATGGGGTGATGAGTGGGCGGATTTCCCCTTCACGCTTTGTGGCGCTCACCAGCAGCAACCCGGCTCGGCTGTTTGGCCTGTGGCCGCGCAAGGGCAATCTAAGCCCCGGTGCGTACGCTGACGTGGTGATTTTTGATCCGCGCCAATCCTCGGTTATCCGCCACGCCGGGCTGCATGACAATGCGGACTATTCCCCTTATGAAGGATTTCATTGCCAAGGGATGCCGGTATTGACGATGTGCCGGGGCGAAATCGTTGCCCGCCAGGGTGAGTTCACCGGGCGCCAGGGATACGGGCAGTTCTTACGCCGTCGGCCTTTTAATGCCCAGATTGCGGCAAAAATGGGGTAACAGAGTGCCCCTCACACAGCGAGAGGGAGCAAGTTCGGTGTCATGGGTAGGTATTGCGTAGGGGCGCCGCATGCTGCGCCCGTGAGTGGCTAATCAATAAGGATCAGCATGAACAAGAAAATAGTTCTGGCATTGGGTGGTAACGCTTTAGGTGAGGGGCTGGCGGAACAGATGCAGGCAGTGAAAACCACCGCGCGGGCGATTGTCGATTTAATCGAGCATGGTCACCAGGTGGTGGTCACTCATGGCAATGGCCCACAGGTTGGCATGATCAACCTGGCATTTGAGGCTGCGGCGAAAAGTGAAGCCCATACCCCGATGCTGCCGATGTCGGTGTGTGTCGCGTTGAGCCAGGGGTACATAGGTTACGATCTGCAAAACGCCCTGCGCGAAGAGCTGCTAGATCGTCAGATCGACAAACCGGTCGCTACGCTGATCACCCAGGTGATCGTCAACGGCAGCGATCCGGCTTTCCTCAATCCCACCAAGCCGATTGGTTCGTTCTTCACCAAGGCCGAAGCCAGCCAACTAACCAAGAATGGCTACAACATGGTAGAGGATGCGGGCCGTGGCTATCGCCGGGTGGTGGCCTCACCCAAGCCGATAGATATTGTGGAGAAAGAAACGGTACGCGCCATGATGGAGGCCGGACAGGTGGTGATCACCGTTGGCGGTGGCGGTATTCCGGTGATCCGTGAAGGTAACCATCTGCGCGGGGCCAGCGCGGTGATCGACAAAGACTGGGCCAGCGCCAAACTGGCGGAGATGATCGATGCCGATATGCTGATCATCCTCACCGCGGTGGAAAAAGTGGCGATCAACTTTGGCAAACCGAATCAACAATGGCTGGAGCAACTGAGCATTGCCGATGCCCAGCGCTTTATCGAAGAGGGACATTTTGCCAAAGGCTCCATGCTGCCGAAGGTCGAGGCGGCGGTAGCGTTTGCCGAATCCAAGCCGGGGCGTCAGGCGTTGATCACGGTGTTAAGCAAAGCCCAGCAAGGTATTGAAGGCAAGACCGGCACGGTCATTAGCCATTAACCAACGTCGACATTCCCCCCTCACCCTAACCCTCTCCCACAGGGAGAGGGAACCGAATGTGCCACGTTTGACCCCTGTATTTGATGGCTGCTCTGGATTAACCCCCTCTCCCTAAATCCATGTTCATGGGACCTTTGACAGTGCTTGGGAGAAGGGACCGAATGTGCCACGTTTGACCCCTGTATCTGATGGCTGCTCTGGACTAGCTCCCTCTCCCCAAATCCATGTTCATGGGATCCTCTGACTGTGTTTGGGAGAGGGCTGGGGTAAGGGGATATCTTATCTGCGCCCTAACTTCATGATGGCCTCTAGCACCGCTCCGCCGATGGCCCGCGCCTTATCAGACACCGTGGTGTAGTCTGCCAACGTACCACGCGGATCGATATCGCCGATTTTGCTGCCGGTTTTAACCTCCAGCCCATCATGCAATAAACCACGCACCATGCCGGAGAGCGGAGCAATCACCGGCACTTCACCGCAGTGCGCCACCACATCGCCTTCCTGTACCAAATCCCCCAAAGCTACGCGACATTGCATCACGCCATCCGCTGGCGCACGGATCACCCGGCGCGTGGTATGGCCCGCGATATTGCCGGGAATACCGGTATTGGGATGGGTATAGCCTTGATAAATCACCCGGCCTAACGCGTGGCCGCGATTGGTTTCAATCACCGCATCGCAATCAAGACCAGCGTTGAAGCCAGGGCCGAGGGCCACGGTGATCGGGGCCATATTGCGGTGGGTCCCCAGATTTTGCTTGGCCAGAATGGCATCCACCAGAAAACGCGGTTTCAGCTGCTCCAGGCTGCGGGTGTCCTCATCGACCAACAGCGGGATCTCACCGCGGTTGATGATGTCGAAGGCTTCATTGACGTCGTTTGCCAGGCAGGCGGTGACACCCTCGACGCAGGTCTTACCGTCAAACATGGCCTGAGCAAATGCCACCGTCCGGCGGATGGCGGTCGGCTGGGCAATATCCAGCATGATGACCTGAAAACCGGCATGATGCAGCCGCAGGGCCACGCCGGTGGCGATATCGCCTGCGCCACGGATCACCACCAGCTTGTCGCGCGTTAGCCGGATATCATTTTTCATCAGCCCGCCAGCGGATTGGTTGCGCACCTGCAACAGTTCTGCCAGTACGCTAATAGCGATTTCTTCTGGGGTCTCTGCCCCGATGTTATAGCCGACCGGAGCATGCAGCCTGGCGAGCTTCTCATCATTCACGCCGCGCTGGCGGAGCTGTTGGGTAAAGGTCTGCACCTTGCGGCGGCTGGCCAGCAACCCCAGATAGCGCAGCGGCTGCTCGATCAGCACGTTTAAGGCTTCGCAGTCCTGATTGTTGGTGGCGATGATCACAAAGTTGGCCGGGTCAATATTCATCTTGTCGATAGCCGCCGGGAAGGTTTCGCCATGAACCAGGGTGGTACCCGCTGGAAATAGCGCCGGGTCAAGGCTGGCCGGGTAGATATCGGCAACGTGAATATCGAAACCCAGCGGTTTGGCGGCGCTGGCGATGGCGCGGTTAACGTGCCCGGCCCCAATCAAGATCAGCCGTGGGCGCAGGCCATGCACGTCGATATACACCGACATCGCACCGCCGCAGTCCGAACCTACGGCATCCTGCCCGGTACGCGCCATGCGGCCATGAAACACCCTGGCTTTGCGCTCCGTGATGGCGGCAATGGCCTGTTCAATCACCAGGCGCTCGATCATGCCGCCACCGATGGTGCCAATACAGCCACCGTCAGCCATCACCAGCATCTGCCCGGAATGGCGTGGCGTGGAACCCCGGCTTTCGATAATCTGGGCCAGCGCAAAGGGCCGGTTCTCTTCTTCTAGTCGTGCAGCTTCGGCGAAGATATTCATTGTTACCTCGTCAATAACCTCAGAAATATTATCGTGTTAAGCGCCGTATGCAGTGATGAATGGCCGGGGTTTCTTGCACTGCGCCAAACCAGATGGCGCTAAGCGCCAGTTCTGGCCGCAGCAGGGTATGCCAGTGGGCATTATCACAATGAGAAACCTGATTGATCAGCCAGACCCGCCGTGCCTGAGGTGGCGTACCTTTAAACATTCCTTCAGGGTGGGCGATGAGGGTATCGAATACCCGCTGATCCAGTATTTCGCCAGCACCGATCCCCGTCAGCGCCGAGAAAATCGCCCAACGGTGAATTTGCTGTGGGTCTGCGGGACGATCGATCACCCGGCCTCCGGTTAGCGCGATAACACAATCGCTGCTGGAGGGGATGCAAGGTTCATGCCTTGCCGGGGCTTTCAGCGGTAATCCTCGGGAGCCGTCTGCCTCGACCAGGATCACGTCGAAGGTTGCACGCTGTTTGAGTTCGTCGATTTGCTCGGCAGGTAACCCGATGACCTTGTTATCCTGCGGCTGATAATGGCTGAAGCAGGCGGTAATGGCCGGGGCGTTGCTGGCGGTGGGCGTTTGGCCGATCAACAGGCGGTGGTAGTTTGCGGGAGCGGGCAGGTACATCTTGGTGGTGGTGGTGAACAGCACGCGCTTGCCCTGGTGATAAAAGGTCTGTGCCAGCCAGTGCAGGGTGCTGGTTTTACCTCCGGCCCCAATCAGGGCGATCAGTAGCTGCTGGCCGCTATCGAGGCGGCGATATTCCTCACTGAATAATTCCCTGAAAGTTGGTGTCATCATCCCCTCATCCTAACCCTCTCCCACAGGGAGAGGGGACCGTTCGAGTTAGTTTATTGCCCCGAGTAATATCTTGCTTTTGTTGTTCTTACTCCTCGTTTTCCGGCGTTGTACGGACTAATTACGCACTCTGGACAGTTCCCTCTCCCTGTGGAAGAGGGATGGGGTGAGGGGCGCAGGTTAATATGGCGGTTTATTGGAATAGATTGCCGATTTAATAGTAACCCATCTTGATGTAATCGGTATTTAATGAGTGTTCATACTTTATCGATTGCGGTCTCGCTTTTCGCCAAAAGGTCATTGACTCGTATCAAAGTGATAGTGAACGATGTTTTTTTGATAATCGATTCTATTAGCTTGGTGGTGATAATTAAACGGCTGTTGGCACTGATTTTTATTCTCACTTGCGATTGTGAGCCTGTTCACAAATAAAATTAACAATTAGAACTGCCTCACGAATTTAACCGCTGCCCAACCCGGTTGGGAGATTTGGCCTGATTGTTGCTGCGTTATGGCATAACCGATGTGGAAACTCATCATTCAGGCATTTCGTCGCAAGGAGATCAAGCTATGGGAGATATAATGCGTCCCGTTCCGTTCAAGGCGCTGTTAACCCGGATTTTCGATGAATATCAGGCGAGTCGGTCTATTTTTGGTATTCCAGAGCAACAGTTTTATCGCAAACATGACGATCGGCAGATTAAGGTCTTCAACGAAAGCTGTGAAACGCCGCTTGGCCCGGCCGCAGGGCCGCATACCCAGTTGGCACAGAATATCATCGTCTCCTGGTTGACCGGTGGGCGGTTTATCGAATTGAAAACCGTGCAAATCCTCGATCGACTCGAGCTGGAGAAACCCTGTATCGATGCCGAAGACGAATGCTTTAACACCGAATGGTCGACCGAATTCACGCTGCTCAAAGCCTATGATGAATATTTAAAAGCCTGGTTTGCCTTGCACCTGCTGGAGACGATGTTTGATCCACGGGCGAAGGGGGAAAGTAAATCCTTCATCTTCAATATGAGCGTGGGCTATAACCTCGACGGAATAAAACAGCCTCCGATGCAGGCCTTTATTCACAATATGATGGACTCGACTCACAATCCGAAATATGCCGAGTATCAAGCTATTCTGGATGCATGGGTGCGGGATGAGAGTTTTATTAATCAATTCGCCTTATCTGCTCAGCGTGGGGCATTGGCTCAGCTATCAGAGCATATTCCAGTACAGTTGGTCAGCGGTATTACCCTTTCAACCATGCACGGTTGCCCGCCAGATGAAATCGAAGCCATCTGCCGTTATATGCTGGCAGAAAAACGGCTCAATACCTTTGTGAAATTAAACCCGACGCTGCTGGGCTATGCGCGCGTACGTGCCATTCTGGATACCTGCGGTTTCGATTATGTGGGGTTGAAAGAAGAGTCTTTCGAACACGATCTGAAACTGGAACAGGCGATCGCCATGTTGCACCGCCTGACCGCCCTGAGCAAACAGCAACAGTTGGGCTTTGGGGTCAAGCTGACCAACACCTTGGGGACGATCAACCATAAAGGCGCATTGCCGGGCGAAGAGATGTATATGTCCGGGCGCGCGTTGTTCCCACTGTCGATTAACGTGGCGGCGGTACTTTCCCGTGAGTTCAACGGTGAGTTGCCGATTTCCTATTCCGGCGGGGCGAGCAAGTTTAACGTCCGCGAGATTTTTGACACCGGGATCCGGCCAATCACCATGGCTACCGATCTGCTCAAGCCCGGCGGCTATCTACGCCTGACGGAGTGCATGCAGGAGCTGGACGCTTCCGATAGCTGGCAGATGACGCGCATTGATGTCGATAAGTTACAGGCGCTGGCCGACAAGGCCGTCAGCATGGAGTACACCCAGAAACACTGGAAATCCACCGATCGCATCGATGCCGGTGGCCCGCTGCCAATGATTGACTGCTACGTGGCACCTTGCGTTACCGCTTGCGCGATTAAACAGGATATCCCGGAATATATTCGGCTGCTGGGTGAGCAGCGCTACGCAGATGCGCTGGAGCTGATTTATCAGCGTAATGCGCTGCCAGCCATCACCGGCCATATCTGCGATCACCAATGTCAGTACAACTGCACCCGCCTGGATTACGACAGCGCGCTGAACATCCGCGAACTGAAAAAGGTAGCGCTGGAGAAGGGCTGGGATGAGTATCAGCGCCGTTGGCATAAACCGGCAGGCTCCGGCAGTAAACGTCCAGTCGCCATTTTGGGGGCTGGCCCGGCAGGCCTGTCCGCAGGGTACTTCCTGGCGCGAGCGGGGTATCAGGTCACGCTGTTTGAGCGTGAGGCCAATGCGGGCGGGGTGGTGAAAAACATCATTCCACAGTTCCGTATTCCGGCAGAGCTTATTCAGCACGATATCGACTTCGTGGCTGCGCATGGCGTGAAGATGGTGTATGGCTGCGATCCCGAGCTGACCGTCGACAAGCTGCAACAGCAAGGCTTCGATTATGTATTTATCGGTATCGGCACCGATAAAAACAGCGGCGTGAAGCTGGCGGGCAATAACCGCAACGTGCATAAATCCTTGCCGTTCCTGCGTGATTTCAACCTCGGCAAACCGATGAATCTGGGCAAACACGTGGCCGTGGTGGGCGCGGGTAACACGGCAATGGACTGTGCTAGGGCTGCGCTGAAGGTGCCAGGCGTACAGGACGTTACCGTGCTGTATCGCCGTACGCTCAATGAAATGCCAGCCTACCGCGAAGAGTATCTGGAAGCGGTGGAGGATAACGTGCAGTTTATGTTCCTCACCAACCCGGAACACTTTGATGCCAACGGTACCCTGACGGCCAGAGTGATGACGCTGGGAGAACCGGATGAACAGGGCCGCCGCCGCCCGGTTGCCACCGATCAGACCTTGACGCTACAGATCGACACCCTGATCACTGCCATTAGCGAACAGGCCGACCAAGAGGTGCTGCATAAGCTGGGCGTGCCGCTGGATGAGGCGGGCTATCCGCAGGTCAATACCGCCACCGGCGAAACCACCCGGCCAAACGTCTTCCTGATCGGCGACGTACAGCGCGGCCCGTCATCGATTGTTGCCGCCATCGGTAGCGCCCGCCACGCGGCTGAAACGGTGTTGGCACGGGAAAACGTCAAAACCCATCACGCTGACAAATACTGGTCGAACGTCGATCCGGCGGAAATCTATCGCCGTAAAGGCAGTATTTCCGTGGCGCTGGTGAATAAAACCGAACGTGAAACCTTCGTGGCTCAAGAGGCTCAACGCTGTCTGGAATGTAACTACGTGTGCAGTAAATGCGTCGACGTTTGCCCGAACCGCGCCAACGTGTCGATTGCCATACCGGGCTTCGCGGATCGTTTCCAGACCCTGCATCTGGACGCCTATTGCAACGAATGCGGCAACTGCGCCCAGTTCTGTCCGTGGCAGGGCAAGCCTTACCAGGACAAAGTGACGATCTACAGCCTGCCGCAGGATTTTGCCAACAGTACCAATCCGGGATTCCTGGTGGACGGTGCACAGGTCAGCGTGCGGCAGGATGGCAAGCTGTATCAATTACGGATCGCCAGCGACGGCCAGTTTGAGCAAGCACCGGCAGAACTGGAGGAAATGTGCCGCATTATCAGCCATGTGCGCACTCATCATCATTATCTACTTGGTCAGGTGGAGGTGTAATCATGCTGATATTAACCAATGCAACCGGCGTGCAGCTTGAGCCTGCCAGCATACAGCACGGTATTGATATCGCCATTGAAGGGACGTTGATCAAAGAGGTCGGCCAAGGGTTGGCGGCAAAATATCCCCAGGCAGAAGTGCGCAATATGCATGGCAAATGGGTGATGCCAGGGCTTGTGTGTGCCCACAACCATTTCTACTCCGGGTTATCGCGCGGGATTATGGCCAACATTGCACCCAGTCCGGACTTTATCTCCACGCTGAAAAATCTGTGGTGGCGTTTGGACCGAGCGCTGGATGAGGAGTCGTTGTATTACAGCGGCCTGATTTGCTCGCTGGAAGCCATCAAGAGCGGCTGTACGGCGGTGATCGATCACCATGCTTCGCCCAGCTTTATCGCCGGTTCACTGAAAACTCTGCGTGCAGGCTTTATCGAGGCTGGGTTACGCGGCATGACCTGTTTTGAGACCACCGATCGCAACGGTGGCGAGCGAGAGTTGCGGGCCGGAGTAGAGGAAAATATCGCCTTTGCCCAGTTGATCGATGTCGCTAAAAAGGCCGGCAAGGAGCCTTATCTGGTGGAGGCACATATCGGCGCCCACGCTCCGTTCACGGTTTCTGATGCCGGGCTGGAGATGTTGCAAGCAGCGGTCAACAGCACCGGCCGTGGCCTGCATATCCACGTCGCCGAGGACAGCTACGATGTGTCCCACAGCCACGATAAGTATGGCAAGGATCCAATCGTACGCCTGGCACAATACGATCTGATTGGGCCAAAAACGCTGGTGGCGCACGGCCTGTATCTGTCTGCTGCGGATATCGAGCTGATCAATCAGCACGATGCCTTCCTGGTGCATAACGCCCGCTCCAACATGAACAACCACGTTGGCTATAACCATCAGTTGGCGCAGTACCGCAACCTGGCGCTGGGCACTGACGGCATCGGCTCAGATATGTTTGAAGAGCTGAAATTTGCCTTCTTCAAACACCGTGATGCGGGTGGCCCGCTGTGGCCAGACAGCTTTGCCCGTTTCCTGGCCAACGGTAATCAACTGCTGGCGCGCAACTTTGGGGCCAACTTCGGTTGCCTGGCTGCTGGTTACAAAGCGGATCTAACCATTTGCGACTACCCATCGCCCACGCCGCTGGCGGCGCAAAATATTGGCGGACATCTGGCCTTCGGCATGGGGGCAGGTAGCGTAAACAGCGTGATGGTGGAAGGCCGCATGGTTTACCAGGATCGCGAGTTCCCATTCGATGTGGAACCGTTCTATGCCGAGGCGCGCAAGGTAGCGGCCAAGTTGTGGCAGCGTATGGATGCCTTGAACTAAACCGGTCGCCGCCCTGCGCAGACCGTGGGCGGCTGACATTGATGAGGGTGAAACATGATTGAGCAATTTTATCGGCCAGAAACGGTGCCGCAGGCGTTAGCGCTAAAACGCCAGTTTCACGATGATGCCGTCTACTTTGCGGGCGGCAGCAAATTAAATGCCACGCCCACCCAAACACGGCAAAAGATTGCCATCGCGCTCTCGCAGCTGGGCCTGGATCAGGTGAGTTGGCAGCAGGGGGCATTGCATATCGGTGCCACTATCACCTTGCAACGTTTAATGGATACCCAGCTTATCCCGCAAGCGCTGCGTGAGGCGCTGGGTTTTGTCTATTCCCGCCATATCCGCAATCAGGCCACGCTGGGTGGTGAGGTTGCCTCGACAGCGAAGGATTCTGTACTGCTGCCGGTGTTGCTGGCACTAAACGCCCAGGTAGTAGTGGGCAGCGGCAAGATGATGGAGTTGGAAAACTATCCGTTGTGTGGTGGCAATGAGTTATTGCTGGCGGTGGTGTTACCGGACCCTTACCGTACTTGCGCCACGCGTAAAATCGCCCGTTCAGCGGCGGGGTTGCCCGTGGTCACTGCGGCGGTATCCCGCGATGCACAGGCAAAAATTCGTATCGCCTTGAGCGGTGTTGTGGAACCCTCCCGGCTACGTGATGCGGAAAATAGCGGCTTGAGCGGCCCGGCGTTGGAGCAGGCGATGGCGCAGATGATTTCTCCACCGGAGGACATCTGTGGCAGCAGTGCCTATAAGCGCTATATCACCGGCATGGTAGTGGCCGACCTGCTGGCGGATTGTCTGGCATCGGGGGAAAAATCATGATGAATATTCACTTTACGCTCAACGCTATCCCGCAGGAGATGCAGTGCCAGCCCGGTGAAAACGTACAGCGGCTGCTGTTTAAGCTGGGCATGCACTCGGTCCGCAATAGTGATGATGGTTTTGGCTTTACCGGTTCGGATGCGATCCTGTTTAACGGCGTGGTGATCAATGCCTCGTTGCTGATCGCCGCCCAGTTAGCTAACGCCACGGTGACAACGGCCGAAGCCTTGGGGAGCTGGAACCAGCTCAGTCTGGTGCAACAGGCGATGGTGGACGTGGGGATTGTCCAGTCCGGCTACAACGATGCGGCGGCGGCGCTGATCCTGACGGATTTGCTGGCCCGTATCGAAGTGCCTACACGCGCGCAGATCGATGATGCCTTATCGGGTTTGTTCAGCCGTGACGCCGGTTATCAGCAGTTCTATCAGGTGGTGGCGTTGGCGGCAGCTCGCCGTAACGATCCCGAATTCCAGTCGCTTGCCGCGCCTGAGTTTCGCAGCGATCTGAACGTGGTCGGTAAGCTGTGTCCCAAGGTGGACGCCGCGAAAATGGTGCAGGCCAAACCTTGCTATGTAGAAGACCGCGTGGCCCGCAATGCCTGCATCATCAAGATGCTGCGCAGCCCGCACCCTCATGCTCTGATCACACATCTGGACGTCAGCAAAGCCGAGGCGTTGCCCGGAGTGGTGCATATCATCACCCATCGCAACTGCCCGGATATTTATTACACCCCCGGTGGGCAGAGTGCACCGGAACCTTCGCCGTTGGATCGTCGGATGTTTGGCCAGAAACTGCGCCACGTAGGTGACCGGGTGGCGGCAGTCGTGGCCGAGAGTGAAGAGATTGCGTTGGCCGCGCTGGCGTTGATTGACGTCGAATACCAGGTGCTCAAGCCGGTGATGTCGATTGATGAAGCGATGGCGGAAGGGGCTCCGCTGGTGCATGACGAGCCGATTGTCTACGTTCACGGCGCACCGGACGATTTGGCCGAGCAGAACCAGGGCAGCGCGCAGCGCGGTACTGAGCATGTGACGATTAACTTCCCGATTGGTGCCAAACCGCATAGTAATATTGCCGCGGCGGTGCATGCGCGTATTGGCAACGTGGAGCAGGGCTTTGCCGAGGCGGACGTGGTGCTGGAACGCACTTATGAATCCAAACAGGTGCAACAATGCCCGGCGGAAATGCACGTTTGCTACACCTACATGGACGGCGATCGGCTGGTGATCCACGCGTCAACCCAGGTGCCTTGGCACCTGCGCCGCCAGGTTGCCAGGATTGTCGGGCTCAAGCAGCATAAGGTACACGTGATCAAAGAGCGGGTCGGCGGCGGCTTTGGCTCCAAGCAGGATATCCTGTTGGAGGAAGTCTGCGCCTGGGCCACCTGCGTGACCGGCCGTGCGGTCTATTTCCACTATACCCGCGAAGAAGAATTCATCAGCAATACCTCGCGCCACGTGGCCAAGGTGCGGGTGAAGATTGGGGCGAAAAAAGATGGCCGCCTGACGGCGATCGACATGAACTTCCTGGCCAATACCGGCCCTTATGGCAACCATGCGTTGACGGTGCCCAGCAACGGCCCGGCGCTGTCGCTGCCGCTGTATCCCTGCGATAACGTCAATTTCCAGGTAACCACCTATTACAGCAATATCTGTCCTAACGGTGCTTATCAGGGGTACGGCGCGCCGAAGGGCAACTTCGCCCTGACCATGATCCTGGCGGAGATGGCAGAACAGCTGCAAATGGATCCGCTGGATATTATCGAGCGCAATCGGGTGGTTGAAGGGCAGGAGTTGAAGATCCTCGGGGCGATTGGCGAGGGCAAAATGCCCACCTCGGTGCCAAGTGCCGCCAGCTGCGCACTGGAGCCGATTTTGCGCAAAGGGCGTGAGCTGATCCATTGGGGATCGCCAAAAGTGCATCAGGGAGACTGGCAGATTGGCCGTGGCGTGGCCATTATCATGCAGAAATCCGGTATTCCGGATATCGATCAGGCCAACTGTATGATCAAACTGGAGTCGGACGGCACCTTTATCGTCCACTCCGGCGGAGCGGATATCGGCACCGGGCTGGATACCGTGGTGGGCAAGCTGGCGGCGGAAGTGTTGTGCTGCCCGTTCTCCGAGGTGCATGTGATCTCTGGCGATACCGACCATGCTCTGTTTGATAAAGGAGCCTACGCCTCTTCCGGCACCTGCTTCTCCGGCAATGCGGCGAAGAATGCGGCGGAAAATCTCAGGAAGAAAATCCTGTTCCACGGCGCGCAGATGCTGGGTGAAGCGGAAAGCGACGTCACGCTGGTGACGCCAGGCGTGGTGCGGGGTAAACAGGGTGAAGTCACCTTTGCCCAGATAGCTCACAAGGCCGAAACGGGCACCGGTTTTGGTACCCTGGTGGCCACCGCCAGCTATATTTCTGCCGACTTTGCCTTCCCGTTCGGTGCCAACTTTGCCGAAGTGGCGGTAAACGTGCGCAGCGGTGAGATCCGGCTGGAGAAGTTCTACGCTTTGCTCGATTGCGGCACGCCGGTGAACCCGGAGCTGGCACTGGGGCAGATTTACGGGGCCTCTATGCGCGCCATCGGCCACAGCATGACGGAAGAGATTATCTACGATAGCCAAGGCTCACCGATCACCCGTGATTTACAAAGCTATGGCGCACCGAAGATTGGCGATATCCCGCGGGACTTCCGGGCGTTCCTGGTGCCCAGCGACGATCGGGTGGGACCATACGGTGCCAAGTCGATCTCCGAGATTGGCGTCAACGGGGCTGCCCCTGCGATAGCAATGGCAATCCACGATGCCTGCGGCGTTTGGCTGCGCGAATGGCACTTCACCCCAGAGAAGATCCTCAGGGGGTTAAATAAGCTGTCAGCCTAGTTCTCGTGTAATAAGTCGTGCCGGGGTAATGACTGATCAAGGTCATTATCCCGCTATACCAACCGAGTTAAACCGACGGTGGGTATAAGCGATTCAATATATTAGCCCAGAGCTAATCTGTTATTGCCGCCATTATGAGTTCATCACTCAGGCTAGCCCGTGGAATTAACATGGCGAAAGTGCAGGGCGTGGAGCAGTTAACGCGTGATTATTGAATCAGATGATCAAATTTACTGGCAGGGAGTAAAGCGATGTCTGATATACCTAATCCCAATAGCGATCTTATTTATCAGTTAGAAGATAAACCGCCGTTTGACCAGTGCATTGTCGGCGCGGTCACCCATCTGTTAGCTATTTTTGTCCCTATGGTGGCACCTGCATTAATTGTGGGGACCGCATTGTCACTGCCGCCAGAAATCACCGCCTATCTGGTTTCCATGGCCATGATCGCCTCCGGCGTCGGAACCTGGTTGCAGGTACATCGCTATGGTCGCGTTGGCTCGGGGTTGCTGTCGATCCAGTCGGTCAACTTTTCCTTCGTGACGGTGATGATTGCTTTGGGCAGCACCATGAAAGCCGACGGCCTGCACGTTGAAGCGATGATTTCTACCTTGCTGGGCGTTTCTTTTGTTGGCGCATTTTTGGTCGTTGGCTCCTCGTTTATTTTGCCCTATCTGAAACGGGTGATCACCCCTACCGTGAGCGGTATCGTGGTGCTGATGATTGGCCTGAGCCTGATCAAGGTGGGCATTATCGACTTCGGTGGCGGTTTTGCCGCCAAAAGCAGCGGCACTTTTGGCAATTACGAAAGCATCGGTATCGGCCTGTTGGTGCTGCTGGTGGTGATCGGCTTTAACTGCTGCCAAAACGCGCTGTTACGGATGGGCGGTATTGCCATTGGGATTATCGTCGGTTATGTGGTGGCGCTGTGCCTGGGAATGGTCGATTTCTCGGTGATGCACAACCTGCCGCTGATGACCGTTCCGGTTCCCTTCAAATACGGTTTCTCCTTCGATCTGCACGCCTTCCTGGTGGCTGGCACTATTTATCTGCTCAGCGTACTGGAAGCGGTCGGGGATATCACCGCCACCGCCATGGTTTCCAACCAGCCGATCAAAGGGGAAGAATATACCTCACGCCTGAGCGGTGGCGTACTGGCCGACGGACTGGTGTCGGTGATCGCCACCATGCTGGGTTCGTTGCCGTTGACCACCTTTGCCCAGAATAACGGCGTGATCCAGATGACCGGCGTCGCTGCACGCCATATCGGCAAATATATCGCCGTGATCCTGGTGGTGCTGGGGCTTTTCCCGGTCATTGGTCGCTTCTTTACCACCATTCCCGCCCCGGTGCTGGGGGGCGCGATGACGCTGATGTTCTCGATGATCGCCATCGCCGGGATACGCATCATTATCTCCAACGGTTTAAACCGTCGCGAAACCATTATCGTCGCCACCTCACTAGGGCTGGGACTTGGCGTTTCCTATGATCCGGAAGTGTTTCGTGTTTTGCCCGAGTCGATTTATGTGCTGGTGGAAAACCCGATCTGCGCGGGTGGGCTGACGGCCATTTTCCTCAATTTATTGATACCGCTGAATAACAAAGAAAAAAACGCCGTTAGGGAGATGGAATTAGACGTGGCTCCGGCGCAAAAAGATACCGATTAAACGGGCGCAGCATACGGCGTGTTTTAGGGATTGCAACGGACTTACTCCGTAGAGGCGCTGCATGCTGCGCCCGTCTGGCAACATTCGCTTAGGGTTATAAGGAATTTGAGAATGGAACGTGAACAATCAATCAAGGCCGTGCGGGGCAGTTTCCTCGATATTACCCGCACCGTGCAGTGCCCAGAGGAAATAGAGGGCCAGCTGCGTTTTATTAAAGACGGTTTGCTGATCATTCGTGATGGGCGAGTGGAGTGGTTTGGCTCTTGGGAAGAAGGACACCACCAGATCCCGGAGAGCATCCGGGTGCGCGATTACAGCGGCAAAATGATCGTGCCGGGGTTTATCGATACGCATATCCACTATCCGCAGTGTGAGATGGTGGGCGCCTATGGCGAACAGCTGCTGGACTGGTTAAATAAGCACACTTTCCCGGCAGAGAAGCGCTATAACGATCTGGAATACGCTCGCGAGATGTCGGCATTTTTCATCAAGCAACTGCTACGCAATGGCACCACTACCGCGCTGGTATTCGGCACCGTGCATCCTGAATCGGTAGAAGCGCTGTTTGAGTCGGCACGCCATATCAATATGCGCATGATTGCCGGCAAGGTGATGATGGATCGCAACGCACCCGATTATCTGTTGGATACCGCTGAAAGCAGCTATAGCCAAACCAAAGCGTTGATTGAACGCTGGCATAACAATGGCCGCCTGTTGTACGCCATTACTCCGCGTTTTGCGCCAACCTCCTCACCGGAACAGTTGGAAGTGGTGCAGCGCCTGCGCCGGGAATATCCGGATACCTACTTGCATACCCACCTGTCGGAAAATAAAGACGAAGTCGCCTGGGTGAAAGACCTGTTCCCAGAGCATAAAAATTACCTCGATGTTTATCATCATTACGGCATGACCGGCAGAAAAAGCGTGTTTGCCCACTGCGTGCATCTGGAAGACGCAGAATGGGACTGCCTGCACCAAACCCAATCGTCCATCGCCTTTTGCCCGACTTCCAACCTGTATCTCGGTAGCGGCCTGTTTAATCTGCCTAATGCCTGGCGGAAACAGGTCCGGGTGGGGATGGGCACCGACATCGGCGCGGGCACCACCTTCAACATGCTACGAACGCTGAACGAGGCTTACAAAATCATGCAGTTGCAAGGTTACCGGCTGTCGGCGTATGAGGCGTTTTATCTGGCGACGCTGGGCGGGGCCGATGCTCTGGGGCTGGCGGACACCCTTGGTAACTTCAATCTGGGGAAAGAGGCCGATTTTGTGGTACTGGAGCCGACGGCCACGCCGCTGCAGCAACTGCGTTACGACAACTCAAAAACTCTGATGGATAAGCTGTTTGTCATGATGACGCTAGGGGACGACCGGTCGATCTATCGCACCTATGTCGATGGCCGGTTGGTGTATGAACGTACGTAAATAACCACACTGCCATTTACCAGGGTAGCTAACAGGGTATGTGAGTATAAACTTTCAGAGGGCATTGATATGTCTAATCATTTATCGCATGCGACGTCAGAAAAAGCCGCCAGTTGTAGTGGTCAACTAATACTG
>NZ_AYMQ01000049.1 GCF_000633355.1 Serratia sp. H1w
AGCACCAAGCCACTGTGGGTACAAGAGTTCCGTTATGACTGCCAGCACCGACTGGTGGAGTTTATTGAACAGCGGCAGGGGCAGAAAACCCACTTCGCCTATGCCTACGATGCGTTTGGGCGGCGTATCCACAAGCAGGACTTGCTCGCTCAAAGGCCCGATGCCCTCACCCGCTTCTTCTGGCAGGGTGAGCGGATGGTGGCAGAATGCGCTGACGATGATAATATCTTTACGGCGGACGACCCAAAACCGGCGCACCTGGCAACCTATAAAAGCTACCTGTACACCCCCGGCAGCTTTGTGCCGCTGGCACAGCTGTTGGGGAAAGGGCGCAAGTCTGAGATTTACTACTACCTGACCGACCATCTGGGCACTCCGCAGGAACTGGTCAACGGCAAAGGACAGGTTGCCTGGAGTGCGGCGTACCGCGCATACGGCAATCTGGCGGTAGCGTTCGTTGGCGCAGTGGCACAACCGTTGCGATTCCAGGGACAGTACCACGATGTAGAGAGCGGGCTACACTATAACCGGTATCGTTATTACTCGCCGGAGACGGCACGGTTTATCACGCCGGACCCGATTGGGCTGGCGGGTGGGCTGAACCAGACGCAGTATGTGCCTAACCCAACTGGTTGGGTGGATCCGCTGGGGTTGACGAGCGTGCCGGGGAATTGCCCGCCTGCTACAGGAGAAAAGACTGCTAGTGTGGTTAATTTAGGGGAACCAGACATCCCGACAGTGGATTTAAATCCTCATGAAATAAGATATAGCCAAAGTTCAGTAAACAATGCTGGTGATTTAACAAAGAGTATGATTGAGAATGGTTGGAAAGGAGATCCAATCGATGTGGTAAGAATGAGCGATGGAGGGTTAACAACCATAGATAATACCCGTGTTTTAGCTGCATCTCGCGCCAATGTGAATGTTCAGGCTCGAGTGCATGATGGAAACTCACCTTTACCGACTGAATTTATTGAGCGATTTACGACTAAAAAAGGTGTCCCTGTTACATGGGAAGATGCGATCATGCTACGAATTGGAAAACAAAACTCCGGATATAGAAATACATACCCTAATGGCTCACCAATTATAGGCTCAATAGAATAAAATGGATAAATTTCTTACAAAAGACGAACTTCCAGAATGGTTTGAATACCCCATGGAATTCAATAGGATAGCAGAACAAGGATTGCTAGATTTTGACCCATGGATAATACTTCAAGGAGAAAGGCTAAGATCACGTTATGATGGAATAAAATCTAGATATCCATCAAGGCAACTAGTTCCATTCGCGAGGCGTGAGGATAATGATGACATCGCATGCTGGGATAAAGATAAACCAGGACGAGTAATAATCATTCATGATTTCGCTAACGAAGGATATGAGAATGTTATTGAATTTAGTGGATTTTGGGATTGGCTTCGCAGTGCATTAGAAGCTACCATTGAATATGATGGATAATGAATGACCAATCGCGAAATTTGGATGGCGAATTATATTTTTTTAATATAATAAAATTATGATAGTATTCATATATGTTCAATTTTTAGCTCGGGGACAGACCGTCCCCGAACTTATGTTCAAGTTACTCTAGGTTAGGCCGAATCCGTCATTCACTCGCAGATAAACTTCGCCGGCACTGTAGCCGTTAACCACACACCATTATCAGCTTGGTAAAATTTAAAGCCATTTTGGTACATGGCCAATGCATTTAGTGTTAATACAACAGGTTTACCATGCCGCTGGCCAACCGCTGTTGCTGTAGTTATATCAGAAGATAGATGTACATACTGACGGGAGCCTGCGATCAAGCCATCTTGATGAATTGAATTGATAAAACGTATTGCTGTGCCATGGTAAAGATACTGTGGTGGAGTTTTTTCCTCATACTTAATATCCACTTGCGGTGAGGAGTGTCCCTGTACAGCACGGATATAGCAGCCATCGTCAGAAATAGAGAAGCGCTTCTTGTCACTGTTCTCCACAACCAATTTTATCAACTGTAAGTTAAGTATCCTACCCTTTTGGGTCGCACAGGTGATAAGTGAGTCGATGCTTACCCACCCCTCACTGTCCAGAGTTAAACCGATAGACTCTGGTTGATGACGTAATACATAACTTAAAAACTTACTTACTTCTTGATTTTGACTACTCATTTCAGATTCCTGGTTTTTAATATCAGCATAATACCTAGTAGCCTATGGTGGAGTTAATAAAGATATCAAATTTGGAGTGATTATGCGAAAAGATAAAGTTTCTGGAAGAAGGAAGTTATTGGGTTTCTACTGAATGGTAGGATAGATAACTTTGATTTATATGGGGAATGGGAGTCGCTGGCGAGTGTCTATCATGATGGATTTATCGCTTACATAGAAGCAGATGAAGAAGAAGTGTATGTATGTGTAGGAAGCAATGAAAAGGGAAGGATAGGGAATGTCGCTAACATTCCAGATGAGCAAATAAGTATTCGATGAGCAGGTCATTACCGCTACCACGAAAACCACATGATAAAGGTGCCCTTACGTTACAGATGGACGTATAACTTACATGCAAGCACTCAAATTGGGCAGGCAATACTAGCTGGGAATTTAAATAAAACACATATTTAACAATAAGATAAAACACATTCTCAGTCTTAGCTCAATACTACAAACAACACTTTTATTACTATATTAAATGTTGCCCTCCTCTGGTAATTAGACAAGTTAGATCGGAAAACTATGAAACCACCGCCCTTATTGTTACTATATAACAAAAAATGAGGTCACCATGAAAACAACTTTATACAAAGATTTCACATTTGAAGCAGCGCACCGCCTGCCAAACGTACCGGATGGGCATAAATGCGGGCGCTTGCATGGACACTCTTTCGTTGTACGCCTTGAGATCACTGGAGAGGTAGACAAACATACCGGCTGGATTATTGACTTTGCAGAGCTAAAAGCAATTTTCAAACCGACGCTGGACCAGTTGGACCACTATTATCTCAATGATATTCCTGGATTGGAAAATCCTACGAGTGAAGTACTGGCCGAGTGGATATGGAATCAGGTCAAACCACAACTCCCAATTCTGAGTGCGGTAGTTGTGAGAGAAACATGCACAGCAGGTTGTATTTATCGCTGTGAATAGCCCGTGAAGTGACTGGTGGCGTGAACACGCCACCTCACTTAACTACCCTTTTAGATAACTACGAATGCAATCTAGCATGCTCGTACTACCTTTGCCTGAAGGTTGCAGGAAAGGTTTTTCCCCGCGCTCTTCTTTTATTGCATAATAAGCAGAGTGCTTGGAACTCAGCCAGGCAAAGATAAATACATCCGCTTCTTTCGCCAATGAACGCAGCATGGTCGAACCACCTTTATCATTATTGAGACGAATATCAGCCTGAGGGTAATCAGCTAATAGTTGTTTTTTCACGCGCTGCGCTACCGAATCGGTCAATGTATAAATGCCTACCACCTTGTGATTCAGTGTTGTTCCTACACATACCTCATCCGCGTTCTCTTCACCATCCTTTGCAATCTGAGAAGGAACTTCACAAATAAGATCGCCTTCCTCAGCAAACTGAGCCAACAGGTTCCACTGCAGCTCACTATAACGGGCTGGGTTGCTGTAAAACTTACTGAATACCAGATTGAATAATCGCTCTCTGGCGGGTTGGTCAGCAGTAGGGTAGATCAGGAACAGTTCTAGTATATCCAGCCAGGCGCTAGCACTACTCGTACCGGAAGTCTCAATCATCTCCTGTAGGTATTCTATCAGTTCGCGATAGTCGTTCGCATTACTATCACCCGCTAAATAGCCACGAGCGAGATCGCAAGCAATGAAGACATCTTCGCGTGAGCTGTTGTCGTCCAACACCAACTGTTGCAGCAACGCCAGTCTGACAGACTGCCATGAAGCGCTGGTCTGATTGTTATCCAACCACTCCAGCAGCACTGGAATGGCATCGCGAAGCACCATGCTAGCTTTGCTGTTACTTTTATCCAACAGCGTAACAAATGCATCGGGCTGGAGAGCTGTGGCGGACCACTGATGGCTGGCCTGTTCTACTACTTCAATCGCACCCTGCCACTGCGGGTTATTCACCACTTCCTGCAGCCAGTCCTGCCAGTTATTCAGCCCGGCGGTATCATGTTCTGTACGTGTGGCAGGCAGCAGTAACTGTAGCGCTGTGTAGTAACGCTGGAAGGTCGGTTTCGCCAACAGCGGGTCACGCTGCTGTTGCGCCAACTGTTGAAGATAGCTGATGGCCTTCACTGCCGCTTCTGCACTGCCCACGACCCAGGCACATTGTAAAGCGATGGCCACGCCACGCGTGCCAACTGGCAGCAACAGCACCTCTTCCAGCACACTTTCAGGGTGTTCGTCGGCCCTAGCGAGCAGGTCATCGGTGGTGGTCGAAAGCAAAGCAGCCGCCGACACTACGGGGAGGGCTGCCAGCAACTGGCTGATCCAGAGGCGGTCATCGTCCGTTGCCCCCTCCATCCTGGCTACCAATTGTTGAGCTTGCTCCATCAGTCTTGCCGGGTCGCTCTGCGTGTCGGAAAGCAGCCACAGCAAGGTATTTTTAACCGCCGCCGGCGCGTTGATACCCTGGGTCACTTGAAATAGGCGCGGCACGCTTTTCGCCAGAGAATCGGTGAATGCCCGACGTTGGCCGGCGAGGTCGCCCTCCTGCTCATACTTCAGCAACATCTGCTGATAGAAGACTGCCATCACCTCTTCGGCCAGCACCAGCGGGTGTGGCATATCCAGCACCCGGCGCAGCTCAGTCGAATCAAGCAGGCTTTTGGCATCCCCCTCAAGCGCCAAGCAGCGCAGTTCAATAAACAGCTCGTTGATATGTCCTATACCGCCGACATCACGCAGTTCCTGCAGGTAAAGGCGCGTCTGCGGCACATCACGTCGGCGTAGGGAGGCACGAATATCACGCAGAATACGACCACGCGGGCGCAAAAGAGCGAGTTGGCGACTCGGCCGGTTGGCGAGTTGCTGGCGCAAGCGTTCAATACCGTTGAAAACCTCAGGGATCCTCGACTGCGAAAGCGAGCTGAATTTATACACGCTGTCGCCATAACGTTCGATTAGCGCTTTTTCCACCGGGTCGTTCGGATCCAGCATCGTGCGTTGGCGGTTAAAATCGGACCACGAGGTGCCGACATGCGCGTCTAACAGTTCGCGCAACTCCACATAGTTCCGCTCCTCATCGGCCACCGCATACCAGGTGACCTTATCATTGCTACCCTTCACTACGCGCGGCAGGATCACAGGGAAGCGTTCATTGCGGACATCTTCAAGCCAGGGGTTCAGTCGCCGCAAGGTTGACGCTTCCAGTAGGCCGCCCGTGATTTTTTCCCAAGAAATAATATTTTTTTCTCTATGGAAAAAGGTGCGCAGAAACTGCTCGCTGTCAGAGTTGTTCATTGCACACCTGCCTGTGCCGGTTGGTAAAAATCATTAAACGCCAGCAACGCTTGGACGATAGCGGTTTTGTCTGTGGTCAGGTTGATCTGTTCGTCGTTGATCTCGATCCCGCCGATCGTCAGGTTCATCGATCCGCTTAGGAAGAAATGATCTCCAAGTAACCCTTTGGTATGCAGCAGCTCTTTCTGGCCGATGAACAGGTTATCCAACATACCGTAGTTGGCGACACGTTCGGTTAACTGGCGGATAAAGCGTGCGTTATGCTGGAGCTCATTGGTCATCACCTTCAACGTGCCGCCGTTGGCAACCACGCGAGCCAACAACTCAGAGGTCTGCACCTGGCGCTGCCCCCAGGCTGGTTCGAGATAGTCGAAACGGCCGGTGCGGTTATCAAGTAAATCGAGGTCGGTGATCCACGGAGAGACGATCCACAGTTCCGCGCTAGGCTGGGCGATCTCAGCCACCAGCAAGGAACTGAGCACATCCATCACTTCACTCTGGCGCGAGGTTCTGGATTTAAAGATACGACGAGTACTCATTGGATCGCCTCCGGAATATCAATCATGGCGAAGGTGTCATTGTTGTGGCGGCGCAGGGCGCTGACGCGCGGGTAGAAGAACAGCCCGTACATTTCCACCGGGGTGACCAACAGAGTCGCGATGGCCTCATTCAGCGCATCGCCCGGTTTGGCCAGCAGTTCACATTTGCCTTTATTCTCCAGGTGCTGGTGGCACTCCTGCATCCAGTTTGGCTGACTGAGCGGCACTTGAGCGCAACTGTGCTGCACGACGTGAGCCAGCAACAGGCGCTCGGTCGGCCCAGCAAAACTGTAGGGGTTGTACCAGGTCAGCCAAGCATCGCGAATGGTATGGCCGCGTGGCCACAGCAGGCCGTTGCAGGTATTAAAGCGCCAGCTCTCCAGGTTGTACTGTCCGTGGCTGGCCTGCGGTAGTTGTCGATCAAGCGCGGAGGACTGGCTGCAGGTGAAGGCATAGACGCGCTGCGGCAACTCGATTCCCAGCCGCTGCTCTTCCCTGCGCCACTCTTGATGCAACTGTAGTAAAAAAGCGTCACTGCTGGCATCGGTTCCTGGCCTCAGCAAGCGGGTGTTAATAGCCGATAGAAAACTGTGGCTGGTCATAAAGCCGCTGCGTTGCAACTCACTCAGCAGGCCGCGTTGCGCCTGCAGCTGACTGGCGTGAGTGCCGGCGCTGCGCATGGCGCTGATACACATGGGAAGCGCGGAGCTCGGGCTTCCCAGGGTTTGCAGCAGGTGCCAAACGTTATTGTCCATTGTTTCGTAGTCGCCGGAGCTGAGGTTGAAGTCCAGCAACTCGAAGAAACAGCGCGGATCTTCACGGTAAATCTGTTGGATCTTCTCAAGGATGCCGCCGCCGCCGACGGTGGTTTCCGACAGCCAAATTTCGTGCTGGTCAGGTGTTAACAGCGCAGAGCGCACCGGCCCGCCGTTGAGGTCAAGGATCAAGTCATTGTCGTCGGCGTCTGGGCACAACTGCATGGCAGTTTGCAGCAGCGCCGCACCCAGCGTGTTGATGAAGTTGAGGGCCAACCACTCCAGCCAGGTGCTATCCAGCGGCTGCCAAAGCAACTCCACCCAGTCTTCAATTTTTGCCATCACCGGAGCCTGGGACAGCAGTTCACGCAGGCTTTGCTGTAGATCCTGTTCAACCTCTGCGCCAGTTTGCGCATCATACAGCGTCTGAAAGATACATGCCGGTACGTCAATTAGGGCGATCCCCGCGCTGTTGTGTTGCAGTGCGTGAAACGCCTGTTCCGGAGTACATTTTTTCAATACTGCTTCGCTGCCGATGCCTGCCAGAACGGTTTCTGCTAGCCAACCACCAAGGAAAGGATTAACACTAATAGTCTCGTCATGGCTAACTTCATACAGGAAGCGCGCAGTGCGCAATCCGGCCATCAGTTCAAGGTTGTTGCTGATACTGGCGAGGTCAAAATTGGGTAGCCGACACTGGAATTTTACCGCATCCACCCACAACGAGAAGCCAAACGCAGCAGGTCCGCCCTCATGTTCAAATTTGAAGTCAATCTGCAGGTCTTCGCGCTGGTCGCTGAATTTAATATTGGCGCGTGAGCCGGTGGCGAAACGTACGGCTTCGATCGGGCAGTGCTGCTGATGGCTGTAAAACTCCACCTGCTGGAAAATGTTCTGCCAGACATTGTTGGATGGCACTTCGGCTGGGATGCCGCTCTGAGGCGGGCGAATCTCGCTGTGCCAAGCCAGAAACGCGTTTGAGGTTTCACTCAGTTTAAAATCATCCGGCGGCGTGCTGGCCGTCACTTCCCAGGCACGGAAGCAGGGAATAGCCCGCATGCCACTACGAGTGGTGATATAGCCATCTGGCATGAGCTCACGTTTGTCTGGCGGGCAGTAGTCGTCAATTGGGAAGGGATGCGCTCCGTCTTTCAGATCGAGGTTTTTCGGCACAACCCAATGGCGTTCGCGGATGCTTTTGATGGCAAAACGCTTGCTGATGCGGCCCGGGGCAAAGTCTTTCATCCCCTGCAAAATCGGCATGCTATGCGCATCTGGCTCCTGACCGGCTTCATCTGGCATGTTAATCTGCAACTCTGGCAGACAAAGATCATTAAACAATGCAGACGGAATAAAATCCGGCATCGGCGTACTTTTGCGGCAGTTATCGGCCTGCTCAACGCCAAGGCGCGACCAGTTGGAGCGCAGCCTTCTCAGTACCGTAGGCAGGAACGCTGTAATAATCGCGCGCGGCGGTTGCCAAAGTAATGACTCTAGCAGATTGTCTTTAATCCCTAACGCCTCTGCCAGCCATGTGCTGAACACCTGCTGGGTTTTCTGGCTGTTCAGCAGATCTTCAATCAGATCGGCCAACTTTGCCTGAGCTACAGAGGGCTTAGCTTTGTCCTGCGGGACGGACAAATCATCCCAGATACCGCGATTGTACTGATTAAGATACTCATTGCGACTAGAGAGCCAGTCCATAGTGGCAAAGGCCGCCTGCATACGCAGTACGTAGCTGTTGCCGACCGGCAGTTGACGCGCCTTTAGTACCGGCTCAAACAGGTTTTCGTAGCACTGAAATGCCATGCGGTCGCGACCGTAGTCGGACAGTACCACTACGGTCCATGGGCGCATGGTGCGCTGACGTCCGGCGCGTCCTTTACGTTGCAGGAACTGGGCGTTATCGCGCGGCGCTTTATGCTGGATAACGGCACCAACGCTCGGGTCGTTGAATCCGACTTCCAGTGATGCGGTAGCGACAATCAGGTCCGCAGCGTGATCGACACCAGCATCCTGCGAAGAGGTGCGTTTCACGTTGCTTCGGTCAGCGGAGTCGAGTGTATGGCCGATCATTTTGGCCAACGGCCACTGCTGACCAAAGGTAAATTTCTCGTTATTTGGCGCATCGCCGCGCAGCATAGCCAGCGGCTCTTTATTGGCGTTGACATTGCCGTTTGAGTAACGGCCTTCGGCATCCAGCAGCTGAAAATATAGGCGGTTAATTACATCGATATCATCGGTAAAGACAAAGCTGCGCGTTCCGTAAATACCGCTGCTGACCGGCGCTGCAGCGTTATCGAGCATACGTCTGGTAAGCATAGAGGCCTGAATGGTGGTTGACAGCAGGCTGGAGCGGGAAGCCGGGTCGCCGCGTAGCGCCAGCATATACTCTGCACCTTCCGTTTCCATATCGTCCTCGGTCGGGCTGACCTCAAGCACGAGACGCTCTTCCAGCCCGGTTAGCGAAGCCATAAAGCACGTCGCCTGCTCCAGCGTTGCGGACAGCCCAACAAAGTGCGGCGTGGCACCGGACAGATGCCGCCAGCGGCGGATCAGCATGCCGTTCTGTGCGCCGCTGACGCCGGAATAGGTATGTACCTCATCGAGCAGCATCATTGAAGGAGGGACAACGTTTTTGCCAATACCAAACAGCGATGCTAGAAACGGATTTCCCATCTGTTTATTCAGCATTTCGGTACTGGTGAACAGAATGTCAGGCAGTTCGACCTTCATACGTTTGCGTGTCAGGATCACTTCGTCAGGCTCGATAGTCTGGCTACAGCTATCGCAGTACAGACGCTCAATGCTGTTTTCAATATCGGACGTGCGCCAGACCATTTTACCGCGGCAACTCTCTGTCGGGCAGGGAATATACTGGCAAATCATTCCGTCGCGATGGTGGCTCCAGGCACTTTTCATGTAGTCGCGATAGATCGCGTCTTTATTCAGCGGCACCATGCCGAACAGCGCTGCGATCCGCACCTTGCGCACGCCTTTCTTTGCCAATTCACCATTCAGTTTGCGCATCTGGCGCAGCGTTTCGATAAACTGGTCCTTCAGCAGTTCGTTACGCGGGTAGATAGCCAGCGCCTTCACCGCGTCTTTTCTTTTGGTAACCAGTTCGCTGCCGATAAAGGTTAGAGCAGGCAGATAGAAAGCCAGCGTTTTACCGGTCCCGGTGCCTGCGCAGACAATGGTGGCGGTCGAGCGATGTTGGCTCTGCTGAATGCCTCGCAGCACGTTTTTGCAAGCATCCAACTGAAAGCGAGCCAGACTGTACATTCCGCTTGAGTGGCTGATAAGTGCCGACAGAAGCAGGCGGTGTATAGGGGTAAAATTGGCTGTTTCATCAAGTTGCTTCAGAACCTCTGCGGCCTTTAGATTGCGCAGAGGGTATTTGCGCTTACGACGCAGGAAGCGATAGTCGGACACCAGAGTCGGTGCGGTGCGCCAGTTATCACCCCGGGCATGCTTGGGAAACATCTGGCGAAGTTGGCTGTATAGCCGCACCGACTCCGCCATGCGAGTACGAAACACCGAAGTACCATTCTGCTGGTGGCGCAACAACAATCCGCGATCGATCATAACCTTAGCTACGCCGAAACTGGTGAGGCCGCTAGCTGCGAGCGGGTAACTCTGTAGCACTTGGGTGATAATATTGCTGAGCTCGATCTGGCTGAAAAAACCTTGGGTGTTACCCCAGGTGAGCAGTACCGACTCCTGCGACTCCAGCGCATCGAGCGTTGCGCAAATAATCTGTTCCATTGAACTACAGTTCCTTACAGGCGTTTAATACGATAGCGCGTCGGATCGTCTTCTTTCGCCAGCCAGTTGCACACATTGGACGTCAGCATATCGAGCGTGGCACCTTGCCCGGCGACCGCTTTAAGGAAGAGTTTGACCTCTTCCGGCACGTCCAGATTGAGTGCGTCACGCTGCTGGCAGAGTTTCTCATGCACGGCAAGTACAGCCTCAACTTCATCAGCGGTTTTTGGCAGCCCACGGCTAATGTTGGTGAACTGAGCGACCAGATCACTGTAATGCTGTTGTACTTTTCGTTGTCCTTCCTGATGCGCGAGGTTGATGAACAGTCTCTGGTCCACTTCCCATTGCGCTTTTAACGTGCGGGTATAGTTGCGCCACGCGGCGCTGGTGTGATCACTGAGCCCACCAGCTAATCGCTCAATTTCCAAGACCAATAGAGCAAACTCCTGGACTTGGGCAACATCGTGTTTATGCGTCGCGTACTGCTGCTGAAAGGCTGTCAGAAGAGTCTGAGGATGGCCAAAGATTTCGCGGTCAAACATGCCGACAATGGGTTCACCGCTCTCACTGTCGCGGACTTGACGCAGCAGCAGGTAGCTAGTGAGGCTCTGCTCCAGCTTTTTCGCCGGGGCCTCGATTCTGCGTGCTACCTGCAACAGGCTGTCGCGTATCTCCTGGGCCCTTTCCAACTGCTGATGGCGCTCTAGTCGCGCTTTAAATTCGCTGCTACGAAGTGCGAAAACACTGCTCTCTTTCAACTCGTGGGCGACGACAGGGGAGGTTACCGCTTCACTGATGTTTACTTCACTCATGCTACGTTCTCCTCCAGATGTGTTAACCGCTCTGTCAGTTCTGCCAGGATTTGTGTAATTTCGTGTTCGGCAGCCACAATCTGGTCGCCACCCTCGTCGCGGCTACGCCGCTGCAAATAGTCGCCAGTAGCGTCTTCGAACTTGCCCCATGCCTCCAACAACTGTCGAAACGCCTCGTACTGGTTGCCGTTGATGGCGAGGATCTCCCTCATCAGTAGCTTTGGGTTATCGTCTGGCAGCGTCAATTTCGTCAGTTGCCTGATAATATTTTTCAGCTCCTGCTCTTTCCAGCCCTTTAACAGTTTCAGTAATTCCGGTACGGTTTCACCCACTGGGCGCGCGACGTCCGCTTTATTCGCCAACCCTACTATCTCCCTCATAGTGTCGCAGAGGTTTACCGTCGCCAGGCTAGCGCTATTGCCATCGCTCAGGCGTTCAATGATATCCTCCTGCGTCTTCAGCAGCCGATTACGGTAGGCAGGCAGCCTGTTTTTGACTTCATGGATTTTGCCCGGCTGTTTCCCTGCGCTACATTGCTGGTTTTTGGCGGCGTCCACCAGCATTAATCCGCCAATAGCGTAAGGTTGTTGTGCGCCTGATATCTTCACAGCGGTGAGCGTGATTAAACGCTCGCGCAGGTTGAGGTGCTCATTGATCACGGTAGCGCGCGCCTCGGTTAAGAACCCATCCAGCAGCGGATGGCTGTTGTTTGCGGCCTGTGGTTCCGTTAACAGAGCCTGCACCAGCGTGGTCGCGATTGGAGACGAAATTCCATCCAGCCCAAGGAATGCACCACTCAACTGCAGGCTTTTGACAATACTGGAAAGCTCTTCGCGTTCTTCCTCTAACACTCTGCGTTTTATTTCCGGCTCTATACGATCTAAGAAGTTATGGAAAGAGGCAAAATCGATCTCACTACCGTTGTAGTCCCAGCTTTGGTGGTAGGAGAAACGGGCCATTGCCAAACAGGCACTATATAGCTCGGGAATGTCTTCAAGTGTGACAAGCGGACGAGACTGATTTCCCACCAGCACACGTGGTAGGTGGATTCTTCCCTGAATTTTTGTTGAGCTGGCCATGAGTGAGATCTGGATCAGCTCTGTTGTCCAGTCGATACGGGCATTTAGTGCCTCAAGGAGCCACTTACGGATCTCACGGGCTCTGGTTTGATCGAGCGTGTTGCCTTGGTTCCATTTTTCCAGTACGACTTGCCAGTCCTTAATGAATGCTGGCTCAGCAGATATTGGTATTGGTATTGGTAAAGGAGGTGGTAGTGGCGTGACGGGGTTTGTACTAGTTGAGATTGGTAACGGAGTTGGAGGTGGTGGCAGGTGATCACCCAGCAGTTCAGCCGCCTGGGGCAGGCCGAACTCTTCACAAATAGCGGGTGTCAAACCTGCCAGGTTTACATTGTTTCCCCCCCACACCGCCAGCAACGAATTAACTCGTTCAGGCTGGCTGACGCCGGACAAGCGCACCTGCTGCTGAAGTTCCTGGCCGCACACAATGTTTTCAAACCCCTGCGGCGGGAATTGCCCGCCCAGATAACTCTGGCGATAGTTTTTCAGCGGTATACGCAAGATAGCGTCCAGAATATCACGCGGGACAAAAACCAACCCGTATTCTTTGTTATGGCAGTGGCGTTCAACCAATTGCCCGATAGCCGCAGGGTTAAAAGGAAATAGCGGATGACCATAGCTACTGACACCGAAACTGTTCAGCACGGGCATAGCGGATTCGTTTTCCAACACTTCCTGATCCTTCCATACCGGGATCTGCTCATAGCACTGCGCGCCCTGCTGGTGGTGATAATTTTCCAGCGCAGCTACGCCGTGGCGAGCGGCGTTGAGATAACGGCCGCAGAAGTCAACAACACGTTTTTTCAGCGCGTCATCGCTTTCACTTGCGTGCTGCTGCTGGATCACCCATTCATAGCGGGCACGGGTACCCAGCGTATTGCGGTGGCGCTTAAAGTTGTCGTGACCCTCTGTCACTGCAATAATCGAGTGCAGGGTACACATCACCTTTTTTCCTTCGTACTCCTCCTCTTCCAGCAGGCAGTCGATCAGCACATCCTTAATTGCCGAGGTGGCGGCTAAATCTTCCACTAGCAAGATCAAGTTGCGACCCTCGGCCAACAGTTGGCTGCGGATCTTTCTCATTAGGTCCTGGAAACTCGCCCGGTTGAAGCTGAACAGTTCGCCGAAAGTATCTCCCAAAGCGGTATTGATAACTTCGTTGACTACTCTGGCCGCCGCTTGCCGATTTTCAACTTTGGTGAGCAACTGCTGGCTGACCAGATAAGCACTAACTACAGGTGAGATTTGCTTTTGATTCATGCCGCTAAAAGCGAAGTCCTCCGCGGACATCTCATAACGTAGATTCGCAATGCTGTCGTCGTCAGCGCCATGACAGAAACGCAGCGCGATATTGTGCAGGCATGTACCAGGAACAGTGAAATACTGGGTCATCACGCTGTCAAAAAACAGCGCGGGTAGTCGGGCTGATGATGCGTGTTGCTGGATCTCTTTCAGCAGTTTTTTTCTGCTTTCGTCCAGTTGAATTTTCCCCATTTTCTCCTGCTGAATTTCTTCTACGGCAGCCGTCCAGGCTGCATTCAGCGCCTGGCGCAGCTTGAGGGCAATATGTTCAGCTACGTTTTTGGGAATTAGTTGCTGCCCGACCCCATTTACCTTTTCGCGAATACCTTGGTACTGTTCACCGTTGAGGTCTTCCAGAATGGTAGCAAGCACACGCGGCAGCGACGCATTTTTCGGGATGCGAATGATGTGGTATTTAGCGTGATCTACACGACGTTTGAGCTGCGCATGGATCCAGCGCACTAGGTGGGATTTACCGACACCGGAGGCGCCAATCAGAGGCAACGGGCGATTGTGTTCAAGCAAAAAGTCCAGCAGAGCCCCTTCACCCACTGGGGTGATCTTCCCAGTGTGGAACTCGACACGGTCGAGGCGCATTGGTTCATGTACAGCCAGTAGTTGGCTGTCTGCCAAAGATTCGGCCTCAGTCAGAATGCAGGCGGTAACGTTCTCTTCGCTGGGCCAGTAACTCTGTAGTTGTGACATCACCGAACTCCTGTGCCAGTGAAGGTCAGATGAGTCACGGTACGCAACACGCTGCCGTTCCGGCCTATTAACTGCATAGCGCCACTGGCATCAGACTCTGCCTTCATGTTGATTATTCCAGAGAGCTGAAGCCGCAGCAGCGCGCGCGACAGCGAGGTGGAAAAGCGGTTAGCGCTGAGCGGTTGCCAGCCATGCAGACTGATGCGTTCCTCGACCTGCTGGCGATAGCTGCCGCCGTCCAGCACTGGTAGTACCCGATTAAGGCGTTGCAACGCTTCGTCGATGGATAGTTGTTCACCGGGGTGCATCAGGAACGGCAACTCCTCACGGATGGCATCGGTGGGGTCGATAGCGTAACTAGAACGGGTGATTTGCTGGGCATAACCTAGCCAGCTAAGATAACCGGGAACAACAGCAACCTCGTTGCTGTTGATGCGAAAGTCGGTCATGAACTTGCTTACCAGCACTTCAAGGCTGCCCGAACTGATTTCTGCGTTCTGATAGACATCCAGCGCTAGCAGTAGCGCTGCCAGCAGGGTGAGGTCAACGGCGCGTTCATCCCGTAAGCTCAAGTCGCGGTTATTCTCCGCAGCCTGCAAACAGCGGCGGACCGCCTGACGCAACGGTATATCTTCTGAACTGAAATAGTTCGTGTTGAGGCTTATCTCATCGGTCTCGCCAACGGTTGCCTCAGTCAGTATCCCCAGTTCCAACCATGCCCTTAATTCCTGGGGCGCTTTACCGCGCGCATTTTGCGAGTCTCCGGTTTGCAACGTTGTCGGTGCGCAGAGCGCCATTAGTTTTTCACGTGGCAGTGTGTTTCTCGGGCTGCCTTTCAGCACCTGATAAAACGCGGCCAGCACGGCATACTGGCTGCCACCATGAGCATTATTGATAATCGACACGGTCTAGTTTCCTTTGAAGTTGTTCGATGGTGATCCAATTGTGATTATCGAGATGAACGTAATGCGCCTTGCTGGGATGATGGAGATCGGGCATATCATGCGGGGTCAGCGTCAGTTGCAGTTGTGCCGGGTTAAACGGCGGCAGGTAGCCTCTCGCGCAGGATTCTGGCGTGGGAATTACCAGCTCCGCCAATTCACCCATTACATCGTTATCCGACGTTAGCTCGCTTTCTACAGGCAACTCATCACTTAGCAAGGTCAGGCGTTCACCGCGTGGAATGGCACCGAACACGCTGTGCAGTAGGTCACTCTCCGCCCGGACGCGTTGGACAACCCCGGCTCGATGTAACTGCACTAGTAATATCGCGACTCGCTGATACCAACCCTCACGTTCCCACTCATCGTCGATCACCGGTGGGTAGGTAATAAAGCAACTAGCGTACGGTAAACCGCTAAGCGCCTGCCAGCGGCTTAACACCTGCTCAGTGGTCGCAACCGGGTTCAGCAGCAGAGGCGGCGGGATCAGATAGCTTCTATTAAGCACCTGACGATCGCGGCACGCAGGGCAACCGCCACAAGCGTGGCCTGGGATAAACTCCGCCAACGTATAAAGGTCCACAAGTATCTCACACAGCGGACTGTGCTGCGGGTTTTGCAACCAATTTATCAGTGCGTTGTAGTTGTGCAGTGAAGCCTGACTGGTCTGTTTACGGGAAGGGATTATTTTGGTTTTCCAAAGTTCTTCATTGGTATGTCCACTAATAAGGATGCGCACCACTAACGAATTTTGGTTCTTTTCCGAAATCTGCCTTAGCACCTCTTCGTAGTCGCTAACATCAGTAAACGTGCTTTTATCCGGTGGATTTTCCAAATCGGAATCTAACTCCAACACCCCAGCACGCACCATCATTAATATGGTACGAAGGTTCCATAGAAAATTTTTTTTACTTTGAAAATTGATGCCCTTGTGGATAATCGTCAGATTGATGCGATACAGATTATCACCGACACACTCGGCTCTGGCCCACAGCTTTTTCCAACGTTCTAGACCCAGTTCAATGCCTATCAAATGTTGCCGGCACAGGCTTTTCGCCTGAACTAAATCTTGTTTCTGGTAAATTAACAACGAGGTACAGGCAAAGCCATCGCGCCCGCCACGGCCCACTTCCTGGTAGAAGCGGTCCATATTTTCTGGCACGGTGGCGTGAATCACCGTGCGCACATCATTTTTATCCATGCCGACGCCGAACGCCGAGGTGGCAATCATGATATCCAGCTGATTTTTATTCCATTGTTCCAGCAGGCTCTGACGTGTGGCATCTCGCGTATCACCGGTGAATGTAGCCAGTCTCTGATACCCCTGTACACGCAGAACCTGTGCCCACTCCTCTGCCTCTTCCGGCCGCGTCACGTAGAGGATCAACGGGCGTGGTGCATGGGCCAGTGACTGCAGCACTTTATCCCGTTTGTCGCGGTGGTCTTCCGCACGATAGCACCAGTAGGCTGGCTCAGGGCGCAAATGGCTGGCGTGGACCTCTGTCATTTGCTGGTCGAAGGTGTCGCGTAATGTCTTGCGGCTGGCTTCGGTGATGGTTGCGCTCATTAACAGCGTGGAACACGGTGGCCGTTGCGCTGCGCGACTGACGCGTTTTAATCCACGGATCAAACCACCAAGCTGTTGAAAGTGTGGACGAAAATCGTTACCCCAACTGGCGACAATATGCGCTTCATCTACGATAACATGACGCAGCCCCCCCTGTTTCGCTGCTTCAAACAAAGCGAACTGCAGTGAACTACATGTTGCTTCAGGAGAGGTGACAATCAGCCGTTGCTCGCCCGCTCTGATACGCAAATAGGTATCACTTTTTTCCTGCGCCGGTAAGTCGCTATACCAGGCGGTGACCGATTCTGCTCTTCCACCAGCGTCGGTCAGCAACTCGCGGAAACGACGGGCCAGTTCCATTACCAGCGCAGTGGTCGGTGCAATCAGTAGGCACAGTGCCCCCTGTGGAGGAGCCGTCAGGGCCAGCGCCTGCGCCACCAGAGTTTTCCCGGTACCAGTGGGCAGATTCACCAGCAGCGTACTGCCCGGCGGGGCGAACAGTGCTCGGCGTACCGCATCACGCTGTCCCGGTGCCTGGTAGTTATCAAACTTCAACACTGGACGCAGGATGTGGTCCATCGGGACTTGGGTATCCTGCCGGCATAGTTGCTGCTGGTCGCTGGCGAGAAAAGGCGCGCTGTTCCCGTATTCCAACCACTGCGGGCACCAGGCAGAGCCAGCACTCAATAAAAAGGTGTGCCCCAACCGCTGACAGTGAACACCGCTAGCTTCCCATTCCTCCAGACTTGGCCAGTCGGGGTGAAGGTCATCAGGGACAGTAAGTTCGTTATCGTTGTGGCGAGCATATTTCTCCTCGAACAACCAGTCGCGGATCAACGCCCGGCGATCGAGGCGCCCGGCAGTCGCTTCCGGCAGCAGGCACTCCCTCAGCGCTGAATAAGATACTGAATTATCATTAAATTGTGTGATATTCACCAGCTTTACAAGTCCTTGTGCAATATAGCTTCTGACGCGATGATTAACGCGCGCGTCGCCAGACAAGTCATTTTCGGCTGCGCAATGCCCCGGCGCAAAATCTGCCCGATATCCTGCTTGTCAGAATGGTGCAACGCAGCGCTGCTGAGATAATGTTCCAAGCGGTTCAAGCTGAGGGCCTGCTGAGCAGCAAACTGCTCCACCGCCAGTTGTTGCACGACTCTGTAGCTATCACTGCAACAAATCCGCCACTCTCTAGCGCTGATGCAGTGGGCAATTTGCGCCCAGCGCTGCTCATTAAGATTGAGGTGCTTCCCTCCGCGTTCTTGCGGGAAATAGGGTTCATTCAGTATCGTCAACACGTCCGCATCGGTGATCTGCTCGCCGGCCTGGTTCAGCCACAGGGTAATGGCTTCCGGCGGCATCAGGTGGTCAGCCAATCGCTGCTGCGCCGGGGTGTTTACGTCGGCTTCAATCAGAAAATCGTAGCGGAAAAATATTTTCTGCTCATCGCCCATGCCAGGTGTGATGCGCAAAACGGCACTGGCAATGCCGCGCTCTTCAAAATCCAGCAACCGCAGGATGGCATCATGGAAAGGTTCGCCAAGGCGCGCCGGACGGATTTTGCCCTGGGTAGTATCCGCGCGGTTGTAGCTCAGTGGCCAGGTTATAGGCGAACTTCCACCAGGTTTGTTTAGATCAAAACCCAGCAGGCAGTGTTTTTGTAAGCGCTGTGGGCTAACTAGGGTGCCCGTCGCCCAGTCCCCCGGATTAAAGCGATAGCGGAAAGCCGCCAAGATTTCTTCATCCGGGATAAAATCGAAGCGCAACACTTTACCTATCAGATTACGTGCACAGCGGCGGAATTCCTCCTCATGTTCATCGATCTCTGCCAGTGCATCGGCGTACTCTCTGGCTTCTATGATATCGACATCGATTTGCAGAAGGACTTCCTGCATTTCGATTCTCTGCTTTTCCACTGCCAGGCGGCCGTCTTCACCAGCCAGACGCGCGCTGAGTTGCATCATACTCTCTTCACCCAGTGGGTAAAGATGAGCGCTAAGCCACTGTAACTCCTCATCAACCAGGTATTGCAGGCTGGCAATCGACTCCTCAAAAACGTCGAAAACCTCGTTAAGGATGACAAGCCACTGGTTTTGCAAATCGTCAGCTTCACTCACCAGCGCCATGCTTAGGATGGTGGTCGCATTCTCATTCGCGCAGTAACGGTTCAGTCGCCCAAGGCGCTGTTCCATACGGTTAGGCGACAATAACAGATCGTAATGTAGTGCAATTTTGCGCCCACCATGCAAATTGACCCCTTCTTCAGCCCGGCGATCACATACCAGGATCTGGCATTTACTTTCCTTACCAAAGCGCACTTCTTTTTCGGGGTTATGGCGTTGGATTTTGCCAATAAATGGCATCATCAGGTCGGTAAATACCTGGTCGGCTACCCATGGCTGGTCACAGAACACCACAATATAAGGGAGCTCTTTGGCGTTACTATCCAGAAGTGTTTCCAATACTTCAATTAAGCGCTGACGCTTGCTGTCACGTTCCATTTTGCAGCGGTCTACCAGTTCGAGCAGGATATCTTTCTCGCCGTCAAACAACGGATGCTGTAACAGCGCGAGTTGTGATTCGCTGTAGAGGAAGCCCTGTGCAGCGCTTAGCGACTGCTGCTGTAAACGACAGCTTGCAAGCCGGGCCAGCAATTCCGGCGTAGCAATAGTTGCTTCAAACAGTAACTGATAAATTGCAGCCAGCGTCGGGTCCTGTGGGTACATTATTACTGCCGATTCGCGCCAGGCGATCATCATGTCGTTGCTGGAGTTCGCCGTGGTATATTTTTTTAGCGACAGGCCGGACAAACCTGGCATCAGGACGCTGATCCCGGGATTGCTGCGGCGGTTGCGCAACAGACGATGATGCAGACGGTAACGGTTACCGATGTAGTGGCGGATTTTATTGATAAGCAAATCGCGCGTCTCAGTCCGCAGCGGTTGCATCATGTCTAGATGGGGAAGCAACTGTGTAGCCATCCCGCCCAGTATTTCATCATCAGGAAACAGTCTGGTCAACGCCTCCAGGTTCTCCTCCAATGTCATGTTGTCGTTATCACAGTTGAACGCGTAGAACAGGGAACCTATCTCTTCGCGCTGCTGGATACGCTGCTGAAATTTCTGCAAGCCTGTGTCAGTTAACGGGTAATTTTTGGAGTCCAGCAGATGCAGCATGGCGAGGAAATTCTTTTCATTTCCGGTCACGGGCGTCGCCGACAGAAGCAGCAGTTTTTCACTTTGCTGCGCCAGGTGGTTCACGTTGGCGTACTGTTGCTCATGCTCTGCGTCCCATGCCCAGGCACCGACCTGATGAGCTTCGTCAATCACCAGCATATCGGGGCGGTACGGCAGGGACATCTCCGCACTGAAGGCAGCCATATCAATAATATGGATCGACTTGTTCAGCAGTTCTTCCAAATGAAAACGTGCGGAAAGTTCCTGCTGCCATTGTCTGTGCAAAACCTTGGGCGCCAAGATCACCACGCAGTGGGTGAACTGATTTTCCGTGACATGTTGACGCACGATCAGCCCAGCTTCGATGGTTTTCCCGAGGCCAACTTCATCCGCCAGCAGATAGCGCTGAATGGGGTCAGATAACACCCGGCGCGCGACGGCCAACTGGTAGGGTTCAAGTTCAATACTGGACGCCAGAGCAGAGGTGATCCCGGCGCAGGCATTGCGCTGTTTCAGCATTTGATGCTGATAAGCCAGGCGGGCATCCTGCCAGAAAGGGGTATAGGTAATGCGCTCTGCCAGGAGGGCGGCGGCATCGCTGATGGGCCGATCCCAGCGTACAAAGATGTCATTTAAGCTGACGTCTTCCTGCTGCTTATTAGGAAAATGCAGGCGCACCCCTCCCGGGACAACACCAATAACACGCGCAATCTGCCAGTAGGCAAGTTCATAGTCGTAGCGATAAGCCAGACTTTCAGCATAGATCTCTGCTTTTTTAAGATATTTTATTTCGACATTTTTATTTATGCCTTCATAATGTACTGGAGAATCAAAATACTGAATAAGCGCATCATCATGGTTAATGCGAATGAGTCTGCCAGTTCCATAAGGCGAGTAAACAAGATCACCTGCTTCAAGGGGCATGTATCCATCCATAAGTTTTAGCCGTTCGTACAGTATTTTTAATTTATTGAAATTATTGAATTATTTTTATAGTTAAATGCAAAGTATAACATTACTAAATACAAAGATAGTGCTGTCCTTACTGATAATTGTCAAGAAAGGTTAATCATTTTTTGTCAAAATTTTGATATAACAAGGGGGGATTTTTATCAAAAGAGGGTTTGATGGTTTTACTATTTTCGAGAGTAAGCGCACCACAAAAGACGTAGGTTGCTTTTTATCTCGTGAGACACCTATGATTTCGCAGGCTTTCGACAGGTTGCTGAGTTCCTCAACCAGATTGAGCAAACATCTTTTGTGTTTGATGACGACATTGCTAGCATGAAAGATGAGAGTTACCTCATGTTTTGTATAAGGATTCTACACCCAAATCAAAACCGGTAACTCTCAACCTTTTATGGACATGTATCAAATCAAGCTGTGGCTAATACACATGAAGGTTCTAGTTTTTTTTCAAATTTCTGCATTCACAATCTTAATATAATTCGTCACCAAATAGTCGGTGACCAAAGATATATCTTTCGAAAGGTTCTGCACTTCATTCCATTTGCGAATGATAGGCTGCCCGTCGATATCGGTACCCAAGTTCCAGTTGCCACTACTCCATGCGCATAAGGGTTTAATCCGATTCAACTCCGTTACAAAACGGGTGATTGGAGGGACATCCGTCCAGTCAGAGTCACCACGATACTCTTGATGCACCTGATCGATTTCGTCCATTAGGCTGCCAAGAGATAAGATACCCACACCATGCAACAGTCGAGAATTTCGCGGCTTTTTATCCCAGTCGTCGGTAAAAACAATCTCCACTGCTGACCAAAAGTTGTTCAACAGCCTCACCATCTTACCTTCATCGCCAAGGCCGTTGGCCGGGTCACGGAAGCGGTACAATGCTCCTTCACGCAAGCTGGCATCGATCATCTTGATCATCGAGTTATCGGCGATCACCCCGTCTGGGTTAGTAGCTGTCTTAATGCGTCCAGCCAGCGCCCCCTCACCGAAGTTCAGTCGCTGTGTAAGTAACGACGGGAACTTACGCAACTGCAGATCCGACGGCAGGCGTCCGTGGGTATGCGGAGCCAATTCATACAGGAGACTTTTTGAGAGCGGTTTGGTGGAGTTCACCAGCATAAACTGCTCACGTTGCTCTTCGGCATCGTTGGCGATAAACGCCGATACCGGCATCATAAATGAGTCAATATCCGCATCACGCAATGCTGCAGTACGCTGCTGGCCGTCAACGATAAAACCAGGCTTTTCATAGTCAGTATCTTCGGAGAACGGGATCACCAAATGTCCCATATCACCATTGCCAGACAGCGGCTCGAAGCGAACACGCTTATCAAACGCGATAATCACTGGATTGGGGATCATCGCATTCACGCTTTCGATATAACGCTGTATCTCACGAATATGGTTACGGACTTCCGGACGTTGATAACCTATCAGACTCTCCTCACCGCGGCGGATGCGAGAAATTGCCGCGATTTTACTGATCTGCTTACCCTCTATCGCGAGGCTATAAAGTTGCCTCTCCTCTCCCTGCCTGATGCGCAGGGCAGGAACACGATATTCACTCATGACAATTCCTCTGAGCGTAGTGATAATGTGCGCTGTAAGCGACTGTACAGCACCTGGATATTATGGAAACCACGACGGCGGTTACGCTCCGCGCCGCGGAAAATAATGACATTAATACCGATAGCCTTACAGATATTGCATTGACACTGCTTCCACGGGCGATCTCCGAGGGTGCGTTCATAATCTGCGCGGATTTTCTCGGATTCTTTCTCACCTGAGTGCAAACGCTCATAGGCCAGAACCGCCTCCAACGTCAGTGTCAACGACATGGCACCTCTATCATATTCGAATAAGGCATGCATCGCGTCTTTTTCCAGATGGCGAGCAATATCCTGGTCGATCACTCCAGATTTTATTTTACGGCTTAGGCTTGGATTAGCATCAAACTGCGGCACGCGCACAGCTGTGTAAGCGGGCCCATCCAGCGTGTGGTAGTTATTTTTACGGTCTTTAAACGCCTGCTGCAAGGGCGTGGTTGAGTCGATACTAGTGACACCAAAGCGGATAAAATCAACAAAACTTTCAGGCCGAGCAATGCCAAGCAGGTGCACGCGAGTACCACTTTTCAGCAGGGGCTTGATCTCTTCCAGGGTCTCTAGAATCTGCGCCGTTTTTAGCGGTACCATGCCCCCCATGGTGATATTTTCATACCCCATCGCCAGCAATGCTTCCGCGGACTGACGGTATGAACTTTTGCTCCACCCATGCGCAACACCGAAAGGCGTAAAGCAACTCTTTTGTGATTTGATCAAAAACTCCTGCGCCAGAGTCAGAGTGATATCCTGCCGGCGGCGACACTCCGCCAACACCTCGCCAGTAAAAGGTTCACCCGGTTTTTCATACCCGAAGACGATATGGTCAAGTGAGACACCGTAGTTAAATCGAGAGGTTTCGTAAAACCCAATCACTTCTTCCACGCGATAAGGTGGAACATCCTGATTTACATAGGTAAATGCGCCACAATCCCCCATAGTTTCCATATTTTCAGGAAGTCGAAAGAAATGCTTCATGCCATTACGAAAATAACGTAAGCGCTGGGCGCGAGTATACTTACTCTCCCCCCCTCCCAGACCGTCCACGACGGCCTTTGAAACCAGCATGCCATCATATGGATGTGGAAAAACTTCGTGAGGATAGTGGTCATCACGTTGACGAACGCGGTGCTCATTACGCGTTTCTCGGACGAAGTCGAAACTGGGATCGATAAAGTCCTGACTATCAGGAAAAAAATATTTTAGCTTCGACAACCTACCTCTCCTGCGACACCGGCACACAGCCTCAAAAAACGCGGGATTTTATCATAAAATGGCAGTTTGAGCATTAAGGATTGCCGCCAGAGATAACCTTAAACAGAGTGCGAAAGCGCTTCTCTTCAAAAGAGTTTCCCGAGTCACGAAAAGCGCGCAATGCCCTTGTGGCACTGATTTCTGGCTGCTGTCGTATAAGACTAGAAATATACCTACCTACTTCTTCAGGGCTGCGCCTAGCACCTTTCTTGGCGTCTCGATCCGGCAAGAGTTGAAACTCTTCCGATAGCTCTTGAGAAATAACACTTAAGTCATCTAACTGTTTGATTGTGAAGTTTTTTACAACGCATTGGGCTAAACTTATATTAAGCATTAACATATTACATCTTAACCATTCTGCAACTCTATTATCACTTTTCAATAGATACTTTTCTAATCTGCTATTTACTCTTTTCGAGGTTATAATCAATAACTGTTTCCCTGGGTTAGCTAAATACTCTAAACCATTAATCACATCAAGTTCGATAGCATTGATATAATCAGGAGAACCACAGATAATAAAGTACTCTTGAGATTTTTCTTTCATTAACTCCGTTATAGATTCCGGATGAGAAGATTTAAAAACCGATTTTTCGGTAATTGCCTTCCACCATGTTCTATGAAAAGACTTCCCTGTATAATCGTTTGAATACAATGGAATTGATTCTTCCTGACCTGTGGAAAATGTTGCTTTGTAAGGTACAACTTTATCTCTATAATGTAGAAGTCCAAGACCTGCGGAGAGGACCCATAAATCAACATGATAAGCCTTAAAAATTGCTTTAGCAGTTGTCCAATGGCCTCCTTTATAAAGGTCTTCAACATAAATTAGTGCTGACTTTGAAAGAGCCTCTTGTAAGGCACTACACCATGAATGAATAAGCACATTCGAAGATATCCTACCAGACGAATATTCACTTAAATTCAGCGAATTATTTCTGTCTCCATGCTTACCATTCGTGCATGTCGTTATCAGATTGATGTTGCTCACAACCTACCCTCAAAAATTTTTCCCGTAGCAAAGCTACCGCAGAAAAATGGTTGTTGCAAGAACCGAATAACTCATCCCTGAAAAATATTCAGGGATGATCAATCAACGAGTAACGTATTCGAAGTACTCATCTTGAGAATTCATGCAGTTATTGTACCTTCGCAATAACCCCTTCTTCTCCAAGGCAAGACAAAAACTCCGACACTCTTCAAGAAGCCCAGCAGAATTATCTAAATTTTCATTTGAAATCAAAGATCTAGCCAAAGTGTCATAACTAAACCCACCCGTAGATCGTGACACAATACTCATGGCCATTTGTGTATCGAAAGTTTTCATAATGCACCTCCGTATGATCGGCATGCTTGATTTATAAAAAAGTATTGAGTTTTATGCAAGAAAGCTCTTTTATTCTTAGCGCTTCGATTTTTAGCTGATTCCGTATTTACAAGCCACTTAAATAAAATCCCAAGAGCTATCCTTCCCCTAGATTAGCATCCAGGTAACCCCTATACCAACGCACTATCAACTTTCGTGCAATCCACAATCTCCGAGCCATCTATCTAAAGCCCAGTTCAAGGCTCGTATCTCATCGAAACCAAACAAAAAATCTCACGCGAAAACCAACAGCGCCAGCATCACTGCTGGCACTGCCGGTCCCTTTCAGAAAATCCACATCACCCTAAGCACGACTCCCAAACTCCCCATGCACCACATTCCCATCATGCTCCAGGTTATCCATGTAATCGGCATACCACTGCAACATCTCACGCCGCCCATCCAGATACTTCGCATGGTTGTAGGTGCCACGGATGCTGTTCTTATCCACGTGAGCAAGCTGTGTCTCAATCCAGGCCGAGTTATACCCTTGCTCATGCAGGATTGTGCTCATGGTGTGGCGGAAACCGTGGCCAGTCAGCCGTCCCTTGTAACCCAACAGCTCGATGACTTGATTGATGCTTTCCTTGCTGATTGGCTTACGCTGATCGTTGCGACCAATGAACACCAAGGGATAGCCACCAGTAATTGGCTTAAGAGAGCTGAACAGCTCGATAACCTGCGTTGATAATGGAACGACATGCGGTCGCTTCATTTTCATCACTTCAACCGGTATGTTCCACAGCCCCTTGTCAAAGTCGATATCCTGCCAACGTGCAAATCTCAGCTCCTGGGTCCTTACGCCCGTCAGCATGATGATTTTGGTTGCCGTTTTAGTGATGACACTGCCAGTGTAACCAGATAGGTCTTTAAGGAAATATGGCAGTTCCTGAGCCGTCAGGAAGGGAAAGTGCTCTTTCTTAGGCGTTGCCAGAGCGCTGGCGAGATCGGGAGCAGGGTTGTAATTAGCTCTGCCGGTGATAATGGCAAAACGAAAGACTTCTCCGCAGCGTTGGCGAACCTTACGCATTTTCTCCAACGCCCCACGCTTCTCCATTTTGCGCAACGCTTCCAGCAACTCCATCGGCTTGAGATCGGCAATAGGCCGCTTGCCAATATAGGGGAAGATATCTTTCTCAAAGGTATCAATGATCTCATCACGGTAGCGCAGTGACCAGCGGTCAGCTTTAGTCTGATGCCACTCTCGGGCGATGGCCTCAAAGGTGTTTTCCGAATTCAGCTTCTGAGCAAGTTTCTCGGCCTTTTTGGTTTCACTAGGGTCACCGCCTGCCGCCAGGATCTTTTTGGCTACATCGCGCTTTTCACGAGCATCTGCCAGTGAAACATCGGGGTAAACGCCAAAGGCAAGACGCTTCTCTTTACCGGCAACGCGGTATTTCATGCGCCAGTAACGCGATCCATTCGTTGCCACTTCAACGTATAGCCCCCCGGCGTCACCTAAGCGGTACGGCTTATCTCTGGGCTTTAATGCCCGAACTTTTGCATCAGTTAATGGCATCGTTGTTTCCTCCTGAAAGCAAGAATGCTTTGACGGCCTGAGTTTGCTCCGGCGTAAGCGATAGGGTTTGCTTAGTTGTTTTGATAATCAGCCCACCAGATTCGGTGAGTGAAAGCTGGAAAGCTTGTTTGGCCCGTTCCTGGCGACGTTGTTCTCTCTCCAGAGTTTTATCAATCGCGGGATCGTAACCATCTTTGAGCTTCGCTTTGGCCTCTTCCCTTAACTTGATGGCTTCACTAATCGTGACAGCAGGGAATGTCCCGAACGCCAGGCTCTTCTCTTTCCCGTCTATGCGGTACTTCAAACGCCAGTATTTTGAGCCTGTTGGCTTCACCAGCACATAGAGCCCCCTACCGATAGCAAACTTGTAGGGTTTACTACGGGTATCAAGTGACGCTATTGTTTGATTGTTAATGATTTTTAGCTCTTTTGGTGGCATGTAGTTTTACCCACAGTGGTCGATGTGCCCAATAGTGCCCCCAGGGGCATATTGATACCAGTAGACTCCTGTTGACTTCGGAATACAAGGAAGGCTTGATACACAAGGGTTTAATGGGGGTTTAGTTGACGTTGGGAGAGTTCAGTAGAGGTCGAATGGCGGAAGATCACAGGAGTCGAACCTGCCCAGGACCGCTGGCGGCCCCAACTGGATTTGAAGTCCAGCCGCCCCACCGGGGACGAGGATCTTCCTCTAAGAATCGGAAGCAAGGGGCGATTATAGCGCGAATCTCCCTTGCCGCTAAGGGGGAATTCGAGTTTCCGCGATCCCCTTCTTACACTTGGCCTCCCGACCAAAATTTCCCCTTTTTATCTGCTACCCTAGCGGGGCCCGGGTTATCAACCCGTACATTGCTGGAGATGCTATGACCAAGAAAGTTGCCGTCCTGCTCAGCGAAGGATTTGAAGAGGCCGAGGCGGTTATCGTGATCGACGTGTTACGTCGTATGGAGATAGAGGTAGGTCTGCTTTCCTGCCAGGATCGGCTGGAACTGCGAAGCTATCACCAGGTGCGTATGTTTGCCGATGCTCTGTTGGAACGCCGCATGGACCAACTGTACGACGCCGTGGTGATCCCCGGTGGGCCACAGGCTACCGTCGCTATGGCGGAAAACGAGCTGGTCGTGGAGTTTATCCGCCGCCACGATCGTGCCGCCAAGCTGATCTGCCCACTGTGTTCTGCCGCTGCTCGCGTGCTGGCTACCAACAAACTGCTGCAAGGTCGCCGTTATGTCTGTTCTGGCGATCTGCATCAGGAAATCGAAGATGGTACCTACGTAGCTGAAAGGGTTGTGGAAGATGGCAATCTGATCAGTGGCCAAGGGCTGGGGGCCGCGTTTGATTTTGCCTTCACCGTGGCCTATCGCCTGACCGGCGATCGCACTACCACGCAAGAGCAAGCCGTACATATTTATCACGAAAACTGGCAAGCCCCACAGGCAGTGCATTAATCGCCACCGCCTGCTAACTAGGCGCGGCACAGTTAGCGTTTCCGGCCCAGATGCCGAAAGCGAAAATTGTTACCGCGCTTTCTGTTTCCTCTCTTCCCCTCGTTATCCAAGTACCAGGCTTTCACCCCGCGTTTGCTATTTTTAACTGCTATCAACGCATAACAATGACCCGTAACTGTTTTGCCAGATACGACGAAGCAGTGATCAGCAATACCACGGTCATCAGCACGCCAGTTAAACTCCCCCCTTACCGACATATCATTTATGTTAACCACAAAAAAGAAGTGCGAAAGTAGACTGACCCTTTACCGAAGATTATTAAATCTGACAGCAATGCAGCTATTTAATGAATGTTTACTGGCAAATATTTTCGATCAAAGTAGCAATATCGACTGAAAGAACCGTAACGTTGCCTATACGACTTCCCCTGTTGTTTTAGATGGCCCACAATTGATGTGATTTCAAACACCATGCAGTACCTTCATGGGATCCATGCTAAAACAGAGAGGGAATTTCTTATGGATGTGCCACACACAAAACCTCTATTACCTCCCGCCATTAATAAAAAACCAAACAAATTAATAGATGACCTGAATACAAACCCAACGAAATTCTCCTCAGATAAATTAATTGAGAGGCGGGCGAAACGTCAGACGCCGAAGCCTTTGTACGCCAGTTGGCACAGCAAGTGCCGTAACATGGGGACACACTGATGACCATTGCACAACAGCTCGAACGGAAGGGTATGGAGAAGGGCCTTCAGCTTGGTCGACTGGAAGGTCGACAAGAAGGCCGAGAGGAAGGTAGACAAGAAGCTCGACAAGAAGGTTATTTAGAAGGTGAGCGCTATGCTCAGTTGAAAATTGCCCGTGCCATGCTACAGAACGGTTTCGATCACAACGCCGCCATGAAAATGACTGGCCTGAGTGAAGACGAACTGGCACAAATCCGCCGCTGAGTTTTATTTTCCTCCGAGATAAAAAAGCCCTCCCCTAATCAGGAGAAGGCAATGGAGATAAAGGACAACTTTACGGCTGTAGCAACGCCTTCACATCCAGCAGAATAAACTCGTTATCATCCGCCACGTTGGGTTCACGGCTGGAAGAGAACGGGAAGTTATTGTCGTTCCCCACGATGATATGGCTGTCATCCACCACGTCGACATTCTCGATAGTGAAGAACGGGAAGGTCAGCACGCCGTTATTCAGCGGCTTACGAGCCAGCTTCTGCGGGTCCTGAATGTTCATCAAATCGATATACGCCAGTTTATCTACCGGTTTGCCGACATTGGTGTCGGAAAACGCGATTTTATACACCCGCTTAAATTTCGCGAGTTGACTGAAGCAGTTATCGGTCGGCGCTCCTGCCGCACAGGCTTTATCCGCCGTGCCTTCGCCATTATCACGCTCGATCACCAGCCCGTGGGTGGCATCAATCATATTGAAATCACCAATGGCGTTCTGGTTGTCTTCCAACACGTACTGCCAGCTGCGGCCAGTCCATGCCTGCTGTTTGACATCAAACTCCAGCACCCGCAGGTAGCGTTTGCCCGCCACGTTCTCAAACTGCTCACCGTCCCACAGCGCCCCTTCCAGCATCGGATACAGCTTGCTGCCATCCGGTGACACCGCCATGCCTTCAAACCCCTTGGAACGCGCGACCTGGAAGTTCTGCTTGCCGTCCGGCGCACCAGGCAGCGTCAGCGTCGGGTTATCCGGCGATTTCACCACTTTGCCATCAACCTGGGTATCAAACACCGCCAATACCTTGCCATTTAAATCCGCTTTAATCAGGTAAGGGCCAAATTCATCGCCGATCCATAAGGCATCGTCGGCAAACTGGAAGCTTTCCGGGTCGAAATCGCTGCCGGTCAGATAACGTTTGTCGGTGCTTTCATTGACGATATGGAACGGCACTTTTTTATCGGGATCGTGCAGGAACAACGTTTTCAGCGGCGTTACCGTACCTTCCTTGAAGTCGATACGGTAATGGTTGAGATATAGCATGGCGTCCGGCGAGTTGGCTTTGCTGCCAAAGCCGTTATCGGTCAGCACCCAGTAGGTGCCATCCGGCATATGTTTGATGCCGGAATGCCCCTGCAACGGTTGACCATTGATAGGTAGCCCGATGCCGGTCAGGCGATCGGCTGATTTGCCCGCCACGCTGCCAAGTTCGGTGATGCGCTTACCGCTGGTGTATTTACCACTCTGTTGCAGATCGGCTGGTGCATCCTGCGGTGCCGTAACGCTGGACTTCACCGGTAATACGGCATGCCCAGCCAGCACGGCAGGTACTTCCTGAGCCTGCGCCCATAGCGTGGTACTGAACACCAGGCAACTGGCCAGCAGTGTCAAACGGGAAGGTAAATTATGCATATTATGTACTCCCTGGTTATCGTTTTGCCCAAAGGTAAAAAGCAACGCCACTATAGGGAGCAGTAATGACAGAAATATTATGTGCGAAAACACTGGCATGAAAAGCGATGCATCATCCCGTCCGTTACTGCCATCATGATGGCCGATTTTGGCCTTCTTTCAGACTCATTACAGGCCCAATATGGCGTTACACCAAAATATGGAGGGCCGAAAATGTCACATAGCGCACTATTGATCATCGATGTTCAACAATCCTTTCAACACCGCCCGTTCTGGCAGGAAGACGATCTGCCTGCGTTTCAACAGGCGCTGAGCCGCCTGATCGCTGGTTGCCAGCAACAGGGTGTGCCGCTGGTCGATGTCTTCCACGTCTCGCCTGAAGGGCCGTTCTCTTTGGCATCCGGCTATGTGAAACGTCTGCCGTTTCTGAGCCATCAGGCCGAGGTTACGGTACACAAACGGGTGCACAATGCGTTGACCGAATCTGGCCTGGATGCCTGGCTGCGCGAACGTCAGATCAACCATCTGATTATCAGCGGTATCCGTACCGAGCAATGCTGCGAAACCACTACCCGCGTCGCCTCGGATCTGGGCTATAAAGTGACGTTTGTGACCGAAGCCACGCTCACTTTCCCGATGCATCATCCAGACGGCAGCCTCTTTACCCCCGAGCAGTTAAAGCGGCATACTGAAACCGTGCTGGTCGATCGCTTTGCCACGATCGCCAACGTCGATCAGGCATTGGCACAACTTGCGCAGGAATAACCATGTCCAGGGCCGTTTACTTTCTGATGCTCCCCAACGTGCTGTTACTGGATGTCAGCGGCCCAGCAGAGGTATTGCGGCTGTCTGGGCAGTTCCAACTGCACTATGTCAGCCCGGTGCCGCAAATTACCTGCTCCATCGGCATGACGATTAGCCAGTTGGCCCCGTTACCGCAGGAATGGGATGAAGGCGATATTCTGGTGATACCAGGGGTGGCGGACTCGGCCCGTTACTTTGCCAACGATGAAGCGGCTCTGGCTCGAACCTGGCTCCAGACATTGCGCCCTGCTTTGGCACAGCGGCAGTTCGACCTGGTTTGTGTCTGTTCCGGCGCGCTGTTGGCTGCCCAGGCAGGGTTGCTCGACGGCTATCATTGCACCACCCATCACGCCGTGATCGAGCGCCTACGCCAGCAGGCCCCGGCCGCACTGGTGAAGGAAAACCGTATTTTTGTTGAGGATCGTGGCGTATTTACCAGCGCAGGCATCACCGCCGGTATCGACTTGGCCCTGCATTTGGTCAATCAACACTGCGGTGCTGACCGCGCACTCGAGGTTGCCCGCGAGATGGTGGTGTATTTCCGTCGCTCCGGTGACGACCCACAGCTTTCCCCTTGGCTGCGCCACCGCAATCATCTGCATCCTGCCGTACACCGGGCGCAGGACGTGATGGCCGCCGAACCGGAGGCCGAATGGTCGGTTCCCCAGGTGGCCGAAAAAGCACATGTCAGCAGCCGCCACCTGGCCCGGCTGTTTCGCCTGCATATTGGCATCAGCGTGCGGGAATACCATGAACAGTTGCGGCTGGCGGTCGCACAGCAACGGCTGCAACAGGGCTACGGTCTGGAAAAAGCCGCGCTAACCGCAGGCTTCTCCTCTGGCCGCCAACTGCGGCGGGCACAGCAGCGCTGGCAGGCTTAAGACACCAGCCGCCGGGTATCTACTTTTTGTAATCCCATCGACAGCAGCAGGCTCACGCCAAGCGCCATGCCAAACACCCAGAAGATATCCAGCAACGGGTAAGCCGGAAACTCCCAATGTCGGTTACGCATCAGGTTGACGATCAGGGCGTGAAAACCGTAGATCGCCAGTGAATGGCGGGAGATCACACTTAACCAGCCGATCGGATTGGGCAGGCAGTTTTTGCACCACACCAGCAGCGACACCGCCGCCACAAACACCAAGGGGCCGGTGTACATATAAAACGTATCGGCGAAGCTGCCGTTGATAAACATCTGGCTCTTGGTGCCACGGATAATCAATATCACGCTCACGATAAACCCCAGCGCCGCCGCCAGGCTGATGCCACGCCGTTGGGTTGCCATCATGCCAATTGCCCGCCCAGCCAGGGCATACAGCAGGTAATAGAAGGTATCGCCATAGATATACAGGTTCACCGGTAGCAGGCGCACATTGTCCAGACTCAGCTTGCTGGTATTGGGGTTGGCGATAATCGCCAGAATGACGATGACGCCCGCCAGATAGCGGCCAGAAACTGGCTTTACGCTGATCAAGGGTGAAAGCAGGTAGATCACCGTTATCGCGTAAAAGAACCACAGATGATAAAACACCGGTTTAAACAGAATAGCGCGCAGCGAGGGCCAAAAGCCGATGCGGGTAAAGCAGGCAATATAAATCAGGGCAATCACGCTATAGAACAAAATACAGCAGGCAATGCGGATAAAATGTTTCCGGTTGGCGCTGCGCTCACCAAAAAACAGAAAGCCGGAAAGCATAAAGAACAGCGGCACTGCCACCCGGGAAAGCGAGTTCAAGACGTTCGCCATATCCCAGTTATGTTCCCCCACCGCCAAACCGTTGGTGACGTAGTAAGTGGTGGCGTGGATCATCACCACCATCATGCACGCCAGCGCACGCAAATTATCTATCCAACCAATTTTATTGCTCATCAGTGCCCGTCTGTTGCCTATAATTCTGTCATATACCCTATGGATTTCAAGTTGTAGCTAGGCGACAAGCTTACCCATCCTCAGGAGCTTACTATTGTAAGTGACTGAGGTGGGTAAGTGCAGGTAACAACGCTACAGCTTGAAAGACGACGGGTATAGGAAAATGTTAACAAGAGGTTATAACTCAGGGGAGCGCAGCACAACGTCTACGCGCAATATTAAGATTGAGCCTTAAAATCACCTTATGATTGCCAAGGTGAACAATTGGCGGCAAAATAGCCGCCACAACTCGCTCAGTTTGCGCTCTCCCGCCCTGGCAGTTCCTTATTTCTTCTTTACTATCAGTAAAATAAAAATGAAAACATCGTTACCACCTGCGGCACTTCTGGGCCGACAGGCGCTTTTATTCCCACTTTGTCTGGTGCTGTTCGAATTCGCGACCTATATCGCCAACGATATGATCCAGCCCGGTATGCTGGCGGTGGTGGCCGATTTTAATGCCGGCGTGGAGTGGGTGCCCACCTCAATGACCGCCTATCTGGCCGGCGGCATCTTCCTGCAGTGGCTGCTTGGCCCGCTGTCGGATCGCCGTGGCCGCCGCCCGGTGATGCTGGCCGGGGTGCTGTTCTTTATCGTCACCTGTCTGGCCATTTTGCTGGTCACCAATATCGAGCAGTTTATCGTAATGCGCTTCCTGCAAGGGATCGGGCTGTGCTTTATCGGCGCGGTAGGCTATGCCACCATTCAGGAATCGTTTGAAGAAGCGACCTGCATCAAGATCACCGCGCTGATGGCCAACGTGGCGTTGATCGCCCCGCTGCTTGGGCCGTTGGCGGGGGCCGCATGGGTTCACGTCGCCCCTTGGCAGAGCATGTTTGTGCTGTTTGCCGCCCTGGCGGCGATTGCCTTTGTCGGCCTGTGGAAGGCCATGCCGGAAACCGCCACGCTGCAAGGGGAAGCCTTCTCGGCAGCCAACCTGTGGCGCGACTATCGTCAGGTGCTGGTCAATCGGCGCTTTATCTGTGGTTCGTTGGCTATCGGCTTTGCCAGTCTGCCGCTGTTGGCCTGGATTGCCCAGTCTCCGGTGATCCTGATTAAGGGCGAATCGCTCTCCGCTCTGGACTACGGCCTGTTGCAGATCCCGGTGTTTGGCGCGCTGATCCTCGGCAACCTGACGCTGGCACGCATCACCGGCAAGCTCAGTATTGAACGCCCTATCAAGCTTGGCGCATGGCCAATGCTGTTAGGCCTGTTGATGGCCGCGCTGGCCACGGTATTTTCCGCCCACGCCTATCTGTGGATGACCGCAGGGCTGAGCCTTTATGCTTACGGCATTGGCCTGGCGAACGCCGGTCTATACCGCCTGACGCTGTTTTCCAGCAACGTCAGTAAAGGTGCCGTTTCGGCCGTGATGGGGATGTTGAGCATGTCGGTGTTCACTATCGGTATCGAGCTGGCCAAGGTGGCCTATGTCTGGGGAGGTAACGGGCTATTCAGCCTGTTCAACCTGATCAGTGGCATATGCTGGCTGACGCTGGCGGCGCTGTTCCTCAGCAAGCATCGTGGTGGGGCTACTCCCGCGGCCAGCACCACAGTGTAATGGTTAATACCCTCATCCCAGCCCTCTCCCACTGACAGACCAAGAACCTCATGGACATTTGCGGTAGGGAGAGGGAGTGAGTCCGGAGCCGCAGTCAGGCGCAGGAGATAAAATGTAGCACGTTACATCCCCTCTCCCTTTGGGAGAGGGTTAGGGTGAGGGATCAGAACAGGCCCATCGGTTTTTCCGAGTAGCTCACCAGCAGGCATTTGGTCTGCTGATAGTGCTCCAACATCATCTTATGGGTTTCACGCCCAATCCCCGACTGTTTGTAGCCACCGAACGCCGCATGCGCCGGGTAAGCATGGTAACAGTTGGTCCAGACACGGCCTGCCTGAATGTTGCGCCCCATCTGGTAAGCGATATTACCGTTACGGCTCCATACCCCGGCACCCAGGCCGAAATCGGAATCGTTGGCCAGCGCCAGCGCTTCATCCATATCCTTGAAGGTGGTCACCGCCAGCACCGGGCCAAAAATCTCTTCCTGGAAGACTCGCATGCTGTTCTTGCCGAACAGAATGGTCGGTTCCATGTAGTAGCCTTGTGCCAAGCCGCCATCCAGCGCCTTACGTCGGCCACCGGTCAGCACCTTGGCGCCTTCCTGCTTGCCGATCTCGATGTAGTTGAGGATGGTCTTCATCTGCCCTTCGGAAACCTGTGCGCCCATTTGGGTGCTGGCGTCCAACGGGTTGCCACTGCGGATGCTCTCCACCCGCTTGATTGCCCTTTCCATAAAGCGCTCGTAGATCGACTCCTGCACCAGCGCCCGGCTCGGGCAGGTACAGACCTCCCCCTGGTTGAAGGCGAACAGCGCAAAACCTTCCAACGCCTTGTCGAAGAACGAATCCTCTTTATCCATCACGTCAGCAAAGAAGATGTTGGGCGACTTGCCGCCCAGTTCCAGCGTCACCGGGATGATGTTCTGAGTGGCATAACCCATGATTTGGCGACCCACTTCGGTGGAGCCGGTAAAGGCTACTTTGGCAATACGTTTGGAGGTTGCGAGATATTCGCCGATTTCGCCGCCTGCGCCGTTGACCACGTTGATCACGCCTGGCGGCAGGATGTCCTGGATCAGTTCCATCAGCATCAGCACCGACAGCGGCGTCAGCTTGGCCGGTTTCAGCACGATGCAGTTACCCGCCGCCAGCGCCGGAGCCATCTTCCAGCAGGCCATCAACAATGGGAAGTTCCACGGAATGATTTGTGCCACTACGCCCAGCGGTTCGTGGAAGTGATAGGCCACCGTCTCGGAGTCGATCTCGCTGATGCCGCCCTCTTGCGCCCGCACGCAGGCAGCGAAATAGCGGAAATGGTCAATAGCTAACGGCACATCGGCATTGGCGGTTTCGCGGATCGGCTTGCCGTTATCCCAGGTTTCCGCTGCTGCCAGCAGATCGATATTCTGCTCCATGCGATCGGCGACCCGGTTAAGCAGGTTGGCACGCGCCTGCACCGACATCTTGCCCCAGGCTCCTTTGGCATCGTGGGCCGCATCCAGCGCCAGTTCGATATCCTGTGTGGAGGAGCTGGCTACTTCGCACAGCGTCTGGCCGGTGATCGGCGTCAGGTTGGTGTAATACTCGCCCTGGACCGGTGCCACCCAGGTGCCGCCAATGAAGTTGTCATAACGTTTTTTCAGTTTGAGGGGAAACCCGGTATTTTCAGGCGTGAGGTGGCTTGCCGTGGTGGTATTCGCCATTTGTATCTCCTTTTTACGTGGCTGCAACCTTACCGCCCGGAGACGGTAAGCAGGTTCGCGGCGCGGTGGCCGCAGATCAAACGTAAGAAGCGGGAAACTATCTCTAGCTGGAATGATAGGTGTTTACGGCGGGGAATGGCGAAAGAATAGTCAAACGCATGAAGGGTGTCACAATTTTTTAAACTGGGCGCAACAAGATGCACCCATAGTTTCAACCACCAAACAGGCCGCTGTCCCGCAGCAGATGTTGGTTGCCTCTGCGGCGGGTAAAACCGCTGCGATCGAAGAATTCCAATACCTGGATCGCCAACTTGCGGCCCACACCCAGCCGATCGCGGAAGTCACCGGCGTTGGTGCTGCCTTGCGTGGCGTCTAGCTCACGGATCAACGCGGCAAACTGTTCAATACGTTGGCTGAGGTAGTAGCGATCGACTACCACTGCGGTGACATGGCCCAGTTGTGCCGCTTTGCGCAGCGTAGCGCGAACGTTATTTTCCTCTTCGCCTAACGAGGCAGCCAGATCGCGTACCCACCAAGGCTCTTCACCAAACAGCGGCTCAATGCGGTTCCACAGTGCCTGTTGCTCGCTGCTGAACGCCAAACCATGCTCGGGCAGGTGCAGCCAGCCGCGCGTATTGCGCAGCAAACCGGCCGCCAGCAGCCGATCGATCATCATAAATACCAGCGGCTCATGCAACGCCGGTAACGCCATACGGCGCAGGCGAGCGCGCCCCAGGCCCAGCTGATCGGCATGTTGCTGATGGTATTCGGCCAACACCTGCAACAGGCGCTGCTCATGCGCTTGCACGTTGGCCGGAGCCAATGCCATCTCGCCGGAGATCATCAGGGCATAACCTGCTAGCAGTTCCAGCAGGCCCTCGTCCGTCAGTTGGCGAGCCCAGGCAAATGCGGCCAGGTCCAGTGCACCACCCGGCAAACGCAGATCCAGCACTTGCCCGTCGCTTGATGCCTGAGCCAGCGCTGCCAGCCAGGCCAGATACTCCGGTTGGCGCTTGCCCCGCTTCGGTGAGGATAGCCCCAGCGCGCGCGCGGCCCCCAACGTTTGCCGAGCGCTGATATCACGCAGCACCAGCCGATCGTTTTCCACCAGCCACAGCGGGCGATCGAGGATCAGCTCCGCCAGGTTGTCGGCCAGCAGCGCAATGCGCCCGGTGATATGGCTGGCGGCATGGTGAATATGCAGCGACTGCCAGTGCTTGATCGGTACATCAGCGTCTATCGCCACCAGAATACGTTCTGCCGCCGCTGGCGGTTGTTGTGCCAACAGCCAGTCGCCGCGTGTTAATTGCTCTTTGCTGACATCGCCGCTGATATTCAGCGCAATACGCTGCCCGGCAAACGCCTGTTCGGCCGCCTGATTCTGCGCATGCAGGCCGCGCACCCGCACCGGCACATCTGCACCGGTCAGCCACAACGTATCACCTACCTTTACGTTGCCGCCCAGCGCTGTCCCGGTCACCACCAGCCCGGCACCTTTGACGCTGAAAGCGCGATCTACCGCCAGACGAAAACGGCGTGATAGTAAGTGCTCACCGGGTTGTAACGCCAACAGATGCTGACGCAGCTCCTCGACACCTTCCCCCAACGCCGCAGCGGTAACAAACACCGGCACATCATGCCAGCCCTGCTGCGCCAATTCGGCCAATACCTGGGCTTGTACTTCGGCAACCCGCGCAGGGTCTACACGGTCGGCCTTGGTCAGCGCCACCGTGAGCTGCGCTCTACCGCTCAGACGCAGGATCGCCAGATGTTCGCGGGTTTGCGCCATCACGCCATCGTCGCAGGCCACCACCAGCAGCGCATGATCGATGCCGCCAATGCCCGCCAGCATATTAGCGAGGAATTTCTCATGGCCGGGAACGTCAATAAACCCCAGCACGCGGCCATCCGGCTGCGGCCAATAGGCATAGCCGAGATCGATGGTCATGCCACGGCGTTGTTCCTCCGGCAGACGATCGGCATTGATACCCGAGATCGCTTGTAACAGGGTTGTTTTGCCGTGGTCGACATGGCCTGCGGTGGCAATAATCATGCGCTCAGCGCCTCAATCAGTGCGCCCTCCTGTTCCAGGCAACGCAGATCGAGCCACAGTTTACCGTCGTTGATACGGCCAATGATCGGCTGCGGCAGGCTACGCCACTGCTGTGCCAAGCCTTCCAAGGTTGCACCCCGGCCATCAAGTGGGGCAAAGGTCAGCGCGTAGCTCGGCAGGCGATCGACCGGTAGAGAACCGCTGCCAATCTGTGACCAGCACGGCTCGCTGCGCAGTTCGAAACGACCAGCAAACTGCGGAGCCAACTGACTCTGTAAACGTTCGGCGGCTTGCTGCATCTGCTGCTGTGGACGGGTTAATAAGCGTAAGGTAGGTAAATGTTCTGCCAATAATTCCGGCTGTTGATACAGCCGCAGCGTGGCTTCCAGCGCCGCCAGCGTAATTTTGCCGACGCGTAGGGCGCGCTTGAGTGGGTGTTGTTGCAAGCGGGCGATCAGATCTTTTTTGCCGACGATAATCCCGGCCTGCGGTCCGCCTAGCAGCTTGTCCCCAGAGAAGGTCACCAGATCGACGCCTGCGGCAATCAGGTGCTGCGGCATCGGCTCGGCTGGCAAGCCGTATTGCGCCATGTCGATCAACGAGCCACTGCCCAAATCGGTCGCCACAGGAATGCCGTGCTCACGGCCCAACACCGCCAGCTCGCTTTCATCAACCGCAGCGGTAAAACCTTGGATACTGTAATTACTGGTATGCACCTTCATCAGCAAGCCGGTTTGCTCATTGATGGCCGCACGATAATCTTTCAGGTGTGTACGGTTGGTGGTACCCACTTCCACCAGTTGGCAACCCGCCTGACGCATAACGTCCGGGATGCGGAACGCGCCACCAATTTCCACCAGTTCACCACGCGACACGATCACCTGCTGGCCTGGAGCAACCGCCGCCAGCATCAACAGCACCGCCGCCGCGTTATTGTTGACGATGCAGGCATCTTCCGCCCCGGTAAGCTGGCAGAGTAAATCCGCGATTGCTCGATCGCGGTGCCCACGGCCTGCACCATCCAGATCGTATTCCAACGTCACGGCACTGGTCATCGCACTGACGACGGCATCCACTGCCGGTTGAGCCAGCAACGCTCGCCCCAGGTTGGTGTGCAGCACGGTGCCGCTGAGGTTAAACACCGGTTGCAACGCCGGACGCTGTTGCTGCTCCAGACGAGCATGCAGCGCCTGCGGCCAGTCCTGACACCAGGCTGGCAACTGTTGCAGAGTCTTGATGGCTTCACGCGCCTGCGCCTGCATCTGACGCAGCAGTTCGCTGATTAGCGTCTGGCCGTGTTTGGCGACGGCGGGCTCGACGGCAGGATCGCGCAGCAGGCGGTCGATGGCAGGTAACTGGCTATAAAGGTGCTGGGATTCAGTGCTCATGGTCACTCGATTTTTCAGTGTCCGGTTAACGGCAAACTGGCTTGTTGGCGTGCGTGCCGAGCTAAACCAGTCAGGTTATTTAACCTGCATGGTATCAATAATTCGCTGTACCAATGCAAGATGTACCTCCGGTGTTTTGGCCGGCGTTAACATCTGCAACGTCACTACCCGTTTATTGAACACCGTCAACACGATAGTGGAAATCAGTTTTTGCCCGTTGACCGTCTGTTCGGTATCCAGACGATGAAACTTCTGCTGGCCAACGGTGAAATTCTCTTCTTTGGTTTTCTTGATGTTCTGATAGCGATCGGACAGCTCGGTAATGATGCTTTGCGTCAGATCTTTAAGCATCTTATCGCTGGTATTGATCTTCGTATCTGCTGGCGGGATCACTTCCGAAGCGACGGTGCGCTGGCGTGATTTGCCATCGAGGAACAGCTGAATGGTGGATTTGTCGTCGTTGATAATGCCACTCAGCTTGGTTTGATCGCTGAAACCCGGTGGCAGTTCAAAGGTGATTTTGCCCTGTTGCAGCGAGACGTTCAGACCGGGGGCCGGTTTTGCCTCTGCCAAAGGGGGTGGGGCTACCGCTACGGGCTGAGTCACGACCGGCTTAGGTGTGGGGGCGGGGACTTCCGGCTTTTTGCTGTCCTGGTTATCACAGGCTACCAGCCCGGTAAGCAGCACGGCCAACGCCGTACCTTTGGCAAGGGTCTTTAACATCATTTATTCCTTTCGCGTTGCGCGTCTTGGCGTAACGGTAGCAACTCACCTCGCGGTTTGCCAGATGTCTAATCCGAAAGTCGCTGCTTGCTGCTCCCCCTCACCCCAACCCTCTCCCCAAAAAGGAGAGGGGGCTGGTACGGAGTTGCGGTCAGGTGCAGACATCAATCTGTGGCACGATCGGTCCCCTCTCCCTGTGGGAGAGGGTTAGGGTGAGGGCTACCGTTACTCGCCTGGGAACAGGAACGGGTTGATACTGCTGCGCGCAAAGCCTTCCTCTTCCATCTTGGCATCGAGGATCAGCGAGGCCAGATCGTCGGCCACCGCTTCGACCTTCGGGTCCTTCTCCTGATAGAGGATCTTCAGGTAGGTGCCGCAGTCGCCACAGCTTTCCGCTTTCACCGCTGCCTGCTCACTTTCCAGCGACCAGTAATTGAGATCGCCGGTTTGCTCGCAGTTGCTGCATTTCACCCGCACCACGTGCCATTCGCTCTCGCACAGGTTGCAGTGCAGATAGCGCAGGCCGTTTACGGTGCCAATATGCACCATGCTGGAAACCGGGATGCTGCCGCAAACCGGGCAGAACTGACGATGCTCGCCGTACTCCGCCCGTGCCTTGCCAGGGATCTGACTGGCCATTTGCGCCCAGTACAACGACAGCGCCGCCCACAGGAATGGGGCTTTGTCGCTGCCAACCTTGGCAAACTCGCCTTTCAGCAGGGCGCTGGCCAGCAGCTCCAGCTCATGGGTCGAGGATTTCTCCAGGTTATCCAACACTGCCAGCACGTGTTCCGGTGCCTGCGGGCGCAGTTCTGCGATCAGCGAGGCCAGCAGCTTGTGCCAGTGCTCGCTGCGTGGATAGATGCCCGCATCCAGCGGCGGCTTGCCGCTGGCGGCACTCTGGATCAACGTTTCGCCGAGATCCAACTCCAGCGGATTATCATGGCAGGCGTTGTGCTGCGCTTGCGCAATGCTGGCGGCAAAGTTGAGATAGTCACCCAGCGGATGGTCTGCGGCCAATTGCTGCAGACGTTCGGCTCGGCGGGTATAAAGGCTCTTCAAATTGGCGAAAAGTAACGGCGGAATAGTTTCCGCCGTTGAAGACTTTTCACGCTGTGCCCCTAACTGCTCTTTAGGAACGATGCGGATACTCATCTGGGTTTGTCTTCCTGTTGTTTCTCGCGGACCTCACGGTACCAGCGTGGGTGATGCTTCTTGGCCCAGGCAGCCGGCACCCAACCTTCCACCATCGCCGTAATGGTGCCTTTTACCCATAGCGCGGCGTAAATGTGCACCATTATCACGATGATCAAACCTACCGCGGCTAATGAATGCACCACCAGCGCGATGCGGATCAGCGGAATGGAGAAGGATGGGGCAAAGTATGGCCGCCAGATAACGATACCACTGGCCAACAACAGCACCAGACTGATTATCGCCGCCCAGAATACGCACTTCTGACCGAAATTATAGCGCCCAGTGTCGCCCACTTCCTCGTTCATGGCAATTTTGTGGATATTCTTGGCCCAGACGATATCTTCCCGGTTGATCAGGTTGTGCTTCCAGTAGCGCAGGAACATCAGCAGGAACGCCACGAACATCAACACCCCGGTGAAGGGGTGAAGGATCCTCGCCAGCTGTGGTGTGCCGAAGATATTCAACAACCAGTTGAAGGAAGGGAACAGGAAGCCCAACCCGCTGATGGCGACAAACATAAAGCAGAACGCCACAATCCAGTGATTAATCCGCTCCGGCGCGCTGTAGCGCTGAATTGGCTTTTCCTTTCTCATTTGCGCGTCTCCTCATCATGATGCTCGTCCTGCTGATCCGGCTCTTCCTCTTCTTCCACGCGGTTTGGACCCACGCCGACGTAGTGGAAAATACTGGCCGCGAAGGTGGCAGCAAACCCGATGGCGGCCAACGGCTTCCATACCCCTTTCCAGAAGGTAACTGCCGGGCTGATGGTCGGGTTATCCGGCAAGCCGTGATACAGCTGCGGTTTGTCGGCGTGATGCAGAACATACATCACGTGAGTGCCGCCCACGCCCGCCGGATCGTACAGACCGGCATTCTCATAGCCACGGGTTTTCAGTTCATCGACACGTTCCGCCGCGACGTTCTTCATCGCCTCTTTGGTGCCGAAATGGATCGCCCCGGTCGGGCAGGTTTTCACACAGGCCGGTTCCTGGCCCACGCCAACGCGGTCGACGCACAGGGTGCATTTGTATACCCGGTTGTCTTCCTGGTTCATGCGCGGCACGTCGAACGGACAACCAGCGATGCAGTAGCCACAGCCGATGCAGTGTTCCGACTGGAAATCGACGATGCCGTTGGCGTACTGGATAATGGCCCCTTCCGCCGGGCACGCCTTCAGGCAGCCCGGATCGGCACAGTGCATGCAGCCATCCTTGCGGATCAGCCACTCCAGCTTGCCGTGCTCCTCGACCTCAGAGAAGCGCATCACCGTCCACGATTTGGCGGTCAGATCGGCGGGGTTATCGTAAACCCCGACGTTGTGCCCCACTTCATCACGGATATCGTTCCATTCAGAACAGGCCACCTGGCAGGCCTTGCAGCCGATGCAGGTGGTGACATCGATCAGCTTGGCCACTTCTTCCTGGTGATCGCGCGCACGCGGTGCCGGAGTGAAGCCGTTGGTAGCGGATTTACGAATGATGTCTTGAGATTGCATTGCCATAATTCGTCTCCGTTACACCTTTTCCACGTTAACCAGGAACGCCTTGAACTCTGGCGTTTGCGTATTGGCGTCGCCGACAAACGGCGTCAGCGTGTTGGCGATAAAGCCTTTCTTCGCCACCCCTTCGTAACCCCAGTGGATCGGGATGCCGATGGTGTCCACGTCCTGACCGTTCACCTGCAAGGTACGAATACGCTTGGTCACCACCGCCTTGGCCTTGATATAGCCACGGTTGGAACTGACTTTGACGGTATCGCCCTGCTTGATGCCTTTCTTCTCGGCCAGCTTCTCGCCAATCTCCACAAACTGTTCCGGCTGGATGATCGCATTAAGCAACGCATGCTTGGTCCAGTAGTGGAAATGTTCGGTCAGGCGATAAGTGGTGCCGACGTAAGGGAACTTGTCGGATTTGCCCATCGCGGCCAGATCGTCTTTGAACACGCGCGCCGCCGGGTTAGACACTACGTTCGGGTGCAACGGGTTGGTGCCAAGCGGCGTTTCAAACGGCTCGTAGTGTTCCGGGAACGGCCCTTCTGCCATTTTGTCTAGTGCAAACAGGCGGCCCATGCCTTCCGGCTGCATGATAAACGGCCCGACGTCGCTGCCCGGAGCGGCGGCGCTGTAGTCCGGGATATCGACCCCGCCCCACTTGACTCCGTCCCATTCCAGCAGTTGACGTTTGGCATCCCACGGTTTGCCCGCCGGATCGGCAGACGCACGGTTATACAGGATGCGGCGGTTCAACGGCCATGCCCAGGCCCAGCCCAGCGTGTTGCCAAGACCGGAAGGATCGGCGTTATCACGGCGCGCCATCTGGTTGCCCGCCTGCGTCCAACTGCCCGCGAAGATCCAGCAGCCACTCGAGGTGGTGCCGTCATCACGCAGATGCGCGAAGGTACTGAGCAATTCGCCTTTCTTCGCCAACACCTTGCCGTCTGGATCAAGGACATCCGCCAGCGCCCGGCCGTTGCTCTCCATCGCCAATTCTTCTGGCGCCGGATTGTTCGGGGTCAGGTAGTCCCAGGACATGTTCAGCAACTGTTCAGGCACCGCGCCGCCGTCACGGGTGTACATCTCGCGCAGGCGCATCAGCAGCCCCGCCAGGATTTCACCGTCGTTCAGCGCTTCCCCTGGGGCGTCGGCCCCTTTCCAGTGCCATTGCAGCCAGCGGCCGGAGTTAACGATTGAACCGTTCTCTTCGGCAAAGCAGGTCGATGGCAGGCGGAATACTTCTGTCTGGATCTGCGATGGGTCAACGTCGTTGAACTCATCGTGGTTCTGCCAGAAGTTGGCGGTCTCGGTGTTCAGCGGGTCAATGGTCACCAGGAACTTCAGCTTGGCCAGCGAGGCCACCACTTTGTTCTTGTTCGGGAACGACGCCACCGGGTTGAAGCCCTGGCACAGATAGCCGTTCACTTTCCCTTGCGACATCATCTCGAAGTATTGCAGAACGTCGTAGCCTTTGTCCCACTTCGGCAGCCAGTCAAAGCCCCAGCTATTGTCCTTCTGCGCTTTGTCACCGTAGAAGCTCTTCATCATGCTGACGAAGAATTTCGGGTAGTTGCTCCAGTAGTTCACCTGGCCCGGCAGCAGCGCCTTCGGCGTGTTGGCTTTCAGGTAGGTATCCAGATCGGCCTGTTTCTCCGAAGGCAGCGTCATATAGCCTGGCAGGCTTTGTGACAGCAGACCCAGATCGGTCAGACCCTGGATATTGGAGTGGCCGCGCAATGCGTTCACACCACCACCCGCCATGCCCATATTGCCAAGCAGCAACTGGATCATCGCCATGGTACGGATGTTCTGCGCACCGACCGAGTGCTGTGTCCAGCCCAGGGCGTAGAGGAACGAGGCCGTCTTGTCGCTGGCACTGGTTTCGGCGATATATTCGCACACCTTGAGGAAGTCTTCGGTTGGCGTACCGCAGATGTTGGTCACCACCTCTGGCGTATAGCGGCTGATGTGTTTTTTCAGCAGGTTCCACACGCAGTTCGGATCTTGCAGCGTGATATCACGCTTGGCGAAGCCGTTCTCGTCGAGCTGGTAGTTCCAGGTGGTTTTATCGTATTTGCGATTATCCGCGTCGTAGCCGCTGAACAGGCCATCATCGAAGGCGAAGTCTTCCCGCACCAGCAGGCTGGCGTTGGTATAAGAATCCACGTATTCGCGGTTAATCTTGTTATTGGTGATCAGATACAGCAACACGCCCGACAGGAAGGCAATGTCGGTACCGGAACGAATAGGCGTGTAGAAATCCGCCACGGATGCGGTACGGGTAAAGCGCGGATCGATGACGATCAGCTTGGCTTTATTATGTATTTTGGCTTCCATCGCCCAGCGGAATCCCACTGGATGCGCTTCTGCCGCATTACCACCCATGACGACAATTAAATCGGCGTTTTTGATATCAACCCAGTGGTTGGTCATCGCACCGCGACCAAATGTTGGAGCAAGACTTGCTACCGTTGGTCCGTGTCAGACACGCGCCTGGTTATCTACGGCAAGCATGCCGAGAGCGCGACTAAATTTTTGGGTTAACATCCCGGTTTCGTTGCTGGAGGCCGAAGCGCACAGCATACCGGTGGTCAGCCAACGGTTGACGGTAACGCCCTGATCGTTGGTGGGAACAAAGTTGGCATCGCGGTCTTCTTTCATCAGTTTGGCGATGCGGGTGAAGGCGTCGTCCCAGCTGATGCGTTGCCACTTGTCAGAGCCAGGAGCGCGATATTCGGGGTATTGCAGACGACTTTCGCTGTGGATGAAATCAACCAGACCTGCGCCTTTCGGGCACAGTGCACCACGGTTTACCGGATGATCCGGATCCCCTTCGATATGGAAGATGCTCTCTTTGGCGTTTTTGGCGCCATCACCAAGGCTGTACATCAACAGCCCACAACCGACGGAACAATACGTGCAGGTATTACGGGTTTCACGGGCGCGCAGCAGCTTGTACTGCCGGGTTTCCGCCAATGCCACCGCCGGGCTGAAGCCCAGTGCGGCTACCGTGGTTCCTGCCATACCGCCAGCACAGATCTTAAAGAACTGCCTTCTGCTGACCTGCATGGGGGGTCTCCTTTCTCTCTCGTGTTGTCACATTGTTTCAAATGACGCTTTCCCCCTCTAAGCGGGAAGCGCTAAAATCACTATTCTTATGTGGATATTGGCCAACTTGGCCGCAACGACGCTGTAATAATACCATAGCGTGCGTAGGGTTGTTACGAACAGGTACCAGGAAAGTGAACAAAATTAACCAAGAGCAGCCGGTAAATGTGAACGCGCTCACGGGCTTGATCCAGGCTCCGGTGTATCAGCGCGGACAACTGACTACCACGGAGCAAGATTGGCTCGCCGAAGAGGTGCCGGTCGCGCTGGTGTATAACGGCATTTCTCACGTGGTAATGATGTGTACGCCAAAGGATCTGGAGGCGTTCGCCCTGGGCTTTTCCCTGTCGGAGGGCATTATCGACTCGCCACGGGATATCTTCAGTATAGAGGTAAATCCTACCTGCAACGGCATGGAGGTCCAGATTGAGCTTTCCAGCCGCCGCTTTGCCGGGCTGAAAGAGCGCCGCCGGGCGATGGCGGGCCGCACAGGCTGTGGCGTTTGCGGTATTGAGCAGTTGGCGGATATTTTCCGGCCGGTGACACCATTACCCTTTACTCAGACCTTCTCGCTGGCCAATCTCGATCGCGCTCTGGGCCAGTTGCGCGATGTGCAGAACGTCGGCCAGCTCACGGGCTGTACCCATGCCGCAGGCTGGATTTCACCACAAGGTGAGTTGCTGGGGGGTTGCGAAGACGTTGGCCGCCATGTGGCACTGGACAAGATGATCGGCATACGCGCCAAACAGGGTTGGCAGCAGGGGGCGATCCTGGTTTCCAGCCGTGCCAGCTACGAGATGGTGCAAAAATCCGCCATGTGCGGCGCCGAAATCCTGTTCGTGGTTTCTGCCGCCACCTCACTGGCGGTGGAAATCGCCGAGCGCAGCAACCTGACGTTGGTGGGCTTCAGCAAGCCAGGCCGGGCAACGGTGTTTACTCATCCGCAGCGTATTACCGACTAAACCACACATTTTGTAGGGCATTGATAATCATTTTCAATATCATTTAATTAATTATAATGCATCATACTGCTTACGCGGTGCTCACATTTTGCGCCGCTCTACACTACTGGAGATGATGATTATGAGTTATTCACTGCCATCCCTGCCTTACGCATACGACGCACTTGAACCGCATTTCGACAAGCAGACGATGGAAATCCATCACACCAAACACCATCAGACCTACGTCAACAACGCCAACACCGTGCTGGAAGCTTACCCTGAGCTGGCTTCGCTGAGCGTAGAAGCGCTGATCCAGGATCTGGATAAAGTCCCTGCGGACAAGCGCACCTTCATGCGTAACAACGCAGGTGGCCACGCTAACCACAGCCTGTTCTGGAAAGGCCTGAAAACCGGCACCACGCTGGGTGGCGATCTGAAAGCCGCTATCGAACGTGATTTCGGCAGCGTTGAGAAATTCCAGGAAGAGTTCGAGAAAGCCGCAGCCACTCGTTTCGGTTCTGGTTGGGCCTGGCTGGTGCTGAAAGGCGACAAGCTGGCTGTAGTCTCTACCGCTAACCAGGACAGCCCGCTGATGGGCGAAGCCGTCTCCGGCGCTTCAGGCTTGCCAATCGTTGGCCTGGACGTGTGGGAACACGCTTACTACCTGAAATTCCAGAACCGTCGCCCGGATTACATCAAGGCATTCTGGAACGTGGTGAACTGGGATGAAGCGGCCAACCGCTTCGCCGCAGCCAAGAAATAATTTGGCTTATCTCCGATGATGCCCGCTGATGCGGGCATTTTTTTGCCTGTTACCCGCTAAAGTTTAACCGCTACTTGCCGATGCTTTGTTCAATTGACTAACGCCTAAGAGGGAAAAATCATGGCGGCATTGAAAGCTTTGGCAGGAAAATTCGTTCACCTCACCGTAGGTAAAAAACTCGGACTCGGCTTCTCACTGATGTTAATACTGGCGACGATTATCGCTGGCACCGGTATCACCTATCTCAATCTGATCGAATCACGCAGCGACCGCATCGATTTCAGCTACCAACTGACCGGCGAAATCGCTCAGGCGAAATACTACCGTGCCATGTTCAGCCAAAAATACGACCCCGACTTCCTTGAGCGCAACCGCCAGCATATCGAGAATGCGCTACAGCTGGCCAGCCATGCACAGGATCTGGATTGGGACACGCAAAGCAGGAAGGATTTGGAACTGTTGGTGGTGTTGCTGGGTAACTACGAGCAACAACAGAAAATGTTCGCCAAAGCCGTCGCCGATAAAGACGCGGTGCGGGCCAGTTGGAACATGTCTGAAGTCCAGGACAGCCTAGGCCAGGTTGAACGCCAATTGGGCACGGCCGATCTGCAACTGGCGTTTACCCAGTTGAACGATAAGCTGACGCTGATCCGCTACTATGCTCGTGGCCTGGTGTTAACACCCACGCTGGAATCCGAAAAACCGTTGATCGGCGCTATCGACGACGCTCGCAGCGCCGCCAATACGATCAGCCAACGCCTGGCAGAGTCACAACGCCCGTTGCTGCAACCTCTGTTAACAGTGTTGGACGAGTATAAGGACCACATCGAAGCCTATCTGCCCGCCTACGACAATGAGATCAAAATCAGCAAGCAGCTGGGCGGCTACGCCGACGAGATCGGTACGTTGGTTAACAACTTTATGAAGGATGAGTTGACGCAGACGCACAACAATATCAACACCGCCCAGTGGCAAATGGCGATCACTACGGCGATCGCCATTCTGGCTGGCCTGTTGGTGTCATGGCGCATCACTTTGCAGATCACTCGTCCGCTGCATAGCACCCTGGAACTGGCAGAACGTATTGCCAAAGGCGATCTACGCCAGGCGCAGACCAGCTCTCGCCGTGACGAGCTGGGCCAGTTGCTCAATGCCGTCGCCGCGATGAGCCAGAACCTGCGCGATATGATTGAGAAAATCCAGATGGGGGTCAGCCAGGTCTCCACCGCTGCCGGGGAAATCGCGGCAGGCAATACCGATCTCTCCTCACGTACCGAGCAGCAGGCCGCCGCAGTGGAAGAAACCGCCGCCAGTATGGAGCAGCTCACCGCCACCGTGAAGCAGAACGCCGACAACGCCCATCACGCCAACCAACTGGCGACCGATGCCTCACAAACCGCCCAGCAAGGCGGCAAACTGGTCAACAATGTGGTCAGCACTATGCGGGACATCTCCAACAGTTCGCAGCGGATCGCCGAAATTACCACCCTGATCAACGGTATTGCCTTCCAGACCAACATTCTGGCACTGAATGCGGCCGTTGAGGCCGCTCGTGCGGGCGAGCAAGGCCGTGGTTTCTCGGTGGTTGCCAGCGAAGTGCGCAACCTGGCCCAGCGCAGCGCCCAGGCGGCGAAAGAAATCGAAGGGTTGATCACCGAGTCGGTCAACCGGGTGCAAAGCGGTACGGCTCTGGTCGAAGACACCGGTAACACCATGGAGCAAATCGTCCGTTCGGTCACCCACGTGCGCGATATCATGGCTGAAATCGCCGCCGCCTCCGACGAGCAAACCAGAGGCATCGCCCAGATTGGTCAGGCTATCGTGGAAATGGACCACACCACTCAGCAAAACGCCGCGCTGGTGGAAGAGTCTGCCGCCGCTGCCGATTCGCTGGAAGAACAGGCCGAGATGTTGCTGCAAAGCGTCGCGGTATTCCGTTTGGCAGACAAAGCGACACCGGTGGAAACAAAAGCCACCCAGCTCAAGTCTCCATCACTGGCCAAACCGAGCACCAACTCCGCAGACAACTGGACGACCTTCTAATCCGTCCTCCCGCCTGGTGATTTCCGGGCGGGTTATTCTGTTCCTCCCTCTCGACTCAGGCTATGCTACGCAGCATTAACGAGAGAGAATGGAGGCCAGCATGCACCACCACCCAGACGTATATCTCGGTTCGATCCAGCCCTATGAAGGCAGCCGCCCCAGCGCCATAGCCAAACGCCTGGTAGAAGGCGCGATAAACCTCACACCACTTGGTCTGGCAGGCGATGAACAGGCAGAAAAAAGCTACCACGGCGGGCCAGATCGCGCCCTGTGCCACTATCCGCGCGAGCACTACGAGCACTGGCGTGAACAATTCCCGACGCAGGCCGAGCAGTTCTGTGCGCCAGCCTTTGGCGAAAATATCTCGACCCTCGGCCTGACCGAGCATAACGTGTTTATGGGGGATATCTTCCGCTGGGGCGAAGCGCTGATCCAGGTTACCCAACCGCGCTCCCCTTGCTTCAAGCTCAATTACCACTTCGCCATCGCCGACATTTCGGTGCTGATGCAGCAAACTGGCCGCTGCGGCTGGCTGTATCGCGTGGTATCAACGGGATTGGTCAGTGGCGACCAGCCGCTGGAACTGGTGAGCCGCAATAGCGATGTGTCCGTCGCAGAAGCCATTGGCATCGCCTGGCATATGCCGTTCGATGAAGAACAATACCGCCGCTTACTGTCGGTGGCAGGCCTGTCAGCCAGTTGGAGCAAAACCATGCTGACGCGCATCGCCAGTGGCAAAATCGAAGACCTCAACCGCCGTCTGCTTGGCCGCTAACCGGTACCAGGCAGCAGACATCCCTCGACCTGGATTTGGGAGTTGCGTTATGGCTACATCACCTCATTCCATTCATCACGCGGCCGCGACCGGCTATCAGGCCAATGCGGATCGCTACGTTCTGGGCCGCCCGGATTATCCGGCGGAGATCGCCGCTTGGCTGCGTGATGCGCTTGAGTTACAGCCCGGTAAGACCGTCATCGATTTGGGTGCAGGTACCGGCAAATTCACTCCACGTCTGCTGGAAACCGGTGCCAACATCATCGCCGTTGAACCGGTGGCACAGATGCTGGCAAAGCTGGCGGCAGCCTTTCCTCAGGTGAACACGCTGGCTGGTACCGCCGAATCTATACCGCTGCCGGATGAGTCGGTGGATGCCATCGTGTGTGCCCAATCCTTTCACTGGTTTGCCACACGCTTGGCGCTGGCGGAAATTCAGCGCGTGCTGAAACCCGGCGGCAAGCTTGGGTTGGTGTGGAATATGCGCGACGCGCGCGTTGGCTGGGTGCGCAAGCTCAATCAGATTGTCGATCGCCACGAAGGGGATGCGCCACGTTTCTATACCGGTGAATGGCGCAAACTGTTCCCGTACCCTGGCTTTGCCCAACTACAGGAGCAAGTGTTTATGCTGGGGCATAGTGGAGCGCCGGAAGATGTGATTTATAACCGCGTGCGATCCACCAGCTTTATCGCTGCGTTGCCGCCGCAACAGCAGGAACAGGTGATCGACCAGCTCCGCCAGTTAGTGGCAGAGGAAGAGGAACTGCGGGGGAAGGAGACGCTCACGGTGCCTTACCAGACCTGCGCGTATTTCACGACCAAGGCTTGATTGTTCCACTCACCCGGGAACCGAACGTGCCACAATTTGACGCCCGCGGTTGACCTTAACACGGGCGCAGCATGCAGCGCCCCTACGCAGGGCCACATTAGCCACCAACGACGCTGAACGGGCTCCCTCTCCCTAAGGGAGAGGGTTGGAGTGAGGGGCGATCAGAAGGCTTTTTTGGCGTAACCGGTAACCACTTTCAGGCCCATTTCGCGGCCAAGTGCGGTCATTGGGTGTACCACGATCAGGCCACGGGCGCTTTTCTTCAGCGAGCCCATATCCGCCTGCTCTTTCTTGGTGATCTCACGGCTGAACGGTAGTTGGCTCAACTTTTGTGCCTCCGCACTCAGTTTTTCCACACGCACGTTTTTCAGACGCTCGATCTCGGTCGCCAGCTTCTCTTTTTCTTTGAGATGTTGCGCAATCAGGTCGGTGTTACCCTGCTGGATCACCGCGGTGTCTTTATGCTTAAGGGCGTCCAGCAGATCGCTCAGGCGCTTAATCTCGGCTTTTTCTTTCTCTTTCATCGTCTTTGGCCTGTTTTGTTCTTTGGCTTAAAAAATATTGGGCTAGTGTAGCAAAATGCGCGGCAGGTTACTCCTCACCTTGCGCAATTCCCGCCGGCAGACCGCTCATCTCACAGGCTTTTGCCCCCACCCGCGCCAACGCCTGGGTATAGCGGGCGTTAAACGGGTAACAGCAGGAAAGCCGCAGCCCGTTATGATAACGCCCACTTGGGGAATACAGCGTGCCGGGCGTCAGGCAGATCTGCTCATCCAGCAGTTGATGGAACAGCGCCACCGTATCCACCCCTGGCGGGAATTCCACCCAGAACACAAACCCACCGGCAGGCTGCGTGGCCCTGGTGCCGTGCGGGAAATGGCGGGCAATCAACGCTCTGGCCTCTTCCACCTGTGCCGCATAGCGTTTGCGCAAATTGCGCAGGTGATGATCGTATCCCCCCGCCTCCAGAAACATCGCCAGCGTTTCCGACAGCAGGTGCGACTCTGCCATCGAAGAGACCGCCTTCAACTTGCGCAAAGCCTCATTGAAGCGCCCACCAACCACCCAGCCGATGCGGAAGTCCGGTGCCAGCGTTTTGGTGAAACTGGAGCAAAACAGCACCCAGCCATCGCTATCGAACGCCTTTACCGCCGGGCTGAGCGCGCTGCCAAATTGCAGCTCGGCATACAGCCCATCTTCAATCAGTGGCACCTGATGATCGTTCATCAGGCGTGCCAGCCGTTTTTTCGCCGCCAGCGGCATAGTGCAACCCAATGGGTTCTGTATCGTCGGCATGGCGATCACCGCATTGAGCCGTTTATCCTGCAACAGCAACTCCAGCGCATCCAGTGACAGGCCGTGCTGCGGATCGGTGGGAATTTCCAACGCTTTCAGCCCCAGACTAGCGAGCAGCGGCAGCAGGTAAAAATAGGTCGGAGACTCCAGCCCTACACAGTCGCCCGGTTTGGTGGTCACCCTGAGCGCCAGCTGCAAAGCTTCCATGCAGCCATGTGTCAGCGTGATGTCGCTCGGCTCCAGCAACATGCCCAGCGTCATTGAGCGCCTGGCGATCTGTTGGCGCAAGCGCAGGCTGCCCGGCGGTAGGGCGTATTGACCAATCAGGTTAGGCTGGCGGCGCAGCTGTGATGACAGCATCCGCCCCAGTTTACCGCCGGGATAAAAATCCACGGTCTGCGGACAGGCGAGCGACAGATTGGTGAAGGCCGGGTTCTGCTGGGCAGCAAAAACCGTATCGATCAAGGCCAGCACATCATCTGCCGGTTGTCCGACCCGGCTACTGGGTGCCGATGCCGTTTTCAACGCAGGCAAGGTTGCCCGCACGTAAAAACCGGACTGTGGCCGCGCTTCAATCAGCCCCCGATCTTCCAACTGGCGATAGGCCGCCACCACGGTATTGATGCTGACGCTGTGAGTCTGTGCGCAACGGCGCACCGAAGGCAGGCGGCTACCGGGCGGCAAGGTGCCACGGTGGATCGCTGCCGCCAACGTTTCTGCCAGTTGCAGGTAGCGGGTTTCCGGGATCTCGTCGAGCAGGGTCACAGTTTCTCTCCAGGCAATGGGTACAGTTTGAAATTAGCGTAACTGTAACCATGACAATAGCTGATTTCTGGTTCTGTCACCATCTACCAACTGCCCTTATGCTGGTGATCTCCCCCAATCATGTATGGAAAACCTCATGCTGGACTCCGCATTTATCAGTTACGTGACCGTGATGTCGATTACCCCTGGCCCCAACAATCTGCTGCTGGCCTCCTCCGGCGTCAATTTCGGCCTGCGGCGTACCTTGCCGATGATGTTTGGCATCAGCCTGGGTTGTGCGACACAGCTAGCCCTCACCACGCTGTTGCTGGCGCTGATCCTGAACTGGGCTGACACCATCCGCTTTCCGCTGGCAGTGATGGGTTGTGCGTATCTGCTGTGGTTATCGTGGAAATTGTATAAAGCAGCTTCACCGGATGCCAAACAACAGGCGCGGCCAATGCGCTTTATCGGTGGTGCCTTGTTCCAGGCAGTGAATCCGAAAGCCTGGCTGATGGCCATCAACGTGGCGATCCTGTTTACGCCCCATGAAGGAGCATCGCTGCATCAAACGCTGTTAACCATCGCAGGCTTCACCGCGGTGAATATCCCCTGCATCTTGATCTGGGCGGTAATGGGCGATCGGTTACGCCACGCTTTGCGAGTGACCTGGAAGTTGCGGTTATTTAATGGCGTGATGGCAGGTTTGATGGCAACCACCGCGCTTTGGCTGCTGTTTGACGAGTGGCGGGCGCTGGTGGCTTAAGGCTTTTGAGCACCGAGCGGGGAGAGGCGAGAGGGCTGTTTGGCACCGATTTCCGCCAGCAGCTCGGTGATCGATAGCACCATGGTCGAACGCACCATCTGCTGGTAGCGCTGGTGTTGCATGGCGATCAGTGACTCATCCGCCTCGCCGGGCTGTAGAAACGTGGGGACCGGCGGCAGGGCGCTGACGCAATGCAGCTCGCCAAACGGACCCAGAATTTCATCATCAATAAAGCGATATTCCGAGCCATCGTGGTTCAACTCTTCACGCATCGCCATCAGCAGTTCGGCATCTTCATATTCGTGGCGGGAAATCACCCCCAGCCCATACATCAACTTCAGGCGTACCGAAAGCTCACCAAGCGGCCCGGCACCGGACAATAGCGGTTCGACGGCATATTTCACCGCATAGTCGTCTTTACGGAAAACCTGCACCACCAGGACGTTAAGCGCTTCTGCCAGCAGCTCGACCGCTGCGATCAGAAAACTGCGCACCGTCTTGCCTGCGTTCAGCTTTTCCAACACCTTGTTTTCAAATGCCTGGGTCTCGATCATCTTCGCTTTTCGAATCGCGTGGCTGTCCGGACGCTCCCGGCTAATCACCGGGAGTGAGCCTGAGTGGGGGGCAAAGATCCCCTGCCCCCTCACCCTACCCCTACCCCTTATCCGTGGGGAAAGGGAACGGTTTTGCTTACACTGATTTGATATCACAGCGTTTACTGCATGGCGTTATACACAGCAACTGCCTCTTCCACAACCTTGCTGTCGACCGGTAAACCGGAAATTTGCGCCAGCGCGGCTTTTGGACCCAGTTTTGCCAGCAATTCCACCAACTCTTGTGCCTGTGGGTCTTGCTCACTGCGATAGCTCATGGCGGCGGCAATCCCCTGGATCAGGTTGGCGTGCGGCAAGCCGTATTCCAATGTGCCCAACAGCGGCTTGATCAAACGGTCACCAGCGCTCAGCTTACGCAGCGGCTGACGGCCCACGCGCTCCACGTCATCATGCAGATACGGGTTTTCGAAGCGGGACAGGATCTTGTTGATATAGGCGGCATGTTTGTCGGCGTCGAAACCATAGCGCTTGATCAATACCGCGCCGCTCTCTTCCATTGCGCCTTTGACGACCTGGCGGATAGCCGGATCGAGGATCGCATCACGGATGGTCTGCAGCTTGGCGCGCTGGCCCAGATAAGCGGTGATCGCATGGCCGGTGTTGAGGGTAAAAAGCTTCCGCTCAACAAACGCCATCAGGTTATCGGTCAGTTCCATGCCGGCGATGGCAGGAGGTTGGCCCTTGAACTGGGTCTGATCGACAATCCACTCGCTGAAGGTTTCTACCGTCACTTCCAGCGGGTCGGTACTGCCCGCTTCGGCTGGCGGCACGATGCGGTCTACGGCGGAGTCGACAAAGCCGACGTGTTGCTCAACCCAAGCCTGCTCATCCTGCGGCAGTGCATCAAACACGTGCTGTTTGAGCTGGCTGGTGCCGCGCACCATGTTTTCACAGGCGATAATGTTCAACGGCTGAGTATTGCCTTGCTGATGGCGTTTGACCAAGCCTTTGGCGATCGTCCCGGCAATTCGGGCCAGGATCTGCGGGCCAACGGCCGTCGTCACGATATCCGCAAGAGCTATCAGGGCCACCGCTTCGTCGCTGCCGCTGTTAACGGCACTGACGTTATTCACATCTTCAACGCGCGCCTGCTCGCCTACCACATGGACCTGGTAGCTCTTGCGTTGATTCAACGCGTCCAGCACCGTCTGGTTAACGTCAGCAAAAGTCAGTTCGGCGTGCGCGTCGGCCAGCAGTTTACCGATAAAACCACGGCCAATATTGCCGGCTCCGAAGTGTAATGCTTTCATATTCCACCCTTTCTTAATGTCGAAGGGTGCAGCAAGCTGCACCCTTTAAAATGATCCTGTTATCAGGCCTTCTTACCGCCCAGCAGATCCAACACTTCCTGGACGCTGGTGGTACTCGCCAGCCGCTCGATGACGGTTTCGTCATCCAACGCATTGGTCAGGCTGGTGATCACCTGGATATGCTCGTTGTTACGCGCCGCAATGCCGATAACCAGACGCGCTACCTCATCCTCTTCCTCACCGAAACGCACGCCCTGCGGGTACTGGCAGAACACCACACCGGTGCGCAGCACGCGGTCTTTGGCTTCGATAGTGCCATGCGGCACGGCAATGGATTCGCCCAGATAGGTAGAGGTCAGTTTCTCACGCTCCAGCATCGCCGGAACATATTCTGGTTCGACGTAGCCCCCTTTCACCAGTTGCTCACCGGCGAAGCGGATCGCTTGCTCTTTATCGCTGGCATGCAGGCCAAGGAACACGTTGTTCTCACCCAGCTTGAACAGGTTCTGTTCGCTGGCGTCGAAGCTGTCATCCAGGGTAGCGATAACCTTCTGCTCGGTTTCGCTGGTCTTGTTAGCGGCCACCAAACGGGCAGTCAAATCGCTGTACAGATGGCTGTCAAGGAAGTTGGTCAGCGAGATATGCTGGGCCTGCGGCGCATGACGCATCGCACGCTCGGTCAGATCGCGGTGAGTGATCACCAGATCCACATCTTCCGGCAAGCTGTTGATCGCGCTATTGGTTACCGAGATATTCTTCAGCCCTGCGTCCGCCACTTTCTTGCGCAGCACACCAGCACCCATTGCGCTGGAACCCATACCCGCATCACAAGCCACGATGATTTTACGCACGGTGCTCAGGTCGCCGTCTACCGCTGCATTTACCGCGATGGCGCCTTTAGACTGGGCTTTCATGTCCTGGATACGGCGAGTTGCTTCTTCCAGATCGTCTTCCTCTTTCACTTTCGAGGTTTTCAGCAGGAAAGCAGAGACGACGAAGGACACCACGAACGCGGCGAACACTGCCGCCAGGTTAGCGAAGTAGGCACCTTTTGGCGTCATCGCCAGCACCGCCAGGATAGAACCAGGGGAAGCAGGAGACACCAGACCGCCGTTCAGCAGGGTCAGGGTGAATACGCCAGTCATACCGCCCAGAATAACCGCCAGGATCAGGCGTGGATTCATCAGCACGTATGGGAAGTAGATTTCGTGGATACCACCCAGGAAGTGAATGATCGCCGCACCGCCTGCAGACTGCTTGGCACTGCCGCGGCCAAAGAACATATACGCCATCAGGACGCCCAAACCTGGGCCTGGGTTGGCTTCGATCAGGAAGAAGATCGACTTACCGGTTTCCGTCGCCTGCTGGATACCCAGCGGTGAGAAGATGCCGTGGTTGATGGCGTTGTTCAGGAACAGGATTTTCGCCGGTTCAACGAAGATCGAGGTCAATGGCAGCAGGTTGTTGACCACCATGATATGCACGCCAGCCGCCAGCACCTTGGAAATGGCTTCGACCAACGGCCCGATACCCATGAAGGCCAGGATCGCCAACAGCATACCGATGATGCCGGCAGAGAAGTTGTTAACCAACATCTCGAAGCCGCTTTTGATTTTGCCGTCTACCCAACGGTCAAAGTGTTTGATCGCCCAGCCGCCCAGCGGACCTGCAATCATTGAGCCGAGGAACATTGGCATGTCCGCACCGACGATCACACCCATGGTGGTGATGGCACCAACTACACCGCCACGCTCGCCGCCCACCAGTTTACCGCCGGTATAACCGATCAGCAGTGGCAGCAGGTAGGTGATCATTGGGCCGACCAGCTTGGCTAGCGTCTCGTTTGGCAGCCAGCCGGTAGGAATGAATAGCGCAGTGATGATACCCCAGGCGATGAATGCGCCAATGTTGGGCATCACCATGTTACTCAGGAAACGGCCAAAGTTTTGTACTTTAACCTTAATATCTGGTGAAAACATAAACACACCCCTATTGTTACGCGCTGACAATAAGAGCGCGCGATATTTGTTGTAACGATCTAGCCCTGTTGCTGCTGTTTGCGAAACGGACTCTACCACGCTCTTATTACTACGCGAACCTCACGAAATTATTGTGATCGCCGTCACTAACACTGCCCCCACACCCCAGCATATTTAGTGACATTCATCACATTTATGCAGTGTAAAAAAAACACAATGAGAAGATTTAGCGGCCAAATGCGGCAAAAACGTGACTTGAATCACTTTTTACCTTCTCGTGTTTGTTTTTAAATTGTGATGTGTATCACCATTTATTTACATGCGGTCACCGGGCCGTGACCTGAAATGACATCTTCCCTGTGAGCACCCATGCCGTCGGGAAATAACCATGGCGTGGATGAAAGAAAACTACATTAAGAGATGTGATGAATAATTGAAGTGTAGTACAGAAAATACGTGGGGGAAGAGTGCCAAGCGGTTGGGAAAAAGCGGAATAATGTATGTGGCACCAAACGCTGGCCCACATACATTGTTTAGAACCAAGGTTACTGCATTACCGCCTGCACGGTTTTCTGTGCGTTCAGCAAGTCCTGCTGCTTGGCCACCAGATTGGACATCATGGTGTTGTACTGCGTCGCCTGCTGCTGGGTGCGGAACTGCACGCCACCGTTGCTGAAGCTGACCTGATTGCCCTGAGCCTGCAAGAAGTCCCCTACCTGCACCAGGTCTTGAACAAAACCGGCGGTGGTTGGGATCGCTGGCATCAGCGCATTGGCCGGTGCGGTGACAATCTTGTCATACACCTGGTTGTAAACCGCTTTCAGATCGTCCGGCTGCTTCAGCGCCGCATGAGCGGTATCCGCCTGGGCCTTGGCGGTCTGGATCTGCTGACCCAGCAGGTTTAACGCACCGATCGACTGTTGCAGGCTATCGCGCTTGGTCATGTAATCCTGCGCGGTACGGATCTGATTCACCTGATCCAGCGCCGGGGTCAGGCTAGCCTCTACCGATTTACTCAACTGCTGGGAAAAACCCACCAGAATGGCGTAATCACCGGCATAAGCACCGAATTTCTGTTTCTGATCTTCGCTCAACGTCGGGATATGTACGCCACTGCGCATGACCGTATTCTGTAAGTAATCAACGAATGCCTTGCGCTGCTCCGGCTCTTTATCGCCGCAGGCGGTCAATTGCATAACCACCAACAATGCCAACACCGGTGCCAGCCAACGCGCGAAACTTCTGCTCTGGATCCCTACAGCCATGTGACATAACTCCTGTTTTAAACGTGTCTTTTATCAGATTCCATGCCGTCTGCCGCCCTCCATGCGTCTACAAGAATAGATCAAACGGGCGCAGCATGCAGCGCCCCTACTTTGTGAGCCCGATGGAGCTGTTTTAAGCGCCCGCAGGCGCTTGCTTGGGCCTTACGCCATTATTGCAGTACGGAAATATCCGCAACCTGCAAGAACAGCTCACGCAGCTTGCTCAGCAGCGTCAGGCGGTTCACACGTACCGCTTCGTCTTCCGCCATTACCATCACACTGTCGAAGAATGCATCCACGGTTTCACGCAGTGCAGCCAGTTCAACCAGTGCTTCCTGGTAGCGGCCTTCGGCAAAGAACGGCTCCAACTGATCGCGCAGCACCACCAGGTGGGTTGCCAGCTTCAGCTCGGCGGGTTCTTTCAATACCGAAGCACGAACGTGATCCAGCAGGGTATCGTTGGATTTTGCCAGGATGTTGGACACGCGCTTGTTGGCAGCGGCCAATGCAGCAGCGGCTTCCAGCGTACGGAAGTGCGTAACCGCTTTTACCCGCGCATCGAAATCGGCTGGCCTGGTTGGGCGGCGTGCCAATACGGCCTGGATGGTATCCACCGCGTGGCCTTCTTCCTGATACCAGGCACGGAAACGGCCCAGCATAAAGTCGACGACTTCATCCACCACTTTGGCGTTGGTCAGCTTGTCGCCATACAGGCGTACCGCCTCTTCCGTCAGGGTTTGCAGATCCAGCGGCAGGTTTTTCTCAACGATAATACGCAGCACGCCCAGCGCAGCACGGCGCAGTGCGAACGGATCTTTATCGCCTTTTGGATGTTGCCCGATGCCGAAGATCCCGGCCAGGGTGTCCATCTTGTCGGCAATTGCCAACGAGCAGGCTACCAGCGATTGCGGCAGGTCATCACCGGCAAAGCGTGGCTGGTACTGTTCGTTCAACGCGACCGCTACGTCTTCGGCTTCACCATCGTGGCGTGCGTAGTGCATGCCCATAACACCTTGGGTGTCGGTGAATTCGAATACCATGTTGGTCATCAGATCGCACTTCGACAGCAGCCCCGCACGCGTGGCGTGATTGACGTCTGCCCCGATCTGGCCTGCGATCCAGCCAGCCATGGCCTGGATACGGTCAGTCTTGGCGCGCAGAGTACCCAGTTGCTGTTGGAACAGCACGGTTTCCAGACGCGGCAGGTTGTCTTCCAGGCGCTTCTTGCGGTCGGAATTGAAGAAGAACTCGGCATCAGCCAGACGTGGGCGCACCACCTTCTCGTTTCCGGAGATGATTTGCTGTGGATCTTTCGACTCGATGTTGGCGACGAAGATAAAGTTCGGCAGCAGTTTGCCCGCGGCGTCATACACCGGGAAATACTTCTGATCGCCCTTCATGGTGTACACCAGCGCTTCGGCAGGCACCGCCAGGAATTTCTCTTCGAACTTGGCGGTCAGCACCACTGGCCATTCGACCAACGAGGTGACTTCTTCCAGCAGGCTTTCGCTCAGATCGGCTTTACCGCCAATCTTCTGTGCGGCCAGCTCGGCATCGCGCTTGATCAAGGTTTTACGGGTTTGATAATCGGCTACCACTTTACCGCGCTCCAACAGGATCTGCGGGTATTGGTCGGCGTTATCGATAGTGAATTCCTGCTCACCCATAAAGCGGTGGCCGCGCAGGGTGCGGGCAGAGTCGATACCCAGCACGGTGCCAGGGATCAGTTCTGCGCCCAGCAGCATCGTCACGGTATGTACCGGACGGACGAACTGGGTCTCTTTATCGCCCCAGCGCATCAGTTTCGGGATTGGCAGCTTGGACAGCGCGGTGCCCACCATACCCGCCAGCAGTTGCTGGGCAGCTTGGCCCGGCACATGGGCGCGATACAGCAGCCATTCGCCTTTATCGGTCACCAGGCGCTCGGCCTGATCGACGGTGATCCCGCAGCCACGTGCCCAACCTTCGGCCGCTTTGCTCGGTTTGCCTTCGGCGTCAAACGCCTGGGCAATCGCCGGACCACGTTTTTCAACTTCACGATCGGCCTGCGCAGCACGCAGGTCTGCCACTTTCAGCGCCAGGCGGCGCGGAGCGGCAAACCACTTCACTTCGCCATGTTCCAGGCCAGCGGTGTCCAATTCAGCGGTAAAGTTGGCAGCAAAGGCTTCTGCCAGTGAGCGAAGAGCCTTCGGCGGCAGCTCTTCCGTGCCGATTTCCACCAGGAAAGTCTGTTGTGTCATAGCTGCCTCTTACTTCTTATTACACATTGGGAAGCCCAGCGCTTCGCGGGAAGCGTAGTAGGCCTCGGCAACGGCTTTGGTCAGCGTGCGAATACGCAGAATATAGCGCTGACGCTCGGTAACCGAGATCGCCTTGCGTGCATCCAACAGGTTGAAGGTATGAGCAGCCTTGAGGATACGTTCATAAGCCGGCAGCGGCAGCGGTTTCTCCAATGCCAGCAGCGTTTGCGCTTCCTTCTCGTACTGCTCGAAGCAGGAGAACAGGAAATCGACATCGGCGTATTCGAAGTTATAGGTGGATTGCTCCACTTCGTTCTGATGGAACACGTCGCCGTAGGTGGTAACGCCCAGTGGGCCGTCGCTCCACACCAGATCGTAAACGCTGTCCACGCCCTGGATGTACATCGCCAGACGTTCCAAACCGTAAGTGATCTCGCCGGTGACCGGTTTGCACTCCATACCGCCAACCTGCTGGAAGTAGGTAAACTGCGTGACTTCCATGCCGTTTAGCCACACTTCCCAACCCAGACCCCAGGCGCCGAGCGTCGGGTTTTCCCAGTTGTCTTCCACAAAGCGGATATCGTGGATGGTCGGATCCAGACCCAGTTCCTTCAAGGAGCCCAGGTAGAGTTCCTGAATGTTTTCTGGCGATGGCTTAATCACCACCTGGAATTGGTAGTAATGCTGCAGGCGGTTCGGGTTTTCCCCGTAACGGCCGTCGGTTGGGCGACGTGAAGGTTGCACATAGGCGGTAGCCATTGGCTCCGGGCCCAGTGCACGCAGGCAGGTCATCGGGTGGGAGGTTCCCGCGCCAACTTCCATGTCCAGCGGTTGCACGATGGTGCAGCCCTGGCGCGCCCAATAGTCCTGTAGTGTCAGGATCAGACCCTGAAAGGTCTTGGTATCAAACTTTTGCATGTTGATTTCGCACGCGATACAAGTGGATTTAATAGAATGGGTCAGTATACCCGTTGACCGTAAGATATACAGCCAGAATCCGGCATCAAGTGTCAATCTTCGAGAAAAAAGCGCGCTGCGTGGCCGTTTAAGGAGGGATCGGGTTGATAGACGCCTGAAGGCAACGTTGAGCTCTTGGCCACTCTCATTGCCGATCGGCAAGCACCGGCCTGATGAGCTGCAGCTCGACGCCAAGCCTGATGGCATGCTTGGCATTGGCAACGCCTAATTTTTTGACCACGTTGCCGATATGATATTTTACTGTGGTGAGCTTAATCCCCAAAATCAGCGCGATTTCCTGATAGGATTTCCCCATGCTTGCCCAGTAGATAACCTCATTCTCGCGCTTGGAGAACAGCTCTTTTTGGTCGACTTTATCATCATCGCTGGTGTTTTTCAGTTCATGATAGAGCGTGGTCAACTTATCATGCACGGTGATCAACAGCATTTGCAGTTTATGTTGGTTCTCTTTGATCATCTCTTCTATATTTTCGTCGCAGGTGTCATCCATAATAAGAGACAGCACTACCAGATTATTGTTATGGTCGTGCAGCACAAACGTATAGCCATTGATGACATTATAGTGTTTGGCCATATCAAAAATATTGGGGTAATTTAACCCAGAACCGATCTTGATATTTTCATCCCACGAGAATGGGGTCACTCTCCGGGAGGTGGTCATCAATACCGGATCGATAAACTGGTAGTTATTTGCAGTATAAAACTCAAACCATTCTGTTTTGTTGGAAATAATGGCGAAATCGGCAGGATTTATTTTGCTCATGATGGCATAGGCGTACTTTATGCTATTATACTCTCGCAAGTTTATTTCCAAATAACGCTTTATAACTGAGTTAATTAATTCATTATTAAAGAATAAACTCGGCACGCAAAATCTCCTTATAGAAATCCCCGTTACAAATTTCAGAGCACCGCATGGAAGTCATATTTTATCATAAAAAAATCAGAAAACTCATAGTAAGTTAAAAAAATCGGTCAAGTATTCAATGT
>NZ_AYMQ01000050.1 GCF_000633355.1 Serratia sp. H1w
ACGATGTCCCCGGTCTGTACAGAGAGAGGGCTAGGGTGAGGGGCAATTATTCGGCGTCTTTGACATACTCGATCTCATTGACCGTCCAGTAGGCAATGCCCGCCGGGGTTTCAACCGTCGCCGTATCCCCCACCTCTTTTTTCAGCAAGGCACGTGCCATTGGCGAGTCGATGGAGATGTAGTCTCTGCGGCCAAAGATCTCATCATAGCCAACGATGCGAAAGCGTTTGGTATCGCCATCGTCGTTTTCGATCTCCACCCAGGCACCAAAGAACACCTTGCCCGCCTGCTGTGGCGAATAATCCACAATTTTCAGTTGTTCAAGGCATTTGGTGAGGTAGCGCACCCGGCGATCGATCTCACGTAGCCGCTTTTTATTGTATTGGTAATCGGCGTTTTCACTTCTGTCACCCAGGCTGGCGGCCCAGGTGACATTCTTGGTCACTTCCGGGCGGTCTTCACGCCACAGGAAATCCAGTTCTTTTTTGAGCTTGTTGTAACCCTCACGGGTGATCAGCAATGTTTTCATCGTTATCCATCATCAAATCACAGGAAGTGGGCGATTCTCGCATAAAGCGGTCACGATATCCGGTGGCGTTTTTTTTATAAACCTGAGGTACACTGCCAATTCGCCAGCATTGCGGTTTTCTGCCAAGAGTGTACATCATACCCAGTGGGAAGTTTTTTACCGATCGGCGACCCTGATTTAAGTGAAAATTGTTGATATTTGGGCAAAAGAATAAGCTTTGTAACAATTTCGTCTAGAATATATACCATTAAACGCTGTCAGTAATGATGGAGTTTTTGAACAATACAGGCTGTTGCCAAATAACCGCCAGCGGTAGCGATGCATAAGTGCGGGCCACAGTCTAGAATCAGGCAATAAAGCCTTTGGGAGTCAGACAATGCAAGAGAATCACAAGATTCTGGTCGTCGATGATGACATGCGCCTGCGTGCGCTTTTAGAGCGTTACTTAACCGAACAGGGCTTCCAGGTTCGCAGCGTGGCCAACGCTGAGCAAATGGATCGTTTGCTGACGCGTGAGTCTTTCCATCTGATGGTCTTAGACCTGATGTTGCCGGGCGAAGACGGGCTGTCTATTTGCCGTCGTCTGCGCAGCCAAAGCAACCCGATGCCGATCATCATGGTGACCGCCAAGGGTGAAGAAGTGGATCGTATCGTCGGGCTGGAAATCGGTGCCGATGACTATATCCCTAAACCGTTCAACCCACGTGAACTGCTGGCCCGTATCCGTGCGGTGTTGCGCCGTCAGGCCAACGAGCTGCCGGGTGCGCCTTCGCAAGAAGAGGCGGTAATCGCCTTCGGTAAATTTAAACTGAACCTCGGCACGCGCGAGATGTTCCGTGAAGATGAACCTATGCCATTAACCAGCGGTGAGTTCGCCGTGCTGAAAGCCTTGGTCAGCCATCCACGCGAACCGTTGTCGCGCGATAAGCTGATGAACCTGGCCCGTGGCCGCGAATACAGTGCGATGGAGCGTTCCATCGACGTGCAGATCTCGCGCCTGCGCCGCATGGTTGAAGAAGATCCGGCACATCCACGCTATATCCAGACCGTTTGGGGTCTTGGCTACGTCTTTGTCCCGGACGGCAGTAAGGCATGAGGAGATTACGCTTTTCACCGCGTAGCTCGTTTGCCCGAACTTTGCTGTTGATCGTCACCTTGCTGTTCGTCAGCCTAGTGACGACCTATCTGGTGGTGCTTAACTTCGCCATCCTGCCCAGCCTGCAGCAGTTCAATAAGGTGTTGGCATACGAAGTTCGTATGCTGATGACCGATCGGCTGCAACTGGAGGACGGCACCTTGCTTGAGGTGCCGCCAGCGTTCCGCCGCGAGATTTACCGCGAGCTGGGCATCTCTCTCTACACCAATGCGGCTGCGGAAGAGAGCGGCCTGCGCTGGGCACAACACTACCAATTCCTCAGTCAGCAGATGGCCCAGCAACTGGGAGGCCCGACCGACGTCCGCGTCGAGGTGAATAAAAACTCCCCGGTGGTCTGGCTGAAAACCTGGTTGCAGCCGGATATCTGGGTGCGCGTCCCGCTGACCGAAATCCATCAAGGCGATTTCTCGCCGCTGTTCCGCTATACCCTGGCGATTATGTTGCTGGCGATAGGCGGGGCCTGGCTGTTTATCCGCATTCAGAACCGCCCCCTGGTGGAGCTGGAGCATGCCGCCTTGCAGGTAGGCAAAGGCATTATTCCGCCGCCGCTACGAGAGTATGGTGCCTCTGAGGTGCGCTCCGTGACCCGGGCCTTCAACCAGATGGCCTCCGGGGTGAAACTGCTGGCTGACGACCGCACATTGCTGATGGCAGGGGTCAGTCACGATTTGCGCACGCCGTTGACGCGTATTCGGCTGGCAACGGAAATGATGAGTGAGCAAGACGGCTATCTGGCGGAGTCGATCAATAAAGATATCGAAGAATGTAACGCCATCATCGAACAGTTTATTGATTACCTGCGTACCGGCCAGGAGATGCAGACCGAAATTTGCGATCTGAATTCTATTCTGGGCGAAGTGGTGGCCGCAGAGAGCGGCTACGAGCGGGTAATTGAAACCGACATCCTACCGGGTGAGCTGATGGTGGATGTGCATCCGCTATCGATCAAACGTGCGGTAGTTAACATGGTGGTAAACGCGGCGCGCTATGGCAACGGCTGGATCAAAGTCAGCAGCGGGCGTGAACTGCAACGCGGCTGGTTCCAGGTGGAAGATGATGGCCCTGGTATCAAACCGGAAGAGTTGAAGCACCTGTTCCAACCCTTTGTGCGTGGTGACAGTGCGCGTAGCACCAGCGGCACCGGGTTAGGGCTGGCGATCGTGCAGCGTATTATCGATGCTCATGCCGGTGTGCTGGATATCGGCACCAGCGAGCGCGGTGGGCTGCGTATCCGGGCTTATCTCCCATTACCGATCGAAAAGAAAGAAGCTGCCAGCGGCAATCCGCCTGCCAAAGAAAACGCCTGATATCCTGACTTATGGTCGCAGCACTGTGGCCAGGTCAGGGCTTCTCGTTCTCATCATTTTCATCGCTAAAGGTGGCAATGCGCGCTAGATCCTCATCGCGCGGTGGGATATCCAGCTCAACGCCGCCGAATTCTGCAAAGTGTTGATGCAACCAGGTTCCTAATCCATAACGTGGCGGCTTCTTCATTAACGCCTGTTTTAAGTCCATATGTACCTCCTCCGGTTTTTAACGGGCGCAGCATGCAGCGCCCCTACAAATCAGCCTTAAGTGCAAATTAGCCGCTGCAAATAGAAAAGGCGCGGAGTTCGCGCCTTGGCTTAGGGGGTAATTAACGCTATTACAGTTTCGGACCGGAGCTGACCAGTGCAGCGCCTGCCGGGGTATCGGTGTACTTGTCGAAGTTGGTGATAAAGCGGTTCGCCAGATCGTGCGCCTTCTCTTCCCATTGTTCCAGGTTGGCATAGGTGGCACGTGGGTCGAGGATCGCCGGATCAACGCCTGGCAGGGCGGTTGGCATCGACAGATCGAAGATTGGCAGCGTAATGGTTTCTGCCTTATCGATTTCACCGTTGAGGATGGCGTCGATAATGCCGCGTGTATCTTTGATCGAGATACGTTTACCGGTACCGTTCCAGCCGGTATTCACCAGGTAAGCCTGCGCTCCGGCCGCCTGCATACGCTTGACCAGCACTTCGGCATACTGGGTTGGGTGCAGCGACAGGAAGGCAGCACCGAAGCAGGCAGAGAAGGTTGGCGTGGGTTCGGTAACGCCGCGCTCGGTGCCGGCCAGCTTGGCGGTGAAGCCGGACAGGAAGTGGTACTGGGTCTGGTTGGCCGTCAGGCGTGATACCGGCGGCAGTACGCCGAAGGCGTCCGCAGTCAGGAAGATCACCTTGGTGGCATGGCCCGCTTTGGACACCGGCTTGACGATGTTCTGGATGTGGTAGATCGGATAGGAAACGCGGGTGTTCTCGGTTTTCGAACCGTCATTGAAGTCCACGGTGCCGTCGGCCAATACGGTGACGTTTTCCAGCAGCGCATCACGCTTGATGGCGTGATAGATATCTGGCTCGGCCTCTTCCGACAGCTTGATGGTTTTGGCGTAGCAGCCACCTTCGAAGTTGAACACGCCATCGTCGTCCCAGCCGTGTTCGTCATCGCCGATCAGTTGGCGTTTCGGATCGGTGGACAGCGTGGTTTTACCGGTGCCGGACAGGCCGAAGAATACCGCCACGTCGCCTTTCTCGCCCACGTTGGCCGAGCAGTGCATAGAAGCGATGCCTTTCAGTGGCAGCAGGTAGTTCATGATGGAGAACATACCCTTCTTCATTTCGCCGCCGTACCAGGTGCCGCCGATCAGCTGCATGCGTTCGGTCAGGTTGAATGCCACGAAGTTTTCCGAGTTCATTCCCTGCTGCTGCCAGTTCGGGTTGGTGCACTTGGCGCCGTTCATCACCACGAAGTCAGGCTCAAAACCTTGCAGTTCTTCATCGCTCGGGCGGATAAACATGTTTTTGACGAAGTGCGCCTGCCATGCCACTTCTGTGATAAAGCGGACTTTCAGGCGGGAGTCTGCGTTGGCGCCGCAGAAGGTATCGACCACGAACAGGCGCTTGCCGGAGAGCTGTTCGGTGACCAGTTTTTTCAGATCTGCCCAGACTTCAGGGCTGAGAGGTTTGTTGTCGTTCTTGCCTTTACCCTGATCGGCCCACCAGACGGTGTCCCGGGTAATATCGTCACGAACGATGTACTTATCTTTTGGCGAACGGCCAGTAAAGATGCCGGTATCGACGGCAACGGCACCCAGATTGGTGACTACACCACGCTCAAACCCTTGCAGAGAAGGGTCCGTTTCTTCCTTAAACAGTAATTCATAACTCGGATTGTGAACGATTTCACCAACGTTATGAATTCCATAAGCGGCTAGATCCTGGTGGGTTATACCATTAACACGCATGTCACTACTCCTTGATCACAGAATTTCTGGCGACAATTGTAGGGATCCATGGCGATGTAACCGCGATAGGTATCAAATATTTAACGTATTAAACGTTTTTTAGTTACGTTATGAGATGTAGACCACGGAATAAAGCAAGCCTGCAAACGGCGGAGGCTGACGTACGTCACAACTCGACGCACGTCACAGTGCGGTATTGATTAGTGCAGCTGGGTGTTACCGTCGGCATTGCCGCTATGAAGGGCGGCGATATCTAGCGAGTCGAATACATAATGATTACCACAGTAATCACAGTGCATATCGATGTTGCCATCCTGTGCCAGCATATCGGCCACTTCTTCCGCTGGCAGGGTAATCAGCGCATCGGCACAGCGCTGGCGCGAACAGGTGCAGCGGAAAATCACATCCTGAGGCTCGTACAGCGTGACCTCTTCCTGATGGTAAAGGCGATACAGCACTTCGTTAGCCGGCAGGGTGAACAGCTCCTGATCCTTGATGGTGGCGGTCAATTGCACCAGATGATCGAAATCATCGGCATTGCCATCCTGAGCTGGCAGTACCTGCAGCAGCATGCCAGCGGCCGCTGGTTTGCCTTCGGCTTCGCCAGTTCGGATAAACAGGCGCGTTGGCAACTGTTCGGACTGACGGAAATACCCTTCCAGACACTCGGCCAGCGTTTCGCCTTCCAGACCTACCACGCCCTGATAGCGTTCACCTTCAGATGGGGTGATGGTGATCACCATAATGCCGTTACCCAGCATCTGGTGCAGAGTGCTATCGGCCGCAATTTCGCTTTCTACACGGGCTACGCCACGCATTTCCTGGCGATTGTTGCCGTTGATCACTGCCAGCTTCAGCGGGCCGTCACCTTGCACCTGAACGGTAATGTCACCGTCGAACTTCAACGTGGCGGTCAGCAGGCTGGTGGCGACCAACAGCTCGCCCAGCAGCTTTTGCACCGGGGCCGGATAGTCGTGGTTGGTCAGGATGTGCTGATGAGTTTCGCTGACGGTAACCAGCTCACCGCGCACCGCGTAGTTCTCAAACAGGTAACGGTGTAATTGGTCATGGTTGGACATAGTTTTCTCTCTGTGCAGCGAGGGATTATTCCTGCTCGCCAAATTTAAATTTGATCAAATCGCGCCGCTCTTTCTTGTCCGGGCGACGATCCGGATGCGGCATGGTCAGCGCATTCATCTTGCGTGCCAGCGCCACTTTCTCGCGGTTGGCAATGCTGGCCTCGGTTTCCTGATACATCAGCTGCGCCTCGTCGGCCCCGCGCCGCTGGCTGTTGAGGGCCAGCACGATGACGGTACGCTCGTCATTCCCCTGGCGCAGCTTGATTTCGGCGTTGAGCTCAACGGCTTTACTAGGCTTGCCGCGCTGCCCGTTGTAGTGCACCTTGCCGCCGTCGATCATGTCGCGGGCCAGTGCGCGGGTTTTATAAAAACGGGCGGCCCATAGCCATTTATCCAGGCGGACGGTCTCATCCGGTGTTGCTTTGGCTTTCATTGCTCCCTCCGCTCCAACGCCGGTATCAACTGGCGGTAGTCGCTCATTGACGGATAACGCTGGAAAGTTTTACTCGCCATGCTGGAATCCGGGTTCTGTACGCCAAGGCAGTAGCGGATGCCAAACTTGCGGGCGGCATCCAGAATGGGTTCACCATCATCCACAAACAGCGTGCGCTGCGGATCAAAACCGGTTTGCTGCTGTACGGCCTGCCACAGACGCTGATCTTCCTTCGGATAACCAAATGTGTGGGTGGAAAGTAATAAATCAAGGTGTCGATCCAAACCCGTGTGCTCAACCTTCACGGCCAGACTGTGTGGATGCGCGTTGGTTAGCAGGATGGTGCGCTGCCCGGCATCGCGTAGCGCCTGCAAAAACGGTTGGGTATCTTCACGTAGCCGAGCACGGTTGCCGACTTCGCTGGTCATCTGGTAGATATCCAGATCCAGCCGTTCGCACCAGTAATCGAAGCAGTACCAGTTCATGGTGTGCTGTACGGCCAGGTATTCGTCGTTAATAATTTTGCTGGCCACGTCGAAGGGGATCGAACGCTGTTCACTCAGTGCCTGCGGCACCAGCTTGAGCCAAAAATGGCTGTCGAATTCCAGATCCAGCAGGGTGCCATCCATATCCAGCAGTACGGTATCAATATCGTGCCAGTCAAACTCGGGAACCATGTAAAAACTCCATAGCTGGGGCCGTGGCAGCCCACAGATGATAAAACATACAGAGCCTAGTATAAGCGGTTGGCGGGATGGAGGCTACGCCGTCGGGCGTATGGATAGCGGAGTGAGCTGCGGGTTGAAGCAGCTTTCATAGTAGCGCTGGATATCGGCGAGGCGGTGTTGGTTTTTGCGTCTGCGCTGCACCAACTGCCAGGAGTTGTAACCCAGCACAACGACCAACACTAGCAACAGCAGGCTGGTGCCAAGATAGCGCCACAGGGTCACGATATCCGGCTCACTGTGCAGGGCGATATGCCGGGTGCCGTTGGCATCGACAAAGATATTGGTGATCACCCCGTTGGCCTTGAACGGCGTATGCAGCAACAGGCTGCTAAGGCGCTGGAGTTCGTTCCATTGATCGAGTGCGTTGTATTCGTTCAGCGGCTGCGCGGGCAGGGGATAGTCCACCAATTGCTTGCCTTCGTCACTGGTGATCAGAAAACCGCCCGGCGGCGGGCTGTTGAGGGCGGCGGCGGCCTGGCGGGTTTCCCGCACCACAAAGGCAGAGGTGGCCGCGTTGCTCAGGTTTTCCAGCGATTCGGCACTGACCGGCCGCAGCAGGACGTTAACGCCTTCCAGCGCCCCGGATTTGGCCCGTTTCACCAGGCTGGCCCAGTTCTTGACGTTACCCAGGTTGACCAATGCGTTCTTCAAGCGCACACAGTCGGCCTGCGTGCCACACAGATCCTGCGTTTTCAACACGATATCCGCAAAGTCGTCCAGCAGGATCATGCCCGATTTTTCAATCGCACTGGCCAACTGCGGGTTCACTTTCTGCTCGGCACCGCTTGGGTGCAGTTGCCGGTTGATGTTGGCCATCAGCGCAGCGGCTTTATCGATCACTTCCGACTCGGGCTGTGGCAGCGGGGTGGCGGTATTCCAGTAGATCCCCGAACAGTCGAAAGGCATAAAGCTTGGCGCGGTGGCGTTGTTGTTACCAGAAGGGACGTAGCACATCCCATTGCCCTGGATTTTCAGCCTGTCGCCGATATGCAGTGGGATGGCCTCCAGTGCCTGAACGCTGGTGACTTCCGTTTTCTGGGCCCCTTGCAGCCACGCGGTGCTCAGTTTAGCCGGCAGGCTGAGTGGAATGTAGATTAACAGTAACAACAGCACCACGAGCGAACTGGCCGCCAACACGGCGTTCTTGCCCCATTGTTGCAGGGGGAAGTTCTTCACTTCGTCATGCAAAGAGAGATAATGCCCCTGACGTACCACCTGCCGGTTGAGGTAAATATCCACATTGGTGGTCTTCCCCAGATCCGCGCTCAGGTAAGGCAGCCAGTGCGGGGGATAGATCAGATCGATGATCCCCAACGAGATATTATTGATTTGCCCTTGATTGGACTCGCCGAATAGCCCCCAGCGCTTTGGCGTACCGCGCAGGCAGTGCACCTCTTTCAGCTCTTTTTCGGTCGGGCGGCGCAGCAACTGCCAGCAACCCCAGGCGATCATCAGCACCGCCACCAGAATGATCCAGGGGATCACCACCACCGGGCTGATCAGGCTGAAGAACAGCAGCAGCAGGGCAGTAGAGATGAGGGTGGCTTCTTTGATGCCATTCGGCCGGTTGAGTGCATGTTCCTCGCGCGTTTCCTTGCGAATGTTCATCAACTCAATATGTTCGCTCTCTTCCTTGCGGATGGAGGCGTTTCTGGTTGGGGCTGCGGTCACGACCGGCGAAGGCGGGCTGTCGTGGATATGATCCAGCAGCGAATGGCCGTTGAGTGAGATCACTAGCGGCAGCGTCTGAGTCTTGATCACTTCGACGTGGTTATCGGCGCTGATGTACTGCTCCCAGAACGGGGGGAGATGAACTTCCTCCGAGTCGAGATAGTAGCGCCAGTTGTTGGGTTCATCGCTAGCCAGGCCATAGCGGGTGATGGCATGGGTGATCGGGTAGACGTTGTCGCTCTGGGCGGTCAGCGCCAGCCTGACAGAAGGCAGCGAAAGCGAAGAGGAGCCTGGCAGCAGCTTGTTGCCCAAACGGTTCTGTTGGTTGAGGTAATATTCAATCGCCGCCCGCTCTTGAGCGGTCAGCTTGCGGTGGGTAGGTTTAACAAACGGCAGGATACCTGCCAAGACTGGCCGCGGGCGGAATTTAAACCACAAATAGAGGCCAGCAGCGATCAGGCAGGCTAGCGCTAAGGCCAATATCAACGCTATTGTGCTCATGCTATTCTCATCCTACGCCCATGAAACCGCCAGTCTTAACCACAAAGCCAATCATTATACGGAGTTAACCGCCCAGAGATAGAATGACCCGCCGTTAAATTGTTATCCGGCTCTCATTCGGGGTTATCGTTCGGCGTTCGCCGCACGATGCTTTACCTGTGTGAGCATAGCAACCCTGATATTGGCTGGGTATCGGGTTTATCCTATTTGCCGCTGCGCGTTTAATCGATCGGAGGGTGACTGGCCAGGTTTGTTAAAAAAAAGTAAATTACAGGCTAAGCTCGTTGCGGTAATGGTTCCCATTAACGCACAATGTGATCAAGATCGAGTTTAGCCAGCGGATGATCGCCAAGCTGTCTGGCACAACGCGCATATTATTATCCTGGTTATTGGCCTGAGGATGCTGATTATTCAGCGTGTCAGGCGGTTAACCTAGTTGAGGCAATCATGGATAAACACCTGCAAAAACCTAAAATTCTGAAAGTCGAAACGGTCGCGCGTTCGCGTTTATTTAACGTTGAGTCGGTCGATCTGGAGTTCAGTAACGGTGTACGGCGGGTCTATGAGCGTATGCGCCCTTCGGAACGTGAAGCGGTGATGATTGTCCCGGTGATCGGCGATGATTTGCTGTTGATCCGTGAATATGCGGTCGGCACCGAATCCTATGAGCTGGGATTCCCCAAAGGGCTGATCGATCCAGGTGAAGGGGTATTGGAAGCGGCTAACCGCGAACTGATGGAAGAAGTCGGTTTTGGGGCCAGGCGTTTCGATTTTCTCAGCAAGTTGACGATGGCACCTTCCTATTTTTCCAGCCAGATGAATATCGTGCTGGCGCACGATCTCTATGCGCAAAGCCTGGAAGGAGATGAGCCAGAGCCGCTGCCACAGGTGCGTTGGCCGATAGCCAACATGATGGCACTGCTGGCGGAACCGGACTTTCGTGAGGCGCGTAACGTCAGCGCACTGTTCCTGACAGAGGCGTTCCTGCGCGGTTCACGTTAACCCGCATGAGATAAAAAATGGCCAGATTGCTCTGGCCATTGTCGTTTTTAGAACAGCTCGTGGCTTTCGCCACCAGGGTCTGTCAGGGTGGTTCCGGCATCGTGTACCGAGTATTCCGTAGGCTGAGTGCCTTCGATAAAGTACTCGGAACGGCTACCCCCGCCCCCGTTGGACAGTTTGCCCGTGCTCTTGTCGATAGTGACGCTGACAATCCCCGGCGGTGGTGTGACTTTCTGCTCTGGAATGCCTTCCAACGCCACTTTCATAAAGTCATCCCAAGCCGGCTGGGCACTCTTCGCGCCGCCTTCACCGCCGGAAATCTGATCCGGAATGGCACCCGAAGCGCTGGCACGGCCGAGGTTGCGGCGGTGATCGTCGAAACCGATCCACACCGATGTCACGGTCTCTGGGCCATAACCGGAGAACCAGGCATCTTTGGAGCTGTTGGTGGTACCGGTTTTGCCGCCGATATCATGGCGTTTCAGATCGCGGCCTGCACGCCAGCCGGTCCCCATCCAACCCGGTTCGCCGAAGATGTTGGAGTTCAGCGCATCGCGGATCAGGAACGACAGCGGGGTACTGATCACATGTGGTGCATATTGCTGGTCGTTATCCTGCTGTACCTGTGCCGGGGTGACCTGCTCAAGCTGTGGCATTGGCACGTTGGCATTGTTGCCTTCCTGCGATACCGCAACGTTCTCAACGTTATCGTCGGAAAGCATGGCTGAACGACGCGTATCGCCGTAGATCACCGGCAGATTGCAGCTTTCACACACCACTTTCGGTTTGGCTTCAAACACGGTCTGACCGGCATAGTCTTCAATCTTGGTGATGAAGTAAGGGTCGATCAGATAACCGCCATTGGCCAATACTGCATAGCCTCGAGCTACCTGCATTGGAGTGAACGAAGCCGAACCCAGCGCCAGCGATTCCGAATGCACGATGTTTTGTGCCGGGAAGCCAAAGCGTTGCAGATATTCGGCGGCGTAGTCCACGCCCATGGCACGCATGGCACGTACCATCACCACGTTCTTCGATTGGCCAAGACCTTGGCGCAGCCGGATTGGGCCGTCATAGGTTGGCGGTGAGTTTTTCGGCCGCCAGTCGGTACCGGCACCGGCATCCCAACGGGTAATCGGTAGATCGTTGAGGATAGTGGCCAGCGTCAGGCCTTTATCCATCGCCGCGGTGTACAGGAAAGGTTTGATGTTGGAACCTGCCTGGCGCAGCGCCTGGGTGGCGCGGTTGAACTTGCTCTGGTTGAAGTCGAAGCCGCCGACCAACGCCTTGACGGCACCGGTGTTAGGATCGAGCGACACCAGCGCCGAGTTCACGTCCGGTACCTGTGACAGCCACCAGTTCTCGTTAACCTTGCGAACCCAAATCTGCTGGCCGGACTGCACCACATCGGTGACGCGCTTCGGCGTAGGGCCTTGCACCGTGTCGCTCTTGAACGGACGAGCCCAACGCATACCGGACATCGGTAGCGCAATGCGGCTGCCATCGGACAACATGGCGGTAGCCTGTTCGGCATCCGCCTGGAGGATCACCGCAGGCGACAGCGGGCCGTAGGTCGGCAGGTTCTTCAGGGAATCGACTATCTGTTTCTGATCCCAGGCTGGCTCACCCACTTTCCACAGCACGTTTGATGGTCCGCGATAGCCGTGGCGCATGTCGTAGTTGAGGATGTTGTTACGTACCGCCTCCTGCGCACCCTGTTGCAGCCTCTTGGTGATGGTGGTGTAGACCTTGTAACCGTCGGTATAGGCGTTTTCACCGTACTGCTTGATCATCTCCTGACGCACCAGCTCTGAAAGATAAGGAGCGGAGAAGCTGATTTCCGGCGCATGGTAATTGGCGACCAAAGGCTCACTGCGGGCCTGATCGTACTGCGCCTGGGTGATATAGCGCTCATCCAGCATGCGCGATAGCACCACGTTACGACGCGCTACGGAGCGATCGTGGGAGTACAGCGGGTTAAAGGTGGACGGTGCCTTGGGTAACCCGGCAATGGTAGCCATCTCGCTCAGCGTCAGTTGGCTGACATCTTTGCCAAAATAGACGTGCGCGGCGGCACCCACGCCATAAGCGCGGTAACCCAGATAGATTTTGTTCAGATACAGCTCAAGAATTTCGTCTTTGCTCAGCATCTGTTCAATGCGGATCGCCAGGAAGGCTTCCTTGATTTTGCGCATCAAGGTGCGTTCTGGGCTCAAGAAGAAGTTTCTGGCCAACTGCTGGGTGATGGTACTGGCGCCCTGCGAAGCATGGCCGGAAACCAGCGCGACCGACGCAGCACGGAAGATACCAACGGGATCGACCCCGTGATGATCATAGAAACGGCTGTCCTCCGTAGCGATAAAGGCATGCACCATCACCGGTGGAATTTGGTCCAGCTTGAGAGGAATACGGCGTTTTTCACCGTATTGGGCGATCAGTTCGCCCTCAGCGCTGTAAACCTGCATCGGGATTTGTAGCCGCACGTCTTTCAGCGTAGCGACATCGGGCAGCTGTGGCTCGACATATTTGTACAAGCCAAAAATCGAGGCTGCTCCCAGCACGATGCAAAACACTGCAAGGATTAAAAGATACTTTACGAACTTCACCTGAGATTTCCCATTTCATGTCAATTGGGCAGTTTATAAACAACCGCGCGGTAGTATAAAGGCAAGCCTGCAACATGGATATGTTCTTTTGTTATCTGAGGGGTCAGAGGCGGGGTGAAATATGTTTTCTCAAACGTGGCAGGTGGGGTTGGATATCCAGGATCACTGTGTCCAGGCATTGGCAGCACAACGCCGTCGCAACGGTTGGCAATTGCGCCACTGGTGGCAGCAGGCTTTGCCAGATTCGGCCTTGCGGGAAGGGTATCTGGAAAGTTCTGAAACTTTGGTGGCGGTGTTAAAGCAGTGGCGTAGCCGGTTACCAAGACATATTTCCTTACGCATTGCCTTACCCGCGCAGCGGGTTTTACAACAGACGCTACCTTTGCCGGATCTCCGCTTGCAGGAGCCGGTTCGTCATGACTACATCACCACGCAGGGCCTGAAACAGTTCCCGCTAGATAGCTTGACGCTAGCGATGGATTACCGCCAGGCGCAACCCAATACCCACCAATTGTTGCTCACCGCAGCTCGCCAACAGGAATTGCAACAATGGCTGCATTGCCTGCAACGGGCGGATCTTCACCCCCTGGTGATCGATATCGCGCCTAATGCGCTCAGTATGATGGCCGCGTTTGCTGGCTTGGCAGCCGATGCCGGGTTACTGCATCGCCTGGAGTCGGAATGGCTATGGGTAGCACCGCGAGCCATGCCCTTTACCTATGGAGTTTTACCGGCGGGGGAGGTTGCCAGCGTCGAGCAGGCGTTGGCGGCCATGCGCTCAGCCTGCCCTGCCTTGGGGTCTAAAGAGGTGTATTACAGCAGCGTATTGGATGAAACCGCACCGGAAGGCACCATGCCCTGGTCACCGTTCACGGCTTTCAGCCGCTTATATCCGCCGTTGCCCGCCCAGCCGATGGCGTTTGTATTGGCTGGCGGGTTGGCGCTGCGCCGCGAGGATGCCTGATGTATCAGGTCAATTTGCTACCCTGGCGCCTCAGACTCCAGCGGCAACGCTACACCTTCTGGCTACGCTGCTTTGCTGCTCAATTGCTGCTGGTACTGGCTTTGCTGGCGGCAACTTACTGTTGGCTACGTTACCAACAGGCCAGACAGCATTCGCTGCTACTGGGCCTGACGCAGCAACACACCGAGCTGACAGAGCGCATTCAGCAGACACAGAAAATGATGGCTGAAGTGGCCCGTTTGGATACAGAAGACGCCCGTTACCAGCACAATCGCGCGCAAAACCGGCGTTATCTGTCGCTATTGCAACAACTTTCGCTAACGCTGCCTGACACGCTATGGCTGACGAGTTTTGAAGAGAATGCCAAGGGGATCTCGTTGCGGGGGCAAGGTGGGCCGTATGCGGCGATCGTCACCTTTGAACGGCGGTTGGCTGTGCTGCCTTTGTTGCAGGGCTGCCACCTGGTTGAAGTCACGCAGCGCAAGGAGGGTGGGCTGGCGTTCACACTCACGGCACGTTGGGGGCAGGATGGATAAACCCCTGGCGGACTGGCTGATCCCCTGGCTCGCTCGGCCTGGTTGGCAACTGCTGGCGGTGCAATGGCTGGTTTTAATCGGGATTGGGCTGTTGGCCAGCAGCGGGTTGATCGCTGGGGAATGGCAACAGTGGGAAAAGCTGGATGGGCAACGTCAGCAGCAGGAACGCCAGATTGCAGAGCGCCAACAGCAGCTAAGCCGGTTACCGCCGTTGGCCGATCTTGAACAGCGTTTGGGGCAGCGCGCATTGAGCGTACCTGCTGAAACAAGGGATTTTGGCAGCCATCTCTATCAGCTTGGGGGGCGGCTACTGCGTTTGCAACAGCAGGAAAAGCCGGCCCAGCAAACGATCGGCTTACAGCTGGATTTCGGTGGTTTGTTGCGCTTGCTGGAGGAACTGCCAGCCACACAAAGGATCGGGCAAATGAAAATCGAGAGGCAGCCCGAGGGGCTGATTACCCAATTGACGCTGATGAGTTCTGCCGAGGCGGTGGATGAATAAGGCGTGGTTTTGGCTGCTGTTTTCGGCTCCGCTGTGGGCCGGGCAGTATCGCGATCCGTTCCAACCCCCCTCAACGGCGATTTGCGCCGATCCTGGCGTTTCACCGGTGGGTTGGCAGTTGAAAGGGGTTATCGGCACGCCAGACTTGCGTTATGGCTGGGTGGTGACTCCGCAGGGGCAGTGGCTGGGGTTATTGCCCCGGCAACGGGTACTGGATGGGGATTGGCAAGTGATGCAGATCCTGCCCCGCCAGCTTGAACTCGCTGCGCAGGAGATGGCAGAGGCATGTCGGCCACATACGGGCAATGTGGTGTTGACGTTGGGTAACAAACCTAAGGAAAGGCAATGAAGGGATATCAGTGGCTGTTGGTGTGGTGGTTGGCTCTCCCCTTGACGGTGATGGCGAGCGTGCAGCAGGAAAAACCGGTATCGCTAGCGTTCCATGACGCCCCGGTCAGCCTGATTTTACAAGCGCTGGCGGAATATCAAGACTTGAACCTGGTTGCAGCCGAGGGCGTCGATACCAACCTGACGCTGCGGTTGGACAATGTTCCTTGGCAGCAGGCGTTGGCGATAGTGTTACGCATGGGCAAACTGACGATGACGCTGGAGGGCAATGTGATGATGGTTTTCCCGCAGCCGGAGGAACAGGAGTTATTACGTCAGCAACGGGCGCTGGCGCAGCGGGAGCCGTTGCACAATCTGACGATCACGCTGCAAAACGCGGAGGCCAGTGAGATCGCGCAGAGCCTGGAGAGCCAACGCGGCAAAATATTGACCGAGCGTGGCAGCGTGGTGGTGGATAAACGCACCAATGCGCTGCTGCTGCGTGACACCCAACAGGCGCTGGCTCAGTTGAAAACCTGGGTAGCCGAGATGGATACCCCATTGGAACAGGTCCAATTGGCTGCTCATATTGTCACTATCAGCAGCGAGAACCTGCGGGAGCTTGGCGTACGTTGGGGGCTGGCGGCAGAAGAGCGGCCAGCCAAAACGCTGCGGATAGACAATTTCAGCGTTGGCCTGCCGGTGGAAAATAGTGCCATAACGGCCGGTTTTCACCTGGCACGTATCAGCGGGCGTATTCTGGGTCTGGAGCTGTCGGCGTTGGAACAGGAAAATCAGGTAGAGATTATCGCCAGCCCGCGCCTGCTGACCGCACATCTGCAAACCGCCAGCATCAAACAGGGCACGGAAATCCCCTACGAAGTGTCGAGTGGTTCCAGCGGAGCCACCTCGATCGAGTTCAAGGACGCGGTGCTGGGCATGGAAGTGACGCCAAAGATTTTGCCTAACGGACGTATCACCCTGACGTTGCAGATCAGCCAGAATATGCCGGGGCGTTCGATCAAACAGGGGGAAGGAGAGGCGTTGGCGATCGACAAGCAGGAAATTAAAACGCAAGTGACGGTGAAGAATGGGGAAACCATCGTCCTGGGGGGCATTTTCCAGCGCCAGAGCACCCAGGCGGCCGATAAAGTCCCGGGCGTGGGCGATGTCCCCTTGCTAGGTACATTGTTCAAACGCAGCAGCAAACAGCATAAGCGGCGTGAACTGGTGATTTTCATCACTCCGACGCTGATCAAGGTGTAAATCATGAGGCTGCTGACAAGCCCGCGTCGATCTCACCATACTGCGCCCGTGCAAAGATTGAACAGCAGACAAACTTTTTTCCTGACTCAAGGTTTTTAGCGTGCTGACGGCATCGACATCAAATGAAGCAAACTGACAAAAGTTGCAGTTAATCTGTCAGATCACGACATCCCGCCATGTTTTCAGATAAACTCCACGCGGAGATCTCGCGCTGATGCTCTGTTCATGAGGTATGAGTGCAAAATCCTAGCCGTTGAAAACGCTTAAAAGTTGGCAACTAAATGCACTTTTTTTCGCGCCTTACAGGCATCTGAGTTTGACGCTGCGGCAGATTTAGCTTACAAGGGTTACCGAATTGAGCACCGAGGTTTTTTTGTTAATGCGATACCCGTCGTCTTCCAGGCTGAAACCTGGGATCCACAGGGTATAAGACGCCGTTAAAAACGTATGGTTTCCCTCCTGCGGCGTGGATAGTGATTTATTCGGTTGCCAAACTACCAAGAGTGTTGAGATAATTTTTCGTCTGATCTCGCACTATCGCTCATGAGGTTTCAGTTTAGGTCCCGCCGCTAATTTGATTGGCGGGGCGGGTTATCATTAACGAATTGTCTTAGTAATACCGAAAAACATGGCAGAGAAACGCAATATCTTTCTGGTTGGGCCTATGGGTGCCGGCAAAAGCACTATTGGCCGTCAGTTAGCTCAGCAACTCAATATGGAGTTTTTCGACTCCGATCAAGAAATTGAGCGACGTACCGGAGCTGACGTGGGCTGGGTATTCGACGTGGAAGGGGAAGAAGGTTTCCGCGATCGTGAAGAAAAAGTCATTAATGAACTGACGGAAAAGCAAGGGATTGTGCTGGCTACCGGCGGGGGCTCGGTTAAGTCGCGTGAAACGCGTAACCGCCTGTCGGCGCGTGGTGTCGTGGTCTATTTGGAAACCACTATCGAGAAGCAGTTGGCCCGTACTCAGCGCGACAAAAAGCGTCCGCTGCTACAGGTAGACTCTCCTCCGCGTGAGGTGCTGGAAGCGCTGGCTCGAGAGCGCAATCCGTTGTACGAAGAAATTGCAGATGTCACTATCCGCACCGACGATCAAAGCGCTAAAGTGGTTGCCAACCAGATTATCAACATGCTGGAAAGTAACTGATAGCGGTTTCCGTGTTGGCCACGGGCAAATGCGGAAATTCTGATTGTGTTCCCCGCGTTGGCGGGGATAAACCACACCGAGAACTGAGCGCGACATGGAGAGAATTACCGTAACGCTTGGGGAGCGTAGCTACCCGATTACCATAGCCGCCGGATTGTTTGACGATCCGGCTTCTTTTATGCCGCTCAAGGCGGGTGAACAGGTGATGCTGGTCACCAACCAGACTTTGGCACCGTTGTATCTGGAGCGTATCCGAACGGTGCTGGAGCAGGGCGGCGTAGTGGTGGATCAGGTGATACTTCCTGATGGCGAACAGTATAAATCTCTGGCCGTACTCGAGCAGGTGTTCTCGGCGCTGCTGGAAAAGCCACACGGTCGCGACACCACGCTCATCGCCCTCGGCGGTGGCGTGGTTGGCGATCTGACCGGCTTTGCCGCGGCGTGCTATCAACGCGGTGTGCGTTTTATCCAGGTTCCTACCACGCTGCTCTCGCAGGTGGACTCCTCCGTTGGCGGCAAAACCGCCGTCAATCATCCGCTCGGTAAAAACATGATCGGTGCCTTCTACCAACCGGCTTCGGTGGTGGTAGATCTGGACTGTCTGCGTACTTTACCGGCGCGTGAACTCTCCTCTGGTCTGGCAGAAGTGATCAAGTACGGGATCATTCTCGATGGTGATTTCTTCGTCTGGCTGGAAAATAATATTGACGCGCTGGTTGCGCTGGATATGGACGCGTTAGCGTACTGCATCCGCCGCTGTTGCGAATTGAAGGCCGAGGTGGTGGCTGCCGATGAACGTGAAAACGGTCTGCGGGCGTTGCTCAATCTGGGCCATACCTACGGCCACGCCATCGAAGCCGAAATGGGCTACGGTGTCTGGCTGCACGGTGAAGCCGTGGCGGCTGGCATGGTGATGGCGGCTGAAACGGCGCGTCGTCTGGGCCAGTTCTCGGTTGACGATATCGAACGGATCAAGACGCTGCTATTGCGCGCCGGGTTGCCGATTTGCGGGCCGCAGGAGATGACGCCTGAAGCCTATCTGCCACACATGCTGCGTGATAAAAAAGTGTTGGCAGGGGCGTTGCGTTTGGTATTGCCGAAGAGCATCGGTGAAGCAGAAGTTCGTGGCGGTATCGACCATGAGCTGGTGCTGGCATCGATCGCCGATTGTTTGCCAACACAGCGCGCGTAACTCGGTTACACTCAATAGCGTTAACGCTTCGCCTGGTCGATATGCAGCCGTTACTCTGTTGCTATCAGGGCTGTACCTTGCCCGCCGGGTAATTCCATGGACGGCGTAATTTGACGCAGGTCGGCAGTGCTTGAGCTTGCGGGCTACTACAGTGGCTTGGCTGCTGTTAGACTCTATATTAATAGTGCGCAGAGCGAGACAGATGTCGCTTTGCCATCATCGGGTTAATAGTCTCGAACCATGCCGGGTCCTGGATGGCGAGATTTTGCCTCTAGTTGGAGGGTTTCAGATGGATGAGTTTAAACCAGAAGACGATCTCAGGCCTGACACCAGCGATCGCCGTCCTGCGCGTTCACGTCGGCCAGCCGCAACTGGGCCGCGTTTCGCCGTTTCACGTCAGCATATGATGATTGGCATTGGTATTTTGGTGCTGTTGTTGCTGATCATCGGTATCGGTTCGGCGCTGAAGGCCCCAACCAAGCACGAGGCTGCGCAGCAAGGGGCAACCCGCGACATCAACCTGTCTGGCTCATCGTCGCTGACTACCAGCAACAACGGCGTTGCGGGTGGGACTACCGATACCAACGATAACAACGGCGTGAGCACCTCTCAGCCTCAGACTGTTAACGTTCCACCTATCTCCAGTACGCCGACTGAAGCGCAGCCTGTAGCCCCACAGGGCGGTGCGGGTGAGCGTGTGGATCTGCCAGGCAACATGGCCGATGCCTTGTCATCACAGCAAGGCCAGGTTGATGCAGCCGCTGCGCAGAGCATCAATGCCCCGGTTTCCTCTTTGCCCACCGCTCCGGCAACCGTGATGAACGGTGCTGCCGCGCGTGAAGCAGCGCGTCAGGCAGCGCATGGCAACAACGCCACCGCTGCGACGCCATCGCATAATACGCCAGCTAAAACCGCTGCCACCAAGCCAGCAGCTACGACTAAACCGGCAACATCGGCCAAACACTCTACGACTTCCACCACGGTTTACACCCCACCAGCCAGCGGCAAGAGTGGCGCGGTAACCGGCAGCGCAGGCTCACTGAAAACCGCACCAGGTAGCCATTACACGCTGCAACTGAGCAGTGCGTCACGTTCCGATACGTTGAATGCCTTTGCCAAACAACAGAATTTGCCACACTACATGGTGTACGAGACCAAGCGTGATGGTAAACCCTGGTTTGTGTTAGTGAGCGGCAATTACGCTTCTTCGGCGGAAGCCAAACGTGCCATCGCCACGCTTCCGGCGGAAGTTCAAGCGAAAAAACCATGGGTCCGTCCTGTACAGCAAGTGCAGCAAGACCTGAAAAAATAATCATTAATTTTGTGCGCTGATGTGCTGTCTGAAGCAGAGTACATATCCGCCGCTCTGAATTGTAATAAGTAGCTAACTGACGGCATGAAGAAAAACCGCGCTTTTTTAAAATGGGCTGGTGGAAAATACCCGCTGATAGACGAGATCCGTCGTCATTTACCAGAGGGTGACTGCTTAATCGAGCCTTTCGTGGGCGCGGGTTCAGTCTTCCTGAACACAGAGTATGAGGCTTATATTCTCGCGGATATCAACAGCGACCTTATCAGCCTGTATAACATCGTTAAGCTGCGCACGGATGATTTCGTGCGCGACGCTCGCATGCTTTTCACCGATGAGTTCAATAACTCAGACCAGTACTACCTGCTGCGTGAAGAGTTCAACACCACTACCGATGAGTATCGGCGTGCGCTGCTGTTCCTGTATCTGAACCGTCACTGTTATAACGGCCTGTGCCGCTATAACCTGAGTGGTGAGTTCAATGTGCCGTTTGGGCGTTACAAGAAACCCTACTTCCCGGAAGAAGAGCTGTATTGGTTTGCTGAAAAATCGCGCAATGCCACTTTTGTCTGCGAGCACTATCACGATACCATGGTGAAGGCGACCCAGGGGGCCGTGGTCTATTGCGATCCGCCTTATGCCCCTCTGTCAGCCACGGCGAATTTTACCGCTTATCACACCAACAGCTTTAGCCTGGCCGATCAACAAGGGCTGGCGCGTATTGCGCATCAGTTGTCGGTCGAAAACCAGGTGCCGGTGTTGATTTCCAACCATGACACCGAGCTGACGCGTGACTGGTACCAGCATGCTTCGCTGCATGTGGTGAAGGCTCGTCGCACCATCAGCCGCAATATTTTAGGCCGTAGTAAAGTGAACGAACTGCTGGCGCTGTACAAAATAAGCTGAATAACTCGAACCCTACGTTTGGAGAAGCGGATGAAAAAGTTTTTGATTGCCCCGTCCATTCTGTCTGCAGATTTTGCCCGCCTGGGTGAAGATACTGCCAAGGTGTTGGCCGATGGTGCCGACGTGGTGCATTTTGACGTGATGGATAACCACTACGTGCCTAATCTGACGATTGGGCCGATGGTGTGCGAGGCCTTACGCAATTACGGCATTACCGCACCGATTGACGTCCATCTGATGGTAAAACCGGTCGATCGTATCGTGCCGGACTTTGCCAAGGCTGGGGCAACCTATATCTCTTTCCATCCTGAAGCCTCCGAGCACGTTGACCGTACCATCCAACTGATCAAAGAGAACGGCTGCAAGGCTGGCCTGGTGTTTAACCCAGCCACCCCGTTGAGCTATCTCGATTACGTGATGGACAAGATCGACGTGATCCTGCTGATGTCGGTCAACCCCGGTTTTGGTGGCCAATCCTTTATCCACGGTACGTTAGACAAGCTGCGTCAGGTCCGTAAACTGATCGACGAAAGCGGCCGCGATATCCGTCTGGAAGTGGACGGCGGCGTAAAGGTCGACAACATTGCCGAGATCGCCGCAGCGGGCGCGGATATGTTTGTGGCAGGCTCGGCCATCTTTGGCAAGCCGGATTACCGCGCGGTGATCGGCCAAATGCGCAGTGAACTGGCAAAGGTGAGTCATGGCTGATTTTAGCGCGATCCGCGGCCTGGCCTTCGATCTCGATGGTACGCTGGTAGATAGTGCACCAGGTTTGGCGGCAGCGATCGATCTGGCGTTGGTGGAAATGGGTTTACCGCAGGCTGGTGAGGCTTTGGTCAGCACCTGGATTGGTAACGGTGCCGATGTGCTGGTACAGCGAGCGCTGCGCTGGGCAGAGGTCGAAGCCACGCCGGAGCAGTGCCTGCAAATGCGCCAACGCTTCGACCATTTCTATGCGCAAACCGTAGCAAGCGGCAGCCGCCTGTTCCCACAGGTGACAGAGACGCTGGCCCAGTTGGCCAAGCTTGGCTACCCGCTGGCGCTGGTCACCAACAAGCCGACCCCCTTTGTTGCCCCTTTGCTGGCGGCGCTCGGTATTAACAACTTTTTCTCGCTGATCATCGGCGGTGACGACGTGGTGGAGAAAAAACCCCACCCAACTCCGTTGTATCTGGTGTTCGGCAAGCTTGGCCTGCGGGCCAGTGAAGTGCTGTTCGTCGGGGATTCGCGCAATGATATTCAGGCGGCGCAGGCGGCAGGTTGCCCGAGCGTCGGTCTGACCTACGGATATAACTACGGTGAAGCGATCGCCCTGAGCTACCCCGACCGCGTGTTGGAGCGCTTCGCCGATTTGTTGCCCGCACTTGGGCTGTCATCTTTAGAAGATCGGGAAATTTAACTATGAGTAAGCCCATCGTTTTCAGCGGCGCGCAGCCGTCCGGTGAACTGACTATCGGCAACTACATGGGGGCGCTGCGCCAGTGGGTGCAGTTGCAGGACGAGTTTGATTGCATCTACTGCATCGTCGATCTGCACGCCATCACCGTGCGTCAGGATGCACAGCAGCTGCGTAAAGCCACGCTGGATACGCTGGCGCTGTACCTGGCCTGTGGTATCGATCCAGAGAAAAGTACCATCTTCGTACAGTCTCACGTGCCGGAACATACTCAACTGAGCTGGGTGCTGAACTGCTACACCTACTTCGGTGAGCTGAGCCGCATGACTCAGTTCAAAGACAAGTCATCACGCTATGCGGAAAACATCAACGCCGGTCTGTTCAGCTATCCGGTACTGATGGCGGCGGACATCTTGCTGTACCAGACCAATCAGGTGCCGGTCGGTGAAGATCAGAAGCAGCATCTGGAACTGAGCCGTGACGTCGGCCAGCGCTTCAACGCACTGTACGGTGACGTGTTCAAAGTGCCGGAGCCGTTTATTCCGAAATCCGGTGCACGCGTCATGTCACTGCAAGAGCCGACCAAGAAGATGTCCAAGTCGGACGATAACCGTAACAACGTGATTGGCCTGTTGGAAGATCCGAAAGCGGTGACCAAGAAGATCAAACGCGCGATGACCGATTCCCAGGATCCACCGGTGATCCGTTATGACATTGCCAATAAAGCGGGGGTTTCCAACCTGTTGGATATTCTTTCCGGCGTGACCGGCAAGAGCATTACCCAGCTGGAAGCCGAGTTTGAAGGCCAGATGTATGGTCACCTGAAGGGTGCCGTGGCAGAGGCCGTTTCAGGCATGCTGGTTGAGCTGCAAGAGCGCTATCACCGTTTCCGTAACGATGAGGCTCTGTTACAGCAGGTGATGCGCGATGGCGCGGCGAAAGCCCGTGTCCGTGCGCAGGAAACCTTGGCTAAAGTGTATGAAGCCGTAGGTTTTGTACCGCATCCGTAACGACCAGTAACCATAAAGCGACCAGCCGATGGTCGCTTTATGGCTGAGTTATCCTGCCAAAGGAGGCTTACTGCGTATTAGCCCGCCACGTGGCATGACTGATATGTTCAAGCTTTTTAATCCTGTCGACCAGCGCATCAAGCTCCCGAGCGTCCGCTTCCGTACTGATGAGCGTTATCTCAATCTCTACATTAGCGCCGTCGTTTATCACGGTTTCAATATCTGCCGCCGGATAACGGTGCTCTTCCAGAAACTCCTGCAATACATCGCGCACTTCTCCTGAGAACTGTCGGGGGACCGTGGCAAAAATAACATATTCCGCCTCAACGCTATCCGTATCTGCTTGGTTAATCAGCTTAACCAACGGGCGAAGCAGGGTGTTACCCGCAAGGATGAAAGCGGTTAATAGCGCGGCTTCGGGAATTCGGTCCACCCCGACGCAGGCACCCACGGCAGCTGAGCACCAGAGTGTCGCCGCTGTATTGAGTCCGCTGACGTTCGCGCCCTCTTTCATGATGACACCGGCCCCGAGAAAACCTATGCCGGATACGACATAGGAGATCACCCTGACGGCTTCTATGTGGCCTGCAATAGTGTCGGCCAGATCAACGAATCCCGCGGCCCCTACCGCTACGAGGACGTTCGTCCGTAACCCGGCGGTTCGCTGGCGAAACTGTCGTTCGGCCCCGATCAGAGCACCAAAGATAAAAGCAAAAAAATAGCTCAGGAAGGTATTGGCTAGTGCGGAGGGATCAAAATGTTCAACGAAGTGCATGTGAACTCCATCGCTGACGAGGTGATTTCGGCAGCTTATCACAAGTTTTATCGCAATCCCTCCCCGGCAGGAAGGGATTTGCCTTTATTCTGCTGATTTACCGGATTGCAGAACCGAACGGAGCCTACGGAAAAGGGCGTGAGTTACACAATAACGCGGCGTGCGGTGGTGTAACGTTTCTTCCAGTAGTCATTATTCAGACTGGAAATCATCACGCCCTGGCTGGTTGAGGCATGCACGAACTGTGTATCGCCGATGTACACACCCACATGGCGCTCTGCGGGCGTTATACGGAAGAACACCAGATCGCCAGGGCGGAGGTCGGCACGCGTTGTACCTACGCCGTGGCCGATCTGCCGGGCTGTGGTTCTCGGCAGGCGCTCATTGAGCGTATCTGCAAAGGCAGAATGATAGATTTCCTGCATCAACGATGAACAGTCGATCCCTTTTTTCGATGCCCCGCCAAGCTTGTATTTCACGCCTTCCCACTGGGCGAATTCGGAAAGGATCCTGTCCCGCATTTCCTTCTCATCCGGCAAAGACGTTTTTGTTGCTGCGGTGTTCCCGCCTGTGAAGGGGGCTGCAAAGACCGGGCTAGCCAGCAGGATTGTGAAGGTAAATAGGCAAGAGGTAGCGAAAAATTTCAATGTCATAACAATAGTCGTGATTAAATGATGAACAAAAAGAGGGTGAAAAATAACCACATCACCTGAGCGGTTCAAGATCTAAATTGATGCCGATATGTTAATAAATTGTCTTTTTTTCGAGTTTATCATTGCACGTCAGTACGTTTTATGACCTTTTTGTGTTTTACCCACAGGGCCAGTAACGGGTAATTGTTTAACTGACGTTTAGATTCACAACGCTGACCAGCTCCCTCTCCCAGTTGGAGAGGGCTGGAGTGAGAGGGGATTCATGCCATCTTGCTGAGATCAGCGGGTGCTTCCCGGCTGGCAAACCAGTTCAGCTTGCTGCGCAGGCTGACGACGCTGCCAACGATAATCAGGCTCGGGCTGGCGGCCTGTTTGGCTAAGTCGCCCAGTTGCGCCAGTTCGCCTTCGATCACCCGCTGACGAGTTGAGGTGCCGTTTTCGACCAGGGCGACGGGTACAGAGGCGTCCATACCATGGGCGATTAACTGCTGTTGGATCTCCGCCGCCTGAGTTAGCCCCATATAGAACACCAACGTCTGCTGCTTGGCGGCCAACTGCGCCCAATCCAAGCCACCGTCGGCCTTGGCATGCCCCGTCACCAGACGCACGCTTTGCGCGTGATCGCGGTGGGTGAGGGGAATGCCGCTGTAAGCCGAACAGCCCGAAGCGGCCGTAATCCCTGGTACTACCGAGAAGGGAATATCCGCCTCGGCGAGCGTTTCCAGCTCCTCGCCGCCTCGGCCAAAGATAAAGGGATCGCCGCCTTTCAGCCTGACAACGCGTAGACCTCGCCTGGCCTGCTCCACCAGGATCTGGTTGATTTGCTCCTGTGGCACGCAGTGGTGTCCGGCACGCTTGCCGACAAATATGCGCTCGGCATCGCGGCGTACCAGAGCCATAATTTCTTCAGAGACCAACCGATCGTAAACGACCACGTCAGCCTGCTGGATCTGTTGCAGGCCTTTCAGCGTCAGTAAGCCTGCATCACCTGGCCCTGCGCCCACCAGCACAACCTCGCCCTGTTCTTCAGGTCGATCGGCAAACAGCTGTTCGATTTGTTGCTCAGCCTGTGGGCTATCGCCGTTGGCCAGAGTCTGCGCCAGCCTGTCGTGTGCGAACAGTTTTTCCCAGAAGCGGCGACGAGCACTGATGTTGCCAAACTGCTGCTTCACCCGCTGGCGTAATGATCCGGCCAACTGAGCCAACTGACCAAGATGCTGCGGTAAAATAGCCTCCAGTTTTTCTCGTAACAGACGTGCCAGCACCGGGGCTTTGCCCCCGGAAGAAACGGCAACCATAATCGGTGAGCGATCGATAATCGAAGGCATGATAAAGCTGGCGCGTTTGGGGTCGTCCACCACGTTGCAGAACACCCGCTGTTGGTTGGCACACTGATAGACCAGTGCGTTTACTTCCAGCCGATCGGTAGCGGCAATCACCAACCATTTTTCTGCCAACAGGTCTGCTGAAAACTCACCTTCGGCCAATGTCACCTGGCCTTGCTCGGCCCAGATCAGGAATTGTTCGCTGAACCGGATTGAGTTGACGGTGAGCTGCGCACCCGCTTCAAGCAGCAGGCGAGCTTTACGTTCGGCGACTTCCCCGCCCCCCACCAGCAGGCAGGCTTTGTGTTGCAGTTGGCAGAAAATGGGTAAGTAATCCATCGGCAATCCTCGGGGAAGTGGCTAATGGGGGCGAATATTCACCCCCAAATTGATTATGCGGTCTGGCGTGCGGCGGCTTTTTCTACCTGCGGGCGCTGGGCACGCGGTGTGGCATACCAGTAGCCCAGGCCCATAAAGACGGCACCAGAAACCATGTTGCCCAGCGTGACCCACAGCAGGTTATGACCGATACCGCTCAGGGTATAGGCTTCACTGTGATGGCCGAACCAGGACAGGGCAAACAACGTCATGTTGGCTACCGAGTGTTCGTAACCGGAAGCGATAAACGCCAGCAAACACCACCAGATAGCGATGAACTTGGCCGCACCTTCAACGCGCAATGCCATCCAGATCGCCAGGCAAACCAACCAGTTACACAGCACGCCTTTGAAGAACAGCACTTCTGCCGGTGCGGTGGTTTTCGCCAGCGCCACGGTATGCACCAGGCTGGTATCTATCGGCAGCAGGCTACCGCCGCCGTAATAATACATCAGCGCTACCAGAACGGAACCCAGCAGATTACCCAACCAGGTTTGTGGCAGTACGGCCCACATCTGGCTCTGCTTGATGGTACCGGCCTTGACGCCCAGCATCAGAAACATGGTGTGGCCGGTGAACAGCTCTGAACCGGCGATGATCACCAGCGTCAGTGCGATACCGAAGGTGGCACCCATGACCAACGGACGGATGGACGGATCCACCAGGTTGCCGAGGGTAAAGATCAGAATGATGCCAAGGCCGACGTAGGCTCCGGCCATGGCGGAACTGATCCAGAAGCCGAGTGGACTCTCTTTGGCCAGTTTGACGATACGGGCCGCATTGGCCGCGCATTTGTTGATGGTCTCGGTGAACATAGATTTCCCTGGAAATTAAAAATAAAAAGTTTGCGTGTCATTAGGGGGGCCGGTCAGTTAAGCCAACAGAAACGCCCTCACCCTAACCCTCTCCCCCAGGAGAGGGGACCGAACGTGCCACAATGTGCCTTTCGCATCTGGACTTAACACGGGCGCGGCATGCAGCGCCCCTACGCCGCTACCTGAACCAGGCCGTCGACTATCCGGCTGTCGAAGCTGGCCACGGAACGGCTCTCATCTTCCAGACAGAAGCCATCGCGCAGGCGGAAGTGCTGTTTCTTTAATGGGCTGGCGACCCACAGCTCACCTTGATGCTCGGCAATCAGGCCGCGAGAAAGTACGCTGGCCTGGGCAAACGGATCGATATTGCTGATGGCAAACAGCCGCTCATCGGCATAGGGGCGGAATATTGCCACCTGCTGGTTGCCGATCAGCGCACACACGCCGGTAGCTGGCAGGATGTCGGCGATGGGGCAAACGGTGATCCACTGGCTCATGCGTTGTTCTCCTCGGTTGCCAACAAGGTGACCGGAATGCGTTCATCCGGGCGCGCTGGGCGATGTTGTTCGCGCTCGCTCACGACCTGAACGTTAGGATCGCGCTGGCTGTTGTTAATAAAGTGGGCGAAACGTACCTGTGCGGCAGGGTTTTCGACGGTGGCTTTCCATTCGCAGATCACCGCTTCACGCAGGCGAGCAATTTCGGCTTCCAACTGCACGTTGATGCCCAGCTTGTCGTCGATAATCACCTTGCGCAGATAATCGATGCCGCCTTCCAGGCTTTCCAGCCAGACTGAAGTACGCTGCAACTTATCGCCGGTGCGGATGTAGAACATCATGAAACGGTCGAGGTAACGCATCAGCGTTTCGTTGTCGAGATCGGCAGCCAGCAGGTCGGCATGACGCGGTTTCATCCCGCCGTTGCCGCAGACATACAGGTTCCAGCCGTTTTCGGTGGCAATAATACCCACGTCTTTACCCTGCGCCTCGGCACATTCACGGGTACAGCCGGAGACGCCAAACTTCATCTTGTGCGGGGTACGGATGCCTTTGTAACGGTGTTCAAGCTGTACGCCGAAGCCAACGCTGTCGCCGACGCCATAGCGGCACCAGGTGCTGCCGACGCAGGTTTTTGCCATCCGCAGCGCTTTGGCGTAAGCGTGGCCAGTTTCGAAACCGGCGGCGATCAGCTTGCTCCAGATGGCCGGGAGATCGTCTTTCTGTGCGCCGAACATGCCGATACGCATTGAGCCGGTCATCTTGGTGTACAGGTTATATTCTTTGGCGATCTGGCCAACGGCGATCAGTCCTTCCGGAGTGATTTCACCACCGGCAGAGCGTGGGATCACCGAATAGGTGCCGTCTTTCTGGATGTTGCCCAGGAAGTTGTCGTTGGTGTCTTGCAACGGGGTGTGCTGTGGTTTGAGCACATACTCGTTCCAGCAGGAGGCCAGCAGTGAACCTACGGTGGGTTTACACACTTCACAGCCGTAACCTTTGCCGTATTTCGCCAGCAGCTCGTCGAAGGTTTTGATGCCTTCAACCCGGATCAGGTGGTACAACTCCTGGCGAGAGTAGGCAAAGTGCTCGCACAGGTGATGATTAACTTCGATACCCTGTTTGCTCAGCTCGGCGTTCAGCACTTGGGTTATCAGGGGAATACAGCCGCCGCAGCCGGTACCGGCCTTGGTTTCGGACTTGATCGCTGCCACGGTATGGCAACCCATATTCACCGCTTTGATGATATCGCCTTTGCTGACATCGAAGCAGGAACAGATCTGAGCGGTTTCCGGCAGTGAATCTACGCCGATGGCCGGTTTACTGCCGGCATGGGCTGGCAGGATCAGGCTGTCCGGGTTTTCCGGCAGCTCGATATTATTCAGTGCCAGCTGCAGCAGGTTGCCGTAGTCGCTGGTATCACCGACCAATACTGCACCGAGCAGCGTTTTGTTGTCCGCGCTGACGACCAGGCGCTTATACACTTCTTTGCTTTCATCCAGATAGACGTAGCTGCGGGCGCCTTCGGTACGCGCATGCGCATCCCCAATGCCGCCAACATCGACCCCCAGCAGCTTCAGTTTGGCGCTCATATCGGCACCCTGGAAGCTGTTTTCACGGTTCATCAGATGGTCGGCAGTCACTTGGGCCATCTTGTAGCCCGGGGCCACTAGGCCGAAGGTGCGCTGCTGCCAGGAGGCGCATTCGCCAATGGCGTACACGTCTGGATCGGAGGTCTGGCAGTTATCGTTAATGGCAATACCACCGCGTGGAGCCGTTGCCAGCCCGCATTGGTGAGCAAGTTTGTCCTGCGGGCGGATACCGGTGGAGAAGACGATGAAATCGACTTCCAGCTCGCTGCCATCGGCAAAGTGCATAGTCTTACGTGCGCTTTTGCCCCCGTTGACGATCTCGGTGGTGTTTTTGCCCGTGTGGACTTTAACGCCCATACGTTCGATCTTGCGGCGCAGCTGATCGCCACCCATCGGATCGAGCTGCTCTGCCATCAGCATCGGTGCAAACTCAATCACGTGGGTTTCTACGCCCAGGCTTTTCAGTGCGCCAGCCGCTTCCAGGCCTAGCAGGCCACCGCCCACCACCGCGCCACGTTTACTGCGGCGGGCGCAGGATTCGATGGCGTTGAGGTCTTCTATGGTGCGGTAAACGAAGCAGTCCTGGGTTTCTGAGCCTTTGATTGGCGGGATCCACGGATAGGAGCCGGTTGCCATAATCAGCTTGTCGTAATACACCGTGCGGCCGGTATTGGAGTGGATCACTTTCTCTGCGCGATTAATGGTGATGGCGCGTTCCCCTACCAGCACTTTTACGCCCTGTTTTTCGTAGAAGCCTTCGCGGACCAGCGAAAGCTCTTCGGCAGTGTGGTGTGAGAAATAGGAGGAGAGATGCACGCGGTCATAGGCGATGCGCGGCTCTTCGCAAAAGATGGTGATCTCAAACTGATCTTTGTCTGCCTTTTCCAGCAGATCTTCGATAAAGCGGTGGCCGACCATACCATTGCCGATGACCGCGAGTTGGACTCTGCTCATTATTGCCTCAAAATTCTGATTTCCTGCCTGTACCTTATTCCTCCCGGAAGGCAGTTTATTGATACAGGTCAAGCTAGCCCTTATATACCTCTAAGGTGGTATGCTTATGATTTTTATCGATATTTGATAAGTTGCGGTTTTTACTCAACTTTAGCTGAATCGAGACAGTTAATGAAAAAATGACGCCTTGCGGAGTAGCGAGAGGGAGGAAAGCCGAGCGGTGGCTTTGTCTGCCCAGCGTTGCCCAGTATGATGAACAAAATGGTGAGCCGAGCAGAGGTAAAGAAATGGCGAACAATCCGGTCAAGTTTATCGATAACCTGCGCCTGAGCGGGCATGAAGGGCTATGGCAGATGGCCATCGAACAGGGGCGGATCGCGCATCTTATCCCACAGCCTGAGGGGCTGGAGTGGCGCAGCGACGTGTTGGATGCCGAGGGTGGGCTGGCGCTGCCGCCGTTTATCGAGCCGCATATCCACCTGGATACCACGCAAACCGCTGGACAACCCGCCTGGAACCAGTCTGGCACGCTGTTTGAAGGCATTGAACGCTGGGCAGAGCGCAAGGCACTGCTGACCCATGAAGATGTGAAGCAACGCGCCTGGCAGACGCTGAAATGGCAAATCGCCAACGGCGTCCAACATGTGCGCACCCACGTCGACGTATCCGATCCCACGCTGACGGCGCTGCGCGCCATGCTGGAGGTCAAGCAGGAGGTGGCTCCCTGGATCACGCTACAGATTGTGGCCTTCCCGCAGGAAGGGATTATGTCTTATCCCAATGGGGAAGCTTTGTTGGAGGAGGCGTTACGGCTCGGTGCTGATGTGGTCGGGGCCATCCCTCACTTTGAGTTCACCCGCGAATACGGCGTGGAATCGTTACACAAGGCTTTTGCCTTGGCGCAGAAATATGACCGGCTGGTGGATGTTCACTGCGATGAGATTGACGATGAGCAGTCCCGCTTTGTAGAAACCGTGGCCGCATTGGCGCTGAAGCTGGAGATGGGCGCCAAGGTCACCGCTAGCCACACCACCGCGATGCACTCCTACAACGGGGCCTATACTTCGCGGCTGTTCCGCCTGCTGAAAATGTCCGGTATCAACTTCGTCGCCAACCCGTTGGTGAATATTCACCTGCAAGGGCGCTTCGATACCTACCCTAAACGGCGCGGTATCACCCGGGTGAAGGAGATGCTGGAGGCGGACATTAACGTCTGTTTCGGCCATGACGATGTGTTCGACCCTTGGTATCCGCTGGGCACCGCCAATATGTTGCAGGTACTGCATATGGGGCTTCATGTCTGCCAACTGATGGGCTATGGCCAGATTGATGACGGCTTGAAACTGATCACCACCCACAGTGCACGAACCCTGAACCTGACGGATTACGGATTACGCGCAGGCAATAGCGCCGATCTGGTCATTCTACCGGCGGACAGTGGTTTTGATGCAGTGCGCCGCCAGACGCCGGTGCGTTACTCTATCCGGGCTGGTGCGGTTATCGCTGCTACCCAACCAGCACAAACCACGCTGTATCTGGAGCAGGAAGAGCGGGTCGACTTCCGGCGCTAGGCATAAAAAAAGGGTTCTGCGTTGGCAGAACCCTGATGTCTGACTGATTGAAAATTAATGCGTTGTATGACCGTGGTTGCGGTGCTTGGTCACAAAACCGAGCAGCAGACACATCACGAATACCGCCAGATACAGGCCGTTGGCTGTACTCAGCGCGGCATGGACTCCGCTGTTAGCCACGATCGGGCCGGTGACCACGAAGGTCAGCATGGTACCGATAGTGCCGCAGGTCAGGATAAAGTTGACCAGCTTCGGTGAGGAAACCTTGGTCTGCTGCGAGCCGAGTGTGATCAGCGTGGTGTAGATCGCGCTGGAAACGAAGCCCAGAGCCATGATGTAGTAGCTCAGCAGCGCCGGGTTCTTGGTGCTGATAAACAGATACATGGCGACGGTTGCCAGCGCGGCCAGCACGGTGACGATGCGTTGCAGGTCAAAGAAACGCAGCACGAAGCTGAACACCCACATGCCGATCATGTATGAAGTCCAGAAGTTACTGACTACGCTGCCCGCCTGATCGATATTCATGCCGAAGGTTTTGGTGGCGTATTCCGGCACCCATTGGATAAAGCCCAACTGGCCAAGGATGTAGCACAGTGCGGCGATAGCCAGGAACAGTACGCCGATACCCCATTTCTCCTTCACTACTGGCTCTTTGCTTTCTTCCCCTTTTTTGCCCAATACCGGGAATTCGGAGCACAGCGTCAGCACGAAGATAGCCAGGTACAGCACTCCGATACAGGCGTAAACCCAGTACCAGCCAATGCTGCGCGCCAGCAGCATTGCTGCGACGATCGGGAAAATCATCCCGGCCATGCTGAAGAAGGAGTCGGTAAACAGCAGGCGTGAACCACGTTGGCGGCCAGCGTACATATGGGTGATCAGGAAGGTACCGATCGACATGGTGATACCGCTGACCACGCCGAGCACAAACATGCACAACGAGAACAGGGTCAGGCTTTTGCCCACCATCAGCCCGGCGATCGCCAGCAGCATCAGGATAAAGCCAAAGATCAACTGACGTTTCAGCGGAATGATTTCCATCAGCCAGGCGTTGAGGAAAATTGAAATCAAAATACCCGCGTTAAGGAAGGTAAAGGTATTACTCATACTGGAAACCGGCAGATTGAAATACTCTGCGATGTTCCCCATCACCATCCCTGTGACGATCACTAATGCGCCGGTCAGCGCATAAGAGAAGAAGCTGATCCAGGTTAGCCGGATGCGGTTGCTGTCATTCATGTATAAGGCCTGATTATCGTCGTTGTGGTTTTTACCCGTGGGATCCAGGCCGAAACCTGAATAGCCGTAGGGTTTAAAGTTGGCATAAGGCCGCCGATCTTTCCTGTTAACAAAATGGAAAAATCCTGTTCAGGCCACCAGGAGGCGGATCCTAGCATAGACAACGGGAGTTTTTGTGATTTGCATCTATATTTTGATGCAAGGAGTGAGAGGTTGTTAGATTTTATGTGATCAGTTACCAAGTGTGGCGATCGAATCGCGTTGGACGATGACCGGTACAAAGCTCTCCGGAGGGGTAAGCGGATCGATGAGCAAACGGGCAGCATATTGCGCCATTTCGGTAATGGGGAAATGCACGCTGGTGAGTGCAGGGCGGACAAAAGGCGCCCGCTCGCCGCTGTCGTAACAGATCAAGGAGATATCCTGCGGTACGCGTAGATGACGTTCATTAATCGCCAGCAAGGCACCAATCGCCATTTCTTCGTTACAGCAGTAAATTGCCGTAGGCAGCGCTTCATTGCTCAGCAGTTGGTCTGCGCACTGATAACCACTTTCCAGGTCATAAACGCCTTCCGGGCAGCCGACCGGTTGCAGGTTGGCGGCCTGCATGGCATTGAGGAATCCTTGTAATCGCAGTTGGCTGGAGGCTCGCTGGGTTGGCCCGCTGATACAGGCAATGCGCCGATGGCCGGCATCGATTAACCGCTGGGTGGCGAGCTGGCTGGCGTAGACGTGATCGAAGATGACGCAGCGATCTTCCAGACCGGAGACCAGGCGATCCAGCAGCACAAAGGGGCGCTGTTCGGCGGCCAACTGGCGTAGGCGATCGTCGCTGAGGCAGCGCACGTGCAGGATCAAACCGTCGCAACGCAGGCTGAACAGGCGCTGGATGGCTAATAGCTCATTCTCCGCGCTGTTACGGCCTTGGGTCACCAGCAGCTGTTTACCGTTGGACTCGGCTTCGGTTTGGATGCAATCCATCAGGGCGCCGAAGAAGCCGCCACGGTACGAGGTAGTGACCAGGCCCAAGGTGTTGCTTTGGCTGGATGCCAATGCCCTGGCCGCCGGGTTGGGGGTGTAGCCCAGTTCGGCCACTGCCTGTTTGACCTTCTCGCGAGTGGCCGCTTTGACCTTATTGTCGCCGTTGACCACGCGTGACACAGTCGCGCGGGATACGCCCGCTATGGCCGCAACATCTTCCAGTGTCACCATTTTCCTGCTCCTTATTCCGGGCCGATCCCCAAACTTGCCCAGATTACAGGGAATAAGTGGGTCCGGCGAGTCGAACCCGGTGATCAGTTAAGTTGTGGCAAATAATGCGTGATCGGCTTGGCAAAAATTAGCACGGGGATCATACTGACGGCAGGAAAAAGCCGGGCGTAGTAAGAAACGTCCGGCAATTGAGTAAATATAGGTAAATGGCTGGCGCTACCGGGCACAGCTCTTTAGAATCAAAGCGCTTTCCGTTGTTTGTATCTCAAAGAAAGGACCCGTTCATGTTCAAACGTACTTTAGTGACCTTTGTTGCGCTGTGTTCCCTGACAGCCATGGCACCCGCCGCATTAGCCGCCGGTGAAACCCACGTCATGCTGACCACCTCGGCAGGGAATATCGAGTTGGCGCTCGACAGTCAGAAGGCACCGGTCTCAACCAAGAACTTTATTGACTACGTGAACAGCGGTTACTACAACAACACCGTTTTCCACCGTGTGATCCCAGGTTTCATGGTTCAGGGCGGCGGTTTCACTGCGGACATGCAGCAGAAAACCACCAATACACCGATCAAGAACGAAGCCGATAACGGCCTGCGTAACCTGCGTGGCACCATTTCCATGGCCCGTACCGCCGATAAAGACAGCGCCACCAGCCAGTTCTTCCTGAACGTGGCGGACAATGCGTTCCTCGATCACGGCCAACGTGATTTTGGCTACGCGGTATTCGGCAAGATCGTCAAAGGAATGGACGTGGTAGATAAAATCTCCCAGGTACCTACCGGCAACGTCGGTCCTTACCAGAATGTCCCGAGCAAACCGATCGTGATCCTGTCAGCCAAAGTGCTGCCTTAAGGCGATCGAGCCGGTCCCTGCCTGGGGGCCGGTCTGCTTTTCCCTCTCGAAGCTTTGCCTGCATCACTGTTTTTTTCGCCCCCACGTGATTTAATTGCCCGCCTATAACCAGACCGGATACCCGGCATCTTTTTTGATTGCTCCGTTGTTCAGGATGAGCTGCTGTTATGTACGAATTTAACCAGGTGTTACTGCTGCTACAGCAGATGTGCGTGTATCTCGTCATTGCCTATCTGCTGAGCAAAACGCCGCTGTTTATCCCGCTGATGCAGGTGACTATCCGCCTGCCGCACAAGCTGTTGTGCTACGTCATTTTCTCGGTGTTCTGCATCATGGGCACCTACTTTGGCCTGCATATTCAAGATTCCATTGCCAATACCCGCGCTATCGGTGCCGTGTTGGGTGGGCTGCTGGGTGGCCCTTCCGTCGGTTTCCTGGTTGGCCTGACGGGGGGCCTGCATCGATATACCCTGGGTGGCATGACTGATGTGGCCTGCGCGATCTCAACGGTAGCTGAGGGGCTGGTTGGAGGCATCGTGCATAGCATTGCCATGCGGCGTGGGCGTATCGATCTGCTGTTCAATCCGCTGTTTGTCGCCGGCATTGCGTTGGTGGCAGAAGTGCTGCAAATGGCGATTATCCTGATCGTCGCACGCCCGTTCCCTGAAGCGGTATTGCTGGTAGAGCATATCGTCCTGCCAATGCTGATAGCCAATACCATTGGGGCCGCGATGTTTATGCAGATCCTGTTGGATCGGCGGGCAATGTTTGAGAAATACACCAGCGCCTTCTCCTCCAAGGCGTTGAAGATCGCCGAACGCACCGAAGGTATCCTGCGCCAGGGGTTTGACCAGGAAAACAGCATGAAGGTGGCGCGGGTGATCTATCAGGAACTGGGCATTGGTGCCGTGGCGATCACCGACCGCGACAAACTGCTGGCCTTTATCGGCATCGGAGATGACCACCATCTGCCGGGCACGCCGATTTCCTCAGTCCACTCCCATCGCGCCATTGATAACAACGAGGTGGTATACGCCGATGGTAATGAGCTTTCTTACTGTTGCTCCATTAATGGCAACTGCAAGCTGGGTTCCACGTTGGTGATCTCCCTGCGCGGTGAGAATCAGCGCGTGATCGGCACCATCAAGCTGTACGAACCCAAGACCAAGCTGTTTAGCACCATCAACCGCACGCTGGGAGAAGGGATCGCCAGTCTGCTGTCGGCGCAAATCATGGCCGGGCAATATGAGCGCCATAAACAGCTGCTGGCACAGTCGGAAATCAAACTACTACATGCTCAGGTGAATCCGCATTTCCTGTTTAATGCCCTGAATACGTTGGTGGCGGTGATCCGCCGCGATGGCGACCGGGCCTGCGAACTGGTGCAGTATCTGTCGACCTTTTTCCGTAAAAACCTCAAGCGCTCCGACGATGAAGTGAGCCTGGCCGATGAGATCGAGCACGTGAACGCCTATCTGCAAATCGAAAAGGCCCGCTTTGCCGATCGGTTGGAGATTACGGTTTCACTGCCGGAAGAGTTGCTGGCGGTGCGTTTACCCGCTTTCTCATTACAACCTATTGTGGAAAATGCGATCAAGCACGGCACTTCCCATCTGTTGGGCATTGGCCGTGTCGATATTGGGGCGCGGCTGGAGGGCGATCATTTGCTGTTGCAGGTGACGGATAACGCCGGGCTGTTCCGCCAGCAAACCGGTGGTAGCGGGTTGGGGATGAACCTGGTCGATCGACGTATCCGCGTGCGCTACGGTGATGATTATGGCGTGCAGGTGACCTGTGAGCCTGAAACCTATACCTGTATCACCCTGAATGTTCCCTTGGCGAGGGCCGCCTGATGTTGAACGTACTGATTGTCGATGACGAACCCTTTGCCCGCGATAACCTGCGCCACCTGTTGGAAGAGGAGGAGGGCATCACCATTATCGGTGAATGTGCCAATGCCATTGAGGCCATCAGCCAAATCCACCGCCTGCAACCGGACGTGGTGTTTCTGGATATCCAGATGCCGCGCATCAGCGGGTTGGAGATGGTCGGTATGCTTGACCCGAACCGGATGCCCTACATCGTGTTTCTGACGGCTTATGACGAATACGCGGTGCAGGCCTTCGAGCAGCATGCGTTCGATTATCTGCTGAAACCGGCCGAGCCAAACCGGCTGAATAAAACCCTGCAACGCCTGCATCAGCGTCGTGCCCCGCAGAATATTGCGGCCTTGGAAGAAAGTGCGGGCTACCTGAAATACATCCCCTGTACCGGCCATAGCCGGATTTATCTGCTGCGCTTTGATGAGGTAATCGCCATTCGCTCACGCTCGACCGGGGTGTATGTCGTGCGCAATGATGGCATGGAGTGCTTTACCGAGCTGACGCTGCGTACGCTGGAAAGCCGTACCCCGCTGGTGCGCTGCCACCGGCAATATCTGGTCAATCTGGAACAGGTCAAAGAGATCCGCTTTGAAGAAAGTGGTACGGCGGAAATGATTATGTCGGTGGGCGAACCGGTGCCGGTCAGCCGCCGTTATCTGAAATCGTTGAAAGAAGAGCTGGGGCTACGCGGTTAACGTTATGCGTCACGGTCAATATGAGGGCACCTGAATGGTGCCCTTTTTGTTTATCCTTGACGGGCTTTCATGGCGCTTATAGCCTTGTTGATATCAACGGGCGCATTCGCGCCGTACAGGGTCATAGGAACTCAGATGAGCGAAGCACGGATTATTGCCAAAGCGATGAAAGACGGGAAACCGGTGCAGGATCTGGTTATTTTGCCTGCCTTGGCTAACCGCCACGGTTTGATCACCGGGGCAACCGGTACGGGTAAAACGGTTACCCTGCAAAAGATGGCGGAGCAGTTCTCGCGCATCGGCGTTCCGGTATTCCTGGCAGACGTTAAAGGCGACCTGTCGGGCATTGCAGCCGAAGGGGTTCCTTCCGAGAAATTGCAGGCCCGGCTAGCTGCCATTGGCGTTACCGACTGGCAACCTCAGGCCTGTTCCATGATCCCCTGGGATATTTTTGGCGAAAAAGGTCATCCCATTCGCGCCACCATTTCCGATCTCGGGCCGCTGCTGCTTGGCCGCCTGCTGGACTTGAATGAAGTCCAGAGCGGCGTGCTGCAATTGGTGTTCAAAATCGCCGATGACAACGCGTTGCTGCTGTTGGATATGAAAGACCTGCGGGCGATGGTGCAGTACGTAGGGGACAACGCCAAACAGTTTCAAACCCAGTACGGCAACATCTCCTCAGCTTCTGTCGGGGCGATCCAGCGTGGTTTACTGACGCTGGAACAGCAGGGTGCCAACCAATTCTTTGGCGAGCCGATGTTGGATATCAACGACTTGATGAAAACCGACGCTAACGGGCATGGCATCATCAACCTGCTGGCGGCGGATAAGCTGATCAATCAGCCGAAGCTGTATGCGGTATTTTTGCTGTGGTTGCTGGCGGAGTTGTTTGAACACCTGCCGGAGGTCGGCGACCCGGAACAGCCCAAGCTGGTGTTTTTCTTCGACGAGGCGCATCTGTTGTTTAACGACGCTCCACCGGCTTTGCTGACCAAAATTGAACAGGTAGTACGCCTGATCCGTTCCAAAGGGGTGGGCATCTACTTTGTTACTCAGAACCCATTGGACATTCCTGACAGTGTTCTGGGCCAACTGGGCAACCGTGTCCAGCACGCGCTGCGGGCCTTTACGCCACGCGATCAGAAAGCGGTGAAGGCAGCGGCTCAGACTATGCGCGCCAATCCCGAGTTTGATGCGGAAACGGCAATCACCGAATTAGGTGTGGGCGAAGCGCTGGTTTCCTTCCTCGATGAGAAAGGACGGCCGAACGTGGTAGAGCGTGCGATGGTGATCGCACCGGAATCGAAAATGGGCATGTTGGGTGCCGAAGGGCTGAATAGCGCTATCAATAAATCGCCGCTCTATGGCCGCTATGAAGATATGGTGGACCGTGAGTCTGCCTATGAAAAGTTGGCCGCAGGGGGTTTTGCTACCGTGGGGACGCCACAGCCTGGGCAACCGGCTCAGAAACCGGCCGCAGGGCAAGAGAGCGGCGGCGGCGGTTTGATGGGGGGATTGAACGAGATCCTGTTCGGCTCCACCGGCCCGCGCGGTGGCAAGCACGACGGCATTGTACAGACCGCAGCCAAGAGCATGGCTCGCGACCTGGGCCGCCAGATCCTGCGTGGCGTTTTAGGCTCGATCATGGGTGGCCGCAAGAAGTAGGTCTGAAATCCATCATGTGGGGCGCTGCATACAGCGCCCGTTTACATTGGCAATGAGTTTGCGCGGGCCTACCTCTGTCAGCTTTTTTAAATCATCTTCTAATGACATTTTCAATATAAGCGCTTATATAGACACGATATTCATCGTTCATATTATCGGGTAGCGCGCTCAAGCTAAAAAAACAGAGTGCCTTGCTTTCATCATCATTAATGACAACCTCGCCACTCCCCTCCTTCAAGTCTGCATGGTAGACCGCGGTGATAACATTAATTTGGTCTTCGTTAGCCAGCGTGAACGTATACTCAGCCCCAGAGAAAACATCAACGAACGTCATGTCTGAAAACAGCACCCCACACTCTTCCTGTGTTTCTCGAATGGCGCATTGCAAAAGCGACTCCCCAGGTTCAAGCAAGCCACCAGGTAGCCCATAAGTACCATCGCGGCGCAGTTGGAGAAGAATGCTTCCATCATCCCGAGTTATGACGACATTAGCACCGGCAAGCAACAGCAAATCATGGCCTATCTTTTTTCTGATGGTTTCAACGTAACTCTGATGGTCCTTCTCTAGGGCCCCCTTGGCACTGCTGACATAGGCCTGATCGAAGCTGCGTATTGCCTCCTGCGAGATTGCATCGTCGTTGCATAATCCAGAAGCTGCATCATGGATGGCTTCACATGCAAGAGACGTAAATTTACTTTTTTCGTTCATAGAAACCTCCAAACTTTTGGGGTTAATTTGTATCTCGATTATGCACGCTATGAAATAGCGTTGAGCTCGTTTCTGAATTATCCTCGTGGAACCGTCGTGCTAACCTGGCAACCGCCCCTCACCCCAGCCCTCTCCCACTGTAAAGACTGGAGTTCTCATGGACATCTGTTTGGGGGAGAGGGAGCGAGTCCAGAGCCGAAGTCGGGGACTGGGCATAACATGTAGCACGGTATATTCCCTCTCCTAGGGGAGAGGGTTAGGGTGAGGGGGATTGCTGTGCGTTTTGCTATGTATTTTATCGCTGAACTCAAGATCCTGGCTCTTGTGTGATAGCTCGTACATATCGCTATTTTAATAAGATCAATATATTAGGTTTGTCATGCTGCTGCTGATCGATAACTACGACTCCTTTACCTATAACCTCTATCAGTACTTCTGCGAACTGGGTGCGGAAGTGTTGGTGAAGCGCAACGATGAACTGCAACTGGCCGATATCGAGCGGCTGGCACCGCAGCATCTGGTGATCTCCCCTGGCCCCTGTACGCCGAACGAGGCGGGTATCTCATTGGCCGCTATTCGCCATTTTGCTGGCAAGCTGCCGATCCTTGGGGTCTGCCTGGGACATCAGGCGTTGGGTCAGGCGTTTGGTGCCGACGTGGTTCGCGCCCGCGAGGTGATGCACGGCAAAACCTCCGCCATTCGCCATAATAATCTTGGCGTGTTCAATGGATTGAATAATCCGCTGACCGTCACCCGCTATCATTCCCTGATCCTGGATGCAGCGACTTTGCCGGATTGCTTTGAGGTCACCGCCTGGAGCGAACGTGACGGCAAGCGCGATGAGATCATGGGTATCCGCCACCGGACGCTGGCGCTGGAAGGCGTGCAGTTCCACCCGGAAAGCATTCTCAGCGAACAAGGGCATCAGCTGCTGGATAATTTCCTGCAAAGTTAGCCGTTAGCGGCTATTTAGGCTTGCTCTTGATTGGTTTTTTATGCATATTTTGTGATTATATTTTCACTCGATAGCTAGCCGTCTGGAGCCACTAATGACCGAAAAAACCGCAGTTACCCGCAGCACCTTTGATCAGGTGATCCTGCCTGTCTATGCACCCGCCCAGTTTGTGCCGGTGAAGGGCAAGGGCAGCCGCGTATGGGATCAGCAAGGGAAAGAGTACATCGACTTCTCGGGTGGTATCGCGGTGACGGCGTTGGGGCACTGCCATCCGGCGCTGGTCGAGGCGCTAAAGCAGCAGGGTGAAACCTTATGGCATACCAGCAATGTGTTCACCAATGAGCCCGCGCTCCGTTTGGCCAGCAAACTGATCGACGCCACCTTCGCTGACCGGGTGTTTTTTGCCAACTCGGGTGCGGAAGCCAACGAAGCGGCTTTCAAGCTGGCTCGTCATTACGCTATCACTCGTCATAGCCCGTATAAAACCAAGATCATCGCGTTTAATAACGCCTTCCATGGCCGCACCTTGTTCACCGTTTCCGTGGGTGGGCAGCCAAAATACTCCGACGGCTTTGGGCCGAAACCGGCTGACATCGTACATGTTCCCTTCAACGATCTGGCCGCGGTGAAAGCAGTTATGGACGATCACACCTGTGCGGTGGTGATGGAACCTATTCAGGGAGAAGGGGGCATTACCGCCGCCGATCCTACTTTCCTCAAAGGCGTACGTGAACTCTGTGATCAACATCAGGCGCTGCTGGTGTTTGATGAAGTGCAAAGCGGCATGGGCCGCAGCGGCAAGCTGTTTGCCTATATGCATTACGGCATTACGCCAGACATCCTCACCACAGCCAAAGCGTTGGGCGGCGGTTTCCCGGTGAGTGCCATGCTGACTACCGAAGAGATCGCTTCAGTGATGCAGGTCGGCACTCACGGCACCACTTACGGTGGCAACCCACTGGCCTGTGCGGTGGCAGAGGCGGCGTTGGACGTGATCAATACGCCGGAGGTGCTAAGCGGTATTGAGCAGCGACGCGGTCTGTTTGTTCAGGCTTTGCAGGTAATCGGTCAGAAATACGATGTTTTCAGCGATATTCGCGGCATGGGGCTGCTGATTGGTGCGGAACTCAAGGCCGATTATCACGGCAAAGCGCGTGATTTCCTCACTGCCGCCGCCGCGCGTGGTTTGATGATCCTCAACGCCGGGCCGAACGTGATCCGCTTTGCCCCTTCACTGGTGGTGGAGTTGAAAGATATCGAAGAGGGGATGGCGTTGTTCGAGCTGGCCGTACAGGACGTGATTAACGGCTAATCAGGCTGGCGGGGCTGCGGCCCTGCCAACCGTCAGCTATCCCGCAGTTTGCGTTTGAGCCAGATACCGTGATGCGGGCGCTGGCGCCAGGCCAGTGACGAGATGGTATGCATCACCGTCAGATGGGAAAGGATACGCCGCAGGTGGCGCTCCATCTCGGTGACTGGCATATCCGGATGCAGGTCCGGCGGCTGCATGATGCTGTTACTGGTACTTGGGCCATCATATTCCAACCGCTGTTGGCAGCTCTGCAAGGCGATTTCACAGGTTTGCAGATACTCCTGAGCCAGCTTCGGCGTCAGCATATAGTGCTCACGCGCCAGAATGGTCATCGCGTTCAGGTGTTCAACTACAAACTGGTTGTGGGTGATCCATAGCCGCATATCCGCCAGATAATTCGATTCAAACCCCGGTTCCTGCATTGCCTGATTGAGCGAGGTAAACAGGGCGTTATGCGCCTGATTGACCTGCATACGGGCATAGGCCAGTTCGCTGGGGTCTGGTTCCTGCTCTTCCAGCAGTAAACGCAGTGCCGTCTGATCGTTCTCCAGCGCCTGATGAGCGTTTTTACGCAGCAGGCCACTCTGCCATTGCGGCCATAGCCAGATCGTGCCGCCAAACACCAGTACGCAGCCAATCAGGGTATCGATCAGGCGCGGGACCAGGAAATGGGTGCCATTCAGCGCCAGAAGCTGCAAAGTGTAGACGGCCGTCACGGTAAAGCCCATCACTGCCAGCCCGTAGTTTTTGCGTAGGATCAGATAAGCCGCCAGGGTAATTACCAGCATGATGCTCAACGTCACGTTCTCTGGCATCTGGAGTTGCAACAGCCCGGCAGCAATCACCAACCCCGCCAACGTGCCAAGGGCACGGTGCTGGATCCGCACCCGCGTAGCGTTATAGCCGTTCTGGCTGACCAGCATGATGGTCAACAAGATCCAATAGGGTTTTGGCAGGTTGAACAACATCCCGAGGCTGCTGCCTGCCGCCAAAATGACGCCCAATCTGGCGGCGTTGCGAAGGGCGTTGGACTTGAACGACAGATAGCTGACTACCGCTGGCCAGAACGGCAGCCGAGACTGGTTGGCCATCAAATTACGGCGGTACAGCGGGTGCTGGGTACGCAGCAGGCGTGCGATGCGGCTGAAGTGGTAATAACAGAACTGACCAACCGGGTTATCGGCATGCTGGGAGGCGACTTTTTCCAGCGCTGCCAGCTCATTCTTCATGCTGAAACGTGCAGAGTGCCGATGATAGAGAATATCGTCGGCCACCACCTGCAGGCGTGTGGCGATCACCTGAGCGTTGCGGCGGATAATCGCTTCGGCCTGGCTTTGCTCAACCAGCTTCTGCACTTCTTCCGGTAAATGCAGGCTGACGGTGATGTGCTCCTGTAGGTCGAGTGCTACCTGAAAGGTGCGTTGCAGGCGCTTTTGCTCCAGGTTATTGGCATGGGGCAGGAAATTCAGCTGTTGGTATAGCAGGCTGATCAGATCCATCACTTTCTGCTGGCGTTGCAACAGCGGCGGCAGGGCGGTTTCTGGATCGGTATGCTGAGTCAGTAGGGTGTATTTGGCTTCAAAATAGTCGGCCAACTGCATATACAACTGGCTCAGGGATTCGCGCATCGGCTGTTCTTTCCACAGCTTGAACCAGGCCCAGGTAAACAGCCCGTACCAGGCGGTGCCGACGATATACAGCAAAGGAGCATGCCAGATGGGCACGGTGCCAACCATGCTGAGGGAAAAGATGGCGGCCACCAGTGCGGCTGGCAGCAGGCGCGCATGTAGCGGGCTGATCTCACCGCTAACGCCAAGCAACAGCGCCATCCCCAGCATCAGCAGGGGTAACGGCAGATCCCACAGCAGGGCTTGTTGCAGCAGCAGGCTGCTGAGGGCAAATAGGGAACCGCCCACGACCAGGCGTTTGAAGAAGCGTTTGTGTGGCGTATCCAGCCCGGCGATATTGCAGCAGGCGGGGACCAACGAGAACAGCATACCGAGTTGCAGGTTGCCAATCAGCAGGCCAAACGCCACCGGCAGGCACAACACCAGCGTTTGCCGCAGTGCGTAGTTGACTTCCGGGTGGTAGATCAGGCGGCGCCACATGATGGTTGGCTGTTCAGCAGGTAAAGAAACGGCGCATGGCTGCGCCGTTTCTTAGGGGATTAACGCGTACCGTACACGACAATGGTTTTGCCGTGCGCGGAGATCAAATTCTGATCTTCGAGCATTTTCAAAATACGACCGACGGTTTCACGTGAGCAACCGACGATTTGGCCAATTTCCTGGCGGGTGATTTTGATCTGCATGCCGTCAGGGTGAGTCATGGCATCAGGCTGTTTTGCCAGGTTCAGCAAGGTCTGTGCAATGCGGCCGGTAACGTCAAGGAAGGCGAGGTTACCCACTTTCTCTGAGGTGACTTGCAGGCGGTTGGCCATCTGTGCGGACAGGCGCATCAGGATATCCGGGTTAACCTGGATCAACTGGCGGAATTTCTTGTAGGAAATTTCAGCCACTTCACAGGCCGTTTTGGCCCGAACCCAGGCGCTACGCTCCTGGCCTTCTTCAAATAATCCAAGCTCGCCGATGAAATCCCCCTGGTTAAGGTAGGACAGGATCATCTCTTTGCCTTCTTCATCTTTAATCAGCACCGCGACGGAGCCTTTAACGATGTAGTAAAGCGTTTCGGCCTTTTCACCTTGGTGAATCAGCGTACTCTTCGATGGATATTTGTGGATATGGCAATGAGACAGGAACCATTCGAGAGTCGGGTCTGTTTGCGGTTTGCCGAGAACCATTCGCTATTATCCTCTGTTGTTATCGCTGCCTTGTATCACAGGGGTCAGAGTTCCCTGTAAAACGTGCTTATAGCCTGGTGTTTTAATTGTGGCTATCAACAGGTTTTGAGGCGTGTTATAGAAATACGCTTGTGCTCTAGCATATTAACTTGCGGGGAGTGCTGCAAGCTACATTCTGTTAACATACCAATATAGGGGCCTTTCCTTGGACGTATCCCTGAAATCGGTGACCTGGAAAGAGTTATTGCGGCTCTGTTTGTAGCACAGAGTGAGGCGGGTGTCTTGTGTTGTCTCGCTTCAGCATGATTAGCGTCAGGTTCCGTTGCCAGAATGTATGCGAAAGCGTACCCTGTTTTTAAGAAATTAACCGGAGTATGTAAAATGCAGGCAAGAGTTAAGTGGGTAGAAGGGCTGACTTTCCTGGGTGAGTCTGCGTCCGGCCATCAGGTGTTGATGGATGGCAATGCGGGCGATAAAGCACCAAGCCCGATGGAAATGGTGTTGATGTCCGTCGGCGGCTGTAGCGCCATCGATGTGGTGTCGATCCTGCAAAAAGGGCGTAACGATGTGCGTGATTGCGAGGTGAAATTAACCTCGGAGCGCCGTGAAGAAGCACCACGTCTGTTTACCCACATCAACCTGCATTTTATCGTCACCGGCAAAGGGCTGACCGATAAGATCGTGGAACGCGCGGTGGATCTTTCTGCCGAGAAATACTGCTCCGTCTCCCTGATGCTGAGCAAGGCTGCCAGCGTCACCCACAGCTTTGAAATCCGCGAAGTCGCCTGATCCTACCAAGGGTAGCGCAGGCAGTGGGCACGCAACAGATCAAGAAATCGCCGCGCCGTCACGGTTAGCGGCGATTTTTGCGAATACAGCACGCAATATTGCGCCTGCGGCAGCGTGTCGATAGGCAATGACACCAGCTTATGCTGCAAGTGGAATGGCGCACTCATCGCCCGTGCCACGATAGTCAGATAATCCGCTTCCAGTACCATATTCAAGCCACAGGTCACCGAATCCGAGCGAATGGGCGAGCGGCTCAATTGCTGATAGAAGGTGCCCAACACCGCGCGCAACTGCTGGTAATAACCCATATCCGTTTCCGGTAATAACCATTTGGCTTCGCGCAGGTCGTCCAGCGACGTCGCCTGTGCCAATGGGTGTCCCTGGCGCGCAATAATGCAAAAAGAGGCGCTGAACAGCGGCTCACGCACCAAATCTTCCAGCGGTAGTTCCGGGCTGACGGTGCCTACGGCAAAATCCAGGCGGCCTTCGCGTAAGGCTGGCAGCAGGGTAGAAAGCTGTGCCTCGCGGATCAGCAGGTTGGCCTGTGGAAACGGCTGTTTAAAGGCTTCGACCAGTTCGGGTAATACCGTCAGTGCCAGTAGTGAAGAGCAGCCAATGGCGACGTTGCCTTGCGAATGCTGATTCAACTGCTGGATCTCGTCGGCAGCGCGCTGCAACTCTTCCAGGATCAACTGCATGCGCAGAGCGAAGGTGCGGCCGGTTTCAGTCAGCGTCATCCCCTGGCTGCTGCGAATGATCAACTGGGTTTCCAGGATCTGCTCCAGTTCGCGGATGGTACGGCTCACCGCCGGTTGAGACTGTTCCAGAGCACGTGCAGCCCCACGAATACTGCCGCTGCGGATCACCTGCTGGAAGACCTTTAGCTGTTGTAGCTTCGGTAAATAGCGCATCCCTACCCCTATCAGTAAAAAGTATCACCCCTTACAAAATTGTATCTTATGCCGCCCGGCAAAAGGCGATAATTTCAGCATGTTGTTATAAGTGACTGTTATTAAAACTATAAAGTGACCTGGATCACATTATTAAATTACGCCTGCCAGGTGGGTAGGCAACCTGGGTGATAACTTAAAGGAATATCAGCGATGAAAAATCGTTCACTAATGATTTTTTTGCTGTTTGTGGGCTATGTCGTGGTGTACATCGATAAAACCGTGATGGGTTTTGCGCTGCTGCCTATCGAACGCGAATTCAATCTCCAGCCGGAACAACTGGGCTACATTACCGGGATGTTTTTCCTGGCGTATTCTCTGTTCCAGATACCTGCGGGTTGGCTCAACGACCGCTTTGGGTTCAAGAAAGTCTTGTGCAGTTCGTTACTGCTGCTGGGGGGATTTGCCCTGTGCTTCGGCATTCTGGGGTTCGGCCTGGGCCTGCTGGTGACGTTCCGCTTCCTGTCCGGTATTGGCCACTCGGGCTATCCGTGTTCCTGTGCCAAAGCAGTAGTGGCGAACTTCCCGCTGGAGCAACGCACCTTCGCACAGTCAATTCTGCTGTCTTCCGCCGGGTTGGCGATGACCGTCGGACCGCTGGTCGCGGTTTATTGCCTGGATCACATCGGCTGGCGTGGTTCCTTCTCTGCGCTTGGTCTGTTGGCATTCGTGATTGCCGCCTGCATCTTGTGGCTGGTGCCCAATCCGCCACAGGCGGCGCCCGCTAAAGCCGGGGCAGCCGCGGCGAACTATAAGGCCCTGCTGAAGAACCCGATCGTGCTGCTGCTGTTTGTGGCGATTTTTTGCATCAATATCCCGTCGTACGGCCTGATGGCCTGGCTGCCGAAATTCCTGGTGCAGCAGCGGGGGATGCCGATTGACGTTTCCAGCATGGTGGTCGCCGCAGGCGGGCTGGGTATCTGGATCTCCTCACTCGGTACCGGCTGGCTGGTGGGGCGCTACCTGCAAGGGCGTGAGCCGTTGGTGATTTTCTTTAGCTCCCTGCTTAGCGCCCTGTGCATCTGGCTGGTGTTTACCAGCGAATCGGCGCTGACCGCCAGCCTGTTTCTGTTCCTCGGCTACATTTTCCTGATGGCCTCGTTCGTCACGGTGTTTACCCTGCCGATGAAGCGCCTGCCTACGGAAGTGATGGGCGCAGCGATGGGGTTGATTAACACTGGCGGCACCTTGGGTGGCTTTGTGGCCCCTATCGCCATGGGGTATCTGATCACTATCAGCCACGACTACATGACGACGTTTATCTTTTTGGCACTGGCTATGGTGGTTTCCGGGCTGGTGATCCTGCCATTGGCGGGCAAAGCACGCCAACCGGCACTGAATTAAGGAGTAGAAAATGAACATTGAACAGCTGATTGCCGGCGTGGAACAACAGGTCTTGCAGTGGCGCCGCCATTTGCATGCCAATCCAGAGTTGTCATTTCAAGAAGCGCAGACGGCAGACTACATCGCCTCACAACTGGCTAACCTTGGCCCATTAACGATTTCCCGCCCTACGCCAAATAGCGTTGTCGCCGATTTGCAGGGGGCAGCGCCGGGGCCGTGCTACGCATTGCGTGCCGATATCGATGCCTTGCCTATTCAGGAAGAAAGCGACGAACCTTTCTGTTCGACCCGGCCAGGGGTGATGCATGCCTGCGGTCATGATGCCCACAGCGCGATGCTGTTGGGGGCCACCAGCGTGCTGTGCCAGCTTCAGGCGCAGTTGCAGGGCTCCGTACGTTTTATCTTCCAGCATGCCGAAGAAGTGCCACCGGGCGGTGCCCAGCAGTTGGTCGATCTGGGTGTTCTGGACGGCGTGAAGATGATCTTTGGCCTGCATGTCATGCCCAACTTCCCTACCGGCGAGGTGGGGATGAAACAAGGGGTGTTCAGCGGCTCCAGCGATAACTTCGACATTGTGTTGCAAGGCAAGGGTGGGCACGGTTCGATGCCGCATTTGTGCATCGATCCCGTACCGATTGGTGCAGAGATTGTGAGTGCATTGCAGCAGGTGGTCGCGCGTAAACTGGATCCGTTAAATGCCCCGGTACTGACGGTAGCTACCTTCCAGGCGGGCGACAGCTATAACGTCATCCCAGACAGCGCGCGGTTGGCGGGAACGCTGCGTACTCATAATCAGGAAGTCCGCGAGCGGGTACCGCTACTGGTGGAGCAAACCGTTGCGGGGATCAGCCAGGCGCATGGTGCCAGCTATAAGGTTGACTGGACGCGTGGCTATACCATTGGCAATAACCATTCCGATGCTTGCGCCATTGCGCGTGAAGTCGTGGCCGAGACCGTGGGGCCACAGGCGCTGCGTGAGTTGACCAGCGCGATGTTTGGCAGCGAGGATTTCTCTTCCTATCAGGAGAAGGTGCCGGGGTGCTTCCTGTTTATCGGCAGCGGTAACGAGGCGATCGGTGCCACCTATGGCGTGCATAACCCTCGCTTTAAACTGGATGAGGCGGCAATGCAGATCGGGGTGAAACTGCACGTTGGTTTTATCCGCCACCTGTTGATGCGCTAACCCATACCGGGCGCAGTTGATTGCCGCGCCCAATCGCTTTACTCGATTTTCTTGCCTTCCATCAGCCGCTGTACCAGCGGTGCCATGATCAGCTCCATCGCCAGCCCCATTTTGCCGCCCGGCACGACCAGCGTATTGATATGCGAGATAAACGATCCTTGGAGCATCGCCAGTAGGTAGGGGAAATCGATTTGATCCAGACCACGGAAGTGGATCACCACCAGGCTTTCGTCCAGCGAGGGGATCGCCTTGGCGGCAAACGGATTGGAGGTGTCCACTGTCGGGACGCGCTGGAAGTTGATATGGGTACGCGAGAACTGCGGCGTGATGTAGCTGATGTAGTCCTCCATCGAACGCACCACCGAGTCCATCACCGCCTCGCGGGAATGTCCACGCTCGCCGGTATCGCGAACCAGCTTCTGGATCCACTCCAGGTTGACGATCGGCACCACGCCAACCAGTAGATCGACATGTTTGGCCACATCGATCTGGTCAGCTACGACGCCGCCGTGCAGCCCTTCGTAAAACAGCACGTCCGTGGGGGCAGGCAGTGGCTCCCAAGGCGTGAACGTGCCCGGTACCTGGTTGTAAGGTACCGCTTCGTCGTAAGTATGCAGATATTTACGCGAGCGACCGGTGCCGTTTTTACCGTACTCGATAAAGCTTTGTTCCAGTAGACCGAAATCGTTGGCCTCAGGACCGAAGTAGCTGATATGGCGGCCCATATCGCGAGCCTTACGGATTGCCGCATCCATTTCCGGCCGGGTATAGCGGTGGAAGCTGTCGCCTTCCAACTGGGCCGCACGCAGGTTCAACTGCTGAAAAATCTTGCGGAATGCCAGGCTGGTGGTGGTGGTGCCGGCTCCACTGGAACCGGTCACCGCGATAACGGGATGTTTGGCTGACATGATCGAGGGTCACTCCGTATTAAATGCGCAGGCTCAGAGTATGATTTTTAGTGTGACTGATGTCCTTTCGCTCTAGGCGAATTTGTGCGCGTTGGTTTGCAATACTGCATTGTTACCTGATTTTTTCCCTCAGTCATAGCGTCAAATAATACTAAATTTCTTCCTGCCCGGCGCGGATCTGCCCGCGTGGCATGATGTTGACGGTTTCATGTAACTCTGACCACACCAACACCACTTCGCCGCTTTTCAACTGGCGGCGCACGTCGTCGACCTTCTGTTCCAGCGAACGTTCGTGCTCGCCGTAGTCGGTGCCTTCACGTAACACAAAGGATTCGATCAGGCTGTTGAGGGTCTCTTGTTCAATGTCTTGCCAGGGAATAATCACTTGGTGGGTTCCAAAAAAGGAGAAAGCCAGGCTGGGATACGTTGCTCCAGCCACATTTGTGGTTTTTTCAACGTGCCACCGACAAAGCCGACGTGGCCACCGCACTCTGTCAGCTGGTATTCGATATTGGGTGGCAGGCTGTTGAGATCGGGGATCACCGCGTCGGTCATAAACGGATCGTCTTTGGCGTGAATGATCAGCAACGGCGTCGTGATCTGCGGCAACAGCGGCAGGGCGCTGCAACGGCGGTAGTAATCGACCGCATCGCTGAAGCCGTGAATACGCGAGGTGATCACATCGTCAAATTCGCGGATACGCCGCAGCTTGCTCAATTGCGAGAGCTCCAAGGGCAGGGTGCCTGGGTAGTGCAGCAGCTTGCGTGTGGCATTTTGCTTCAGTTGGCCTAGCAGATAGTGCTGATAAACACGTGAGAAGCCCTGTTCCATACGCAGCGAGCAAGGCTCCAGCATCAACGGGGCGGAAACGACCACCGCCGCCTGTAGCAGGCTGTCATTGCCCTGTTGGGCTAGATAATAGGCCAACATGTTGCCGCCAAGGGAAACCCCGACTGCCGCCGTTGGCACTTCACCAAAACTGTCACGCAGCCAGCGCAGGAAGAAGCGGGCATCTTCCGTTTCGCCGGAGTGGTAGATGCGCTGCTTGCGGTTGGGCACGCCGCTGCAACCCCGGAAATGCATCACTACGCCTAACCAGCCTTGCTCGCGCCAGGCATTGAGCAACCCATGTGCATAAGGGCTGTAGAAATTGCCTTCTAACCCATGGAACAGCACCACGCGGGGTTTCTCGCGCGCCAGTTGCGGATCTTCACTCCAGGCCAGATCGACGAAATCGCCATCGGGCAACTCCAGCCGTTGCCAATGTGGCTGTACCCGCACGCGGCGGCGCACCAGCCGTGGCAGCAGGGTTTGCAGGTGTGGATTGCTGGCCCCGGTCAGGGGGCGAAAGGATTCATACATAGTGAATAAAATTCTTGTTGGCGGCTATTGTGTGATCGGAACCGCACTGTTAGCTTCAAACTCATGTATTAGCAATCATACTGCAAAAACGTCATTTGGGTGAGGAGCACCCGCTTCATGGAACTGAGTTTATTTCTTTCGATGTTAGGCTTCCTGTGGGTAGCCGCGATCACTCCCGGGCCAAACAACATGCTGCTCACCACTTCCGGTGCCAATTTTGGCTTTATGCGCTCATTGTGGCTGATGATCGGCATTATGCTGGGGATGCAGAGTATCTTGGTGCTGGTGGCGTTTGGCGTGGGTGGGTTGATCCTGATTTATCCTTCCCTGCACCTGATCCTGAAAATCCTCGGTAGCCTTTATCTGCTGTGGTTGGCGTGGAAAGTGGCGACGGCAGCCTATGAAAAGCTGGAAACCGACGCGCCGCCGCCGAAGCCGGTACGTCTGCATCAGGGCTGGCTGTTGCAGTTCCTCAACCCCAAGGCCTGGTTGATGGCGCTGGGGGCAGTGGCGAGCTTTAGTCTGGCGGGGGATAAATACAACCACTCCATTCTGGCTATCGCCTTCGGTATCTTTGCCGTCAATATTGTTGCCGGGATCATCTGGTTGGGTTTTGGTACGGTGATTGGTCGTCTGCTGCGTAGCAAGCGGGCCTGGATTATCTTTAACGTCTCGATGGGGCTGTTAACCGCAGCCTGCGTATTACTGATTTGGCATTGAGGGAGCTTTGATGGCCGAAAACTACTTTCATGTTGATGCCTTTATCGGCGAAGGACTGCGGGGCAATCCGGCAGGTGTCTGCCTATTGCAGCAACCGTTGGCAACGGCGGAGATGCAGGCTATCGCCAACGAACTCTACCTGCCGGAAACCAGCTTTGTCTGGCAGGATGGTGATATGTACGCGATCCGCTGGTTTACGCCAACGCGGGAGGTGGATCTCTGCGGGCATGCCACCCTGGCCACGGCGCACGTGCTGCTCAACGTGGTCAACCCGGCCCTGAGCGATATCCGTTTTCGTTCCGCCAGCGGCGAGCTGTATGTCAAACGCGATGCGGCCGATGGTGAACGGCTGATCCTGGATTTCCCTGCTCGGCCAGCGCAGCAAATTGCCGAACCGGCGCAACTGGCCGCTTTGCTCGGTGTGCAACCGCTGGAAGTATGGCAGGCTCAGTCGTTGATGGTGGTATTGGCAGATGAAGCGCAGGTGAGGACAGTGCAGCCAGCGATTGCCGAGCTGATCGATCACCTTGGTTACGGCGTGATCGTCACGGCTCCGGGTGATGATGTGGATTTTGTCTCGCGCTACTTCTCTCTGGATCGCAGCGAAGATCCGGTAACCGGCTCGACTCATTGCATTCTGATGCCTTACTGGACGGCACGTCTTGGCCGCCAGGCGCTACATGCCAAACAGCTGTCATCACGCGGTGGCGAGCTGTTCTGCGAGCTACAAGGGGAACGCACGTTGCTGGGGGGCTACGCACGTATCTTCTTGCGCGGCACTCTTTCAGGTTGAGCTCCGTTCCAGCAGTTGCCAATCCAGCACGTCGTGGCAAGGGGGCAACTGCTGGCCCTGAATTTTCTCCAGCAGCAATTGCACGCTACGCACACCAAACTGATGCATCGGCTGAACGATGGTGGTCAGTGGGGGCGTGGTGATGCTGCCAAACGGCACGCCGTCAAACCCCATTACCGCGATATCTGCTGGAATGCGCAGACCTTGCTGGTGCAAGGTGCTCATCGCGCCTCCGGCGATCACGTCCGAAATGGCAAATACCGCATCGGGCTGTGCCCCTGCGGCCAACAGATTGCTCATGGCCTGCGCGCCAGCGGCATAGTCCAGTCCTTCGACGTATTCCACCTTGCAATACTCCAACCCCAAATCGGCCAGCGCCTGCCGGTAGCCCTGTTCACGTTGTTGTGAGTACAGATAACGCATGTCGCCGTTAATCAGCGCGATGCGTTGGCGGCCCTTGGCGGCCAGATGATGCACGCCAGCCATGGCAGCCTGATGGTTATCGATGGTAACGGAAGAGGCGCGGAATTCGGTATCGCCTTCGCCGCATTGCACCCAGGGAAAATCACCGATCATGGCGGTCAACCCCGGTAAGCAACTGATGGCATCCATAGTGATCACTCCATCAACCACTTTGCCACTCAGCAGGCTGAGGTAGGCGGATTCGCGGGTCGGGTTAGATTCCGAGTTGCACAACAGAATATGGTAGCCGTGGCGTTCGGCTTCTTCTTCAATGCCGCGGACCACCATGGAGCAGAAAGGGTTGGTGATATTGGACACCAACACCAGCAGCATCCCACTGCGGGCAGTACGCAACTGACGAGCCAGCAGGTTGGGTTGATAGTCACAGGCGCGGATCGCCGCCAGGACTTTATCGCGAGTGGCTGGTTTGACGATCTGTTGGTCATTTAATACCCGTGAAACGGTGGCCGCTGAGACGCCAGCGATCTTTGCCACCTTTGCTATCGACATGGTTTGCTTTTCCTTCTGCTCGTTTGCCTTGCCGTAGGGGCGCTGCATGCTGCGCCCGTTTAACCGTATAGGGTGTATTAGCGTAGGTTGAACATGTTTGACCCCGGCACATTTAGCATCATAACCAATTTGGCATCAATTTGATCCCTGCGGGAAATGTGTGACGCCGATTACAAATTCATCTTCTGCCTGCTTTTATCTACCTTAATCCGGTTGCCGAAAAAAAGAAATCGATTACATTTTATTCATTGCTGTAATGTAATCGATTTCATTTTGCTTTTTCACGGAAATCCTCAACTAGCGATGTGATAGGAGGTGGCAGATGGAGATACAACTTCAAGTAGCGCAAGCGCAGGATCGCAGCGAGATTGCCGCCCTGATCCATAGCTCAACCAATGCCTGGTATCGGCAGCACGGAATGGGGGACATCTTCTCCGCCGGCGCGGAAAGCTGTGGCCTGTTTGTCGATGTTTACCAGCAGTTGGATGCCGGCCACCACTGGATTGCTCGTGATGCACAAGGGGCGATCTGCGGCTCCTGCTTTTTCCACCCGCGTGAAACCCATCTGGGGCTGGGCATCATGAATGTGCATCCCGATTATTTTGGCCGGGGGATTGCCCGCCGTCTGTTGGCCAAGGCCGACGAACTGGCTGGCGATTTACCGGTTCGATTGCTGTCCAGTGCACTGAATCTGGATTCCTATTCGCTCTACCAGCGTGGGGGATTTACCCCGTATGCCCTCTATCAGGATATGGCGATCCCGGTGCCAAGCCAGGGATTGGCTTTGCCACGTCTGACGCGCGGTCAAGTGCGAGCCGCCCGGTTCGACGATCTGCCCGCCATCCTACAACTGGAACGCGAGTTGCTGGGCATCGAACGCCAACGCGATATCGCTTATTTCCTCAATGACGTCAGTGGACTGTGGCAGGTGGCCGTCTGGGAGTTGGACGGTCGCATCGGCGGCTATCTGGCCTCGGTGGCACATCCGGCTTCCCGCATGCTGGGGCCGGGTTGTTGCCATAGCGAGGAGATCGCCCTTGAGCTGCTCGGCTGGATGCTGGATTGCCATCATCGGGGCACAACTCCGGTGGTATTGGTACCCGCACAGCGCCCTGCGCTTAGTCAGGTTTTGCTGCGCTGGGGGGGCCGAATTTGTGAATTACATATCGCGCAGGTGAAAGGCCAGGCGCAACAACCCGGCGGCGTAGTGATGCCGTCCTTTTTGCCGGAAAGCGGTTAGCACCGGCGTCGTTGCTGTATCAAACCACCAACACCGATGGGGGAGTTATGCAAACAGATAGCCTGGCCCTGGGGGCCAAAAGCACCACGTTCAAATGGGTGGTGCCGCGGCTGGCACTGATGATGTTCCTGCAATTTTTTGTCTGGGGAGCCTGGTACGTCACGCTTGGGGTGGTGATGGGCAAATATGGCCTGACCGCGATTATTGGCGATGCCTATTCCACCGGGCCAATCGCCTCCATCCTGTCGCCATTTGTATTGGGGATGGTGGTCGACCGCTTCTTTGCCTCGCAAAAGGTGCTGGCCGTGTTGCACCTGGTTGGGGCCGGCCTGCTGTGGATGATGCCAGGCTTCTTTGCCGAGGGGCAGGGCAGCGGGCTGCTGTGGATCATCTTCGGTTATATGCTGTGCTACATGCCCACCATTGCCCTGAGCAACAACGTGGCATTTTACAGCCTGAGCAATAGTGAGAAAGCCTTCCCGATCGTGCGGGCGTTCGGCACCTTTGGCTGGATTGTCGCTGGACTGATCGTCGGCAGCACTGGCATGTCGGACAGTACCGATATCTTCACCCTGGCGGCGGTGGCTTCGTTGGTATTGGCGGTTTACAGCTTTACGTTGCCACATACCCCGGCGCCGGAACGCGGCAAGCCAGTGAAAATGCGCGATCTGCTGTGTGCCGACGCCTTCGCGATGCTCAAGCAGCGCCATTTCCTGGTGTTTATCATCTGCGCGATGCTGATCTCGATCCCGCTGGCGGCTTATTACGCCTATGCCGCGCCGTTCGTTGCCGCAGCCGGTTTTACCAACGTGGGTGGCGTGATGTCGCTGGGGCAAATGTCAGAGCTGTTCTTCATGCTGCTGATCCCGTTCCTGTTTGCCCGCCTGGGAATCAAGTACATGCTGATGATCGGCATGCTTTCCTGGTTCCTGCGTTACGTGATGTTCGCGCTGGGCATTACCGAAGAAATGCGCTGGATGATCTACCTTGGCATCATCCTGCATGGCATGTGTTACGACTTCTTCTTCGTCATCGGCTTTATCTATACCGATAAGGTGGCGGGCGACAAGGTGAAAGGCCAGGCCCAGAGCCTGCTGGTGCTGTTCACCTACGGCATAGGGATGCTGATTGGTTCACAAATCAGCGGTGCGCTGTTTAACCAGATGGTGACAGGGGAAGGGGCTGCGGCGTTGCCGCAATGGCAGCACTTCTGGTGGTACCCGGCGTTCGGTGCATTAGCGATCGCCGCGCTGTTCTTCTTCACCTTCAACTACCGGGATACGCCAGCAGGGGAGAAACGTGATGGCTGATTTACGCGTGCTGGTGGTGGGCTGCGGCAATATGGGGGCGTCCCATGCCGAGGCTTACCACGCGATGGAAGGGGTAGAAATTTGTGGGCTGGTAGCACGAGGGGAGTCGCGTGAGGTGCTTAATCAACGCTTGGGTGGCGGTTATCCCACCTTCAGCGATTTTGAGTTGGCGCTGGCGCAAACCCGGCCAGATGCCGTCTGCCTGACCACTTATCCCGATACCCACGAAGCTTATGCCTTGGCTGCTTTGGCTGCGGGGTGTCACCTGTTTATCGAAAAACCGCTTGCTACCACGGTAGCAGGGGCCGAAAGGGTGATCGCCGCAGCCAGGCAGGCACAGCGGCAGGTGGTGGTGGGCTACATTCTGCGCCATCACCCTTCCTGGCAGCAGTTTGTCGAACTGGCTCGGGGCCTGGGTAAACCCTTGGTGATGCGGATGAACCTTAATCAGCAAAGCCATGGGCAGATGTGGAATGTGCATCGCAATCTGATGCAGTCGTTGTCACCCATCGTTGATTGCGGCGTACATTATCTGGACGTGATGTGCCAGATGGCCCAGGCCGAACCCATCAGCGTGAGTGCGATCGGTGCCCGGTTGACCGATGACTTGCCCCAGGGCATGTATAACTACGGCCAGCTACAGGTGCGCTTTGCCGACGGGTCGGTCGGTTGGTACGAAGCGGGCTGGGGGCCGATGATCAGTGAAACGGCCTACTTTGTGAAAGACGTTATCGGGCCACGCGGGTCGGTTTCGATCGTGGCCCGCCATCAGGAAAGGGCCTCCGACGATGTCGGGGGGCATACCAAAACCGAATCCTTGCGCGTGCATTACGCCGATCTGGATGATGAAAACCGCTTTAAACGGCCAGATCGCTGGATCGATTGCCAGGATGAACCAGACCATTTGGCGCTGTGCCTGAGTGAACAGCGTTACTTTTTACAGGCCATTCGTGAACAGCGGGATCTTCATCAGCATCTTCAGGATGCATTGAACAGCTTGCGGGTGGTTTTGGCGGCGGACGAAGCGGTGCGCAGCCAACGCACGGTGGTATTAGGGAGAGACGAATGAAGACGATGCAGGGGCCGGGACTATTTTTAGCGCAGTTCATCGCCGAGCAGGCCCCGTTTAATACTTTGGATGGCCTGGCGGAGTGGGCCGCCGGGCTGGGCTTCACCAGCGTACAGATCCCCACGCTGGAACCGGCTATCTTCGATCTGGCATTGGCGGCGCGCAGTCAGGATTATTGCGATGAGATTATCGCCCGGCTTGGGCGGCACGGTATTACTATCAGCGAGCTGTCGACGCATCTGCAAGGGCAGTTGGTCGCCGTCCATCCGGCCTACGATCTGGCCTTCGATGGGTTTGCTCCGCCAGAAGTCCGGGGCAAACCACAGTTGCGGCAAGCCTGGGCAACGGAGCAATTGTTGCTGGCGGCACAGGCTTCGCAGCGCTTGGGGCTGACGGCGCATGCGACTTTCTCCGGGGCGTTGGCGTGGCCCTACTTCTACCCGTGGCCACCGCATAATGCGTTACTGCTGGAAGAGGCTTTCGAACAGTTGGCCCTGCGCTGGCTGCCGATCCTGGACGCCTTCGATCGGGCTGGCGTAGATCTGTGCTATGAACTGCATCCGGGAGAGGACCTACATGACGGTGTGACCTTTGAGCGCTTCCTGGCCAAGGTCGGCAATCATCCCCGCTGCCATATTCTCTACGATCCCAGCCATCTGCATTTGCAGCAGATGGATTATCTGGGCTTTATCGATTGCTATCACCAACGTATCCGCGCGTTTCACGTCAAGGATGCGGAATATCGCCCCAGCGCGCGCAGCGGAGTGTATGGGGGATACCAGCCGTGGCCAGAAAGGCCGGGGCGTTTTCGTTCACTGGGGGATGGGCAAATCGACTTCCCGGCCATTTTCAGCAAGCTGACGCAGTACGGTTTCCCCGGCGTCGCCACGTTGGAATGGGAATGCTGTATCAAGTCACCGGAGGCTGGGGCACGTGAAGGGGCGGCGTTTATCGCCCGCCATATTATTCCGGTGGCGGAACGGGCCTTTGATGATTTTGCCGTCGTGGCTACCGACCGGGCGCAGGTGAGAGCGATGTTGGGCGTGGAGGACGCATTATGAGATTGAAGCTGGGAATGGTGGGCGGCGGTGAAGGCGCGTTTATCGGTGCCGTGCATCGGCTGGCGGCGCGGATGGATGATGAGTTCGAACTGGTCGCCGGCGCGTTTTCTTCCGATCGGCAAAACTGCCTGCGCACCGGGGCGTTACTGCATTTGCAGCCGGAGCGTTGTTACGCCGACTTTAACCAGATGGCACTGGCGGAAGCGGCGCGTGAAGATGGAATTGATGTTGTCGCGATCGTGACCCCGAATTATTTGCATGCCCCGGTAGCCAGTGCCTTTCTCAACGCTGGGATTGATGTGATCTGCGATAAGCCGCTATGCAATTCGTATACGGAAGCGTTGCAGTTGGCCGAGACCGTACGCCAAAGCGGCAGGCAACTGATCCTGACCCATAACTACAGCGCTTACCCGCTGGTGCGTGAGGCACGTAGCCGGGTGTTAGCGGGGGAGTTGGGCGAGGTTCGCTTCGTCGAGGTGGAGTATTTGCAGCAATGGTTGGCAAAACCCCTGGAACTGACCGACAACAAGCAGGCGGGTTGGCGTGCCCAGCCGGAAAAGGCCGGAGCAGGTTGCATCGGTGATGTGGGCACTCACGCCTGGCAACTGGCAGAGTTTGTCTGCGGCATGTTGCCTGAGGCGATCAGCGCTGAGCTATCGTCATTTATCGCGGGGCGCAGGCTGGACGACGACGTACGGGTGCAGATGCGTTACGCCAATGGGGCCAAGGGTCGCCTCTGGGCCAGTCAGGTGGCCTGCGGTCATGAGAATGGCCTGAAACTACGGGTCTACGGCAGTGAGGGTAGCCTGGAGTTCTGCCAGGAAAACCCTAACCAACTTTGGATACGGCCCTTCGACGCGCCTGCGTATTGTATTACTCGTGCCTCGGCATTTCAGCACGTAGAAAACCGCCTGCTGGCCCGTGTGCCTGCGGGGCATCCGGAAGGTTATCTGGAAGGGTTCGGTCAGATTTACCGTGAAGCGGCCCGCTGTTTACGTGATGGCCCTGCGGCGGCACCGCTGTTACCGGGGATTGAAACCGGCGTGCAAGGGATGGCGTTTATTGATGCCGCCCAGCGCAGCAGTGCCGCAGGGGGCGAGTGGGTGGCATTGATATCGCCATAAGTAATAAAGAAGATTTTTTTATTCTTTTATTGCCGAGCGCCGCTCAGATAAAACTGTAGCTCACAGCACAGAATTTTATCAACGGAGCGGATCATGGCGAGCAAACTTTTCTCATTACGCAGTGCAGTCTTGTTGGCTTTAGCGCTCGGTACGGCCAGTGCCCAGGCAGTGGACGTTACCGTGGCGTACCAGACCTCCGCCGAACCGGCCAAGGTGGCGCAGGCGGAAAACAGCTTTGCCAAACAGTCTGGCGCGACCGTTGACTGGCGCAAATTTGACAGTGGTTCCAGCGTATTACGTGCGCTGGCCTCTGGCGACGTGCAGATTGGCAATATCGGTTCCAGCCCGCTGGCCGTGGCGGCCAGCCAGAAACTGCCGATAGAAGTTTTCCTGATCGCCTCGCAGCTCGGCAGTTCCGAAGCGCTGGTGGTGAAAAAGGAGATCAAGTCTCCCCAGGATCTGATCGGCAAGCGCATTGCGGTGCCGTTCATTTCCACCACTCACTACAGCCTGCTGGCCTCCCTGAAACACTGGGGTATCAAACCTGAACAGGTACAAATCCTCAACCTGCAACCACCTGCTATTGCGGCGGCCTGGCAGCGTGGGGATATCGACGGGGCATACGTCTGGGCGCCAGTGGTCAATGAGCTTGCCAAGCAAGGCAAGGTGCTGACCGACTCCGAGCAGGTTGGCCAATGGGGCTCACCAACGTTGGACGTGTGGGTAGTGCGCAAAGACTTCGCCGAGAAGCATCCAGACGTGGTCACCGCGTTTGCCGCTAGCGCCCTGAAAGCGCAGAAAGCCTATCTGGCCAAGCCGGAACAGTGGCTGAAGGACCCAAGCAATCTCAGTACGCTGGCTCGCCTGAGCGGAGTGCCGCCAGAGCAGGTGCCGGAGCTGGTGAAGGGGAATCGTTATCTGCCGGTAGCCGATCAGATCAGCCAACTGGGCCAGCCGGTGGATAAAGCCATTCGCGATACCGCCGAGTTCCTTAAGCAACAAGGCAAGATCCCACAGGTAGACAGTGACTACAGCGCCTTTGTGACCGACCGCTTTGTCAAACAGGTACAGGCTGCGCCGCAGTCATAAGGGGGCCGCAATGCTAAACGTTAACCATCTTTCGGCGGAATATCAGGGGCGTCCGGCGCTGCGCGATGTGTCGTTCCAGATCGCCAGCGGGCAATTGGTGGTGGTGTTGGGGCCTTCGGGCTGCGGCAAAACCACGCTGCTGAATCTGCTCGCCGGATTTATTGAGCCAACGGCAGGCAGCATTACGCTGGATGACGTCCCCGTTAAAGGCCCGGGTGCCGAACGGGGCGTGGTGTTCCAGCATGAAGGTTTGTTGCCGTGGCGCAACGTGGTGGATAACGTGGAGTTTGGTTTGCAGCTGGCCGGGGTAGCGAAGGTGCAACGCCGCAAGGTTGCGCAGCAGATGCTGCAACGCGTTGGGCTGACCGGCTATGAACAACATTTCATCTGGCAGCTTTCCGGAGGGATGCGTCAACGGGTGGGCATTGCTCGCGCCTTGGCTGCTGACCCTCGGCTGTTGCTGCTGGATGAGCCTTTTGGTGCGCTGGACGCGTTCACTCGCGAACAGATGCAGGAACTGCTGTTGAACATCTGGCGCGATACCGGCAAGCAGGTGTTGTTGATCACCCATGACATTGAAGAGGCGGTGTTCCTGGCCAGTGAGCTGTTACTGCTTTCCCCAGGGCCGGGGCAGGTGGTGGAGCGGCTGTCGCTGAACTTTGGCCAGCGTTATGCCGCCGGTGAGCCTTGCCGCTCGATCAAATCCGATCCTGAGTTTATCGCCCAGCGTGAATATGTGTTGGGCCGGGTGTTCCAACAGCGCGAGGCCTTGCTATGAGCCTGCATTCCGTTCTGAAAGCCGCCGTGCCCTCCGCAGTGCGGCAGTCTCGCTTTACGTTGCCGCGTAGCCTCAAGTTGAGCGCCGCAACCTTACTGACCCTGTTGGCGATATGGTGGGCGGTAACTGCATTAAACTTGATCAGCCCGCTGTTCTTGCCTGCGCCGCAGCAGGTATTGCATCAACTACTCGTTATTTCCAGCCCACAAGGCTTTATGGATGCCACGTTATGGCAACACCTGGCCGCGAGTTTGGGCCGCATTCTGGTGGCATTGCTGGCCGCGGTGGTGATTGGTGTCCCGGTAGGTATTGCGATGGGGCTGAGTGAGACGGTACGTGGCTTGCTTGATCCACTGATCGAAATTTATCGTCCGGTGCCGCCGTTGGCCTACCTGCCGTTGATGGTGATTTGGTTTGGCATTGGCGAAACCTCGAAAATCCTGCTGATTTACCTGGCGATTTTTGCTCCGGTGACGCTTTCGACCGTAGCTGGCGTACGCAGTGTGGCGCAGGTGCGCATTCGTGCCGCGCAGGCTTTGGGCGCCAACCGCTGGCAGCTGTTGCGCTTTGTCGTGTTGCCAAGCGCGCTGCCGGAAATCCTGACCGGCATTCGCATTGGGCTGGGTGTCGGTTGGTCTACGCTGGTAGCCGCCGAACTGATCGCCGCTACGCGCGGCCTGGGATTTATGGTGCAGTCCGCCGGTGAGTTTTTGGCGACCGACGTGGTGATCGCCGGTATCAGCGTGATTGCGATAATCGCATTTGGTCTGGAGCTGGGGCTGCGTGCCTTGCAGCGCCGGTTGACCCCTTGGCATGGAGTTCAGCAATGAACGAACGTTTAGCAATTACCCCGTTGGGGCCTTATATCGGCGCGTTGGTGGAGAACGTTAATCTGGCACGGCCACTGGGCGACGGCCAGTTTGAGCAGCTTTACCATGCCTTGCTCAAACATCAGGTGCTGTTCCTGCGCGATCAGCCGATCACGCCGTTACAGCAGCGTGAGCTGGCAGGGCGCTTTGGCGATCTCCATATTCACCCGGTGTATCCGCATGCTCCCGATGTGGAGGAGATTATTGTGCTGGATACCCATGACAATAATCCGCCGGATAACGATAACTGGCATACCGACGTGACCTTTATTGAAAACCCGCCACAGGGGGCGATTTTAGCCGCCAAGCAACTGCCGACGACCGGTGGCGATACGCTGTGGGCCAGCGGGATTGCCGCTTATGAGGCGTTGTCTGAACCCTTCAAGCGGTTGCTGGCCGGGTTGCAGGCGGAACATGACTTCACCAAGTCATTCCCCGAATATAAGCATCGCGGTAGCGAGGAAGAACATCAGCGCTGGCTGTTGGCCGTTCAGAAGAACCCACCGTTGTTGCACCCGGTGATCCGCACCCATCCGGTGACCGGCAAGCAGGCGCTGTTCGTCAATGAAGGATTTACTACGCGAATTGTGGGGTTGGCAGCGAAAGAGAGCGATGCCCTGCTAGGTTTCCTGTTTGCACATATCACCAAGCCAGAGTTTCAGGTGCGCTGGCGCTGGCAGGCCAACGATATTGCCATCTGGGATAACCGCGTGACGCAGCATTACGCCAATGCGGATTACCTGCCGCAGCGGCGCATTATGCACCGAGCGACCATTCTGGGGGATAAGCCGTTTTATCGCGCCTGAGGATCACTCCACCATCAGGTTTCTGGAGAAGTTGATCATATCCACACCCGCTTTCTTGCGATACAGGCGTGCCTTGCGTGCGCCTGTTGCCACTCTCTCGCCGGTTTCCTCAAACATCTCCGAAGCGTCGAAACGCCGCATCAGGCTTTTGCGCTGCACGTTATGCGACAAGATGATCTCAATCACTTCCTGTAACTGGGAAAGCGTGAACTCCGCTGGCAGGCAATAGACCGGCAGCATGGAGTAAGCGGTTTTTTGCCGTAATCGCTGCAGTGCCGCTGTCACAATCGTTTGATGATCGAAGGCCAACTGCTGCGTTTGCAGGCTGTCCATCGGCATCCAGGCTACGTCATTCACATCGGCGATATGTGGTTGGCAATCGGCATGGGCGATCAGGGCAAAGTAGACCGTCGTCAGGCTCCAGCCGCGCGGATCCCTCTCCGGGCCAGAAAAGCTTTCCAACTGCGCCAGATAAGGCGGCACCACGCCAGTTTTTTCCCTCAGTTTGCGTTCGGCGGTTGCTTGCGTTGAGGCATCGCGCTGCAAATCGATAAATCCGCCGGGCAATCCCCATTGATCGCGGAAAGGGTGATTGGCGCGCTTGGCTAACAGCACGCACAGCTGCCCGTCATGCACGGTAAACAGCACGCTGTCGACAGTGACGATCGGAGAGGGGAAGAGGCGCGGATCGTAATTTTTGAGGTACTCGGCTTGGGTGGTCATGCAGGCGCTCGGCTAAAAAGGTCTTTGAGACAATATAACAACTGCCGTGGAGGAATGATAATGCTTCACCGTGTAGGGGCGTTGCATGCTGCGCCCGTTCAGACATAGCAATGAGTTAAACGGCTTTTTTGCAATCGACGCATTTTTTTTCTTGCTAATAAATGTCCATTGGACAATTATATAAATGTCTTAGAGACATTAATTGATGGGGAGAGGAATATGAGCGCACAGTTGCAGTTGTTTTTGAACGACATGGAAGTAAAAGTCGCAACCGGCAAGTTTCCCGATGGGGCGGTGTATGCCCGGTTTGAACAGCCTGAAACGACCGGAATATCGCAGATGCGCATACGTGCCAGCGCAATGCGCAGCATGGATGACTTCATGTTATTGGCACGGCTCACGCAGGCGGTGCGTCACCAATTCCTGATCAAAGAAAGTTTGCTCGAACTGCCATATCTGCCTTATGCCCGTCAGGATCGCCATATGACCTCTGGCGACAGCTTTGCGCTCAAGGTGTTCGGCCAATTACTTAACACGCTGGCGTTTGACCGTGTGACGGTGCTGGACCCTCATAGCGAGGTGGCTGCCGCCGTGATCAACAACATGCACATCATTACCCAGCAACAGTGCATGCAGCACAGCAGCAGATTGGCCAATCTGTTGACCCAGCAGCAGCTATTCCTGATGGCACCGGATGCCGGAGCGCTGAAAAAAATCCACGCGGTGGCGGCCCATTTTGGCATCGCGCAATACGGCATCATGACCAAACATCGCGACGTGTTTAGCGGCGATCTGACGGGATTCGAGCTGCTGGCTGGCGATGTGCAGGATAAAGATGTGCTGATCGTTGATGACCTGTGCGACGGTGGCGGCACCTTTATTGGCTCGGCTCAGGTGTTGCGTCAGGCGGGGGCACGTACGGTCAGCCTGTATGTCACCCACGGAGTGTTTTCCAAAGGGACTGCGGCCCTGTTGAACCAGGGCATCGATAACCTCTATACCACCACCTCCTATGCTACGGCGGAATTGGCTGGGCAACGTGTTGAACTGATTGATATTGCGCGTATCTACGCAGATTAAGGAACCCACTATGTTAACTAACCCAATTCTGGCGATTGATGGCTACAAAGTCTCACACCGCGAGCAGTATCCGCAGGGCACCACGCGGGTTTACTCTAACTTCACACCGCGCAGCGATCGGTTCTTTGCTTCACCGCTGCCGGACGGCAAACTGGTGTTCTTTGGATTGCAGGGCTTCTTGCAGTGGTTCATGGTGGATCTATTTAATCAGCAGTTCTTTGCTCAACCGGAAGAGCAGGTGGTGGGTGAGTATAAGACGCTGATGGACAGCTACATCGGTCAGGATCGGGTTTGCGTTGAGCATATTCGCGCCCTGCATCGGCTGGGCTATTTGCCGCTGCATATCAAAGGGTTGGATGAAGGCAGCAAGGTGCAGATGAAGGTGCCGGTGCTGACCATCACCAATACCGTCGAGGAGTTCTTCTGGTTGGTCAACTATCTGGAAACGGTGATCTCGGCCGAACTGTGGAAGGCTTCCACCAACGCCACCATTGCCCATCATTACCGCAAAATCTGCCAGCAGTGGGCGGCCAAAACCTGTGACGATGTGGCACACCTGGATTTCCAATGCCACGACTTCTCCTTTCGCGGTTTGTCGGGCATGCATGACGTTGCGCAGTCTGGCACCGGGCATTTGCTCAGCTTCAAGGGAACCGACAATATTCCTTCCGTGCTGTATGCACAGCGGTATTACCCAACCGCGGCCGATTACTTTGTGGCTGGCAGCATCCCCGCTACCGAGCACAGTGTGATGTGCATGGGCGAGCAGGCGACGGAGATCGAAACGTTCCGCCGGCTGATTGAAGACCTCTATCCGAACGGGCTGGTTTCTATCGTGTCGGATACCTGGGATTACTGGCAAGTGCTGACGCAGTTTACTCGCGAGCTACATGACAAAATCATGGTACGCGATGGCCGTGTGGTGTTCCGCCCAGACAGTGGCGACCCGGTAGCGATCCTTTGTGGGACCGGTGACGACAGTGATAGAAGTGAACAACGCAGCGCCGAAGAGAAGGGCTCGGTGGAAGTGCTGTGGGAAATCTTTGGTGGTACGGTTAACAGTAAGGGTTACAAGGTGTTGGATCCCCATGTTGGGCTGATCTACGGCGATTCGATCACGCTGGAACGCGCGCAGGAAATCCTTCGACGGCTGGAAGCTAAAGGGTTTGCCAGCTCTAACGTGGTGTTTGGCGTCGGTTCTTTCACCTACCAATACCACACCCGCGATACCTTCGGTTTTGCGATGAAGGCCACCTATGGCGAGGTAAACGGGGTTGGGCGAACTATTTTCAAACAGCCGAAGACCGACAGCGGTTTAAAGCAGTCTGCACGTGGTTTGTTACGGGTGATCCGCGATGGGGAAGGGGAATATCAACTGCTGGATAATCAGGACTGGCAGCAGGAACGGCAGGGTGAACTGAAAACGCGCTTCCTGGATGGCAAACTCTATCACCAGGACTCACTGGAGCAAATCCGCCAGCGTCTTTCATGTGCGTAGCATTACCCCTCACCCCAACCCTCTCCCACAGGGAGAGGGGACCGACCGTGCCCTCCATAAACTCCCAATCTGACCTTGGCACGGGCGCAGCATGCAGCGCCCCTACGCAGGTGAGGGGGCGTTAACTCAACTCTCTGCATCAAACGCCTGGGTCAGCGTTTCCAACTGTTCCTGGGCGTCTAGCCAGGTCATTTCCGTCTCTTCCAGAGCGGATTTGGCCTGGCTTTGCTTTTGCAGGCAGGCGGTCAGGTCGGCTTTGCGACTGTTGTCGTACAGCGCCGAGTCTGCCAACTGTTCTTCCACTGCGGCCAATTCGGCACCCAGCTTGTCCATCTGCTGTTCCAGCTTGGCGATCTGCTTACGCAGCGGCTGGGTTTGCGTACGGAATTCGGCTTCTCGGCGCTTTTGGTCTTTACGGGCCTGCGCGCTGTTACCGTTATCCTGCTTCGGTGCAGCATCCTGCTGTGCCTGCTGCTTTTGCAGGTCACTCAGCCACTGCTGATAATCGTCCAGATCGCCCTCGAACTGCTCTACCTGGCCATCGTGTACCAGATACAGATCGTCGGTGGTGGAACGCAGTAGGTGACGGTCATGCGAAACGACCACCAAGGCCCCTTCGAAATCGATCAACGCTTCGGTCAACGCCTGGCGCATATCCAGATCCAGGTGGTTGGTTGGTTCATCGAGCAGCAGCAGGTTAGGGCGCTGCCAGACGATCAACGCCAGCACCAGCCGCGCTTTTTCACCGCCGGAGAAACGTTCGGTGATCTCGGTGACCTTGTCGCCCTGGAAACCGAAACCGCCCAGGTAATCCCGTAGCTGCTGTTCCAACACGCGAGGGGCGATACGGCTCAGATGCTGAAGTGGCGACTCATCGGCTCGCAGGAACTCCAACTGATGCTGGGCGAAGTAACCCAGTTTAATGCCTTTCGCCAACCCGATTTCGCCGCTGAGTGGTTCCAGGGTGCCGGCCAGCATTTTGATCAGCGTTGATTTACCGGCACCGTTGCGCCCCAGCAGGCCAATACGTGAACCGGGCACCAGGTTGAGCTTGATCGACTGCAAAATCACCTTGTCGCCATAGCCCGCGCTGACTTTCTCCATCCGCAACAGCGGGTTTGGCAGGCTTTCCGGTTGGCGGAAACTGAAAGTGAACGGATTATCGACGTGCGCCGGGGCAATCAGCTCCATCCGCTCCAGCATTTTGATGCGGCTCTGCGCCTGTTTGGCCTTGGTGGCCTGGGCGCGGAAACGGTCAATGTAGCTTTGCAGGTGTGCCACTTTTTCCTGTTGGCTCTGATACAGCGACTGCTGCTGCGCCAGTTTGGTTACGCGCTGGCGCTCGAAAGAAGAGTAGTTGCCGGTATATTCGTTGATGGTCTCATTTTCGATGTGCAGGATTTTATCGACGATAGGATCGAGGAAATCGCGGTCATGCGAAATCAGTACCAGTGTGCCAGGGTAGCCTTTCAGCCAACGTTCCAGCCAGATCACCGCATCCAAATCCAGGTGGTTGGTCGGTTCATCCAGCAACAGTAGGTCGGAACGGCAAACCAAAGCCTGGGCCAGGTTGAGACGCATGCGCCAACCGCCCGAGAAGGCTCGCACCGGGCTTTGCAACTGTTCGTTGGAAAAGCCTAAACCGTGCAACAGGCTGGCAGCACGGGAACGAATGGTCCAGGCATCCAGAGCATCGAGCTTGCCGTGCAGCGTGGCGATGGCGTGGCCGTCATCCTTATCGTTTGCCACCTGCAATTCGGCTTCCAACTGGCGGAATTCGCGATCTCCATCGATAACATACTCAATGGCGGGCACGTCCAGTGCCGGCGTTTCCTGATTCACCCAGGCTAACGCCCAGTTGTTTGGGAAGGTGTAGCTGCCACCGTCTGCGGCAATCTCACCTTTCAACAGGGCTAACAGCGTGGATTTCCCACAGCCGTTCTTACCCACCAGGCCGACCTTCTGACCTGGATTAACCGTCGCCGTGGCGTTGTCCAACAGGACGCGGGTGCCGCGTCGGATTTGTAGCGAGGAGAAAACAATCATAAAGCGCCGTTTGTTCAGAGTATGTTAAATTGAATGGAGTTTACGTTAACAGGACGCCTACGGGTCCTATTATTAGTCTTTGCGTTGCATGGTAACGGAAATCCGCCACCCTGACGACGCTTTGGAGGGGAATGATGTCACAGCCGCCGAAGGTTTTGCTGCTGTATGCCCATCCGGAATCCCAGGACTCGGTAGCAAACCGGGTTTTGTTACAACCGGCACAGCAGTTGGAAAACGTCACCGTGCACGATTTATACGCGCACTATCCGGATTTTTTTATTGATATCCATCACGAGCAACAGCTGCTGCGCGACCATCAGGTTATTGTTTTTCAACATCCCTTATACACCTATAGCTGCCCGGCCTTGCTCAAAGAGTGGTTGGACCGTGTGCTGTCCCGCGGGTTTGCCAGCGGGATGGGCGGCAATGCGTTGGCAGGCAAATACTGGCGCTCGGTGATCACTACCGGGGAGCCGGAAGGAGCCTATCGCACCGGGGGTTATAATCGCTATCCGATCGAGGATATTCTGCGCCCTTTTGAGCTGACTGCGGCCATGTGCCATATGCACTGGCTGACGCCGATCCTCGTCTACTGGGCGCGCCGCCAGAAACCGGAAGTGCTGAGCAGCCATGCCAGCGCCTATGGCGATTGGTTGCGTAACCCGTTGCCGCATACCGGGAGGCACTAATGGAAGGTTCCGCGCTGTTAACCGCCATACTGCTGTTCCTGTTTGCCGCAGTGGTGACGGTGCCGATTGCCCGTCGTCTGGGGATTGGGGCTGTCTTAGGCTATCTGATCGCCGGTATTGCCATCGGCCCATGGGGATTGGGATTCATCCGCGACGTGGATGAAATTCTGCACTTCTCCGAATTGGGCGTGGTGTTCCTGATGTTTATCATCGGGCTGGAACTGAATCCGGCCAAGCTGTGGGAGCTACGTCGTTCAATCTTTGGTGTCGGCGCCGGGCAGGTCCTGGTTACGGCGGCAGTGCTGGGCGCGTTGCTTTACTTCAGCCATTTTGCCTGGCAGGCGGCGGTGATTGGCGGTATTGGTCTGGCCATGTCATCGACGGCCATGGCGCTGCAACTGATGCGTGAAAAGGGCATGAACCGCAACGAGGGGGGCCAGCTAGGTTTCTCGGTGCTGCTGTTCCAGGATATGGCGGTGATCCCGGCGTTGGCGTTAATCCCGATTCTGGCTGGGGGCGGAGGCACCAGCGACGATTGGGCGAAGATCGCCATGAAAGTCGCTGCATTCGGCGGCATGCTGATCGGTGGCCGCTTCCTGTTGCGCCCGTTGTTCCGCTATATCGCCTCATCGGGTGTACGCGAAATCTTTACGGCCGCGGCGCTATTGGTGGTGCTGGGGGCCGCGTTGTTTATGGATGCCCTGGGCCTGTCGATGGCGTTGGGGACCTTTATCGCCGGGGTGCTGCTGGCAGAGAGCGAATATCGCCATGAACTGGAAATCGCCATTGAGCCTTTCAAGGGGCTGCTGCTCGGGCTGTTCTTCATCTCGGTAGGCATGGCGCTGAATATGGGCGTGTTGTATACCCATCTGCTGGAAGTGTTGCTTGGCGTGGTGATCCTGGTCGCGGTGAAATCCGGTGTGCTTTATTCGCTGGCGCGGATCTTTGGCCTGCGGCGTTCGGTGCGCATGCAGTTTTCCGGGGTGCTGAGCCAGGGCGGGGAGTTTGCCTTTGTGCTGTTCTCAGCGGCCTCCACGCAACACGTAATCGATAACGACCAACTGGCCTTGCTGCTGGTGGTGGTGACGCTGTCAATGATGACCACGCCGTTGCTGATGCAGATTATCGATCGCATTCTGGTCCGCCGCTATAACGCCAAAGATGAGGATGAAGAGGCTCCTTACGTCGAAGATGACGATCCACAGGTGATTATCGTCGGCTTCGGTCGTTTCGGGCAGGTGATTGGCCGTTTACTGATGGCTAACAAGAAGCGAATCACCGTGCTTGAGCGTGACGTCAGCGCGGTTGGCGTACTGCGTCGTTATGGTTACAAGGTTTACTACGGGGACGCAACCGAGCTGGAGCTATTGCGGGCTGCCGGGGCGGAAAAAGCCAAATCCATCGTCATTACCTGTAATGAACCGGAAGACACCATGGCTATTGTCCATTTGTGTCAGCAGCATTTCCCCAACCTGTCTATTTTGGCTCGGGCACGGGGGCGTGTTGAGGCGCATGAACTGTTACAGGCCGGGGTGAAACAGTTTAGCCGTGAAACCTTCTCCAGTGCTTTGGAACTGGGGCGCAAGGCGTTAACGGAGTTGGGGATGCATCCGCATCAGGCTTATCGCGCTCAGCAGCATTTTCGCCGGCTGGACATGCGTATGCTGCGTGAACTGATGCCACCACATCTGGGGGATGTGGCCCAGATATCCCGCGTGAAGGAAGCCCGGCGCGAGCTGGAAGAACTTTTCCACCGCGAAATGCAAAAAGAAAAACGGCAGTTCGACGGCTGGGATGAATACGAATAATTGGGAGCAAAATGATGTCTGCAACACGTAAAAGATTTATCGCCGGGGCGGTTTGCCCAAGCTGTAAGGCTATGGATACGCTGGCAGTTTGGCGTGAAGACCAGGTCGAGGTGGTGGAGTGCGTCAAGTGTGGCCACCATCAGCGTCAGACCGAGCAGCAGGTGGAAAAACACGTGCGCCCGCAGGAACAGGTGATCGGTATTTTTCATCCAGAGTAGCGTTATCTGCCGTGATTTTTTATGCTGAAGGGTACAGCACTGGAGATTTCCGCTACAATCTCCACCGATTTAGTTTCCAACGGTAGGAGATATCATGAAAGTAACAAAAGACTTGGTAGTCAGCCTGGCATACCAAGTACGTACAGAAGACGGTGTTTTGGTTGATGAGTCTCCGGTGAGTGCACCGCTGGACTATCTGCACGGGCATGGTTCTCTGATTGCAGGTCTGGAAAAAGCACTCGAAGGTCACGAAGCTGGCGATCGTTTCGACGTTCATGTAGCCGCTAACGAAGCTTACGGCAACTACGACGAAAATCTGGTGCAGCGCGTTCCTAAAGACGTCTTCATGGGCGTTGATGAACTGCAGGTAGGCATGCGCTTCCTGGCTGATACCGATCAGGGCCCGGTTCCGGTTGAAATCACCGAAGTTGATGGTGACCACGTGGTGGTTGATGGTAACCACATGCTGGCTGGCCAGGACCTGAACTTCCATGTAGAAGTTGTGGCGATCCGCGAAGCGACCGAAGAAGAACTGGCCCACGGCCACGTTCACGGCGAGCACGATCATCACCACGAACACGGTGACGGCTGCTGCGGCGGTCATGGCCACGACCACGATCATGACCATGAGCACGGCAAGAAAGGCGGCTGTGGCGGCAACGGTGGTTGCGGCTGCCACTAATCCTGGCGCGGTAACTGCAACAAAAGGTCGCTTCGGTGGCCTTTTTTAGTAATGGGGCGGTGGAGTCTCTTCCGATTGTGAGGCGATCATCGAAGGTTGGCTGGCGCGCAGTTTGTCGGTCAGCAGGCGCAGGTGCTCTTGTATTTTCAACATTTCAAGCTGATGCTGCACCACGGTTTGATTAAGTTCCTCAATCGTTACTTCCTGAAAAGCCTGACGGCTCTCCATCTCTTCCAACCGTTGCAGCAGGCTCTGGTAGTCTTTCTCGTGCATGATGTTACCTCTGGCACTGTTAAATCCGGGATTCTGGCACTATGTTATCAGTAGCGGTCGGCTTTGTGCCTGCCAATTTCGGCAAGCGGTTTTTCGCCGCCGCAGGGCGGGCAATTCGAACTGCAAGGTGCTCAAATAAAGTTTTTAATTATCAATGTGATAATTGATTTTCTTGAACTTTGTCACCAATATGGAGTCACATCTTGACTCGATTGGTTACCTGTGTGACTGTTTTGTTTTGTTTCAGGCAGCTATAGTAGCCCGGTTAACTTACTTAATGATGGTTTGAGGCACCGCTTCAGACACTGGAGAAATGGATGAAATCTTTGTTTAAAGTCACGCTTCTGGCAACCACTATGGCACTTGCTCTGAATGCGACCCAAGTTATGGCGGAAGATGCGGCCAAACCTGCCGATGCAGCAACCGTTACCACCACTGGCGAAGTTGCTCCTGCTGCTGCCGCTGAAGCAGCCAAGCCTGCAGAAGCACCAAGCACTGGCAAGTTTAAGAGCGACGACGAGCAGGCTGCCTACGCACTGGGTGCTTCCCTCGGCCGTTACATGGAAAACTCGCTGAAAGAACAAGAAAAGCTGGGCATCAAGCTGGATAAAGATCAGCTGATCGCCGGTGTTCAGGATGCGTTTGCCAACCAAAGCAAGCTTAATGACTCTGACATCGAAAAAACCCTGCAAGGTTTCGAAGCGCGCGTGAAGGCTTCTGCTCAGGCGAAGATGGAGCAGGACGCGAAAGAAAACGAAGCGAAAGGCGCTAAATACGCTGAAACCTTCGCCAAAGAAAAAGGCGCCAAGAAAACCGAATCTGGCCTGCTGTACAAAGTAGAGAAAGAAGGGACCGGTGAAGCACCGAAAGACAGCGATACCGTTGTAGTGAACTACAAAGGGACTCTGACCGACGGCACCGTGTTCGACAACTCTTACGATCGTGGCGAGCCATTGTCATTCCGTCTGGACGGCGTGATCCCAGGCTGGACCGAAGGCCTGAAACACATCAAGAAAGGCGGCAAGATCAAGCTGGTTATCCCACCGGCTCTGGCCTACGGTAAAAATGGTGTTCCAGGGATCCCTGCCAACTCCACGCTGGTGTTTGATGTTGAACTGCTGGATGTGAAACCAGCAGCCAAGGCTGACGACAAAACAGAAAAAGCGGCTGAAGAAGCTCCAGCAGACGCTAAAGCTCCATAAGTCCGAGATTTTCCCAACCGCCGCGAATGCCCTTCGCGGCGGTTGTCATTTCTGCCCGCTCAATCCTGCAAAATTTCCCGCAACTTTACGCCCTGTCTTTACTGATTGCTTGACGCCTGCCGGGCATCGGGCTTAACGTCAATATCACGCGCAAATGTAAGGACTAGGATCTGGCCGTTTTGCTAGACTCTGGGTCTGAACTTATGAATCATGCGCCTGCCCCTTAGGGCGTGTACCTAAAACTGCTCTTGGCTGCGATGGCCACCTGCACGAGCCGTTTTAGTTGCGTCCCCTGGCACAGGCGATCTATGTAGGTGGTATCTTCGATGTCGAATTCGCTTTTATCCAGCGAAGCCAGCGAACTTGATTTGCTGAATGAGCGTCCGTTTAGTCAGACGGACCATGAAATCCTGAAGTCGTATGAAGTCGTCGTCGATGGGCTGGCGATGCTGATTGGTGCGCACTGCGAAATCGTGCTGCACTCTCTGGAAGACCTGAAATGCTCCGCCGTGCGTATCGCCAATGGCGAGCACACCGGACGTAAAATCGGTTCTCCTATCACCGATCTGGCGCTGCGGATGCTGCATGATATGGCAGGTGAAGACAGCAGTGTCTCCAAAGCTTATTTCACCCGAGCCAAAAGCGGCGTGCTGATGAAATCGGTGACGATTGCCATCCGTAACCGTGAACAGCGGGTAATTGGTCTGCTGTGTATCAACATGAACCTCGATGTGCCGTTCTCGCAAATCATCCAGACCTTTATGCCGCCAGAAACGCAGGAGGTGGCCTCCTCGGTCAACTTTGCTTCCTCGGTTGACGATCTGGTGGCACAGACGCTGGAGTTCACCATTGAAGAGGTGAATGCCGATCGCAACGTGTCCAACAATGCCAAAAATCGTCAGATTGTCCTCAACCTGTACGAGAAAGGTATTTTCGATATCAAGGATGCGATTAACCAGGTTGCCGATCGCCTGAATATCTCCAAACATACCGTCTACCTGTATATCCGCCAGTTTAAAAGCGGCGACTTGCTGGGCAATGAGCGCTGATGCTCAGCTATTGCCTGCTGGTAACCGGCCCGGCTTACGGGACTCAGCAAGCGAGCAGCGCCTGGCAGTTCGCCCAGGCCCTGTTGGCGGCGGGTCACCGCATTACCAGCGTGTTCTTCTATCGTGAAGGGGTGCTGAATGCCAACCAACTGACGTCGCCAGCCAGTGATGAATTTGATCTGGTGCGGGCGTGGGTTGCCTTGGCACAGCAACACGGCGTGGAGCTTAATGTCTGCGTGGCCGCCGCATTACGCCGTGGCGTGACCGACGAGCAGGAGGCTGCCCAGTTGGCGTTATCGGCTGCTAACCTGCAACCAGGGTTTGCCCTCAGTGGTTTGGGCTCATTGGCGGAAGCGGCGCTGAGCAACGATCGCCTGGTACAGTTTTAAGTGAGCAAGATGAAACGAGTTGCGTTTGTTTTTACCCAAGGGCCACATGGCAATGCAGCAGGCAGGGAAGGGCTGGATGCGGTACTGGCGACGTCGGCGCTTAGCGAAGACATCGGCGTATTCTTTATCGGCGATGGCGTGTTGCAACTGCTACCGGGCCAACAACCCGAAAAGATCCTGGCCCGTAATTACATCGCCACCTTTGGCGTATTGCCGCTGTATGACGTTGAAAACTGCTATCTCTGCGCAACGGCCATTCAGGAGCGCGGCCTGCAACAGGTCACCGACTGGGTGCTGGAGGCCGAAATTCTGCCGGCAGACACGCTGCGCCAGAAACTGGCCGCTTACGATGTGGTCATGACCTTCTAGGATATCTTGATGCTGTATACCCTCAGCCATTCCCCAACCCGTTGTGATCTGCCTGCGCTGTTAAGGCTCACCGCAGAAGGTGACGCCTTGCTGTTATTGCAAGACGGCGTGCTGGCAGGCCTGGCCGGTAGCGCCAGCCTTGATTTATTGCTCAATGCCCCCATATCCCTTTATGCGTTGCAGGACGATTTGGATGCCAGAGGCCTGTCTGGTCATTTTTCACACAAAATCACGCTAATCGGTTATACTGACTTCGTGTTGCTAACCGAGCAACACCACAGTCAAATGGCATGGTAATGCGTGTGATGTTGTATATTTCTTGACACCTCTACTAGTCAGCCATAAAATTCTGCGTCCTCGTACTTTGCCAGTAGTGCATACGGGGGGATTTATCACATGTTTACGAAGCATCAAATGAAGCAAAACCCAGGAGCTTTTTGAATGGCAACGATTAACCAGCTGGTTCGCAAACCACGCTCTGTGAAGGCTGCTAAAAGCAACGTTCCAGCGCTGGAAGCTTGCCCGCAGAAACGTGGTGTATGTACCCGCGTATATACCACCACCCCTAAGAAACCAAACTCAGCACTGCGTAAAGTTTGCCGTGTGCGTTTGACTAACGGTTTCGAAGTGACTTCCTACATCGGTGGCGAAGGCCACAACCTGCAGGAACACTCCGTTATCCTGATCCGTGGCGGTCGTGTAAAAGACCTGCCAGGTGTGCGTTACCACACCGTCCGTGGTGCACTTGACTGCTCCGGCGTTAAAGACCGTAAGCAATCTCGTTCCAAGTACGGCGTGAAGAAGCCAAAGGCTTAATGGTTCTCCGTTAAGTAAGGCCAAACATTTTCACTTAAATGTCAAAATAAACTCGTAGAGTTTTGGACAACCCTGAAATTTTCAACGGAGTATTTCCATGCCACGTCGTCGCGTAATTGGCCAACGTAAAATCCTGCCAGATCCTAAGTTCGGATCCGAGCTGTTGGCTAAATTTGTAAACATTCTGATGGTAGATGGTAAGAAATCTACTGCAGAAGCAATCGTCTATACCGCGCTGGAGACCCTGGCTCAGCGTTCTGGTAAAGGTCACCTGGAAGCTTTCGAAGTCGCTCTCGACAACGTGCGCCCGACTGTAGAAGTTAAGTCTCGCCGCGTTGGTGGCTCTACTTACCAGGTACCAGTTGAAGTTCGTCCGGTTCGTCGTAATGCCCTGGCAATGCGTTGGATCGTTGATGCCGCTCGTAAACGTGGTGATAAATCCATGGCTCTGCGCCTGGCGAACGAACTCTCTGATGCAGCAGAAAACAAAGGTTCTGCTGTTAAGAAGCGTGAAGACGTTCACCGTATGGCAGAAGCCAACAAGGCGTTCGCCCACTACCGCTGGTAATCCATGCAGTAGTTATGCTAACCAAGCGGGCGCTTCAAGAAGCCAACCCGCTTGGCTTAACTAAACTTGAACGCCTAAGGCAATAGAGGAATCAAATGGCTCGTACAACACCCATTGAGCGCTACCGCAATATCGGTATCAGTGCTCACATCGACGCCGGTAAGACCACAACTACCGAACGTATCCTGTTCTACACCGGTGTAAACCACAAAATCGGTGAAGTTCATGACGGCGCCGCCACCATGGACTGGATGGAACAAGAGCAGGAGCGTGGTATTACCATTACTTCTGCAGCGACAACTGCTTTCTGGTCTGGTATGGCCAAGCAGTTTGAGCCGCACCGTGTAAACATCATCGACACCCCAGGGCACGTTGACTTCACCATCGAAGTAGAACGTTCTATGCGTGTTCTTGATGGCGCGGTAATGGTTTACTGTGCTGTTGGTGGTGTTCAGCCACAGTCTGAGACCGTATGGCGTCAGGCTAACAAATACAAAGTGCCACGCATCGCGTTCGTTAACAAAATGGACCGTATGGGTGCCAACTTCCTGAAAGTTGTTGGTCAGCTTAAATCTCGCCTGGGCGCGAATCCAGTTCCATTGCAACTGGCTATCGGCGCAGAAGAGAAATTCACCGGTGTTGTTGACCTGGTGAAAATGAAAGCGATCAACTGGAACGAAGCTGATGCAGGCGTGACCTTCGAATACGAAGAGATCCCAGCTGACATGCAGGAACTGGCTGCTGAATGGCACCAGAATCTGGTTGAGTCTGCTGCTGAAGCTTCAGATGAGCTGATGGACAAATACCTGGGCGGCGAAGAGCTGACCGAGGAAGAAATCAAGAAAGCTCTGCGTCAGCGCGTGCTGAACAACGAAGTGATCCTGGTAACCTGTGGTTCAGCCTTTAAAAACAAAGGCGTACAGGCAATGCTGGATGCGGTTGTCGAATACCTGCCGGCACCAAATGACGTTGAAGCTATCAACGGTATTCTGGACGACGGTAAAGACACCCCGGCTGTGCGTCATTCTGATGACTCCGAGCCGTTCTCAGCACTGGCGTTCAAAATCGCTACCGACCCATTCGTGGGTAACCTGACGTTCTTCCGTGTGTACTCTGGCGTGGTTAACTCCGGTGACACCGTTCTGAACTCCGTTAAGTCCGCGCGTGAGCGTCTGGGCCGTATCGTTCAGATGCACGCTAACAAGCGTGAAGAAATCAAAGAAGTTCGTGCAGGCGACATCGCTGCAGCTATCGGTCTGAAAGACGTAACTACCGGTGACACTCTGTGTGATCCTAATAGCCCGATCATTCTGGAGCGTATGGAATTCCCTGAGCCGGTAATTTCCGTTGCTGTAGAACCAAAAACCAAAGCTGACCAGGAAAAAATGGGTCTGGCTCTGGGCCGTCTGGCGAAGGAAGATCCATCATTCCGCGTATGGACTGACGAAGAATCAGGTCAGACCATCATCGCAGGTATGGGTGAACTTCACCTGGATATCCTGGTTGACCGTATGCGTCGCGAATTCAACGTTGAAGCGAACGTGGGTAAACCACAGGTTGCTTACCGTGAAGCGATTCGTGCGAAAGTTACTGACATCGAAGGTAAACACGCCAAGCAGTCTGGTGGTCGTGGTCAGTATGGTCATGTTGTTATCGACATGTACCCACTGGAGCCGGGCTCGAATCCGAAAGGCTACGAGTTCATCAATGACATCAAGGGTGGTGTGATCCCAACGGAATACATCCCTGCCATTGATAAAGGCCTCCAAGAGCAGCTTAAGTCTGGTCCACTGGCCGGTTACCCGGTAGTTGATCTCGGTGTGCGTCTGCATTTCGGTTCTTTCCACGATGTTGACTCCTCCGAATTGGCGTTTAAACTGGCCGCGTCTATCGCCTTTAAAGATGGCTTTAAGAAAGCAAAACCTGTTTTGCTTGAGCCTATCATGAAGGTTGAAGTTGAAACGCCGGAAGAGAACACTGGTGACGTCATCGGTGACCTTAGCCGTCGTCGTGGTCAACTGAAAGGTCAGGAATCCAACGCTACTGGCGTTCAGATTCACGCTGAAGTTCCGTTGTCCGAGATGTTTGGATACGCAACTCAACTGCGTTCTCTGACCAAAGGCCGTGCTTCTTACTCCATGGAGTTCCTGAAGTACGATGATGCGCCGAACAACGTCGCTCAGGCCGTTATTGAAGCCCGTGGTAAATAAGCTTTCGGGTTTAACACATTGATCAGTGCTCTCTCCATGAGGGGGGAGCATAAGAGTTAAGGAATATAGCCGTGTCTAAAGAAAAATTTGAACGTTCCAAACCGCACGTTAACGTTGGTACTATCGGCCACGTTGACCACGGTAAAACTACTCTGACCGCTGCAATCACTACCGTTCTGGCTA